>JAYTTI010000069.1:0-1992 GCA_043745405.1 Ferruginibacter sp. | reverse complement strand
TAACTATTAACTCTTAACTAATCATTACCCCCAATCCCCGCCATTATGAAATCATTGCAAACAGCAGATTACATTGTTTTCCTTTTTTACTTTGTTATAGTGGCTAGTTATGGTTATTGGGTATATCATAAAAAGAAAAAAGCCACAATTACTGCATCGCACGACTACTTTTTAGCTGAGGGATCACTCACTTGGTGGGCTATTGGTGCCTCTTTAATTGCTTCTAACATTTCCGCTGAGCAAATGATAGGTATGAGCGGTAACGGCTTTAAAATGGGTCTCGCCATTTCTACTTATGAGTGGATGGCTGCGGCTACTTTAATGATTGTAGCAATCTTTTTTATTCCTGTTTATCTGAAAAACAAAATATACACAATGCCGCAGTTTCTCAACCAGCGGTATAACAGTACCGTAGCTATGATTATGGCTGTATTCTGGTTGTTATTATATGTTATAGTTAACCTAACCTCCATTTTATACCTTGGGGCATTAGCCATACATGCTATTTCCGGTCTGCCCTTGTTTTTATGTATGATATTTTTGGCTGGTTTTGCAGTGATCATAACCTTAGGCGGGATGAAAGTGATAGGTTATACCGATGTAATTCAAGTATTCTTCTTAATTGTAGGTGGATTGGCAACCACCTATCTAGCCCTTACCATGGTTTCTGAAAAATTTGGTGGTACGGGTGTTTTTGATGGTCTCCAATTGCTTACAAATAAGGCCAATGACCACTTTCATATGATTTTGAAACAAGACAATTCAAATTATATGAGTTTGCCAGGGCTAACTGTTTTATTGGGAGGTATGTGGATTGTAAATTTAAATTATTGGGGATGTAATCAATATATCACACAACGTGCACTGGGTGCTGATTTAAAAACAGCGCGAAGTGGTATTTTATTTGCTGCATTTTTAAAATTACTAATGCCTGTCATTGTGGTTTTACCGGGTATTGCAGCTTATGTATTATACAAAGAAGGGGCTTTTCAACAAGAAATGATGGTGAATGGAGAGTTGGTTCAAGACAATGCCTATCCTGTTATGCTTAATTTATTAGGGCCCGGATTGAAAGGACTTGCCTTTGCAGCACTTACTGCTGCAGTAGTTGCTTCACTGGCAGGTAAAGCAAATAGTATTGCTACTATTTTTACTTTGGATATCTATAAGAAAAAAATCAATCCCGAAGCAGATGAAAAAAAGCAAGTATGGATCGGAAAAATCTCTGTGGTAGTAGCATTGATCGTTGGTGTGGTAATCGCGCCATTTATGGGTATAGATAAAAAAGGAGGATTCGAATTTATCCAAGAATATACAGGATTTGTTTCTCCCGGTATTTTTGCCATGTTTATTTTAGGATTCTTTTGGAAAAAAACAACTTCCAATGCTGCCTTATTTGCAACAGTTGGCGGTTTTGCGTTTTCTGTGTTTTTCAAATTCCTACCTAAAATAATGGATCTTGCCTTTTTAGCTCCAATGGGATTTGCGGCAAAAAACGACATGGGTGTTTATGAAATCCCATTCTTGGATCGTATGGGATTTGTATTTGTTTTATGTATTGCTGGAATGGCCCTGATAAGTTATATAGATAACAAACGGGGTGTTAAAGCAAATGGGCTGGAGATAGACAAGAGTATGTTTAAACTTAGTCCGGCATTTACTGTTGGGGTACTGATAGTTTGTGGCATCCTAACTGCGTTGTACACTATATTTTGGTAGAGGGAATAAATAAATAGTTAGTAATTAATATTAATAGTTAATAGTTAATAATGAATTAAAATGCTTTCCATTATTAACTATTAACTACTAATTAATGCTCCTCCGCCATCGATTTCGCAGAATTACTTTAGATACTCAGCGAAATCTGCGGCCTTATTTTTAGATTTGTGCAGTTAACTTTAATTCGTAAAAATTTTAAAAGCTATTTTCTCTTTTACTACATTTAAAATTTATCATTCAACATTCAAAATAATTACTTTATGATGCAACACA
>JAYTTI010000068.1:0-1998 GCA_043745405.1 Ferruginibacter sp. | reverse complement strand
CAACAGTTTTAAGGCAGGTGGCTCATCATCCACAGCTATGCAATCAATAATCATTTCGTAAAAAGTTTTAACGTTACTTCATATTCACTATTTGTATTAATGCCAGTAGTTAAAACATATTTGCCAGGATACAATAAATCAAGCCGCCGTTGCGTATTTGCCAAGCCTATTCCATTACTAGTTTCCACGTTCTGCCTTTGCTTGCCAAAAACCGTATTTCTCACCATTAACTCGATCTCATTTTCTCGTTGGTACAATTTTACAATAATGAAACCATTTTCCACATTGCTTGTACCATGCTTGAAAGCATTTTCAACAAGCGGCAAGAATAACATAGGCGAAAGTATAGCCTCTTTTATTTGCTCGGGAAATTCATATTTAATCATGGTCTTTTCTGTCAGGCGCAATTTCATTAATTCAATGTAATCGTTTAAAAAGTTAAGTTCCTTGCTTAAAAAAACCTGACCGTTTTGGGAATCATATAAAACGTATCGCATCATTTTTGAAAGATTAGTGATTGCCGTTCTTGCAATGTCACCATCCGTAAGGGTATATGAGTAAATATTATTTAGCGTGTTAAAAAAAAAATGAGGGTTAATCTGTGCTTTTAAAAATAAAAGTTCAGATGAAACTTTTTCCTGCTCGTATTTTTGCCGCAACAAAACTTCGGACTGCCATTTACGGATAAAACTGATGGTTGTTCCAAAGCCGATTAACAGCAAGATAACAGTTGGTATAAACGTTTCGAAGGGAAACCCAACGGTTTTTCGATTCGATTGTATAGATGCAATCGCCCTTGTTGCCATTACATTACTTACATCAAAAACTTTATTCGAAATGCTGTTTAGCACTGTCGCTGCAACGACTAATACCAATATTGCTATAATATAGAGTATACGGTTGTTTCTTTTTTCTAACAGATTAGGGATTAAAAAACTTATATTGAAATAAAAGATAGCTATCAATATCCCTAATAAGAAAACTTGTTTAAGCCAAAAATTTAACGGTAGCTCAATTCCCCATGTAGTAGGATGGTAATACAGTACAATGAAAGCAAGCAATGCCCACGCAAGGATATGAACCAATAGGTCTGCATTTTTACGAAACAAAGATTTAGCCATAAACATATAGAACATCTTATTCAATATTACGAGTTATGGAAGCTTAATTGACCATAAATCGACTATGTTAAACGATTTAACGACCATTTTACCGTCTTTCCCGATAAAACGGATCTGCATAAAAAAGACAGTTGATTTGCAACAAATTCTCCATGAATCTTCAAATGGTCGATTATTATCTTGATATGGTCGATTTACTGACAACAAATCGTTTAAAGTCTGTTAATTTATTAATGGGTACGTACCCAGGGTGATTGACCAAATAATAAATAAAAAATAAAAAATTATGAAAAGCCTAAAAGTTCTGGTATTAACGTCAATTTTTCTTTCGGCATTTACTATTTGCTGTATAGCTCAAAATATCATTACTGGCAAAAAACAAATATTATTAATGAATAGGGTCGGACCTTCCAGCGCCGAGCTTTTTGTCGCTAATGCGGACGGCACAGGCGAACACCCTCTTTTATCTAAATCTGGATTTGATTATCATGCTTCCTATTCTGCAAATGGGCAATGGATATCATTCACTTCAGAACGAACAGGCTTGGGTCAGGCCGATATTTATCGAGTACATCCGGATGGTAGTGCACTGGAAAGATTAACTGATAGCCCTGCCCTGGATGACCAATCAGCTATATCCCCAAACGGATCTATGCTAGCGTTTGTGTCAACAAGACAAAGCCACACTACAAACATTTGGATACTGGATATAAAGACTAAGAAACTAGTTATGTTGACGGGCAAATCTGAAATACAAGGAGACCTGACAAAACCGGATGGTTTTTTTCACCCCTCTTGGTCACCGGATGGAAAATGGATTGCATTTTCATCAGATCGTAATACACCATGGCTCGGACATGGTAATGGTTCGGGCTGG
>JAYTTI010000067.1:0-27126 GCA_043745405.1 Ferruginibacter sp. | reverse complement strand
GCAACGCCAATATTGGCAGGAATTTCCCAAAACTGGTATGAGTAATTGGTTAAAAGGAAAAAACTTAGAATGAGTGTAAATTGTAATCATCAAGTTTTATTTTCAATTTAGCATCAAATTGGGCCGAATATTTTTAGTTTACAGATATAGAAATAACAATCCAGTACAAAAAAAATTCGTGTAATCAATGTTTTCTAATTCGAGTAATAATTATTAACCAAACAACCAACACTTGTCTTCCACCATAATCTATATCATCATCGGTTACCTTGTTTTATTGGCAGTGGCGTATTTGGTGCAGGAGCGTTTTATTTTTAAACCAGAAAAACTTCACCAGGATTTTAAATATAAATACGATGCTCCATTTAATGAACTATTTTTTGAAGTGGATGAGGGTGTCCGCATCAATGGCCTTCATTTTTATGTTGAAAAACCACTGGGGCTGATATTGTATTTTCATGGTAATTCAAGAAGTATAAAAGGCTGGGCAAAATACGCGAAAGATTTTTACAGGTACCAGTATGATGTAGTGTTGGTAGATTACCGGGGCTTTGGTAAAAGCACCGGTAAGCGCAGCGAAAAAAATATGCATAACGACATGCAGTTTGTATATGATACCCTGTCTGCAAACTATCACGAAAATCACCTGATTATTTATGGAAGAAGCCTTGGCAGCGGCTTTGCAGCAAACCTTGCCAGCGAAAACAAACCCCGGTACTTGATTCTTGATGCACCTTATTTTAGTTTTAAAAAAGCAGTAGAACGCTTTTTGCCCATATTGCCCATGAAGTTTGTACTGCGTTTTCACATGCGTACAGATAAGTGGATACCAAAAGTAAATTGCCATACCTATATTTTTCATGGTACAAAAGACTGGTTGATACCAATCAGTAACAGCGAAAAATTACAGGCTTTAAGTCCAAAAAAAATAACATTGATACGCATTAAGGGAGGCGGTCATAATAACCTGCCTTCTTTTCCGGAATACCACAATTTTATAAGAGATATTCTTGCACCATAACTCTGTAGAAAAATTAAAAAATATTTTTTAGATGATGAGCATACAAAAAAAAACAATTTTCAGGTGGGTAAAGTGTCTGTTTTTTTTGTATGTCTTTATTGGCATAGCGTTGTTTTTTTTGCAGGATTATTTTTTGTTTCACCCGGTTAAGTTATCAAGAAATTACCGATACAAATTCAATACGGCTTTTGAAGAAACAGATATACCATTTAATAATACAGATACTATCAGTATTGTAAAATTTTTACCTGCTGATACTGTGCGCAAAGGAGTAGTTATCTATTTTCACGGCAATAAAGGAAACATCAGCCGCTATGCAAAATTTGCTGAAAACTTTACCAAACATGGTTACGAAGTGTGGATGGAAGATTACCCTGGTTTTGGAAAAAGTATTGGCTCAAGAAATGAAAATATACTTTATCAGCAGGCAGCTAAAATATATACAATGGCTGCCGCAAGGTATAGTGTAAACCAAATAATAATTTTTGGAAAATCATTTGGTACCGGTATTGCTGCACAACTGGCATCTGTAAAGGATTGTCAACAATTAATTTTAGAAACACCTTATTGCAGCATTCCGGATTTATTTAAATGTTATGCACCTGTGTATCCGGTAACCGGCATGGTAAACTACATTATTCCTTCCAGTCAATTTCTGCAAAAAGTAAAAGTACCCATCACTATTTTTCACGGAACTGATGATGGTGTTATCCCTTACCGTTGTGCAGCAAAATTAAAAATGGTTTTAAAACCTGCCGATGAGTTTATAACTATTGACAATGGAAACCACCATAATTTAAATGACTTTGCACTGTTTCATCAAAAGCTGGATTCGTTGCTGCGTCAATAAAGATTTTATTGTTCCGATAGCTGGACATTTTTATTGCCAACACTTAACTGGTAAACACCACCAATTTTTAAAGCATAATTTTCTTTGCCATGGCTTACCGGAAAATTAAAACAGATAGGATAATTATAACCTTTTACAATATCATTGATTACTTCATCAATAGGTTTGCCAAAGGGCCGTTCTGTATCTTTTATATCTGTAAACCCGCCAATAATTAAACCCGTTAAATGATCCAGTTTGCCACTTCGTTTTAATTGATATAACATACGGTCGATACTATAAATGTATTCACCGATATCTTCTATAAAAAGTATTTTATTTTTTGTATTAATGTCAGATGGGGTACCTATTAAATGTGCCAGCAACGAAAGATTGCCGCCCACCAGTTCAGCTGTAGTTTTGCCCTGTTTATTAAATGGATGAACAGGGCAGTCGTATTTATTTTTTTTACCTGTGAGCATTTTTTTTAATGAAAGCACAAATTCATTATCGGCCCCGCCATCATTAAAAGCCGCCGCCATGGGGGCATGAATACTGGCTGTTTTGCATGTTGTGTAAATGTGTGCATGTAACACAGTGATATCACTGTAGCCAATAAACCATTTGGGTTTCTTTTTAAATTTTCTAAAATCAAGCTCGTCAATAATCCTGCCGACACCATAGCCTCCCCGGCCGCATAAAATAGCATTGATACTGTCATCATCCAGCATTGCCTGTAATTCATTCAATCGCTCCTCGTCTGTTCCGGAAAAATAATTTGCAGATTCACTGCCCAGTGTTTTACCCACCATTACCTGGTAGCCCCATTTTTGCAAGGCGCCAATACATGTTTGTGCTTTTTCCTTATCCATATAACCTGCGGGGCAGGTTATGCCAATGGTATCACCTTTTTTTAAATAGGGAGGAATTTTTATCATATGCCATTTACTTTTTACCTATATTATTTTGATTTGTCAATTTACTAAAATGCTATACCTCCTTCAATGAAGGCTCAGTTGTATTTACATCAAGTTTATGCACCACACCACACTTTAAAGCAAAATTATTTTTTTGATGCCCCACCGGAAAATCAAAGCAAACCGGGTAATTATATTCTGCTACTTTTTCCAGTACAATTTCTTCCAGTGTTTTACCAAATTCTTCATCACCCTCATCTTTCTTTATTTTAAATCCGCCAATAATAAGGCCCTGTAAATTGGTTAATTTTCCAGTTCTTTTAAGGTTCCAAAACATGCGGTCAATACTGTAAATATATTCGCCGGTATCTTCTACAAATAGAATTTTGTTTTTTGTAACAAGGTCACTGTCGCTGCCTGCTAAAGATTCAATTGTCTTTAAATTTCCACCCACCAATTTACCGCTTGCAACACCCGTTTTATTTTTTACATTAGGTAAAGCGGTGTAGCTCATTTTCTGGCCTGTTAAACATTTATTAATACTTTCAATAGATTCTTTTTGGATGGGCTCGGCCAGCGCCCAGTCGTCGGGAAAGCTGTTGCACATTTTTGAATGGATTGATGCTATGCCATAATTTCTATTAAGATGGTTATGCATAATAGTTATATCACTAAACCCAATGACCCATTTTGGATGTTTTGTAAATTGAGTAAAATCAAGTTTATCAATTATCCTCACTATACCATAACCACCCCTGGCACATAAAATGGCATCCAGTTTTTTATCATCCAGCATCTGTTGAAAATCTGCCAGTCTTTCTTCATCTGTTCCACCGAACGTAAAATATTTTTTACCGATAGTATTGCCAATGCTTATCTGAAACCCCCATTCCTTTAACTTATTTGCAGCAGGTTCAATTTCTGCAAGGGTAATATAACCAGCAGGACTGGTTATACCAATGGTACCGCCTTCTTTTAAGTATGCTGGTATAATGGGATATTCATCAGCTTCGTTTAGTTGCCGGCCCTTTGTAATGGTGCTTAATGTGGCTGCAGCCGGAACAATAGATGATAAAAAGTTTTTGCGGTTCATAAATATTTTTTCATTTTAATTTGCAACCCTACAATTCAAAACCTATTCCTCCTTTCAGCGCTTTTTGATATTTCCGCTGGTCAAATTTATAATACCAGGGTGCTTTATGTGCAACTCCTTTTTTTGTTTCATTCAATCTTTTTAAAATGCCGGTTCCCAAAATCTTGCGTTGAAAATTTCTTCTGTCCAGTTTCTTGTCTAAAATAGTTTCATACAATTTCTGTATCTCAGGCATGGTAAATTTTTCGGGTAACAGGTTATAACCAACCGGGTGATGATTTAACTGCAATTGCAAGTTCTCCAATGCCTTATTCAATATGTCGCGGTGGTCAAGAAGCATTTCAGGAATTTCATGGATGTTGAGCCATTCGCTGGTAGTAGAAAATACATCAGCCACCGGTTCAACTTTTGAAAAATCAACCAGGGCCGTATAGCCTACTGTAATAAAACGTTCAAACATCCAGCTTTCATTGCTTTTTACGCCAACGTTTTTTAGAAATTGCTGGTTGGATTTACGGGTGGAGCGTTCAGGGGCGCTAAATACATAAAACTGTTGCATATAAATTTCATCCAAGCCTGTCCTTTCTTTCAGTATACGCTTTGCGGCTTCATCCATATGCTCTTCTTTTTTAATAAATCCACCCGGTAAACCCCATAAGCCGGCGTATTTGGCCTGCAGCAGCAATACTTTCAGTTCATTGTTATAAAACCCAAAAATGATGCAGTCCACTGAAATATGGCGCAGGTATTTCTCATGGCCTTTTAAATAATGATCCCTTAATGCTTTATCATAACTCATATATAAAAGTAAATGCCTACAGGCAGATTAAAAATAAAATTATTACAAATAGCAAAAAATGTTTACCATTGTGTCATACTAACGCATTGACCAAAAACAAAACTTGATTAGGGAAAAAGCTTTTAGGCTACCATAGGGTATTCTAAATCCCGTTTCGTCGCTACATTTCCCTTTCTCATCTCATTTGTACAATAGGGCACTGATTGAAAATTAAATTTGTATCCATCGAAATACCATAAAATATATAGCATGACTTTGTTGTCAAGGGTGTGTTATAACGACGTATAGTTAATTAAACCATTATTTAAAAATTGCTTTTATGCCAAATAATTTTTCCTTTAAACATGCCGGTCTTTTTATTTTAGGAGTAAGTTTATTTGCTTCATCGTGCAAACAACCCGACGCTATTGCTGTTGCCGATAATGAGTCTCCCGAAGAAAACCGGTTTACAAAAGTGGTACTTACAGAAGGTATGGACGAGCCTATGGAGATGTCTTTTTTGGATAAGGGCCGTGTTTTAATTATTGAACGTAAGGGTGTATTAAAGGTTTTTGATCCCTCAACCAACCAGGTAAAAGTAATCGCCCACATTCCGGTAAATACAAAATATACTACAAAGGAAGGTGCGGTTAGCGAAGCAGAAGAAGGATTGGTGGGCCTTGTTGTACACCCAAAATTTGCAGAAAATCACTGGATATATTTGTATTATGCGGATCCTTCAACGCCGAAACATGTATTGTCAAGATGGGAACTGCATGGCGATTCTTTGTATGAATCTACGAAAAAAATTATCCTGGAAGTAGTTACACAGCGTGAAACCTGTTGTCACACCGGTGGTGGAATGGTATTTGACATGGAAGGGAATTTATACCTGACAGTAGGAAATAATACTGCCAATCCTCCATCTGGCACTTCATCTTATGATGAAAGGGCAGGACGTTCAAGCTGGGATGATCAGCGTGGTTCTGGCAATACCAATGATTTACGCGGTAAAATATTACGCATTCATCCAGAAGATAATGGTACCTATACCATTCCCGAAGGAAATCTTTTTCCAAAAGGAACTGCCAATACCAGGCCCGAAATTTATGTAATGGGTAACCGTAATCCATGGCGTGTTTCTATAGATAGCAAAACGGGCTTTTTGTATTGGGGCGAAGTTGGTCCCGATGCATTTGTAGATTCTATTTATGGCCCACGTGGATACGACGAATTTAACCAGGCACGCAAAGCCGGTTATTTTGGATGGCCTTATTTTATTGGCGATAATCAAGCGTATGCAAAATATAATTATGTTGATAGTACCTATGGTGCAAAAAATAACCCAGAACACCCCGTGAATAATTCGCCCAATAATACAGGTTTAAAAGAATTGCCGCCAGCACAAAAAGCATTTATATGGTACCCTTATGGTTTATCCGATTCGTTTCCATTAATGGGTAGCGCTGGCCGTAGTGCTGTAGGTGGACCTGTTTTTCACAAGGATGATTTTAAAGATGCTAAGCGCCCATGGCCCGCTTATTATGAAAACAAATGGCTCATCACAGATTTTATGCGTGGCTGGATAATGGCTGTTTCTATGGATAAGGAGTATAACTATAAATCAATGGAGCAAGTATTACCAAAGGAAAATTTTAGCAGCGTAATTGACATGAAGTTTAGCCCCGATGGTGATTTATATATGCTGGAATATGGCAGTGCCTGGTTCCAGGGTAATGCAAACTCTGCATTGGTTCGTATAGAATATAACGCAGGTAACCGTAAGCCAGTGGTGGAAGCTGCTGCTGACCAAAGAGCAGGTGCCATTCCATTTACAGTAAATCTTTCCTCAAAGGGTACTATTGATTATGATAAATATGATAAGGGGGCATTAAAATACGAATGGAAAATAACGTCCTCTAACGGCTATACTAAAACAGTTACTGATTCAAATACAGTAGTTACACTCGATAAGCCGGGAACTTACCAGGTCACACTTACAGTAACAGATACAAAGGGAGAAAAAAATAGTAAAGCCATTACATTAGAAGCTGGCAATGCTGTACCGGTGGTGAGTATTGATATTATAAAGGGAAACAAAACTTTCTTTTTTGCCAACCAGCCCATTGAATATACCATTAGTGTAACTGATAAGGAAGATGGAACTACAGCAGACGGTAAAATAAAACCTGACCAACTGGCTGTTAATTTTGACTATGTACCTGAAGGCTTTGACCCGATTGCCATAGCACAAAATCACCGTGCTGCAGATGAAAAAACGGGATTTGTTGCAGGTAGTTATTTGATCAGTTCCAACGATTGTAAATCATGTCACGTAATTGATAAAACGTCCGTTGGGCCAAGCTTTAATGCAGTGTCAGAAAAATATAAAAATGATCCTGCTGCTGTTTCAAAACTGGCCGATAAAATCATCAATGGAGGTGGCGGTGTTTGGGGCGAACATGTGATGGCTGCGCATCCAAAAATAACAAAGCCCCAGTCGGAAATAATAGTAAAATATATCCTTCGCCTTTCACAAAAGCAAGTGGCCGCCACTCCAATTAAATTAAGTGGAGACTATATTACGAAAGTACCTGTTGGCGAAAATGGCAAAGGCGGTTACCTGTTAAGGGTTGCGTATACTGATAAAGGAAATCCTCCTATTGCAGGATTATCAACTGAATATTTATTGCCATTAAGAAACCCTGTGCTTGATCCTATGAATGCTGATATTAAGAAGAGTACCCAGTTGTTAACAACTCCGTCCATTTCTTTTTCTATGATAGGCGATAATTCTTACCTGGGCTATAACAAGATAGATCTAACAGATATTAAACGAATTCAATTTTTGGTACAGGCAACACCCAATTCCGGAGCTGTAGGCGGGACAATTGAAATACACCTTGATGCCCCGGATGGTAAATTGATAGGGCAAACAGAAATGATTGTATCCAAACCTTTTGATATGGCAAGGATGATAGAAAATATGGGGGGTGGTAAACCTAAACCTGGGGCAAAATCTGCAGCTGCTGATAATAAAAAGCCTTCTGGTCCTCCGAAAGGTTTTGATTTCAGCATGCTGAGAAAAATGATGGCAACAAATGCCAGCGCAGTTATTGAACCAATCAGCGGTGTGCATAATGTATATTTTGTTTTCAAAAATAGTATAGCGGGTACAAATCAACCGTTGATGCAGATGGTTGAAATTCAATTTCAAAATACTATCCCGCCACCAATGGCAAAAAAATAATATAATCTAATATTTAAAAATAAATTATTCATCATGTCAAACAGAAGAAATTTTCTAAAAAAATCCGGAACTATTGCTTTGGGTGGTCTTATACTTACAAAATAAATGCGTATATCTTTTTTAACGCCAGCTTCTATTCATCCCGTAGGCCTTCAATTGTATACTTTGTTTAATGTTATTGATGCAGATGTAAAAGGTACCTTAAAGAAGGTTGCAGATATTGGTTACGAAGAAGTTGAATCTGCTTTTAGTAAGCTGGGTGGGTTTTATGGCATGAAACCAAAAGAGTTTGCTGCATTAACAAAAGACCTTGGCTTGTCATGGAAGTCGCACCATATTATTGGAGCACCATTTAAAATGCCTCCTGGTGCAAAAATGCCAACTGGTGCAGATGGTAAACCAATGGTTATTCCGCCAATGAAAAACCTGAAGGATAATATGCAGGAACTTGTTGACCAGGCAGCAGAAGGCGGCATCCCTTATCTTGTTTGCGCTAATATTCCAACAGGTACATTGGATGAAATAGAAAGCTCACTTGAAATATTAAATAAAACTGGTGAGGCCTGTAAAAAAGTGAAGATCACATTTGCCTATCATAATCATGATATGGAATTTAAATCTGTAGAAGGGCAGGTTCCTTATAACATGTTGCTGGCTGGAACAAACCCTGATATAATGAAGATGGAACTTGATATATGCTGGGTTACCAAAGCAGGAGTTGATCCGGTAGAATTGTTTAAACAACATCCCGGCCGTTTCCCGCTGTGGCATGTAAAAGATATCGATAAAGGCATGACTGGCCCTCAACCTGTAGGTACAGGTATTGTTGACTTTAAGCGCATTTTTGCAAACGCTGATATCGCCGGAATGAAACATTTTTTTGTAGAGTATGATATGCCGAAAGATCCTTATGCAAGTATTACTACCAGCTATAATAATTTGCAGAAAATTTTAAGTTAAAAAGTAAATATTAAGAATAATAACACCCTGAATATTATTTTTTGTCGCAACATTCTTTAGGATCATCTCATTTGCGAAATGAAATTCTGGTTGAATACTATGTTTGTATTCAATTGAAAAATTAATTATGAAAAAGAAAAACATTATTAGCCTGAGTATTGCTCTGGCTTTTTTATTCCTTGCAACAACGGGCCTTTTATTGTATTTTGGACTAAAGCCAGAGTTTGTTACTGCCATTCATGTATTATTAGGTTTGGTGTTTATCAGCTTTGCTTTTTTTCATGTCAGAAATAACTGGGGCTCTTTAAAAGTATACACTAAGGAACGTAAAGAGGGTAAGGTTAAAAAAGAATTCTTTGTGGCCGCTGCTATAGTTGCCATCTTTTTAATTGGAGCAGGTTTTAGCTTGCCTCCTTTTGCACAAATACAACATTTTGGAGAAGATTTAACCAGAGGTGATAAGCGCAAAGGTGGCTTTTTTGACAAAACCTCCTTCGATAAAATAGTTACCAATAAAGAAAAGCAGGGTAAAACACTGCAATTCATCATTGAAAAAAGTAATGAAGTAATGACTCCTGTAATGGCCATCTGGACTGCCGATTCTGCGGGCAATTTTATCGATAATATTTTTGTGCCTTCTAAAACAATAACCGTTGCTGCCGGTGAAGAAGATAAGCGGAGAGCTTTATTTGAAGGCAATACAACGATCAGCAATTTTACATCTTTGCTACTTCCCGCCTGGCAATTGGCTGCAAAAGATACAGCAGCAAATTATGCAGAAGCTACACCAACCGATAACTTTTTTCTTACCACTACAACCAAAGCAGGTGATAAATTTCAATTGTTGCTTGAAGTAAGAGACAATGAAAAAACAGAACTGTATAAGGGAACCGTAGATATGGCCAAAGGAAATGTGATTGCATTAAAAGCAGCTACCAGTACTTTGCTGGTAAGGGTAATAGCAGAAGTACAATAAAAATTGTTTTCAGGTCTTATTCAATAGTTTTGATATTATAAATCTTTTAAAACCTCCGCCTACAGCGGAGGTTTTTGTTTGTTTGGGTATTGTACTTGCTTTAGGTAAATTTGCAGCGCTTTAGCAGAACCAAAATGGGATAACATGACTTTAAAGGCACCTGATGTGAGATTGACCTGGGTGAATCACTGCACCAATGGGAACTAATAACAAAAAAATTATGACAGATCCAAAAAGATATTTAATTACTTCTGCATTGCCTTATGCAAATGGCCCTAAACATATTGGTCATTTATCGGGCGCTTATTTGCCGGCAGATATTTATGTGCGGTATTTAAGGGCACAAAAAAAAGATGTAGTATATGTATGCGGCAGCGATGAACATGGCGCCGCAATTACTATACAAGCAATGAAGGAAAATACCACCCCGAAAGAAATTGTAGATAAATACCACGCCATGTTAAAAAGCAATATGACTGACCTGGGAATTTCTTTTGATATTTATCACAGAACCACATCCCCTTTGCATCATGAAACGGCACAGGAATTTTTTACTGTGCTAAATAATAACGGTGATCTGGAAGTAAAAGAAACAGAACAATATTTTGATGAAGAAGCCAATACGTTTTTAGCCGATCGTTATATTGTTGGCACTTGCCCTGTTTGTGCCAATAAAAATGCTTTTGGCGATCAGTGCGAAAGATGCGGTACTTCTTTAAGCCCTGATGAATTAATTAATCCAAGAAGTACACTAAGCGGTAATGCACCTGTAAAACAAGCTACTAAACATTGGTATTTGCCATTGAATAAATATGAAGAGTTTTTACGCCAGTGGATATTGGAAGATCATAAAGCTGATTGGAAAGCAAATGTATTAGGGCAGTGTAAAAGCTGGCTGGATGCAGGTTTACAGCCAAGGGCTGTAACAAGGGACCTGGATTGGGGAATTGCTTTACCCGAAGATGTAGAAGGAGGTAAAGGCAAGGTATTATATGTTTGGTTTGACGCACCTATTGGTTATATCAGCGCAACCAAACAGTGGGCCCTGGACAATTATAAGGATTGGAAACCTTATTGGTATAATGAAGATACCAAACTGGTGCATTTTATAGGTAAGGATAATATTGTTTTTCACGCCATCATATTTCCGGTTATGTTGAAACTGCATGGAAATATTTTACCTGAGAATGTACCCAGTAATGAATTTATGAATCTTGAAGGCGATAAAATGAGTACCAGCCGTGGATGGAGTATTGAAATGGATGATTACATCAACGATTTTGTAAAGAAGGAAAATGGCGGAGACCAGATGGTGGATGCATTGCGGTATTATTTAAACGCTATTGCGCCTGAAACAAAAGACAGTGAATTTACCTGGAAGGCTTTTCAGGATACAGTGAAGGGGGAGCTGGTGGATGTGTTTGGTAATTTTGTAAACAGGGCCTTTGTTTTAATGCATAAACTGTGCAAGGGAAAAGTGCCTCCATTGCACGCAGCAATACTGGATGATGCAGATAAAAATTTGTTTGCGGAAATTACCCATGCAAAAGCAACTATCGAAAGCCTGATTGAAGGATATAAGTTCAGGGATGCACAATATGAAGTAATTGATCTTGCACGAGAAGGAAATAAATACATGCAGGATAAACAGCCATGGATTGTTGCCAAAACTTTGGATACAAACCCGGAGGGTCAGCAAATAATTGACAACTGTTTACATATTTGTTTACAGCTTACAGCCAATCTTGCTGTGTATATAAATCCTTTCTTGCCCTTTGCAGCAAAAAAAATGACTTACATGATGAAGGTAGTCGACAAAATGCTGGACTGGGAAAATGCGGGTAAACCCAATTTGCTAAGTGTAGGTTATTCATTAAGAGAACCACAATTATTATTTAGAAAAATTGATGATACAGAAGTAGCGGAACAGATACAAAAATTAAAAATTAAAAGCGAAAAAATAAAAATGGAAGCAAGCGGTAAAGAAGAATCAGCACCGGTAAACGTTCCGGAAGTAAAAGAAACCAAACCAGAAATTGTGTTTGAAGATTTTGCGAAAATTGACCTGAAAGTGGGCACTATTTTATCAGCAGAAAAAGTTGCCAAAGCAGATAAGTTATTGAAGTTGGAAGTTGACCTGGGTTTTGAAAAAAGAATAATTGTAAGTGGTATTGCATTGCATTTTGAACCTTTGGATATTGTAGGCAAACAGGTTACGGTTGTTACTAACCTTGCGCCACGAAAAATGAAGGGGATAGAAAGTAATGGAATGATATTGATGGCTGAAGACACCAACGGCAAACTAAAATTTGTAAATCCTGATGAGGCGGTAACAAATGGGAGCGAGGTAAGTTAGAAATTAGTCTAAAATAATATTGACTAAAAATAGAGCAGGCTGTAAAGCCTGTTTTGATTTTTTATGATGCTTTTATAAAATGTATTAATTTCGATTATGAAAATAGTTGTTTAACTAACTAATTGGCAGTATTGATAATTGCCTAAAGAATAAACATATGAAAAGGATAATTAAAAAAATTGCCGTTTTAGGCAGTGGTGTAATGGGTAGCCGTATTGCCTGTCATTTTGCAGGGGCAGGTTTGCAGGTATTGCTGCTGGATATTCAACCCAAAGATTTACCAGCAGGGGCAAAGCCTGCTGAAAAAAATAAAATTGTAAACGATGCGCTTGCTGCGGCCATAAAGTCAAACCCTTCACCTGTTTACACCAAAGATGTAGTAAAGAAAATTACAACGGGCAATTTTACTGATAATATGAAAGATATTGCCGGCTACGATTGGGTAATAGAAGTTGTAGTAGAGCGACTGGATATAAAACAATCTGTTTTTACCGAAGTAGAAAAACACCGTAAACCGGGTACTTTAATTACTTCCAATACATCCGGCATTCCCATTCATATGATGACGGAGGGCAGAACAGATGATTTTAAAAAACATTTTTGCGGCACCCACTTTTTTAACCCGCCAAGATATTTACGATTACTTGAGATTATTCCTACACCATTTACTGACACTGAAGTGGTAGATTTTTTAATGGAATATGGTAGCCTGCAATTAGGTAAAACAACAGTTCTATGTAAGGATACTCCCGCATTTATAGCCAACCGTATCGGGGTATTTGGCATGATGGCCATTATGAATGCCATGGAAAAATTGCAGTTAACTGTAGATGAAATTGATGTACTTACAGGCCCAATTGTTGGCCGTCCAAAATCTGCTACATTTCGCACTGCAGATTTGGTAGGCATCGATACTTTGGTAAAAGTTGCAAAAGGCGTTTTTGATAATTGTCCGCAGGATGAAGCAAAGGAACAATTTGTAATTCCTGCATGGTTAAATAAAATGGTAGAAAACAACTGGCTGGGCGATAAAACAGGCCAGGGTTTTTTTAAGAAGATGCCCACATCTGCAAAAGGAGAAAAAGAAATCCAGGTATTGAATCTTTCTACATTGGAATACGAACCTCGTAAAAAACCAAGGTTCACAACGATAGAAACCGCCAAACCAATCGATGAATTAAAAACCAGACTGAAGGCATTAGCTGCAGGTACAGATAAAGCAGGTGATTTTTATCGCCAGTTTCACTATAATTTATTTGCTTATATCTCTCACCGTATTCCTGAAATCAGTGATGAACTGTACAGGATAGATGATGGCATGATGGCAGGTTTTGGCTGGGAAATAGGTGCTTTTGAAAGCTGGGATACATTAGGTGTTGCCAAAACAACAGAAGCCATGAAAGCCGCCGGATTTAAAGTTGCACCCTGGGTAGAGGAAATGATTGCTGCAGGTGTAAAAAGTTTTTATACAATCGAAAACGGAAAGCGTTTATACTACGACGTTATAACCAAAACCTATAAAGCTATCCCCGGTGGAGATTCCTTTATTGTAATGAAAAATTTTGCCAACGAAACCATTTGGAAAAACAGTGCCTGCCGTACCTATCATTTAGGTGGCGATGTATTAGGATTAGAATGGTATACCAAAATGGGTAGTATCGGCGGCGAGGTATTAGAAGGTATTCAAAAATCAATTTCGCTTGCAGAAGAAAAATACAAAGGTTTGGTAATAGCCAATGATGGACCCAACTTTAGTGCCGGTGCAAATGTGGGTATGATATTTATGCTGGCAATTGAGCAGGATTATGATGAGATAGATATGGCAATACGGATGTTTCAAAGCACTATGATGAGGGTTCGCTATTCAGGTATACCAGTGGTGCTGGCGCCGCATGGCCTGGCATTGGGTGGCGGCTGCGAAATTTGTCTGCATGCTGATAAAGTAATTGCAGCTGCTGAAACCTATACCGGTTTGGTAGAAGCAGGCATTGGTGTAATTCCCGGTGGTGGTGGTACCAAAGAATTTGTTTTAAGGGCCGCTGATGAAACCCATGATGGTGAAGTAGATACTCTTACTTTACAAAACCGTTTCCTTACCATCGCTACAGCAAAAGTGGCTACCTCTGCAGCCGAAGCTTTCTACATGGGCATCTACAGAAAAGGAAGAGATTTGGTAAGCCTTAATTTGGGAAGAAGGATTGCTGAAGCCAAACAGGCAGTAATTGAATTGTATAGTGATGGTTATATAATGCCGGTACAACGTACCGACATAAAAGTATTGGGACGTGGTGCCTTAGGTACGCTTCTAGCCGGTATTAACGGAATGCATAAAGCAAATTATGCAACAGACCATGATGTAACTGTAGCAAAAAAATTAGCTTACGTAATGTGTGGTGGCGATTTAAGCGAACCTGCATTTGTTACAGAACAATATTTACTTGATCTTGAAAGAGAAGCTTTTTTGAGTTTAACCGGCGAAAAGAAAACTTTGGAAAGAATACAGAGTGTTTTAAAAAGTGGAAAGCCGTTAAGGAATTAATATCGTCTGATTGTCATTGTAGGCGAAGGCCACAGTCCTGTTTATTCATTAGCAAATATCATTTAAGCGGAGTAGTCATCGCTATGATTTTGTGGGATGTATTGCCTTATCCAATATCATTTTAGCTAGATAGTTGAGAGGAGTTACTGGCAATGAAGGAAAAAAACTAAAATTTGAATAGAATGAAAATTATTAAATATGCAGATAATATTGAAATATTAAAAACAAAACGATGGTTTTCTGTTGTAGTTGTCAATTTAGTAATAGTAGTACAGTTTATTTGGCTTTTTGCAAATTTTAGCAAAATAAAATTTAATAATATTTGGGGAGCCTTTTTTTTGATTTTTCTAATTCTTTTTTATCTATATATTTCATATCGTTTAATTTGGAATTTTATCAATGATATTACAATACATATCGTTAGAAGTGAGCACGGCAAATTTTTTATTAACAAAAATTCTTATGATAGATCAAACTGTTCCTTGCTTGTGACTGAATATAGGGGTAAGTTTTTAGGGAGTGCTTATTCTATATTTTTAATAAATAATATCGACAATAGTAAAGTCCCTTTAGTAATTAAGGGTGATGAAATTCAAATGAAAGAGACTAGTGCAATGATATCTGAATTTGTAAATATTGAAATTAAGCAATCAGCAAGGTGGCAGTTAAATATGTAATATATGCTTCCTTTTGCCCTTTACTTCAAATCTCCAATAAGGAATTTTGAATACTACTTAACAATAAATTTAAATTCCATGGGCAAGAATTATGGGCTGGCAAAGAGAAAATGTCTTCAATTCTTTTATAAATATTTTTCATGAGAATGGAAAGTATTTGCACCTGTTGGCAGGATGGCACTGACAAATTATTTAATGCAGACAATCTTTTCTATCATTATCTTCTATGGTGTTGGTTTTGGAGCAGGAGGCAATATCGGCCCTGTTATATTTATCCTATTGTAGTAATAATTTACATAGTACAGGTTATTTACAGCAACTGGTGGTTTAAATATTTTAACTATGGCCCGGTTGAATGGATATGGCGGAAATTGACTTGTGAAAAACGTTTGCCCATTAAAAAATAATTTTTTTCGACTGCTAAATAATTTATTAATAAATGTTAATGGTTCATGCTACCCGCCAGCAGCCTATGAAAATGATGTGTACCAGTTTCCCTTGTTACAGAATACCTGCCATGTTTATAAAATCTTGATACAATTCCTTTTTGTACATTTTGTACAATTTCTTCATCTTCCATTTCTACTTTATCAAGGTCACTTCCTGCTCCCTTATCGTATTTATCTTCCTGCCACATGTAAGTTAAAAATTCAACCTTGGTTTTGTTAACAGCAATCGGGCTTACAATATTTACCGATAATCCCCAGGGATAAAAATTAAACATCATGTTGGGGTACACCCAAAAATAATAGGCTGCCACATTGGTGCCATAATCAATAGATGATTTAGGCAGATCAAAGCAATTCAAATTATCTTTACTGACACCCAGTTGTAAACTTGCCTTGTTATATAATTCGGTAGTATAATCGCCAAAACTCAGTGCTGCATTTAATGCGGCATGTACAAAGGGAATGTGAAAACCTTCTAAATAATTTTCACAGTACAAAGCCCAGTTTGCATCGATGTTAAATGTTTTACTAAGTTCAGGCCTGTATACAAAATCTTCCAACGGTAGCCAGTGAAGCCGTTCCATCATCTCACTCAGATAAGCAGGAGCTTCTTCTTTTTTATTAAGGGAAGTAAACAATAAATTACCCCAGTTAAACAACGGCAAACTGGGTAAATTGTCTGTCTCGCAGGGAAAATTTTCTACTTCTTTAAATTCGGGCATCGATACAAACGTGCCGGATAAGTCAAATAATCTTCCATGATATTTGCATCTTAAGTTGTTTGCTTTACTGCATTGTTTATAGGCAATAATGTTACCCCGGTGGGTACAAACATTCGATAAGCAATTTATTTTATCATCAGCATCCCTTGTGAGCATCAGTGGCTCATTCATATAGTTTTCAAGTAAAGTGAAAGGTTGTATATCTCCACTAAATTTTACCAATTCTTTACTGCCAATAAATTGCCAGGAAGGAGCAAATATTTTTTCTTTAGCCGCTTCAAAATTTTCTGCACTGGTGTAAATGTCAGTTGAAATGGTACTTGCTTTTGCAATGTTGGGGTCAATAAATAACTGGCTCATAAAAAAAGTTTACTCAATTTATAAAATATTATTTCAACACCACTAACTATTATACTGTTAAATAGCATATAATAGTTACAGCAGCTTTATTATTCTATTCCAATAACGTTATTTTTATAAAAAGATGTACATGTCCAATCTGTTATAGACAATCTGGAATGGGGACTAAATTTCAAATAAAATATTTTTACAAAATGGGCGAAGCAGAATTAAAACTAAATACCAATCAGCTTTATATCCATTCGGTATTATTTTTTTATGGCGATGCAGCCAGCGATGCATTAAGTTTTCAAATTGCCCAGGATATTGCTGAACACTGGAATAAAGCAAAAGGTAAAGTGCGTATAAAAAATATATTGTGTAATGTATTGTTTGATATTAAAGGCATTTGGGCCCAATCCCTTACACCTGAAATGGTTTTTGAAAATAGAAACCCCCGAAATAATTATTTCAGAGTGGAAGAATTTGCGGCTGACAATATTTCTTTTGTAGACGGCATTGGTTGCAATACAGGTTATTTTAAAGTAGACAACCTGCTGAATAATTCAACAACTGCTGCACATGAATATGGCCATACAATTGGTTTGCACCATCCTGAAATGCTGGATATAAGGGGTAAAGGCATACCGGGTATCATGTATCCAAGAGGCACCATTGTTGATGCCATTTATCAATATAGCCCTATTGCTTTGCCCCTGGCACCCGGCGGCACAATGAATCCATTCAGCAGAAAAGTATTACAGCAAGATATTGACAACCTTAACCTTCAGCGCCTTGTCTATAATCGTAATGGGATTGCCACCATAGGAAATTTTACAAATATCTGGCACCCGCAACATCGTCCCTGACTGCCACTTATCCTGATTTGTACAGTCATCAATTATAAAATCACTTATCTTCAAACCTTAATCATTAAAGCGCTTATGTCAATTCTTTCTATTGAAAACCTTAGTAAAAGTTATGGCCGTATATGGGCGCTAAAAGGAGTAAGTTTTATTGTTCCCAAAGGAACCGTATTTGGGATACTGGGTCCTAATGGAAGTGGTAAAACAACTATGCTGGGTATTATTATGGATATTTTAAGACCTTCGGGCGGCAGCTATAAATTATTTGATGAAATACCGGATGAAAAGCTTCGCCGTAAAATTGGCACTTTTTTAGAAACGCCCAATTTTTATCATTATTTATCTGCCCAAAAAAATTTAGAAATTGCCGCCGCATTAAAAGAAAGAGGGCATGACGATATACCCCGGGTACTAGAATTGGTAAACCTGACACAACGAAAAGATTCCAGGTTTAGCACTTATTCTCTGGGCATGAAACAGCGTTTAGCCATTGCTTCCTGCCTGTTGGGCGACCCTGAAGTATTGATATTGGATGAGCCAACAAACGGACTGGACCCAGTAGGTATTGCAGAAATAAGGCAATTAATAAAGCAATTACACCAACAGGGAAAAACCATTATCATGGCAAGCCACCTGCTGGATGAAGTAGAAAAAGTTTGTACCCATGTGGCTATTTTAAAAAAAGGAGAGCTGGTAGCAACAGGCGATGTAAATGAAATTTTGGCCAATGAAGATATTGTTGAAATTAGTGCCACCAATATACCTCAGCTGGAGATTGCACTTAATACCCTGCAAGGCTATAGTAATTTAAAAGTGCATCATAAAATGATACAGTTGTTTTATCCTGTAGGTTCTGCTGATGTAGAAACCATTAACAGGCATTGTTTCAATAATGGGGTAGTATTAAATCACCTGCAGCTAAAAAAGAAAAGCCTTGAAGCCAAGTTCTTTGAATTAACCAACTAATTAATTGTTCGTTATGATAAAATTATTGAAGATAGAATGGATGAAGATTAAAAATTACAATGCATTTATTGTAATCAGTTGTTTTTTTGCACTGGGTATTTTTATGGCCAATTACCTGGTGTATTATTTTAAAAAAAATGTAATTGATCCGGCAGATCCAACAGGGTTAATTTCGGGAGGATCGCCTTTTGGTTTTCCAAATGTTTGGCAAACGGTAAGTTATTATAGCGGGTTAACGTTGTTGCTACCCGGCTTGCTATTGCTGATTTTGGTAACCAACGAATTTACCTACAGAACACACAGGCAAAATATAATTGACGGTATTAGCCGCATAGAATTTACACAGGTAAAAATATTAATGGCCCTAATAATAGCCGTTTGCTCTACAGTACTGGTTTTTATTACAGCAATGGCGTTTGGATTTATCGTTAATACCGGCTCTTTTTCTTTTTATGGAATAAGCAGTATAGGGTTCTTTTTTTTAAAGGCTTTAACTTACAATATAATTGCTGTTTTAATGGGTGTACTGATACGGCGAACTGGTTTTGCGGTAGCAGTATTTTTTATTTACACGGTATTGGAAAACGGCTTATCACTGGTGTTACTGGTATGGTCAATTAATATTAAAAAAGATCACAACATCGACCTCGGCAATATGGGCAACTATTTACCTATGAATGCTGCTGATGGCTTGGTATATTCCCCCTTTGGCATGTTTACAAACATGGCCAATAAATTTTTACCGTCAGATTATACCTGGCTGGTATTTTCATTGGCAATTGCTTACCTGGCATTATTTTATTTCTGGAGCCTAAAAAGAATGACAAAATCTGATTTGTAAATGCGCTATCAATTATTTTTTTTCATCGCATAATTGTTGCAAGGCCATATCAATTGTTGGAAATAGAAATCTAAAACCTGTTCTTTGTATTTTAGCACAGCTAACCAAAGTGCTTTTTAACACTTCAATACTTCTGTCGCCGAGCATTATTTTTAAAACAAAAGAGGGCACTTTCAAAGGAATAAATAATTTGCCATTCATTTTTTTTGCCAATGCAACAGTAAGTGTTTTATTGGTAACGGGTTCAGGCGCAACTGCATTGTATGTTCCAGATAGTTTTTCATTTTCAATAACATTTATAAATAACCTGCAAAGGTCATCAATATGTATCCAGCTTACTACCTGTTTACCATTGCCAATAATACCAGCAACGCCAAAGCGGATTGGTTTTTTAAACTCTGCAAGGGCACCACCGCTATTGCTTAGTACAATGCCTGTACGCAGTATTACCAGGCGCTTATTTAATGTTTCAACGTGTTGTATGCTTTGTTCCCATAACTGGCAGGTCTCTCCTAAAAATCCATTTGCAGCAGGGTCGGTTTCAACAAACAATTTACCTTTTGTAGTATCCTCTCCATACCAGCCGATGGCAGATGCACTAACGACAGCGGTAACTTTATTGAGGTTATTTTTTAAAGTATCCACAATTAATTTGCTGCTTTCTGTCCGGCTTTGTTGTATTTCCCTTTTATAATCTTCGGTCCATTTTTTATCTACCACTCCGGCACCGGCAAGATGTATAATGTGATCTGCCTTTTGTACTGCGTCAATATCAATAGTTTGTTTGTTAACGTTCCAAATGGCGTATTCAATATTTGATGTAATAAGTTTCTCTTTTGGCAGTTGCCTCGTAAGCACTATTACCCGATAACCTTTATCAATTAAATGAGCAGTTAAAGCCTTGCCCAACATACCGGTACCACCCGTTATTAATACTGTTTGCATAAGTTACAAGATAGTGTAATTTGAAGATATTTTATAAGTAAAGGAAGGCTTTAATGCCATAATTTAAATAGTGAAAAGTAATTAATTGACTTTATATAAAACAAAAATCTTATCACTTTGTTTTATGTTTTTATTAAAAGATTATAGCTTAATTTTAAGTTATAAAAATTCGTTGTATGAAAGGAATATTGTTCTATGTATGCCTGTTGTTTTTATTGCCGGTATTTTCTACCGCTCAACAAATTACCTATTCTGATGTGTTGAAAGATGACAGCAGGGAAATGAACTATCATATTATTGGCAAGGTAAGCGGCAATATACTTGTTTTTAAAGACCAGAGTTCCAAATATGCTGTTTCAATTTACCAGGATGATATGATGGTAAAAGAAAAAATTAATCTCGACTTTATTCCCCCCAAAACCTTTAATGTTGATTTCATTGAGTATCCTGATTCTTTCTATCTTGTTTATGAATACAGAAAAAAAGGTACGGTATTTTGTATGGCTGTTAAATTTGATGGCAATGTAAAACAATTAGGCGAACCCATTGTATTAGATACCACACATGTAGGCACTTTGGGAGACGAAAAGATTTATACCGTTATTAGCAGTGAGGATAAGGAAAAAATAATGGTCTTTAAAATTCAGGAAAAGGATAAGCGGTTCAATTTTGTTACCCTGCTATATGACAAACAATTGCAGTTAATACATAAAACCCGCCAGGGTATAGATTATGATGACAGGAATGATATTTACGGCGATTTTCAATTGGATAATGAGGGCAATTTAGTTTTTACCCGATCCATTAAAATAAATAACTGGGATGATATTGCAACGCTTCATTTAATTACAAAAAGCCCGATGCAGGATACTTTTTCAATACGTGAACTTCCCCTCGACAAATTATTTATTGATGAGGTGAAAATTAAAATTGATAATGTAAACAAACATTATATACTTAATTCATTTTATTATGTAGAACGCCGCAGTAATATCGAAGGTTTATATTCAACAATTTGGGATGCAAAAAGTGATAGCCCCATCAATACTATTTTTACACCCTTTGCTGACAGTATAAGAAGTGCAGCAAAGGAAAAGGGTAATATTAAAGCGGCCTTTAATGATTTTTTTATCCGCAAAACAATATTAAAAAAAGACGGAGGCTATGTATTAATTGCAGAAGATTTCTCTAAGCAAAATTTGGGATATAACAACTGGAACCGCAATGACTATTTGTATCCTTCCAGCAGGTTTGGTAATTCCTATAATAGTTTTTATAGCCCTTATTATGGAAGCTATTATAGCCCGTATAATAGTTTCAATAATTATTATAATTATAATAACAATAATAATACAACTACAAGGAATTATTATTATAATATTTTGGTTTTACTCGTCAGTAATGCAGGGGTTATTGAACAGAGTAAAGTCATCCCGAAAGACCAGTCTGCTGATAATTTGGATAATTTTTTATCATTTGCAACCATTAATTTTGGTAACGGCATTCATTTTTTATATAACACCTCAGATAAAAGAGACCCTTTATTAATAGATAATGTAGTTACGGCAGATGGCAATTTAAAAAGAAATCCCAGCCTTAAAACCTTTAGTAAAGGATACGACTTTATGATAAGGTATGCTAAAAAAACCGGAGCCAAACAGCTAATTGTTCCTTGTTCTTACCGTGGCCAGGTATGTTTTGCTAAAATTGATTTTTAAAAAACAGCGCAATTAAACCAAACAATTTTTTAAAGCAATAATTATTGTGCATTTTTGCAATGCATCAACTTAATCCTTATTGTGACAGGCACATTTAAAGCCAATAATCCTTACAATACATTTTTGCTATTGGTATACGGGCTGCTGCTAAAGCTGCCTATGTTTTTGCATCCTGCAATCCCTATTCCACAGCAAACAGATGGTTTTTTATTTAAAGCTTTGCTAACACAACTTACTGTTACAATTGGCAATGCAGTTCCGGTTATTTATCCAATCATAAGCTTTTTATTGTTATATACACAGGCTGTTACATTTAATAAGCTTGCCAATGATGAAAAGTTGATGCAAAAGCCCAATTACCTCACCGCAATGGCGTACCTGCTAATTACATCTTTATTTAAAGAATGGAATATTTTGAGTGCGCCACTAATTGTAAATACACTTTTAATTTGGGTTTGGGCAAATATGAGTGGTATGTACAATACAAAAACTGCCAAATCAACTCTTTTTAATATAGGCATTGCCATTGGTGTTGCAACCTTTTTTTACTTTCCGTCAATCGCATTTTCTATATTAATTATTGCGGGTTTAACAGTAACAAGGCCATTTAGGCTAGCCGAATGGCTGCTTGCCCTGCTGGGTATTATTACGCCATATTATTTTTTACTGGCCTATGTTTTTTTAACTGATAAATGGAAGGGCTATAATTTTCCCGGGTTTTCAATCGGGCTTCCAAAATTTTACGAATCCAGCTGGGCATTGGCAGCTATTATCATTGTTTTGTCGGCAACCCTAATCGGCCTGTTTTACATACAACAGAATTTTCGACGGCAGTTGGTGCAAAGCCGTAAGAGCTGGAACCTTGTTTTTCTGTATTTTCTGGTAGCGGTATTTATTCCTTTCATCAATGCAACCCATACCTTTCAATATTGGATTTTATGTGCAGTCCCTTTGTCGGCCTTTGTTGGGAGCGCTTTTTTATATCCACAAAAAAAATGGTTTTCCCTATTGTTGCATTGGTTGATGGTAGCTTTTGTTATTGCTTTTAGCTACTTCGTAAAATAATTAAAATGTAGTTGTACTTTTACAGCGTTATTTAGACAGGCTATTCTTTTACACTAATCGCATTAAATAAGAGACCAACAATAAACACAAATAAATAATATGAAATTTGGCGTAGTAGTTTTTCCAGGCAGTAATTGCGACAGGGATATGATTGAGGCCCTTAAAAATAATATGGGGCAGCAGGTGATAGAACTTTGGCACAAAGACAAAGATTTATCCATGTTTAATACAGAAGATTGTATTGTTTTGCCCGGCGGTTTTAGTTATGGCGATTACCTGCGTTGTGGGGCCATTGCTAAATTTAGCCCCATGATGCAGAGTGTTATTGAATTTGCCAAAAGTGGTGGTAAAGTATTGGGGATCTGTAATGGGTTTCAGATTTTATGCGAAAGCGGTTTGTTACCCGGTATATTATTGCGCAACAGCCAGCAACAGTTTGTGTGCAAAAACGTTTTTATAAAAGAAGCAGCTGCAGATGCCTGTGAGGCTTTAAAAATTCCGGTAGCACATGGTGAGGGAAGGTATTTTGCAGATGATAAAACACTGGAAGAACTGGAGATGCACAGGCAGATTATTTACAGGTATTGTGATGAAAAATGTATTGTTAACAAAGACAGCAACCCTAATGGCGCCATTCATAATATAGCCGGCATCTGCAATAAGGAAAGAAACGTATATGGGATGATGCCGCACCCTGAAAGGGCCTGTAGCAGTGCATTAGGTAATGAAGATGGCAGAAAGATATTTGGCCACTTGTTTGGTATTAATTAGCTGAATGGTTTAGCCGGGCATAATTAACATTGTTTTACAACTTAAAAACATAAATGGCCGTTAACTTGTAATAACAAATCATAAAGCGTAACAATGAAAAAAGTATTTATTGGCATTTTAGTAATGGGATTGTTTAGTAATGCAAGTGCACAACAAAAAGTAAGTTGGACCTTTGTGGCAAAGAAAACTAATAATGGTAACTACGAACTGCATTTGACTGCTACACCTCCTTCAGGCTGGCATATTTATTCTCAATTAACTCCTGCCGGTGGCCCAATCCCTACCGAATTTAAATTTACCAGTAATGCATTGCTTACTGTAACAGATAAAAAGCCTAAAGAAGAAGGTAAATTGGTTACCTATTTCGATAAAAATTTTAAAGTTGATGTAAAATATTTTGAAGGCAAAGTTGATTTTGTAAAGACAGTAACCGTTAAAGGAAAAATTAAAACCAATATCAGCGGAACAGTAGAATCTATGATTTGTAACGACAGAACTTGTATGCCGCCCACAACAGAAAAATTCAATATCTTATTAAACTAATGCAATAATTATTTGAGATGCTAAAACACAAGTTGTTATTGATAGTGAGTTTCTTTTTTTTACTCACACTAACTGCACAGGATAAACAACCTGTGCAGTTTAGTTTTAATAAAGAGGATAAAGGAAAAGGAGAGTTCATTTTAAATATAACCGCAAAGCCCGCAGCCGGCATTCAACTTTTTTCTATTGCCAAAATTTCCGCCGATTTACCTGTAAATACGGTTATCAGTTTTGATTCGTCCATAAAAAAATATTTGCAGGATAGTATTGTTGAAACAGGTAAACTGCATGTAGAAAAAGAAGCAGCACTAAATAATGCAGTAATAAGTTTTTATACAGACTCCTTGCAATGGCAGCAAAAAATAAAATTAAACCCCGGCGATAGTACTCGTATAATTGGTAACATCAATTATTATTATAAAAATGGCGAAAGCATAGAATCTGGTGAAAAAAGAATTTCCATGCAGTTTAGTTATACTGGAGACCAGGTTGTAGTTACATCAAAATCAGTGGCCACTGATACGGGGTTTGCAGATAAGTCGTGGTTAGTTTTATTGTTATTGGGCATGGGGGCAGGGTTGCTGGCTTTTATTACTCCATGCGTATATGCGCTGGTACCCGTTACGGTAAGTTTATTTTTAAAAAGAAGTAAAACCGCATTGCAGGGAAGAAAAAATGTGTTGTTTTATGCAGTGTCTATCATAATTATTTATGCCGCAATTGGTGCACTGGCTTCAGTTGTGCCAAAAACATTCTGGAATAATTTATCTACCCACTGGATATTTAATTTGTTTTTATTTTTGATGTTTGTCATTTTCGGATTGTCTTTTTTAGGGGCATTTGAAATTAACCTGCCTTCTTCATGGGCCAATAAACTGGATAGCAAATCAAATTCAAACAGCTATGCAGGTATTTTTTTTATGGCATTTACATTGGTAGTGGTTTCATTTAGCTGCACCGGAAATTTTGTGGCGTCTATTTTAGGATTAGCCGGAGGCAAGGCCGGAAACCTTGGCCCCATTAGTGGTATGTTTGGCTTTGGTTTTGGCCTGGCATTTCCTTTTATCATTTTTGCCTTCTTTCCAAAATTATTAACGGTGCTTACCAAAAGCGGTGGCTGGCAAAATGCTTTAAAAGTATCATTGGGTTTTATTGAACTGGCCTTTGCATTAAAATTTTTAAGCAATGTTGATGTAGCAAAAAACCTACGGATATTAGACAGGGAAGTATTTATTGTTTTATGGGTTGTTTTATTTTCTTTACTCGGTTTTTATTTATTAGGCAAGCTGAGATTTAAACATGATAGTGAACTGCCAAAAAACGACTGGGGACTGGAGTATGTGCCCATACCAAGACTGTTACTTGCAATTGCTTCTTTAGCCTTCTCCCTATATTTAATTCCCGGATTATGGGGCGCACCGTTAAATGCAGTATCTGCCTTTGTACCAGCTGCAGGTACGCAGGACTTTATTTTATACAATCAGCCGATACAGCAAAATATTTCCAATAATACCGCAACGGTAAATTCTGCAGCTTTACCACCGGTAAAATATGTAAAGCGTTTAAGCAACTATGAGCCATTGGCTGCGAAGCAAAATAACCTGAGCATTTACTACGATTATAAAGAAGCGCTGGCTGCTGCTAAAATTTCAAATAAACCTGTAATGATTGATTTTACAGGTATACAATGTGTAAACTGCAGAAAATTTGAAGCTTCTATCTGGTCAGACCAGGCAGTAATATCTACCATGAAAAATGATTTTGTACTGGTGTCTTTATTTTGCGATTATGATGATGAAGAGCTACCGGATAATGAAAAATTTTTTTCCAAAGTATTAAATGGGCAGGTAGAAACAGTGGGCGATAAAAATGAAGACCTGCAGCAACAACTCATTCATGCTTCTGGCCAGCCTAATTATGTATTTGTAAACAGCGATGGAAAACTGTTGGTGCCGGGTGGCTATGGATACGATCCTACCAAAAATGCGAAAGATTTTGCTGCTTACCTGGGTAATGTTTTGGAGGTGTTTAAAAAGCAGGTGCAATAAATTAACGACACCTCAAACATCAAAACTAACTGCAAGAAATGACAGATATAAAAATCCTTTACGACAAAATTTATTCTGACGGACGGGATACAGAAAGCCCCAAAAAGTTTCATTGACATTTATGAAGAGAACAAAAATTTAATTGAAGGGGCTGACAGTGCAACATCCAATCCTGACTATGACGGGATAATGAGAATTACTGCTGAATATGCTCTTTCACTTTCTCAATATGGCAGCTCAAGAAAATCAATTCCATATCTTGACAAAGCAATTCAACTTTTCAAGGACAGTTCAGAAACTGACTTGACCAAAGTTCAGATGTATGAAATGTTGGTCTGGGCAAGAGTTGTTGAAAACTATGTAAGCTCCCCCTTTTTAGTACATATCTAAAGTAGACTTTTTAATTCATTTATGGGTACACGCTGGTGGACGTAATGGAGCGGAGGCGTAGCCGAAG
>JAYTTI010000066.1:0-72091 GCA_043745405.1 Ferruginibacter sp. | reverse complement strand
CCAGTTAAATCAAGCCTTCACAAGGATTGAATCATCTAATAAAATAACAGACCCTCTGAAACAGTTGATTTTGTTCGATTCATAGTTGGACAGTAGTGGTATTGTATATTATTTTATAGGTTACTTTATTTTCACAACCCAAAATGGCGAAGTATAAATATTTGTCGGCCTCATTTTCGTATGTCCATGTGCCTGGATGTTCTGATGAAAGGTTATTTAAATAATCAATCGTTTCTTCAACTGTAAGAGATTGTGAAAATCCTTTTATTGACAATAATAGAAATAGGAAAAATATTTTCTGCATAACCCAATGATATTTTTTATAAATTTCCACAGCTATTGTTCTGGAAAAATTGATAAAGTGCATAAAGGCCCGCAAGTGCAGTCCCTATAGCAATAGCCCATGTTTGTATTAGCTGTAAATTTGTTAAGACCGTTTCTTTTCTTTTTGTTTTTTTGTATCCTTTAAAAAATAATCCTTCATAAGTTGCTACATGTCCAGTTTCATTTTTCTTTATTAAACCATCTTTTTCTAATTTATCTAAATACATTATAAAAAGAGGTTTATCTCTTTTAGCACTCAAGTCATTACATACTCTTTTAGCAATGTTGTTCCATTCTTCCTCATTTCTGTTTCGTGAAAGCTCATCTCTGCATTCCTGAAGGAGGTAGTCTAAGTTTTTCTCTTTTTCCAAATTTATTTTGACAGTTTTTATTTTGTTTTTTCATTTCAGAGGGTTAGTTAATAGTTGCTGCCAACAGGTAAATATACATTATCAGAAACCATACTTCAAAATTTTAAGAAAGATGCCCCATCAGTTTTTCAAAATTTATAGTTATAACAAAATCTTTATTTTTTTGGAACACTGGGTATTCTAAATATTTTTTCAAAATCTCAATATATAGTCGCAGTAGATGCCTTTTTACAAATAGTTTTGAATCCCCCATAAGTATAGTGATTTCATCTTCAAAATCAAAACCTGCAAAAACATTATTGGCATACAAAATATCTTTTTTAGTTCGCCTTCTTAGAGAATTATTATGACAAGCTGCGTCTCTAAAATGAGATACCAAAGCAGTTATGTCATTATGGATTTCTGCTGCAGGAATGTTATCTCTAAAATATATACCGCAGCCTAATTTTTTTAATTTTTGAGTTATATCTTTTAAGTGAATCAATATTTCAGTAATCACTGAAAAGTAATATGGCTTATGGATATTGCTCTTGTCCGTGATATCAAAACTGTCTGAAAACAAAGCGCTGAGTCGTTTGATAGTAGCAGAAGTTTCAATGATCTCATGATTATTCATTGATGTAAATAAATTTATTGGTTGCAACTAAAACAGTAAATTTATGATATAATCAATCATACATCTAAATTTCCTGTATTATTTACAAAGGAATATTCCCATGCTTTTTTCTTGGCCGCTTAACAACTTTGTTTTCTAAAATGGCGAAAGTCTTTATCAGTTTTTTACGGGTTTCTTTTGGTTCTATTACTTCATCTATAAAACCACGCTCGGCAGCAAGATAAGGCGTGGCAAATTTCCGCTACGACTGAAATTTTCAATTAAGGCTTTACAAACCGACTACAAACTGACTACAAACTGACTACAAACCGACTACAAACCGACTATATGGTTTTCCACTTAGCAAAGGACGAAACTTCAATTTTGCCTGTTTCACGTAATTTTTTCAATAGATTGCTAACTTTCTTTTTCTTCTGCTCTTCGCTCAATACAGTCGATAGTTTTGGTATAATGAGGTTATCTATAGTACTACGTTTTGTTTCGCCAAACTTTTCTAAATAGCTTAAAATTATCTTTCTAAAATGGGCATCATCAAAACTTTTATTGGCAATATATGCTGCTTTTAATTCTTCGTTATTTGTTGGCTCAATTACTTTAAATGAAAGATAAAGATTTGTTTTTCTTCCTTCAACAAATTTGCATTTTTTCAGGTAGCTATATTCTAATTCAGAAATTGTTTTTTTCTTTTGAACCATATCGAGCAATAAAATATCCTCTAAAGAAAGATTGGGGTTTTTAATAAGGATACGGGCAAAATCTTCATTCAATATTTTTCCTGTAATTGTTACTTTAAATTTACCATCGCCTAAATCAAAATCAGGCATTGGAAAAAACCGTTGCCGTTGAAAATTGAAAATTTTGCGAAGGCCACCTCCTTGCGTTTCAATCATATCTAAGTTTTTCATAGCGGCTACCAAAAATGGGTTTCGGTAAATTTCTTCAGGAGTGTCATTTAGCACTACATCTTCTATAGATTTTGGAAGGAACGAGCCGTAGTTTGAAAATACTAAATGGTCGTCTTCAAATTCAACAACATTTATATATCCGCCTTTGGAGTAATCCTGGTGAGCAATGGCATTATTGAGTGGTTCACGAATATTAAAGGGTTCGTATCTCAAAAATTCATCGGGAAATAAGGTTCCATCCCGTAGGTAAACGTATTTGAGGTTTCTGATTTTTTGGTATATTTCATCTACAGTCAAAATAAGCGGAATGGAAAACACTTCAAATGCCTTGTCTTGATTTGTGATAGTTTTTAAGTTCCACCTGATTTTTACAAATGAGCCTAAGTAATGTTCAGCCTCTTCTTTACCCAATAAAATTAAAGCTGTACGGGTTATTTTACCTTTAATGGTTAGTTTGGCTTTATCTAAAAATTTGGTGTCATCCCAGGTTTCCAATTCATTGGCAAATTTTGGATTACGTTTTTTATACTCAATACGTGCTTTTAAAATAGCATCTGTATCTAAATCCTTCATAGTTGCATCAGCAATAATTACAGCAGACCAATCTTCATTCGGCCTTACTTCAGATAATATGGCATTTAACCGGGCTCGTGTTATTTCTACCAAACTATCATTAATTCTTTGCCATATTTTTTTGTGCGCATATACTGGTAAACGATATTGGTGTTTGGGTATATGAAATATCCATACTGTTTTATTGGAATCAGAAGTTTTGTATTCCTGTATTTCGAAGCCTTCGGAACTTAAATTAGGGCATTCGGTTAAAATTTTAAGTTTAATATTTTGAGCAGTATAATTATTGAAATCCTGGATACCAACAATGCTTAAAGAGCCATCTTTAACTCCAATAACTAAATCGCCACCTTTCATATTTGCAATAGCAGAAACATAAGAAATAATATCTTCTCCTGAATGGCTGGCAATAGCATGCCTGAGCGATTTAAATTCTTTCCACTCACATTTTTCATTTTCCTGCGGAAAATTCTTTAGTAAATAATCATGTAATTCCTGTTCTGTCATTTCAATTCAAATATTTTACAAACATCGCTAAATGATTTCATATCTTTTTTACCTTTCCCCATTTATCCGCTAACCACAAAGCAATCATTCCTTTCATTGTATAATTAATCTGTTGATATAAGTTTTAACCATTATTAAAATAAAAAATTCGATGCAATAATAAAAATATTTTTACAAAGGAATATTCCCATGCTTTTTCCTCGGCCGCTTAACTACTTTGTTTTCTAATATACCGAAAGTCTTTATCAGTTTTTTGCGGGTATCTTTTGGTTCTATTACTTCATCTATAAAACCACGTTCAGCAGCAAGATAAGGTGTGGCAAATTTTTCTGCGTATTCTGCTTCTTTTTCCAGCAATTTTTTTGCAGGGTCAGCGGCCTCTGAAATTTCTTTTTTAAAAATTATTTCGCTGGCACCCTTTGCACCCATTACGGCTATCTCTGCAGTGGGCCATGCAAAGTTCATATCGGCACCAATATGTTTTGAGTTCATAACATCATAAGCACCGCCATAAGCCTTCCTGGTAATTACGGTTACACGGGGCACTGTGGCTTCGCTTAATGCATACAATAATTTGGCACCATTGGTAATAATGCCATGCCATTCCTGGTCGGTGCCGGGCAAAAAACCAGGCACATCTACCAGCACCAGTAAAGGAATATTAAAGCAATCGCAAAAGCGGGTAAACCTTGCACCTTTTTTAGAGCTGTCAATATCCAACACTCCTGCAAGACAGGCTGGCTGGTTGGCAACAATACCAATACTTCTGCCGGCTAATCTTGCAAACCCTACCACAATATTTTCAGCATAAGTTTTATGTATTTCAAAAAAAGAATCCGCATCACAAATGCCCGCAATTACATCACGCATATCATAAGGCTGGTTGGTGCTTGCCGGAATAATTTTTTCCAGCTGCTCCCTTGTTTCATCCTGCGGCGTGTACGCATCTTTGGGTGTAATATCCTCGCAGTTTTGCGGCATATAACTTAACAGCTTTTTTACCTGCTCAATACATTCCATATCGTTGGTGGCAGTTAAATGCGTAACCCCCGATTTGGTTGAATGAGTAGAGGCACCACCGAGTTCTTCGGAACTCACTTCTTCGTTGGTAACTGTTTTTACAACGTTAGGGCCGGTAACAAACATATAGCTGGTATTTTCTACCATCAATGTAAAATCTGTTATGGCTGGCGAATACACGGCACCACCTGCGCATGGCCCCATGATGGCAGAAATTTGTGGTATAACACCTGATGACAAAACATTGCGGTAAAAAATATCCGCATAACCACCCAGCGATCTTACACCTTCCTGTATCCTTGCCCCGCCCGAATCATTGAGCCCAATCATGGGTGCGCCGGTCTTCATGGCGAGGTCCATTATTTTGCAAATTTTCTCTGCATGTGTTTCAGATAAGGCGCCGCCAAAAACAGTAAAGTCCTGCGCAAAAACATATACCAGCCGACCGTTGACCGTGCCATAACCTGTTATAACACCGTCTCCATAAAACTGCTGATCGCCCATACCAAAATCTATGGTACGGTGTACCACCAGTGCACCAATTTCTTCAAATGAACCTTCGTCCATTAATAAACTGATTCTTTCCCTGGCGGTTAATTTTCCTTTTTTATGTTGGGCGGTGTTTCTTTCGGCTCCGCCACCAAGTTTTCCTTCTTCGAGTTTTTTTCTTAATAGATCAATCTTTGATTTCATGCGTTTATTTTTTGCCTGGTATTTTATTAGCAGAGGTTTATCTTTTTAATATAATAATGCATATTGACCGCAAAGTTTTACCTAGTATGGTAGACTCTATTTACTTTTTTGCCTTGATGCAAAAAAGTAACAAAAAAGATCAAGGCTGCATAAAAAAAGCTAAAAATCTGTATACTTGTCTAAAATGAAATTAGCTCCATCTTTAAAACATATCCGAGCTTTTGTGCGACTTACACGCTAATAACAAATCCAGGCATTTGTAACATCAATTTCATTTCTTAACGACAAGTATTCAAATTTTCTTAACGCTTTTTTTATGAGGCCGTACGTTCCTTTTACGAATATGTTTATTAGCCTATGTTTATTAATCTTTTTTTACTAAGCCAGCCTTCTTTTCCAGCTGGTGGTTTTGTTGATTACCGGGTTGGTGATTTTTTGCTGCTCCATCCGGTATCTTAATGCAACAATGGCTGCTATTGCTGCATTGGCTTTTTGTTTTTCTTTTATTTTTTCGGGTGTATAATGATCCTTAACAAAATGCGTGTCATAATTACCTGATAAAAAAGCTTCCTGCTCAAAAACAAAAGTTCCAAATGGTAATGTGGTGGCCACGCCTTCGATAATATATTCTTTTATGGCACCTTTCATTTTTTGTATTGCTTCGTTACGGTCTTTGCCATGTACCGCAAGTTTGGCAATCATCGGGTCATAATAAATAGGAATTGCCATGCCTTCCTCATACCCATCATCAACCCTTATTCCATCTCCCACTGGTTTTACATATTTGGTTAATGTGCCGATGGATGGAAGAAAATTATTCAGGGGATCTTCTGCGTATACACGTAGTTCCAATGCATGCCCGTTGATGGTAATATCATTCTGGGTAAAACCAAGCGGTTCGCCACGGGCTATTTTTATTTGTTCTTCTACAAGGTCGATACCGGTTATCATTTCTGTAACGGGATGCTCAACCTGCAGCCTTGTATTCATTTCAAGAAAATAAAAATTCAGTTTTTCATCCATTAAAAATTCAACTGTGCCGGTACTGGTATAATTGCAGGATTTTGCTACCATCACGGCTGCTTCGCCCATTTTTTTTCTAAGCTCAGGTGTCAGTATAGAAGAAGGAGATTCTTCAATAACTTTCTGGTGCCTTCTTTGTATGCTGCATTCCCGCTCAAATAAATGAACCGTATTGCCTTGTTTATCTGCCAATACCTGCACCTCTATGTGGCGGGGAGAGCCAACGTATTTTTCTATAAAAACAGCACCATCACCAAAGGCGGCTTTGGCCTCGCTTACGGCTCTTTGCATTTGTTCTTCAAACTCCGATTCTTTTTCGACAATCCGCATACCCTTGCCACCACCACCGGCAGACGCTTTTATAAGAATGGGATAGCCTATCTGACTGGCAGTTTTTTTTGCAACAGAAATATTGTCAATGGCTTTATCAATACCCGGCACCATGGGAATATTATACTGTTTAACACATTCCTTGGCGGCCAGTTTAGATCCCATTATTCGTATAGCTGTAGCTGTTGGGCCAATAAAAATAATTCCTGCACTGTCAACTTTTTGGGCAAAGTCTGCATTTTCGCTAAGGAATCCATAACCGGGATGAATGGCATCTACTTTTAGCTCTGCACAAAACTCAATTATTTTATCACCATCTAAATATGACTGGCTTGACGGAGCTGCACCTAAACAAACAGCTTCGTCTGCAAATAATACGTGCGGCGAATTTCTGTCGGCCTCCGAAAAAACCGCTACTGATTGAATGCCCATTTTACGGATGGTACTCAAAATGCGTAAAGCAATTTCTCCCCGGTTGGCCACTAATATTTTTTGCATACTGTTGTATTTGTTCTTTAATAAAAAAATAATGGTCAATACACTAAATCAATGCCGGTATTGACCTCACCCCCAACCTCCCGATTTTTTCGGGACAGGCTCTCTCCAAAGGAGAGGAGAGCCTAGAACCTTATTCCAGCTCTACCAATACCTGTCCTTTTTCAACCGCATCACCGGCTGCAACCCTAATGCGTTGGATAGTTGCATTTACACTTACAACGATACTATTCTCCATCTTCATGGCGCCTAGTATTAAAATCTTATCCCCTTCATTTACCTGTTGCCCTTCTGTTACAGCTATTTCCAACACCAGCCCCGGCATGGGGGCCTTTATTTCTTTTACCTGTTTGTTGATTGCCAAACCAAAGCCCATATTTTCCAGCACCTGGTCCAGTTCATCTTTGATAGTAACCGTATATATTTCCCCTTCAATTTCTATGGTGGTATTTTTAGCTGTGTTATCTGCGGTAAGCAATTTTGTGTTTACCGAGCGGTGGTCTTTTAAAAGATTGAATTCAACAGCAGATTTTTTTACGATGTCAAAGGCATCCACCTGTTCTTCAGAAAATTCAAATTCAAACTCATTTACTTTTATTTTATAGCGGGTGCTTTTGTCTGTCATGTAGAAAAGTTTTTACTGGCGGGATATTCCCTGAAGAAAGTAGTATTATACAATTTTGCCAGCCTTTTTCAACCAGCCTAATTGGTATGATGAAAATACAAAGATTACAGTAATCAAACAATGATTTATATTTAAGGAGCAGTATTTGCATAAACTACAAATTTGGCTCAAACATTGATTCTCTAATAATATCATCTTTATTTAAGCTTTCATCGTATGAAAATAAAATTGACCATAATTTTTTTAGTGAGTGTGGCATGTTTCGATAAATGTACTTCGCAACAAAATAGTATTGTTCAAAAGCCCGCAACAGATTCCCTCTATACCTATCAAAAAGCTTCCCTGGATGGTATTGGAAAATTTTACATGGGAAGAGAAATTGCACGCATAATGGGAGTAGAAGGCAGTGAATGGCTGGAAAGGGATAACCGGAACAAGGAAGAGAATACCAATCTTGCGATTGAAAAAATTAGCCTGCCGGTGAATGGCGTTGTGGCAGATATTGGCGCCGGAACCGGTTATTATAGTTTTAAACTTTCCGCCAAAGTACCAAAGGGTAAAGTATTTGCCGTGGAGGTACAGGATGAAATGATCAGTTATTTACAAAATAAAAAATTGCTTTTGAAGGATAGTGTTGTTGAAATTGTAAAAGGTTCTAACCATTCGCCCAACCTGCCGGATAACAGCATTGATTTAGCGATAATGGTAGATGTTTACCACGAACTGGATTTTCCTGCCGAAATGTTACAGGCTATCCGGAAGGCATTAAAACAAAATGGAAAATTTTTATTGATAGAATTTCGCGGCGAAGACCCTTCGGTACCCATTAAAGCGCTTCATAAAACCTCCGTAACCCAGCTTAACAGGGAGCTAAAAGCAAATGGGTTTACATTAAATTATAAAGGTGAATTTTTGCCCATACAGCATTTTTTATTGTATGAGAAAAATAATACACCAGTAGAAAAATAACACAACTGTTGTGATTGTGTATCTTTATTAAATGGATATTAGTTTTGTAAAAGATTCAACAACAATGGCTGAGATGGCCTCATCTGTAATAGCAGAAGCCATGAGGCAAAAGCCCAACCTTTTGCTATGTGCGGCCACTGGCAATTCTCCTACAGAAACATACAAATTATTAGCTGAAGAAAAAGAAAACTTCGACAGTACACAACTGCGTATTATTAAATTAGATGAATGGGGTGGTGTTTCCATGACCAATCCTCAAACCTGCGAGCAATACCTTCAGCAAAATGTTATACAACCTTTGGGTGTTTCCTCTGACCGTTATTTTACATTTGAAAGCAACAGCCAAAATCCGCAGGATGAAGTTAGTAAAATGCAAAATCTTTTAAGAGATAATGGCCCTGTTGATTTATGTATATTGGGCCTTGGCCTGAACGGGCATATTGCATTTAACGAACCGGGTGAATATCTTGAACCGCATTTTCATATAGTTGCTTTGTCGAAAGAAAGTATGCAACATGCCATGGCCAGTGATATGGATAGCAAACCGTCTTATGGGCTTACATTAGGAATGGCAGATATATTACAGTCAAAACAAATTGTAATGCTTGTAACGGGGCAAAACAAAAAAGAAATCGTTGCAAAATTTCTTTCAAAAAAAATCACATCGCAAATACCTGCATCTTTTTTATGGCTGCACAATAACGTTCAATGTTTTATTGACGAACAAACAATATAATTTTACTACATGGCATTATTAGGAATTGATATCGGCGGTACGTCCATTAAAACAGGACTTGTAAATAGTAAGGGAGAAATTACAGAAAAAGCATCAGTAGAAATTGCGGATTTGCGCAAAGGAAATCTTATTGAAAATAGTGTTACTTGGCTGATACCAATCATTAATAAGGAGGATATTGTAGCCGCAGGTATTGGTGTACCAGGCTTTGTTTCAAAATCGGGTGATCATTTAGTTGAAATTCCCAATCTTACCGAAATAGAAGGAGACGCATTTGTGCATGCGCTGAAAAATAATTTCCCCACAGTAAAATTTTATTTTTCAAATGATGCTAATGCAGCAGCGTATGGAGCCTATAAGTTTTGCAAGGATATTACAACAGATAGTTTTGGCTATATCACATTGGGAACAGGGATGGGTTCGGCCATAATTGATGATGGTAAAATTTATACAGGTGCCAATGGCAATGGACCCGAATTGGGAATGATACATCTTTTTGGAGAAAGAACTGCCGAAGAGCTGGTATCAAAAGATGGGTTATTGAATTTGGCCAAGCAACAGTTGCAGGCAAGCTCTGGAGCAAAATCCAAATTGCAACTGCAAAATCTCAGTACTGTTGATTTGTACAATGCGGCTTTTGACAACGATGAACTGGCTTTAAAAATATTTGATTTGTTTGGTACTGATCTTGGCAAAGCAACCGCTGTTTTTATCCAGCTTTTTGATATACCCACCATATATGTTGGCGGTGGATTGTCTCCCTGTTTGCGGTTTATGAAAAAATCTATCCATGATATACTTTCCAAAAGGCTTACAGGGTATCATCTAAACTCATATAGTATCAATGAGGCCAGCCTCGGAAACGATGCAGGTATTATTGGCGCTGCAGCTTTGTGTATATAAAACTTTATAGGATAATCTATATTGGTTGTAAAGTCTTACCAAGTAAGGGCAGTGCCTATTTTCTTTTTTGCCTTGATGCAAAAAAGAAACAAAAAAAATCAAGGCTGCATAAAAAAAGCTACGAAATCTGAATGCTTGTCTAAAATGAAATTAGCTCAAACAAAAAAATGTACCCCAGCTTTTGTGCGACTTACAGGCTAATAGCAAAGCCAAACATTTGTAACAATAATTTCATTTCTTAACGACAATCATTCAAATTTTCTTAACGCTTTTTTTATGAGGCCATAAAGAATATGCGGTTATTCTTTATTATCCTAAAACTTTGCTGTAGCAGGCATAAAAATAATTGTAAAGATTTTTTGTATTTCAAATCTTTATCGTAATATTGCAATATTAAATTATAATTATGGGAGCAACCAAAACAGATCATTTTACAGATAAACAAAACGCCATTGCTGTATTGGCAAAAGCTTTAGGGCATCCTGCGAGGGTTGCCATTATTGACTACCTGCTAAAGGTTGATGCCTGCATTTGCGGAGATATCGTAAATGAATTGCCCCTGGCGCAGCCAACTGTTTCGCAACACCTTAAAGAATTAAAAAATGCAGGATTAATAAAAGGTGAAATTGAAGGCAACGCCATTTGCTATTGCATCGACGAAAAAATATTTCAAAAACTGCAAAATTATTTTACCAGCGTTTCAACCAAAATGGAAGTTAAAAAATCAAACTGTTGTTAATTCAATTTCGAATTGTCAATTATAAATTACGAGTTGCAAAATTTCAATTATGATTATTAAATTTCAAAAAATGAAAGAAAATATCATACAACAAAAAAGTTTTCAGTTTGCGGTAAGGGTTGTAAAAGTTTATAAACACCTATGCGAAGAAAAGAAAGAATTTACGCTTTCAAAACAGTTGCTTAGATGTGGCACATCCATTGGGGCCAATATCGAAGAAGCAATAGGTGGGCAATCGGGTAAAGATTTTTTTGCAAAACTTACCATTGCATATAAGGAAGCCAGGGAAACCAAATACTGGATCCTCTTGCTCACAGAAACTGGATATTTTGACAATGAACAATCGCAAAGCCTGCTAATGGATATAGAAGAAATATTAAAGATAATCGGAGCTATTCAGAGAACAATAAAAGACAAATTGAATACAAAACAAATTCGTAATTAAACATTCGTAATTAAAGATTAATTATATGAAATTATCAGAAATTAAAAAACATCTTGCTACAGCAGAAGCTGTAAATTTTAAACTGGCAACAGGCGCCTATGTTTCCGAGCATTTTCACGTTACAGAAGTGGGGCTTGTGACCAAACATTTTATTGACTGTGGTGGTACAGAACGCCTGGAAAAAGTTGTCAACTTTCAACTATGGGATGCCAACGATTTTGAGCATCGTTTAAAGCCGCAAAAATTAGCAAAAATCATTGCATTGTCAGAAAATAAATTAGATATCGGCGATCTGGAAATTGAAGTAGAATATCAGTCGGATACCATTGGTAAATATGGTTTGCATTTTAACGGAAAAGACTTTTTACTTGTACCAAAACAAACGGCATGTTTGGCAAGTGATTCCTGTGGCATTCCGCCATCAAAGCAAAAAGTTAAATTAACTGAATTGCAAACAGCTGATAAAAGTTGTTGCGCACCTGGAAGCGGCTGCTGCTAAATATAAAAAAATGGAAAATAAAAAAAATTATTGGGAGAAAATTTATGCTACCAAACAACCAGATGAAGTAAGCTGGACTCAGGAAATCCCTGCTACGTCCCTTGACTTTATTCACAATGCCAGGCTTTCAAAATCGGCCAGCATCATTGATATTGGTGGCGGTGACAGTAAGCTTGTCGACTTCCTTCTGGATGAAGGCTTTGAAAACATTACCGTACTTGATATTAGTGAACAGGCATTGAAAAGAACAAAGAAACGCCTTGCAGAAAAAGCAGCTAAAGTAAATTGTGTTGTTTCAGACATCAACGATTTTCACCCAGACTCCACCTACGATTTTTGGCACGACAGGGCAACTTTTCATTTTCTTACAACTCAGCCACAAATAGCACATTATCTTTCAACAGCCAGGAAGGCCGTGAAGGAAAATGCTTTTGTAAGCATCGGCACTTTTAGTAAAGACGGGCCAAAAAAATGCAGCGGGCTCGATATAAAACAATACAGCGAAAAAACCCTGGCTGCTGAACTAAAAAAAGGGTTTAAAAAAATAAAGTGCCTGACTGAAAAACATTTAACCCCATTTAAAACAACTCAAAATTTTCTTTTTTGCAGTTTTAGGAAGCAGCAGGCAAACTAAAAATTTATAAAATGAACATTGCATTATTCAGCGATATCCATGCAAACCTTCCGGCATTAGAAGCATTTTTTAAAGATGTAGATAGCCGAAACCCTGACGCCATTTATTGCCTGGGCGATTTAGTTGGCTACAACATTTGGCCAAACGAAGTTGTAAATGAAATCAGGAAACGGAAAATCCCCACCATTGCAGGTAACTACGATTTTGGTATCGGGCGCATGAGTGATGAATGTGGCTGCGCCTACAAAACAGAGCCGGAAAAGGATATGGGCAAAATATCTATTTCATTCACCAACTCAATAATAAAAGATGCCGAAAGAAAATATTTACGTACGCTTCCTGCACATATCAAAGTAGAATTTCAACTGAATGATGATAAACTGAATTTGCTGTTGGTACATGGCAGCCCAAGAAAAATAAATGAATACCTTTTTGAAGACCGTGAAGAAAAAAGCATGCTGCGCATAATGGACCAGGCCGATGCAGACATTATGTGTTTTGGCCATACGCATAAGCCCTATCACCGCATTTTAAATTCACAAGTTGAGGGGAAAAATCATTTTCGCCATGCCGTAAATATTGGTTCAGTTGGTAAGCCAAAAGACGGCAACCCACAAGGCGGTTATGTACTGCTTACCATCAACGACAACAGTTCTGTTAAAGATAAGGGCAGCATCATGGTAGAATTTATCCGTTTTAATTATGATATTGAATCAGCCGCCAAAGCCGTTGAGGGCAGTCCGTTACCAAACGAATATGCAGACATGTTACGAAAAGGCTTTTAATATGATACATATAACATCGATGATTCCTCAACATTGGGAAGCTGTAAAAAAAATTTATGAAGAAGGAATTGCTACAGGCAATGCAACTTTTCAAACCAGTGCACCTGCCTGGGAAGAATGGGATGCAGCCCATGTTGCAACCTGTCGATTTGTTGCCATTGAAAATGATGAAGTAGTGGGATGGGCAGCACTTACAGCCGTTTCCGGCAGGTGTGTATATGCAGGTGTTGCAGAGGTAAGTGTGTATGTAGCTGGTAATGCCAGGGGCAAAAAAATTGGCTCAGCCCTTTTACAAACATTGATTATAGAAAGTGAGAAAAATGGTTTCTGGACATTACAATCGGGTATTTTTCCAGAGAACAAGACAAGCATTGTTATGCACGAAAAAAATGGTTTCAGGATTGTTGGCTACAGGGAGAAAATCGGCAAAATGAAAAATGTTTGGCGGGACAATGTTTTTCTCGAAAGAAGAAGTACAGTGGTGGGAACAGAATAGTCAATCGTGAAATATTGACCTTTGACTATTCACTATTAACCATTCATCATCCAACCAAGTAAATGAAAAAATATATTGCCGAATTGATAGGAACTTTTGCATTGGTTTTTTGCGGTACAGGGGCAATAATTATTAACCAGCAAACCAACGGACAGGTTGGCCATATTGGTATTGCAATAACATTTGGCCTTATTGTCACCGCAATGATTTATGCTTTTGGCGGCACATCAGGGGCGCATCTTAACCCTGCAGTTACAATTGCTTTCTCATTAGCAGGTCTTTTTCCAAAGAAAGAAATACTGCCTTATATCGCCGCACAAATTACTGGTGCTTTTATGGCAACAGCAGTTTTAAAATTACTTTTTCCCACCAATATTAATTTAGGTGCAACTATTCCGGCTGGTTCAAACTTCCAATCCTTTATTTTAGAAATTATACTCACATTTATTTTGATGCTTGTTATCTTGCTCACTTCACAGGGATCCAAAGAAACAGGTACCATGGCCGGGCTTGCAATTGGCGGCACAGTGTTGTTAGAGGCAATGTTTGCCGGGCCAATTTGCGGTGCATCTATGAACCCAGCAAGAAGTTTATCTCCTGCAATTGTTTCAGGAAATATTACCACACTCTGGATTTATTTAACAGCACCGGTATTGGGTGCAATCATAGCGACATTTGCCTGGAAGTTTACGAAGTAAAATTTTTCCGGCACAACAATTTACAACCAAACACATAAGTTACCTTTGCGGCAGTGAAAGTCTTTACATTCATATTTGCTGTTTATGTTCTGTTACTATCAACAGTTCCATGTTGTGCGGTTGACAATTGTAATGACACAACAGTACAATCCAACTCAAACGACACCCATAAACATAAGGACGATTGTAAAAACTGTTCACCCTTTACTTTATGCGGCAATTGTGTAGGCTTCACTATAACGACAAATTCTATTAAGATTAACACCCCGAAACAGTTGACCGGTCCTGCTTTTCTCCATTACACACCATTACATTTTCCACAATACATTTCTTCTTTTTGGAAGCCGCCTAAAATTTGTTGACACATATCTTATAAGCAAACCAGTGGTTAAAGGAAAGGGTTTGTTCCTCTTTATTGCCAATCAATTTTAAAATGAAATGAAAAAAATAATGCTCATTAGCATAGTTATGCTATGTACTGTAATTACAAATGCCCAAAATACTTTTAAAGCATTTATTAAAGACAGCAAAGAAATGCAACCTTTGCAGGGAGCTACTGTTACAGTAAAAACAATCAACAAATCAACTGCTGCTGATAGTTCGGGTTTTGTCATCCTGAAAAATATTATGGCAGGCAAACAGGAAATTGTTATCTCTCGTGTTGGTTTTCAGGACAAAGAAATATTGCTAACCTTTCCGCTTGATTCCGATGACCCAATTGAAATACTTTTAGATGAAGCAGAGAAGGAAAATGAAGAAGTAGTGGTTACTGCCACTAGAAGCAGCCGTTCCATTGCTAACATCCCTACAAGAGTTGAAACAATATCAGGTGAAGAATTGGAAGAGAAGGGAAATATGAAACCAGGCGACATTAGGATGATGCTGAATGAAAGCACAGGAATACAAACACAACAAACATCAGCAACGAGTTACAATTCTTCCATCCGTATTCAGAGCCTTGATGGAAAATATACTCAAATAATTCGTGACGGTTTTCCTTTGTATTCGGGCTTTTCGGGAGGGTTAGGGCTTTTACAAATAGTTCCGCTTGACTTAAAGCAAGTAGAAGTTATCAAAGGTTCTGCTTCTACTTTGTATGGTGGCGGGGCAATTGCAGGTTTAGTAAATCTTGTTTCAAAAGTTCCGAAAGAAGAAAGAGAATTAAAATTTATTCTCAACGGCACATCTGCTTTAGGATTGGATGCAAGTGGTTTCTATTCTCAAAAGTTTAAGAAAACAGGAACAACAATTTTTGCCTCATACAATCACGGCACGGCTTACGATCCTGCGGACATTGGTTTAACAGCAATTCCAAAATTTGACCGATTTACATTTAATCCAAAAATATTTTTCTACTTCAACAACAAAACAACAATGAACTTTGGAGTAAATGCAACGCTCGAAAATCGGATTGGTGGTGATATCAAATACATTGAAGGAAAAGCAGACAGCATACATTCGTACTTTGAAAAAAATAAAACTAACCGTTACAGCACACAACTTTCTTTTGTACATGCAATAAATGACAACTCACAATGGAATTTTAAAAACAGTGTAAGTTATTATAATCGCTCCATTCAAATTCCTGATTACACATTTTCGGGAGTGCAATTTTCCAGTTACACCGAAGTTGATTACAATTACAACAAAGAAAAATCAGAATGGGTAGGCGGCATAAATTTGCTTACTGACAAATTCACACAAGACAAACACGACACAATTATTCCGGTTAATTACAATCAATCAACCATTGGCGCATTTGTTCAAAACACCTGGGCCGCTTCAAAAATTATTGTACTTGAAACAGGTTTACGAGGCGACTATCAAAATGATTATGGATTTTTTCTGCTTCCACGAATTTTTGCATTGTTCAAAATAAATCAACACTTTACTTCACGAATTGGCGGAGGAATTGGTTACAAAATACCAACAGTATTTACAGAAGACGGAGAAAAAATTCAGTTCAAAAATATTTTACCTATTGATGTAAAAAACACCAATGCAGAAAAATCATACGGTGGAAATTTCGACATCAATTACAGAACAGGCCTATTTAAGGGCAAAGTTTCTTTTAGCATTAATCAACTTTTTTTCTATACACAAATTCGCAATCCGTTAGTGCTTACTCCAATTGCAAATGGTTACTTTCAATACCTGCAGCCCCTCGGCTCTATTGACACAAAAGGGACGGAAACAAACATCACACTTAGTTATGAAAATTTTAAACTATTTGTGGGTTATACTTTAACTGATGTGAAACAACATTATACCACAACAAAGGAATTCCCTTTGGTAGCACGTCACCGGTTGAATAATGTTTTGGTTTATGAGGTTGATGACAAATTGAAAATTGGTTTGGAGGCATATTATTTCAGCCCGCAAAAACTGAATGACGGAGCAACCGGAAAGCAATATTGGCTCACAGGATTTATGATTGAAAAAATTTGGAAAAATTTTTCAATCTTCGCCAACTTTGAAAATTTTACTGACACACGACAAACAAAGTTTGACACTATTTATACAGGAACAATTACAAACCCAACCTTTCGTGACATCTATGCACCCGTAGACGGTTTTGTTTTAAACGGCGGACTAAAAATAAAGCTCTAAACATTAGATACAAGCTATACAAATCAAACCTGTGGTATCGGGGTGGAGTTTCCTTAGCAGCCGTTAACAATTTACCACGCCCTGTCGTATTCGGATAAAAAATTACTCCCATACTACCTGCTCCGAATCATTAAACCATTTTGGGTAAAATGAATGGAGGCCTTTTTCAACAAGGTTTCTTTTTATTTTTAAAGAAGGCGTCAATAAACCATTTTCAATGGTCCAGTTTTCTTTTATGATTACTGCTTTTTCCAGTCTTTCAAATTTTTCCAGCGAAGCGTTTAATGAAACAAGCGAAGCAGCTAAACTTTCTTTTATTTGAATGGGCGTTTTTAGTTTACCCGCTTCTGATAAATTTATTAATGCAATTGGCTGAGGTATGCCCATACCAACTACACATACCTGTTCAATATCTGTATTCTCCATTAGTTTTATTTCGATAGGGCTGGGCGAAATATATTTTCCTTTATCTGTTTTAAACTGGTCCTTTACCCTTCCGGTGATAAATAAAAATCCATCGGCATCGTATTCGCCCATATCACCTGTTTTCAAATAACCCTCTTCATCAAATGCTTCAGCAGTTAATAAAGGCTCTTTATAATAGCCCTTCATGTTCCCTTTACTTTTTACCCTTATCTCACCTTCTGCTGTAATTTTTGTTTGCAGTCCCGGTAGTGCTTTACCAACAGAGCCAAGCCTGTATTCGTAAGGCCTTTCCAAATGGTTGTACACACAATCTTCCGTCATGCCATACGCCACTAAAATTTTAATACCCAATTTTTCAAACCAAAGTAACAGGTCAACCCCTATGGGAGCAGCTCCGCAAAGAATAACAGTAGCTTTTGAAAGGCCCAGTTTTTTGCGAATACTTCTTTTTATAATAGTATTAACAAAGGGAATTGAGAGAAGCAGATCTAATTTTTTTTGAGGCATTTTTTTCAGTACCCCTTCCCTGAACTTTGCCCAGATACGGGGTACGGCTAAAAAACAACCCGGTTGTGTATCTGCAAGGTTTTCTGCAAAACTAGCCAGTGATTCAGAAAAGCTGATGGCACAGCCATTATAAATTCCATTCATTTCTACAGCCAGCCGTTCTGCGATATGGCTTAGTGGTAAATAAGAAAAAAGCTGCACCCGGGTAGCTAATTTTAATTCTACAATTACTACCTGCAATACTGCATCTACAGCGCTTACAGCATGCATCACCCCTTTAGGGTTTCCTGTGGTACCGGAAGTGTAAATGATGGTAAGGATATCATCTTCCTTCCAGTTGTAAATTTCTTTAAGAGGCTCAAGGTTATTGATGTTTTTTTCCCAGGTTTGTTCTTCGTGTATGCCATAGGCTTCAACACTAATTACAATCATATTTTCAGGGATGCCTGCTTTTTGTCCATTGTAATCATCCAGCTTGCCAACAATAATTGCCTTGGCATCACTATGTTCAAGGATAGGTTTTATGGAAACTGCAGATAAAGAAGGATAAACCGGGATTGATACATAACCTGCCATCATAATGGCGATATCAGCCATTATCCAGTGTGCACAGTTTTTTGAAAGAATGGCAACATGGCTGCCTTGTGGCAAACCAGTTAACTGTAATGCATGCGCCATCTTTCTGCATTCTACACCCGCTGCTGCCCATGTCCATGTTTTCCATTGACCGTTAAAGGGCTGGCGTAAAAAAATATCATTGGGAATTTCTTTTTCCCATTTAAGGAATTGGTTTAGTGGTGAGGATGCTGGCATGGTTTTTTTAATTTATAACAGTTTTGCTTTAGCTATAGAGTCATCCAAACTAAGGCCAATCAACAAGCAAAAGATTCCAGAACCAAAAAAAATTATTCCATATTTAAATGCCGTCGTCATGACAGATTGCTTTATTCAACTTTGATATAGTTAGAGCCTAGGCTCGTTTCTGTTTTGTAACAACGGATTGAAATCCGTTGCACTGCAACTAACCCCGTATTAGAGAGCCATTGGCTCGGCACATATTTTTGTAACCTGCATAATACCACTTCTTATAAATTGTTCTTTACTACTTTATATGTGCCGAACCTATGGTTCTCATTTTATTATGTATTACTTTATTAATAACGGGTTGAAACCCGTTGTTACAATATTATCCGAGGCTACGCCTCTTTGCACCAAATTATGGATAGCCATTAAATATTATAATAGCAAACCTTTTATTTTTTCTTCAGCCCTTCGAGATATTCCAACAGGTTGGCCAAATCCTGCGGTGACATATTTTCGTACAAACCTTCTGTCATCATCGATTGTTTCATTTGCGTCATGCTTAACACATTGGCAGTTTTTATTTGCTGGTGTGTGCCGCCGGGAAATTTAATATCAATATCTGTTTCTGTTTTGCTCGAAATAATGCCCGACAGGGTAGAGCCATCTTTCATTTTCAATTCCCATCCTTCATATCCAAAACCAATACCCGCTGATGGATGAACGATAGATTCCAAAATGCTTTCTTTTGGCAACTTGGAACCAATTTCAGAAAGGCCCGGGCCAAAATCGTACCCGGTAGTATTTATCTTATGACAAACAGCACAGGTTGCTGCAAATATTTTTTTACCATCTTCTGCCTTGGCTTTAAAGGCAAGCAATTCCTGCATAATGGGGGCAGGTTTAGCTGTTTTACTTTTACCATCATTGGGTAAATAACTGGCTGCTTCTTCACGTACAGATCCACGCCATGCACCGCTTACACTAGCCACCACATCGGGTATTAATTGGGCGGGTATTTTTTTATTTTTTAAAATGGCAAGCACCCTATCTTCACCGCCGCCGCTGTTACCAATTTTATGTGCCGCCTGTTTTCTTAAAGTCATATCATATTTGCTTGATAAAGCAATTGTCTGCAGTATATCAATTGATTCTTTGATGCCAACACCTGCCAACGCAGCAAGCAAATTATTCTGTTGTGCAGAATCTTTTCCGTTGATGACATTCCAGATTAATTTACTTCCACCAAGACGCAATAATAAACCAGCGGCATTTTTACCAACAGACTCATGCGGCTTACTGATTGCCAGCTGCAACAGGTTTTTATTTTGTGATTTTATTTCGTAACGGTTTACCAGTTCAATATACTCATCAGTTCCGTTTACTGATTGCAATACCTGTTTTAATGCTTTTTGAGCAACCGCAGAATTTGTTACGGTTTTTATATCAAGCGCATGTAGCACCAGTTTATTTAAGGCAATATCATTGCTGCTGTTATAGGCAATCATTTTTAATAATAATGCAGATTTTGCCGGGCCAGTATTAAAATCAAATGCCCTGAAATACCTTAACCTGTTTTGCAAAGGCTGTTTGCTGTCAGCTGCAAGCATCGCTAAATAACGCACTGCCTTATCAGTACGGGCCCGCCATACAATATCGATTGATCCACTGTTTTGCAGAGGATCTTTTACAAGGGCGAGGTAGGCTGTAAAAAAATTATCCCATTGCCTGTCTGCACCAATGCCCAGCGCTTCAAGGTACCAGCGGTCTTTGCCATCGTGCTGTACAGCCAGTGCTACCCACAGCGCAGCTGATTCAGAAGATTTGCTGTGATGCAATGCCAGCGCACATTCCCTGCGAACCTGCGGGTCAGTATCTTTCACCAATGCACTTACTACAGCAATTACATCCGCATTTAATTCTACTGCTGCACGTATTGCAGTAATGCGTAAATCAGGATCGGTTGATTTGATTGCCTGCTGAATATATTTTTGAGCATTGGCTTTTGGCATTTTTGCCAGCACCCAAAATGCCCTTGCAGCCATGCGGGAATCCTGGGGACTTGTCCAAAATTTTTCCAATTCCGGAACTGCTTTATCACCCATTTGCTGTAACGCAGTAAAGGCATGATAGCGTATATCTAAATTAGGATTTTGCAAAGCAATGATAGCGCCTTGCGGCGTGCTGTAATCTTGTTTTGGAATAGTATATTTTGATACAGGTGGAGCCACCCTGTAAATTCTTCCACGTGTTTGATCCCCTGCTGCATGGCCGCCCACTCCGGGATCGTACCAGTCTGCAATAATCAGCGAACCGTCAGGGGCAACGGTTACATCAGCAGGGCGAAACCATTGATCTTTATCGCCCTTTAAAATATTGGCTGTTTCTGCAGAGTAGCCTGCGCCGCTTTTTGTAACGGGGTAACAGCGTACCACATTGGGTCCTGCATCGCAATGTATTACCTGGTTATGAAACTGTGGCGGTAATAAGGAACCTTCGTAAACAAGGATGCCTGTTGGCGAGCCAGCATAGGTTTGCAAAAGATTGGGTACTTCGCCAGGATCGTTTAGATGCCAGTGTTTCAGCGGAACAGAATCTTCTACATTGATACGGTTTGCCTGCCAGCCTGCTCCCGTCATTTCATCGGTATAACCATAGTTGCCGTATTGCATTACATAATTTATCCTTGTTCCACGGTTACCATCATCATCATTATCGCTCTGCCATAAACTGCCATAACTGTCAACAGCCACTTCATAAGGATTGCGAAAATTATTGCCTAAACATTCTACATGCGAGCCATCCATATCGCAGCGAAAAACCATTCCCTGTTTATATTTTTTCATACCAATTACATCACCATCCTGGTCTATCACATCCTTGCCATTTTTATCTTTCAGTGTTTCCCCTGCATTGCCCATATTAAAATATAATTTGCCATCAGGGCCAAATGTAAATGCATGTACGCCATGATCGTGCTGCTCGCCTTTAATACCGGTAAATAACAATTCCTTGCGATCTGCCTTATCATCACCATTATCATCGTAAAATACCCATACATTGGGGCTTTGGGAAACGATCACTTTATTGCCCAAAACACAAATACCGAGCGGTGCATTTATTTCCGGCCCCTGGTAAAATACTTTTGCAGTATCAGCTTTTCCATCGCCGTCATTGTCCTGCAATATCATTATGCGGTCGCCAAGGGCATTCGTAGGGTTGCCATTGATAGCGGGTCGGTAATTATAGGCTTCGCAAACCCAAACCCTGCCACGCTCATCTACATCAATATCTGTAGGATTTTTTAGCATGGGTTCAGTGGCATAAGCATGTACTTCCAAACCCGGAGCAATGGTAAGCCCTTTTAATGCATTTTCGGGAAGATGCTTTTGCTGTTCAGTAAGGCTGTCTGGTTTACTATCCGCTTTTATTGCTTTATCTGAACCCGGATTATTACAGGAGGCAAGCAAACAAATAAATACAAACAAATGCATTAATGGTAAATAATTACCATTGAGGTGTGTAGTAATTTTCATTTTAAATGGCTTAAGTGTCGTTTTTACAATTATTATGTAATCTAACAAAACTGTTTGATTGAAAAAAGAATTGGTTGGTTTTTTTACAATTGAGCCTTAAAACAAAAATACTATGCTAAAAATTGTATACCTGCTTTTATAACAGCATCCATTGCCGCAGGTAATTCCTTTTCGGTCCATGGATGTTTTCGCCCAAATACATGATCGCTGTCTACTGTAAATAATTGCGCAGCCGGCTGCCAGCTACTTAATTCAATTGCCTTTTCTATGGGTACCGAAATATCATAAGTTCCATGGCAAATTAATATAGGAATGTTAAGGCTTTTGATGGCTTTTTGAATATCCAGTTTTTGCTGATTTTGCATATAATCTTCGTACAACTGGTAATGAAGAGGCATTAGCTGATTCGTGCGTGCATTGGTATAATACTCAACGCCGGCTTCTTTCCAATGCTGTAATTTTTTTGGTGGCCAGTTGCCCCAGGGAGTTTTACATTCACTAATGGCTGCCCATGTTATTAATTTATTGATGCGTTTATCAGCGGCAGCCTGCAGTATTGAAATACCGCCACCCATGCTATGGCCAATCAAATAAATTTTGCTGGTATCGATTGCAAAATGATATCTATTTAATGGATTAAAAACCCAGTCGATGACAAGCCCAAGATCCTGCAACTGCTTTGAATAATTATTATTTCCAAATGCTTCAAGGTTAACAAATTCTTCCGTCTGACTGGGCGTTGTGCCATTATGCGAAAAATTAAATTTCACCAAAACAAAACCTGCTGCGGAAAACCTTCGGGCAACCAGGTCAAAATTACCCCAGTCTTTAAACCCATTAAAGCCATGCACATAAATTATTACCGGTTTTTTTTCTCTATCATCGTTAAAAAAAATATCCAGTGCCATCGGCAAATTTCCTGCTCCGGATATTATTATGTTTTTAGTTATGTGCATATTTTAAAATGATGTATTATAACGGCAGATAATTTATTCCGTATTTTTTTGCATAATCCTGATTCCGTCTTTTCCCGCAATGATAGCTTTATCTGCAAGCTGGTAAAATAAAGAAGTTTCCACTACACCTGTAATGGTCTTGAGCTGTGTATTAAGTAATCCAAGATTGGGCCAATTTGTAAACCAGCAATCTACCAGGTAATTGCCATTTTCTGTAATAGCTGCACCATCTTTTTTATCGCTTATTCTTAGTATGGTTTTTACGCCCGGAAATAGTTTTTGTATAGTTGCCAAAACATAACGATATGATTCTGGTAATAACTCAACCACAAGTGGAAATGTATTGCCCAGCTGTTCTGAATATTTTGCCTCATCGCCTACCAGTATAAATTGTTTGGCCATTGAGGCGAGTAATTTTTCACGGGTATGAATGCCACCACCACTTTTTAAAGCATTCAAATCTTTGTCGAACTGATCACAACCGTCGAAATAAATATCAATCTCCGCAACATCAGTAATAGCCTGAACTGCAAATCCATTTTGTAATAATAACTGGAGTGTGGTAAATGAAGATGTCACTAATTTTAACGCTGCTCCTTTTTTTGCTTCTTCTGTTAAGAATTCAATCATAAAGGCAATGGTTGAACCTGCGCCCAATCCTACGGTTGTCTTGTTGTTGATGTAGGTTATTGCTTTTCGGGCTGCTTCTTTTTTAAGGTCCATAATTTGTAATTAAAATATTTAATGAAAAAGCAATCCTCTTTATCTAAGGGTTTAATTTTTTTTCCAGCAATACAATAATAATATAAAACCTTAACTTCAATGCACTAATAATTTGTATGAAGGGAAAAATATTATTTTACTGCCTGTTATTTCCTGCGCTGTTAATGGCCCAGAAAAAAGATAAAAATTTGCAACAGCAAATTGAGCGTCTTGTAAGGGGGTTTAATGGAGATATTGGTATTTATATACACGACCTGAAACATAATAAAATAGTGTCGATCAATGCTGATACTATTTTTCCAACGGCAAGTATTGTAAAAATTTCTATCCTTACCGGTATTATGGATAAAATGAAAAAAAAAACTTTACAATATCACCAGCAATTGATTTACAAAGATTCTTTGCTGTATGAAGGAGAAGATATTTTAGGCTCTTTTAAAGATAGCGAGAAAATTGAGTTAAGCAAAGTAATGATGTTGATGCTGACTACCAGTGATAATACTGCAAGCCTTTGGCTGCAAAGCCTTGCAGGCGGAGGTTTACGTATCAATAAAATACTGGATAGCCTCGGTTTTAAAGCCACCCGTGTAAACAGTAGAACGCCGGGAAGAGAAGCATACAGAACGATATATGGCTGGGGACAAACAACACCCCGTGAAATGGAAACCTTTATGGAAAGAATTGTAAATGGCGATATCTTGAGTACCGCCTCAAGCGAAAAAATGCTGCGGTTATTGAGCCGTCAATATTGGGATGAGGAAGCCATCAGCCAGGTACCGCCAGGTGTTTTTATTGCCGATAAAAATGGCGCTGTAGATGAAAGCCGCAGCGAAGTGATGTATGTAAATAGTAAAACAAATCCCTATATTGTAAGTATTTTTACGAAGAACAATAAAGACCAAAGCTGGGATACCAATAATGAGGCATGGGTACTTACAAGAAAAGTATCAGCCTTGTTATGGCAATATTTTAATAAGGAGTCAAACTGGGTTGCTCCTGCGCAATAAAGTGGTTATTTTAAAAAATGTTTGAAATTTAATCGTTCCGAAAAAATGTTGCAATTTTTGTTTCATCTCTTCATGTGTTATATAATTGCCACTTTTAAAATTGTCAGGAGCCTTATTTATTTTTGTTGCAATTCGCCAGGAAGTTCTTTAATATTAGTATTTTCGACTGTCTGTGCAGGATAAAGCATTTCATATACCTCTTTTGGCAAAAATATTGTTGTAACCCTGCTTACAATTTCCACGTCCTACTTACGTTATTAGGTAGCATGAATAAAAAAATATTGATTCCTTTTTTTCTTTTTACCCTTTACTGTGTCAGCAGTTGTAAGAAAGATGTACCTGTAGAACCAACACGCAGTTTTTATATGGGTGTTACGCCCTGGCCGGGTGATTTTACAATTGCAGAAGTAGATACCGCTTACCAGTTTATTAACGGTCATTGCGATATTGTATCCCAGCATTTTGATGATGGCATCCCTTATGAAGAAGCATGGCATAATCTGCCCATGCCTCAAAATTTTCAACAGGAAGTGCAGACAAGAAAAGCTAAAACAACAGGCAAAAAAACATTTCTCAGTGTGGCAGCCTTAAATTTAACAAGAAAAGAAAAGGCAGATTATTACAGCAATGTTGTTGTTAAAGACAGCATCAAAAACTACTGGAAACAAATTCCCTTTAATGATTCTAAAATTGTAACAGCATATATCAATTACATCAGCTGGCTGATTAACCAGTTTCAACCTGTGTATGTAAATTATGGAGTGGAAAGTAATTTACCCTTGTGGGATCCCGGCCAGTTTGCGTTGTACAAAATTTTTTTGCAACAGGTATTTTTGCAATTAAAAATCAAATACCCTTCCCTTCCTTTTTTTGTAAGTTTTATGGTAGATGAAAGTTCAGAAGGATTAGCCAATGCGGCTCAGTTGTTGCCTTACACCGATTTCATAGGGCTAAGTGCTTACCCATATGTATCCGTCAGTTCATCTGCCAATGGCAATACAGACCCTGGTTTATTTCCTGCAAATTATTTTGAACGCTTTATTAATCTTGATGCCGGCAAGCCAATGGCTTTTGCCGAAACAGGTTATATAGCAGAGGATATTTTGATACCTTCTTTTAACCTGAATAAAAAAGGTAATGCTGACTGGCAAAATAAATACCTCACCAGTATATGTGAGCTCTGTGAAAAAAGAAAAGCAAAATTGCTGGTATGGTTTTGCAGTAAGGATTATGATAAAGGTAATGCCACGCTACAATCGCTTGGGCTTTACCAGAACCTTTTTGGCCTTTGGCAGGATATCGGCTTAAAGGATGAAAACGGCCAGCAGCGTCCGGCTTATCAAACATGGACACAGTGGGAGGAAAGAAAAAAAACTGATTAGCTATTATTTCATCACCGGCTTTAACAAAAACTTACAGAAACCTTATTAATCTTTTCCTCCCATTTTCATTCTCATCGTTGCAACGGCTGTAAAACCCGGTGCCTATGATTATGAAAAATATACTTCTACCTGTTACTGTTTTGCTGATATCCACTGCTTCCTTTGCACAACGGATACATTATGGGATAGGCGCGGGCGTTAGTTCGTACAGTATTGAAGGTGATGCCGCCGCTAATCTTGATAAGGTTTTAAATTTTACCAATGGCATCATAAGTACAAGACCGGTTACCCGTTTTTACGGCGGCGGGTTTGCTAATATTGCTGTTGCCAATAATTTATCTGTGGAACCTGGATTGTACTATTCAACAAAAGGCTATGCCATCACAGGTTCATATGCAGTAAAGAATTTTGATATTTTAAATGCCAATGCAACAGCTGCACTACATTCGGCTTACATTGAAATGCCTTTGCTGCTAAAAGCAAATTTTAAAGGATTCCAGGTTTTTGCCGGGCCTCAATTATCTTATTTAACCAGCGCAAAAGTTGTAACCAGCGCAGGCATTGCAGGCATTAGCTTATACAAGGGCAATATAGATATTACCAATCAGCTTAACCGCTGGGATGCAGCTATAACAGCAGGTATTGGTTACCAGTTTACCAATGGCATCAGGCTTACGGCTTTGTACGATCGTGGCCTATCCAAAATAGATGCAGCACAAAATACAAAATCATATAACCAGGGATTTAAAATCGGGGCGGGTTTAAGTTTTTAATAAAGGCAGCCTGTATTGATTAGCTGGTATTCTTTACCAGCTAATCAATTTCTCCATTGGGCAAACAAATAATCCCGCTATTAACTTTTATTTTTTTTATTGAATATCCCAAAACTAATTCCTGTTTCTGCCAGCAACATCGACGTTTCAGACTCTTTAGGTGTTAAAGTTATCTGAAAACCACCTATAATTGGTTTGGCATAATATTGAGCCATGCTCCCATACAGGTAATAGCATTTAGCCATGACCGCAATATTTTTTTTATGCCCAACGGGAACATCTATACCAACACCGCCACCTACCCTCAAAGTAAAACTTGTTTTTGTATCACTATAATAAAATTCTGTTGCTGGCGAATTGGTAAGAATGTCCCAGCCATGGTCTCTCGAAATTGACGTAAAGGTTAAAAAAAGATTACTTCCGATAGTGACATCAACAAATAAATTGAATGATTTATTATATGGAACCAGGTTTAATTTTAACAGTGCAGCCATTGTCATTATATGATTCCAGGATGCAACCACAAAAGTATTAAACTGATTACTATAAATACCGGTGTAGTTTATGTTCAATCCGCTCACCTGCATAATTCCTATCTCGCCACCAACGCTAAAAGGCGGCTGGTTTTCTAATTTATGCTCAATGCTAAAAAGCATTCCACTACTTGTGTTGGGATAGGTTTCTTTATAGTCCCCGACAGGAAAAGCTGCCTGCACACTTAGTGTAGCGGTATTTTTTTGCGCAACAGATTTTGTAAAAATCAATAATGCAATAGTGATAATAATAAGATACCGCATGGACAAGGTTTGCTGTAAGTTAAATTAATTACCCTGCATTATTGTATAAGCGGGTAACCATTTTTGGTTGAGATTTAAAATTGCTATTGGTGAATGCTGCGTTGTGTAAACTTTAACATATTTATTTTAGCAGCCACTTTATTCACCAGTTTATTTCGGCTTCTATATATAAATACAATCAGTTAGCTCATAAACGGTAACTCAGCAGGTAAGCCAATTTTTGTCCGAACCAGGTAAATAAATTTTATAGTGGCACGGTTTTGGAAATGTTGGCATTGTTACCAAGATTATATTTTATTAAAACAATTATTAAAACTATTTTATTTATTAATCATAAAAACAATTATTATGAATACTTCAAACAATCTGTTTTCTTCAAAGGAAAATGAAGCAGAAATGCCCCGCAAAAACACTGCAAAAAATGTTGCTATTGGTGTATTGGGTGCCTGCCTGCTGGGCTTTGGTGGATATGTGGCTTACGATAAAAGCGAAACCACTGAAACTATCCATCAAAAAGAATCACAAATAGTAAAAATCAGTGATGACAAAAGCAATATTCAAAAAAGCTTTGACGTATCACTTGCCAGGCTTGATTCTGCAGCAACTGTAAATACTAATTTAACTAAAGAGCTAACAGCAAAACAGGCAGATATTGCGAAAATAAAAAAGGAGATACGCAGTATTTTAAATAAGAAAAATGCAACTGCTTCCGAACTTGCAAGAGCTAAAACACTAATTGCTTCATTAAACGATAAAATTTCTGTTTATGAGCAGGATATTGCAAAGCTTACAGAGGAAAATGGAACATTGACTGCTGAAAAAACGGTATTAACTCAGGAAAAAGAAAAAGTAACCCAAGACCTTGCTGCAACAACAACAGTAAAAGACAGCCTTGTAAAAGAGGTAGACGTTGCTTCAACATTAAATGCATTTAATATTGTTGTTACTCCGTTAAATGTAAAAAGCAATGGTAAAGAAAAAGTTTCTACAACTGCAAAACGTGTAGACAAATTTTTAGTGAATTTTGATGTTAGCAACCGTATTGCAGAACCCGGTTCAACAGATGTGTATGTAGTGGTAATTGGCCCTGATGGAAAACCACTTTCAAAAGGAACAGAAATGTTTACCACACGTGACGAAGGTGATAAAAACTACACTGCAAAATTGCCTGTAGAAATTGAAACCGCTAAAAAGAAAAATGTAGAATTTGCTTTTGTACCAGGTACTGTTTTTCAACAGGGAACCTATAAAATAATGATTTATCAAAATGGGTTTTTAATTGGCGAAGGCATACAGGAATTAAAAAAAGGTGGCTTATTCAGCTAATTTAAAAGTATAGTTTTCCGTACCCCTAAAGATAATAACGGGCCCAGAAATTTTATTTCCAGGCCCGTTATTTTTATTTAAGCACCATTATAACATAGTGCAAATAATCAGTTTCTAAAATCTTGTGTCACCTATTCCGTAAATAAAAAGCAGTGACTGCTTACAAATAAAAAAACTGGCATAAGACTTCTCTTACGCCAGGTAAATTTTGTTAGCCTACTTTGACCATGTACGCACAAAGGTAAACAGTTGAAGCACAAAACAGCATTACGCCAAATGATGCAATAAGTAATTCTCTTTTTGAACTACTTTGAATTTTTGTAATAATCTTTTCCATTTTTAAATTTTTTGAGGGTTATCTTTAGTTTAGGGTTTGTATAGGATACCGCTTGAACTTTTAAACATCAAAAAACTTTTAATCCCTGAAGAGTACAGGCTATTTACGACTAGTGGATTTTTCAACACTTTTGGTCTTACTCATTTTGGCCTTAAACAATTAAAAAGGAAAATGAAATTGGAAGGCTTTTATAGTGGTATAATTATCAGTACAAGCGTTTTTAAGCACTACTGACATGGATGCTGTTATTAAATCAAATGCTGGTTTACCGCTAAGCCGTAGTAAAAAAATTCAATAAAATTTTATTGTATATGCAAGGCAAAATTTTTAAGACAGCGAGTGTTAAGCTGTATTTACTACTTAAAAAAGGGAACGACAAACTATAACACTTGGGGGAATTAAGGTTCGATGCCCTACAAATCAGGTGCTGTATCGGTGGTTGTTATTACTTCTTTAACCTCAGGTTGTTGTTGAATAGATTTTACTGATTCAATTTCTATCTCCTGAACCCATACTGCATAACTGTTTGGGTATATCCTGGAGCCTGTGTGCGTAGCATACACATGCGTAAAAACGGCCCCAAAGTATAAGATCATTGCAGAGTAGTACACCCAAAGCAGCATTACAATTACAGAACCGGCTGTTCCATAAATTGAAGAAAGACGACTATGCCCTAAATAATAACCAATTAGAAATTTTCCTGCCATAAAAAGAACAGCGGTGGTAATGGCCCCGGCCCGCACATGTTTCCATTTTATACGGGCATCAGGCAATACTTTAAATATAATAGCAAATAATAAGGTTGTAATACCAAAAGTGAGGATGATATTAGAACCATATATCATAATTACGGTTAGTTGGGGAAATAGCTGGGTAAGCCGGTTAATAAGCGCATCCATTGCCCCATCAACGATAAGTGACACCAGTAATAAAAAACTAAGGCTTACCACAATGGAAAAAGAAAGCAGGCGGTTAAAAACTATTTTCAAAAGCCCCATACCCTTGCGTGGTTTGGCTTTTAATTTCCAGATATGGTTGATAGAGTCTTGTATTTCACTGAATACACTGGTGGCACCCACCAATAAGGTAATAATACCCACCATGGTTGCAAAAAAACTGGTTTTAGATAAAGCAGCACTGCGGATAGTATTCTGTATCTGCAGGGCTACCTCAGCCCCTACAAACCCGGCAATTTCTTTATATAACGAACCTTCAATGGCTGCACGGCCATAAAAAATATCACTTACTGCAATAACTATGATGAGCATTGCGGGCAATGAAAAAATGGTATAGAATGCCAGTGCCGCACTCAGTTTTAAAACCTTGTTATCTATAAAATCCGAAAAGGATTGTTTAATAATTGACCAGGTATTTTTTAATGAAAATTTCATGAATGCTTTTTGATTTTTCAATTACAAAATAATTGCGGTGTTTTATTTAAAGTAAATAATAAAAGCCGTTGCAAATATTTAACCAAAGTTATCCTTATCATTATAATTAGACACAGCATTCTATTTAACAATATTTCATTTTGTAATAAAATTACAGCTTTGTTAATTTAGTTACTTTTTTATACTGCCCTTTTTAATGTAAAATATAAGGTAATGCATAAACCCTGCTTTGTTTTCATGTAGTCTAAAGCCTGCAACAAACTACCACACCGAAACTTGCAAAGCGAAAATAGAAGAAAAAATAGAATATTATTTGTACACTTACCTATGCTTTTGCAATTGGAAAATACTGATAAAGACAATGTAAATAAACTGCTTGCCTTTGCCCGGCAAAATCATTTGCAGTTATCATTAGTTGATGATTATGAGGATAATTTTTTTCTTCCTGGAAGACCCCTTACACCTCAACAGTTAACTCAATTGATTGAAGCCAGCCGTAAAAGTGGTATTGTTACTATGGTCAATGCCCATCAGGTAATCAGAAAAAATTATAATGCAGATTAATTATACCACAAATGCATTTGGTGCCCTGATAAACCTGGTTAATTATATTGAATCTAAAAAACACCAAAGACGCAGGGTTACGATGGCTGAATCGTTACGAATTATTTTTACAAAAAACACTTTTACAGCCACAGCAAATCAAACTTTGCAATAATCTTACTTTTAATAAACTGAACCTTCGTTGTATTTATTTTAATGATTGGATAATTGCTTTTTCAATAACGGATAATTCTGTTTTGATAGAAGCGCTCCTGTGCAGATCAATACTAACCGATTAATATAAAAAATGGCAATCAGTTTTTTGATTGTCATTGGCGGTAGAGGGGGCAAAGTCTTTAAGCCAATACTACTAACACAAAAGACAGGTAAAAAATTTATTCATACTACAGATGTTTTTTAAAGATCCAGCTAATAAATGTTGAGCGAATATGAATATTTTAACTTACACCGCACCCAATATTGATTACATTCATTGCTTTAGCCAGGCAATAACATCAAAAGCCGTTTCATTAACTTTACAAAAATATTTGTAGTATGAAAGCATTTTTAGGAATGGGACTATTAGGCTCAAGTTTCGTCAAGGCAATGCTGCAGAAAGGCGAAACCGTGCAGATTTGGAACCGCACTTTATCTAAAACAAAAGCATTAGAAGAATATGGTGCAAAAGCCTTCGATAATATTTATGAAGCAGTACAAGGTGCGGATATTATTCATGTTACGCTCAAAGATGATTCAACTGTTGACGAAGTGCTGGCTGCTGGCTGTAAAGGGTTTCAGCCCGGCGCCGTTATTATAGACCATACTACCACTTCTGTAAAAGGGGCTATACAAAGAACAGCGTATTGGAAAAGTAAAGGCTTTACCTATTTGCATGCACCTGTTTTCATGGGTCCGCAGAATGCTTTGGATAGTACAGGTTTTATGCTTGTTTCAGGCGAGCAATCCGTAATTGAAAAGTATGAATCAGCGCTTTCTAAAATGACTGGTAAGCTGATCAATTTTGGTGCTGAAGAAGGTAAAGCAGCGGGCATAAAGCTATCAGGAAATCTTTTCTTATTAAGTCTTACTGCCGGGCTTGCTGATGCACTGGCGCTTGCTAAGGTGAATGGAATACAGGCATCAGAGTTACTTACTCTTTTCAATAACTGGAACCCTGGCGCAATGGTTCCTGCACGATTAAAGAAAATATCAGAGGCTAAATTTAGTGAACCATCATGGGAATTGAATATGGCTCGAAAAGATGCAGGATTAATGATGGATGCTGCCAGAGAAGCCGCAACAGATTTAGCCATTATACCAGCTATTGCAACTGTAATGGATAAATGGATAGCCAAAGGTCATGGTAATGATGACTGGAGTGTTATAGCAAAGGATAGCCTTTAATAACCTTAAGTGGTTTTTTTCAAATTTCCCTGTAAGATGTTCCCATCATATCGGAAAATCAAAATCAAAAACAAACCGTTCTGCTTTCGGCAAAGGCTTGCGTGGCAGCATATCGTTACGCATAGCTGTATTATACACAAATGCGGCAACAATAACTGCAGCCTGCTGCAGGTCGGTTATACTTAAATGGTCGTAAGTATCCATATTGCTGTGGTGGGTACGGGTTTCATATTCCAGAGGGTCTTGTATAAACTGAAAGCCCGGGATGCCCATAGCATCAAAACTGATATGATCGGTACTGCCGGTATTACTTAAGGTTACACCTCCGTTTGCATCCATATCCGCAAAAGGTGCCAGCCAGGTTTTAAAAATATCCCTTACTGCTTCGTTTTGCTGTGTATATATGCCGCGTATTTTTCCACTGCCATTATCTACATTATAATAGGCTGATATATTGGACTGCTCGGGTTTTAATTTCATGTCAATAGGGTTGCCAAAATGTTTTTTTACATATCCAAAAGAGCCATACAACCCCTGCTCTTCTCCGCCCCATAAAGCAATGCGTATGGTTCGGCGTGGCCGTACACCCAGCGTTTTTAAAATACGCACTGCTTCCAGCATTACAATACAACCTGCAGCGTTATCGGTAGCGCCGGTACCACCAGCCCAACTGTCAAGGTGCCCACCAAGCATTACCACCTGGCTTTTTAAGGTTGGGTCAGTGCCGGGTATTTCCGCCACAAAATTGTAGCCCGTAAGGTCTTTATCGTAAAAGGTATTTTGCACATTCATTTCCATCTCTACTTTTTTATGATTTTGCAGTAAACGGGTGAGTTTCAAATAATCTTCCCTGCTGGTTTTCATTTCAGGTAAGGTAGGTTGAAAGCCTTTGGCATAACCGGTGCCGCCGTCAACAAATACGGTACCATCGATGTTGTTTCTGCCGCTGCGCAATAAACCTACAGCACCTTTTTTTTCGAGGTACAATGTGGTGTAATAGGCGCTTTTGATATAGGGAAGGTAAGTTTCTATTTCTTTACGGGTTACCATGTAATTATCAGGCAGGTTATCTAAACTGGTATCGCCATACCTGATAGCGAAGGCCTTAAAGGCAGTTGGTATAGTACTGTCTGACGGCTTTAGCATTACTATCTTTCCTTTTAAGGCAGCACCTGCTTTATCAATAGTCGCCGAATCAAAGTTATCAAGCATTATCAGTTCTGTTTTTATCGGGTTGCCTGTGCTTTTGCACCATGGAACGGGATAGGCAATAATGTTTTCATAATAAGGCAGTTTCATTGCCAAAGTACCCTGCTCATTGCTCCACCCTTTTCCAAATTCGCCCCATGCTTCACGGCCGGCTTTTTGCAGCCCCCATTTTTTACAGATGAACGTGACCCAATCCAGCGAACAGTTGTAGCCCGGCGAGTTGGTGAGGCGTGGGCCGCATACATCCGTGATATTATGCGCTATCATGGTTATTTGTGAGTTGTTTTTTTCTTCGTTTCTTATTTTTTGCATCATTGCCGTATCCACGGTTTCCTGTGCAGTGGCAAAATTTATAATAAGTAACAATAGGCCGATAGCAGATAGCAATTTTGTCATGTGTAAAAATTTATGATAAACAAAATAGCACAATTAGTTTACAATTACAAAATGATTGCTGAGTTTTAATTTTCCGTTATTGCACTTTTACTTCTATAACTGACACTTCAATAAACCACTCTTTGTTCATGATGATTACTTTACATGCAAACACGATCTCTATGACCGAAAACGGAGACCCGCTGGAAAACGCCATAGCTGAAAGAATAAAGGGAATCATTAAGGAAAAATACCTGAACTACTATCAAGCCGACAATTTACCACAAGCAAAACAACAATTACAAAAAGCTATCAATCTATGCAACAATGACAGGCCACACATTAGCATCGGCAATCTAACTCCAAACAAATTACATAGCAATTAAAAAATAAAACCCCACAGATTATGGAAAAACCATTTTAAAAAATTAAATAACTTTGAAAAAGAAAACCAAAATAATCCTGTAGAGCTATTGCAGGATTTATCTATTAACCTGTAAACTTTTTTTAGGACGAGTTAGAAAGGAAAAATACAAATCTTCTTTGGTTCAAATGTATTGATCGATTCCCAGCACAGTCCCTTGAAGGAGACTGTGCTGGGAATAAGGCAGTATATCTTACCCACGCCTAAGTAAGCATGCCCAAATTGGGCAGACATTGATATTAACAACGACACAATAAAAAATACAATTATGACAAACAAAGGCAGTAAAGCAATTTTCGCCCCCGAGCTTTTTATCAATAATGCCGTTAAAGACATTTCATTTTATGAAAATGCTTTTGGAGCAAAAGAAATAATGCGTTTCTCTAATGATGACGGCAGCCTTCATGTTGCAGAACTTTCTATTGACGGAACCATTTTTCATATACACGAAATAACAGCATCAACTTCTTCCTTTTCTCCCGATAAATATAATGGTACTACGATCCGTATCGGCTTGTTTGTTGAAGACGTGGACGAAGTAATAAACAATACACTTAAAGCGGGAGCAATTGAAATAAGCCCAGCGCAGGATTACGAATACGGTTACAGGCAGGGAATAATAAAAGACCCGTTTGGACATTATTGGCAAATACAGAAAAAAATATAGCCAGGCGAACCGAACACTGCTGCCAACTGGATTATTGTTGCACAACCAACACCTGGACTTTTTAACAAAACGACAAAAGCAAAAATAAACTTCTTCTTAACTACCAGTTAACTTTTTTGAGTTAGTCGCATCATCATCTTTATATTTTTATTAAAGGATTGAACGGCGGCAAATTTTTTTAACAGTCACTTAACCCAACCTTTACAATATGGAAGACATTGCAGATACCATCCAGGAACAGGTAGAACATTCCGATAAAAGTAAAATCAATTCCATGGTGGCATTATTTGTAGCCATCACAGCAACTTTTATGGCGCTGTGTAATGTAAAAGATGGAAATATTGTTCAGGCAATGTCGCAGGCACAGGCAAATGCAATTAATGCCTGGTCGTATTTTGAAGCAAAAAGTACAAAGCAGGCAATTACCGAAAAATCGCTTGAGCTATTAAAGATTGATAATAAACCTGGGAGCCAGGATTTGATTAAAACCTATACAGAGCAGGTTGTCCGTTACGAAAAAGAAAAAAATGAAATAAAGGCACAGGCAGAAGGTTTTCAAAAACAATATGATGATATTAATTTATTTGACGATCAGTTTGATATGACAGATGCATTGTTAACCATATCAATTGCAATGCTTGGAATTACTTCCTTAACACAAAAGAAATGGCTTTTATATTTTTCAAGTACCGTTAGTTTAATTGGGATTATTCTGGGGCTGGCCGCCTTTATGAAAATAAGCCTGCACTCAGATTTTATTTCAAAAATATTAGGGTAAAATAATTACCCGTTAAACTGCAAGTGGCATAGTGCGGAATTTTTGTCAACTACAAATATCCAAGGACGGCATGCAATATTTGGCAGGTAATAATTTACTCAATCTTTTTTTTATCTGTAAAAGAAGTTTTATTGCTCTTTCATTATTGCCCTTTCATCATTGCCAGCCGATCAATTTTAACACCGGCACTTTTTTCCCATCAAGCAATACCGTTTTATCTTTTACAAACGAAATCAGCTTTTCCCAGTTTTCGTTTTTATTATTGTACCACATTTCTTTATTGAATTTTACTTTGTATACCTCAAAGCCATTCCCAGGATTTGATAAAGGACCAATGTAATAATTTGCTTCAAAAAAATTATTAGTTGATTTTGTAGGTTCAAATGCCGTTGTTGGTTCTTCATTATACAAAAAATTATGCGCAAAAAAAGTACTGTCGGCATAGCCGTTCAAGTCATCTGAGCAAATGATTCTTTTATCCAGACCGGCCAGCGATTTCTTTTTACATAAAAAAGATTGTTTTCAATTTTGCTGTTTTGTGTTGGCCCAGCTATATGAATAAGGGGCGAAAAATGCCCGGGCTTTCCCTTTACAATATATTTACTGATGCCGTCATTAACGCTGATATTGTATTTTACTACAGTACCTGTATTACCAACGCTGTACTCAACTGGCCAGCCGCCTGAATTACATAACAATAAAAATCCGACATCATTATTATAAGTAAGATTGTATTGAAACAATGAATTGATACAATTATAATCTGCATCCAGCGGCTATGCATCTACCTGTGATTTATGACCACTGACAATATTGTATTGAATAATGGCATTGTCGCAAGACCATGGCCAGATACCATCACAGGCTTCTGAAGGCGGTAATGTAAGGGGAGAATTTTTCATCACATTATATTCTACTATCGGGCTTTCGCATCCAATGGGCACAATACCATCACCCGGTACACCATCAATAATATTTTTTCTGATCACTACATTTTTGCTGGGGAGCCAGAATTTACGTACCCAGTTTCCCCACATCATTATTCCGTTACGCTGCGAATTTTTTATATAACAATTCTGTACCAGCAACTCATCAAAACAGGAAAGAATTGAATCGGTCTCTCCTTCTCTCACGTTTCTAATCATAATGGCCTGGCCACCTCCTGCATCTTTGTCATTCTTGCCTTCACCTTTAATCAAAGAGCCGTTCACATCATGTACAAAAAGATTTTCGATGGTAATATTCCTGGCAATGCCATATCGTTTCAGTTCCACAAGCAAGCCACTCAGGTGTGGCCGGATGTTTTTTCCTTTATTAGAAATTTCCAGGTCACGGATAACAATATTTTCTGAATTAAAAATATGTACCATTTGTAAACAGGTAGCATTGCCTTTTAAATGCGGCTTACCAATGCCGCCATATTTGCTAATTACAATTGGTTTGCCAGGCAATCCCTATCCCGGAAAAAAAAAGTGAAACGGTAAAAATCACACCCGACTTTAATAAAATGCTATCTCCCCCATTAACCTGTAAATGACTTAGTTTTTTAAAGGTTTTAAAAGGCTTTGCTGCACTTGTACCAGTATTGCTATCGTTTCCGTTGACAACATCAAAATAATAATTTACACTTTGCGCAAAAGTATTTCCGGTAACAAAAACCACTACTACAACTAACCACCCGAATAAAATTTTAGTAACCATATTGACAATTATTGTTTATGTAGAAATGGAAGGGAAGCATGGTACCATCTTTCCCCCATCATATTTTCTTCTTTCCTGTTTCAGTGAATATTATCTCATCCTAAAATAGTGTACCTAAAGACGATTCTTAATACCTGAATTTATACTTGGACAAAGCACTCGCCACCTATCTTCCTTCCACAATCGGAAACTGGGTAATACGCAATTGAGTACAGCCATAGGGTACCAAAATAATATCTTCTTCCAGACCAGTTTCTAAACCGTCAATAAAACTATAAGGAATGGGGCCCGTCATATCGTTATACAATTGCCAGGATGGGATGCGTCTGCCTTTTGTTTTAATAATATTGGGTGCATTTTCAAGGTTCCATGGATAAGCAGCCATTGATGGTTTTTTTTCAAACACATATTGCTCCAGCTGCTTATTTTTTGCAATATCTTTTAATCCATAATTCCATGGCGTTGTCGGATAAACTTCATTATAGGCACTACCATAAGTTACGGAGTCTTTTTCGTTGGTTACCTTTCTAACATCTTCACCTATTTTTAAAGCATACGTAATCGGGCCTCTTTCTACAGACATTGAATTTTCGTACCAGGTGTTTTTATAAATATGCATGGGCAATTCCAGTTCAACCACATCGCCATTTTTCCATTGCCGGTTTATTACAACAATCTGGTCACCAACCGATACTTTATTAATTGTACCATTAATTTTTATGGTTGCTTTTTTACACCACGCAGGTATGCGTAGATGAAAAGGAAAAGAAACTGAACCGGATTTATTATCAATGCCTATACTAAACTTTATCGTTTCTTCAAACGGATAATTTGTTTCTTCTTTAACCGATATTGCTCTTCTGTTGCCAACCAATGCCTTCACTTCGCAAGGCGAATAAACAAGCGCAGCGAGGCCCTTATCGGGCGTGGCATAAAATAAATTTTGTGTAAACTTTGGCCATCCCTGGTGCATGTTAGAAGTACAGCAGGTATACCCTGTAAACAGGCCGTAGCAAATATCTGTTCCGGCATGATTCTGATCAAAATTGCGGGTTTTGCGGGTAATCATTACCTGGTTGGCCTGCTGGTAATACTGGCGCCCCAAGTAATCATCTGTAGCCTGCGTGGGCAAAGCATTAAAAGCAATTTTTTCCAGGTGGTCTGCATAGCTTACGTCACCGGTTATTGCAATGGCATTTTCCAATGTAAACATCATTTCAACAGCGCTGCAAAATTCAGAACCTTGTGTAGGTTTATTGCCATGCAGAAACTCATCGCCTCCATACATTCCATTTGCTGTTCCATTGTATTTATTAATATCCCCAAACCCTTTTTTTGCGGCTTCTGCATATTTTTTTTCATGATGATGTTGATAATAAATTAAAGGTTCCTTCATTCCCTGTGCCAGGTTTACACAATGGATACTGGCAAGTGTAGAAAGCATATCCGTATGTAAAATTGCATTGGTATAATCAAATGTTTGCTTGTACAAAAGATCTCCGAGCTGTAATAAAAATTTGTCGCCGGTGATATTATAAAGCCAATACACCACCATCATATTATCGCCGCCACGATAGCGTGCCCAAAAAGTCCAATGATCCAAAGGATTTTTGGGGAGTTCCTTTAATTGATATTTAAAATAATTTGTCATCAGTGTGATAACCCGTTTATCACCTGTAGCAGAATAATATTGTTGTAAAATTTTAAGCATCACCATTTTTGGCCACCAGTCATGGCTATTGTCTCTTTGCAAACCCTCTTCGGCGGGGTAATCTTTTATCGGGCCAAAATACCCATCCGGTTGCTGGCTGCTGATTGCCCATTCAATCCATGGTTTTGTTTTTGCTATCAGTTCCTTATCATCTAAAATATATGCCAGTGGTAAAAGCCCATCTATCCAGTAAGGCCCACGCTCCCACTGATCGCCATCGCCGCCCAGCCATCCATTGCGCTGGTTCATTACCAACGGGTATAACTTATCAAGATTTCCCGTTGAGCCATTTTTTTGTGTAAGCAGCATTTGCTTTAACCAGCCGCTTGGTTTAATGGCTCCCAATGGTAATTCGATATACGGGTTTTGTTGAAGAGGCGCACGGTTACCTGTATAATTTTCAACCGCAGCAGTTTTTATTTTTGTCTGCCCCATACTGTTGAGCGCAATTAGCAAAAAAAATATTGGCAGAATAAATTTAATTTTCACTGCAAGCTTTTTGAAATGATGACTATACTTTGTGTTGCAAGTTAGTGGATAGTTCGCTGTTTAGATTTGCCGGAGAATATTAAGCAGGTCTTTTAAATAAACTTCGAAGAGAGATATTTACTAAAATTTAATAACCTTACCGGTATTTATCCGTAAGATTTTATTTTAAAAAGCTGCTTTATTTTTTTTGGATGTGGCCTCGTCAGGAATCGAACCTGAATCCAGGGCTTCGGAGGCCCTTATACTATCCATTGTACTACGAGGCCTGTTGATGCATTAATGTCCAAACTGACTGATATTACTGCCGAATATCTTTACTGCAATGGCCAGCAATATTACACCGAAAAATTTTCTTGTTACCATCATGCCGCTGGGGCCCAGTGCCTTTTCAATCCATTTTAAAGATTTAAGTACTACATAAATTATAACACAGTTGATAATGATGCCAAAAAAAATATTGGCGTCATTATAATTTGCCTTTAAACTCATAATGGTGGTAAGCGTTCCTGAACCGGCTATTAATGGAAATGCAATGGGTACCACACTGCCGCTTTTGGCATTGCCATCAGGTTTAAAAAATTCTATACCCAATACCATTTCTAACCCGATGATAAATATAACGATACTTCCTGCCACAGCAAAGGAGTGTACGTCAAGCCCCAGCAGATCTAAAAACTGTTGCCCTATAAACAAAAACAAAATCATTAATGCCCCCGATGCCAATGTTGCCTGGGTAGAACGGATTTCACCACCCATCTTCATCCTCAGCGAGGCTAAAACAGGAATATTACCTATCATATCAATTACCGCAAAAAGAGTAAATGTAATGGTCAATATTTCTTTTATCGCTATGCGGCTAAAATCCATTGATGGTAATTTTTTGCAAATATACATTTTCAACCACGGGAATTATTATTATTTAATAGAGCAGAAGGTTAGCAGCAGGAGCAATTATTTTTTTACAGGTTCAGCTTAAATTGTATACCTCCAATAAAATTTTCAGGCGCCGATGGATTAAAAAAGCGATTTCCTGCAGCGTTTAAATCATTTCCTAAACCGTAGGGGGTATTGAATGATTTATCGTAAGAAAAATAAATTTCGCTCTGTATTTTTTTACTGAAATCTTTTTTATACCCAAGCCTTGCAAAAAACAAATTGTATTGGGTTGCAAAAAAAGTATTTGCGTCATTTAAAGGAATCTGGTCGGTATAGCTATAGGTGATATTTGCATACAAACCAATTTTTGTAATGGCATCTGCGCCGCCAGCAAATACATTGGGCGAAGTGCCTGTTAATTTATTGCCGGAATAATCATTGATGCCTTGTTGGTAGGTTGCAAAATTTGCTTTAATATAAGTATAGTTGGCCCACAGTTTCAGCTCCTGTAAAAAATAGATACTGTTTTTTACAGGATAATAATTTACAGATAACTCAATACCCCGCTGATCTGTTTTACCGGTGTTTACAAAATAATCTGACCCTGCTGCATTTCTGCGTACAACAATGGTATTGTTTAAATTAAAATAATAAACCGCCGCATTGGCAAACAAAATATGGGGTATCAGTTCGCCCCTGAAACCAATTTCGTAATTGATACCTTGCTCTGCTTTTAAAAAGGGGTTAAATACGCCTGTAGAAGGCACTATCTCATCAATTGTAGGCGGAGAATACCCTTCACTAACGGTAGCGTATACTCTGTAATTATCCGTTATTTTTTTCAGCAAAGAAATACGGGGTATCAGCACCGGATCGTAGGTTTTATTTATTTCCTTTACCGGATAGCTGTTAAACCGGGTAAAATCATATCTGTAATTATTATAACTAAGCCCGGCATTTATAATAAAATTTGCGGGCAGGGTGATATCTGCCTGCAAAAAAATATTGTATTGTGTTGCTCCTATCTGGTCATCAAATTGTAAAGTATCCGGCACTCCCAAATTATTACCAAATGTTCTGGAACTGGTAAACCCATATTGATACTCGCCCCCAAAAAGAATGGCTACGTTATTTTTATGATATTGTGTAATACTACGGCCACCAATACCCTGCTCTGTTTTAATTTGATAATTTAAAATAGCAGGATTACTAAAACGGGTACCTGAAGTATAAATACTGGTAGTATTACTCCATGTTTCACTAAATTGGTAGCTATGAGAAAAGCCTATATAAAAGGTTTTATTATAAATGGTAGCCTGTTGCTGTTCGGCACTTTTAAAACGCCCGCCTGCGGGCCTTGCCTGCCTTGGGTTAGCATTCATTTGTGCGGTTGTTAAACCACCCGGTGTTTGGTAATACAGGTCGCCATAAAAAATATTGGTATTTATAATTTCCCTACTATTGATTTTAAAAGAACCACTATAGTTAACAACATCCCTGCGCATATTAGTATGTGTTCGCCAGCCATCGCTTTGAAGATGTCCGTAACTCAATAAATAGTTAGCATTATCAGTACCTTTTCTATAGGTCACATCAGTTTCAAATAATCCCCAACTGCCCCCTGCTGCATTTACACTGATGCTATTTTCATTTTTATCAGCGGTACGGCCATTTAACAACAATACACCCCCGGTACCGGAGCCATACAAACTACCAGCCGGCCCCTTAATTACTTCTATTTTACCAATATTATTAAAGGCCAATAAATTAAGATAAGTATTACCGCTGGCATCTGTAAAAGGAATACCATTCCAGTAAACTTTTACATTGCGCACGCCAAAAGGAGAGCGCAGTAAATTACCCCGTATCGACAACCGGTAACTACCCGGGCTTCGCTCGTCCATTTTAACACCAGGCACTGTATTTACAGCCTGAACCAATGATACATTTCCATACCGTTCAAGGTCGGCTTTACCCAACACCGTTACTGTAGCAGGAATGTTTTTTATGGTGGTATTTCTTTCAAATGCGTTCACAGTTGCCGTTGATAAAAAACTGGAGTAAGGATTCAGTGTTACTGTAATATTTTGTGTGGCTTTATAATACGCAGACTGAGTTATATAACCAATATGAGAAAAGATAATATTTATTTTACTATTGCTATCAGTAAATTGAAACATACCGGCAGTATCTGAAATAGCGACAGGCTTGTTTGCGACAATGATGGTAACCCCCGTTAATGGCGTATCGTTTTCGGCACTTAATACAACGCCTTTAAAGTTATTTTGAGCCATTAACAGGGTACCTAAAAAACTAAAAAGGAAAACAGATATGAATTTATACAGCATGTTGAATATACAATTGCATTTTAGAAGATTAGCTCATGACAAATGTAATGTAATTGAAAAATTTGAGCAGTGTGCTTTTAGCGCTATTTTTTAATTAATGGTTTTAATGTTGTGACTTAGTGAAAAGATGATACAAATTATCTACCGAAATTATATTACGATAAAGTTCGTCAACATTAACAAAATAGTAAGTCATAATTTTAAATGTATGCTTTTGGGTAACCAATTTTAATTATATTTATTATTCCATAAGCCTTTGTAAATGCCGACTGTTATTTTTATGGGCATTACTTTAAAACAGATTTGATGAAAAAAATAGTGCTGTCATTTTGCCCATTAATTTTTGCTTGCTACTTCTTAAGCAATAGTAATGCGCCGGTACCATGCAACAATGATATAACAGAAAGGCAATATGATGGCCCCTATGTTCTTTACAAGAAAAAAGAAATATATGTAAAATATATTTTTGAAGACAGCGGGTTAAAGACAGTGCGGACAAATAATTATATGCTTTCTGCAAAGGCGGTTGTAACTCTTAATGTACTGACGGATGAACCCCACAAAACGTTTTCAGTACAATTAAAAGATAAATTAGTAATTGAGAAAAGCGACTACGAAAAGCCTGCCAAACTCGTTGCTATTTCAGATATTGAAGGTAATTTCAGTGCCTTCAGAAATCTATTGCAGCAATGCGGAGTGATAGACACCAGCTATAACTGGATTTTTGGAAATGGCCACCTTGTACTATTAGGTGACTTTTTTGATAGAGGTGACAAGGTTACTGAAGTACTTTGGCTTATTTATTCACTTGAGGAAAAAGCAAAAGCTGCAGGTGGTTATGTTCACTTTATACTTGGTAATCATGAAATAATGAACCTTAGCGGTGACCTTCGTTATTTGTCGTCAAAATATGCAAAGAATGCAAAGCTATTGCGTGAGAATTATTCCTTTGACTTGTTTGGTAAAAATTCAGAATTAGGCAGATGGCTTAACACCAAAAATATTATTGAAAAAATAGGAGATCTGTTGTTTGTACATGCTGGCATCTCTGTTGAAATGAATAGTATGTATGTTCCTTCTTTTAACCGGATCAATGAACTAGCAAGACCTTATTATTATTACTTAGACCGTCATTATCCATATAATGACCCAAGAATAGCGCTGATTTTTGGTGAAACAGGACCATTATGGTATCGTGGCTATTACTTGGGAAGCCCAAGAGCTACCACTGATCAAATTGATAATACACTTGAATTGTTTAATGTAAAACATATTATTACTGGTCATTCAGTTATTGCAGATACGATAAGTGTTCTCCATGATGGCAAATTGATTAATTTGGATGTACATCATGCAGGCGGACATTCCGAAGCATTATTTATTGAAGGTGAAAAGCAATTTCGTATTACCAAGAATGGAGAAAAATTTCCATTGACAGAATAAAAGTGGCTTGACGACCTGGTCTGTCCGCTAGTAAAAATGCTCAATCTATACTGCATCTTCGCTATTTATTCTTGTAGTTATCCAACACACAGTGTGCTTCTGAACAAACACCAAAATACAGACCGTATGTGCTTATTTTTCATCAATTTTAAGTATATTTATTATTCAGTAGGCAATCTAAACTACAGTTGGCCTGCTATTTACCAGCAATATTTTAAAACAGATTTAATGAAAAAAATTGCTATCTCTTTTTTTCCTTTGGTATTTGGCGGCTATTTTTTTGTCAATAACATTACCCCTTTGCATGGCATTAACGATATGGCAGTAAAACAATATGATGGTCCTTTTGTTCTTTACAACAACAATGATATTTATGTAAAATATATATATGAAGACGGTGTAAACAGAACTGGGCATACGGATAGTTTTATTCTTTCTGACAAAGCCACTCTATCTCTTAAAGTATCAACGGATGAACCCGGCAAAACATTTTCCGTACAATTAAAAAATAAATTACAAGTAGAGAAAAGTGAATATAAAAAACCAAGCAAACTAGTTGCTATTTCAGATATTGAGGGCAACTTTGATGCCTTTAGAATGTTGTTACAGAATTGCGGTGTAATTGACACAAGGTATAACTGGACTTTTGGAGATGGCAACCTTGTATTGGTGGGTGATTTTTTTGATAGGGGTAATGAGGTTACTGAAGTACTGTGGCTTATTTATTCATTGGAAGATAAAGCAAAAGCTGCAGGTGGTTATGTTCACTTTATACTTGGCAACCATGAGATAATGAACCTTAGCGGAGATCTCCGCTATTTACCGCCCAAATATATTCAGGATGCAGAACTATTAAATGAAAATTATACTACTGGGCTATATGGCAAAAATTCAGAATTAGGCAGATGGCTAAGAACAAAAAACATCGTCGAAAAAGTAGGTGACTTTCTATTTATGCATGGTGGAATATCTCCTCAAATGAATAATTTGGATATTTCTTCTATAAGCCGGATCAATGATATGGCCCGCCCCTTTTATCCGGATAGTACCTATAATTATAATGATGCCAGGCTTGATTTGATTTTTAGCGATGCAGGACCTTTTTGGTATCGTGGTTATTACATGGGAAGCCCAAGAGCTACTACTAATCAAATTGATAGCACACTTGATAAATTCGATGTAAAACATATAGCTACCGGTCACTGTATTATCGCTGATACCATAACTGCTTTCCACAATGGCAAATTAATTGATTTAGATGTTCATCATGCGGAAGGGCATTCCGAAGCGTTATTGATAGAAGCCGGTAAATATTACCGTGTAACTAAAGGCGGAGAGAAATTTTTATTGATGTAACAATTTGCTTTCCTGGCAATATTTTTTTTAGTCTTTAACAGCAGTTTCAATTTTATATGCTGCTAAATCTTTTAAGCAGTTGTTACATATACACCCGGTAAATTGCTTATTAATATATTCCTGCTCTTTTTTATGCAAGACAATATCGTAACACTGGCATTGGGTAATAGCTGCGGCATTGCATATAAATGCAATGCCGCAGCTGGGACATTTTTTATTTTGAGCAATAGCTGTTTCCAATAAAAATAGTATTTAAAAGCTGACAGTAATTCCAACTGCATAATTAAACTGGCGGCTGTTATACCCTGCAATATCAGTATACTTTTGATTAGTGATATTTCTAAGGCTTACAAAAGCAGTAAATTGTTTGGTAAAATTATAACCGGTATAAAAATCAATGGTGTAATACTGTGGCATAACAGCAGGTCCTGCATCATATTCGCCTTTTAACCGGGTACCAACAAAACGAAATGCAGGTATTATGGTTAACTGTTTTATTGGCATTAAAGTTAAGGTGCTGTATAAGGTAAAATTAGGGCGACGATAAAAGTTCTTTACATTAATATCCCCATTTTTACCTTCCCCATCTACATAAGTAAAACTGTTTATCCAGTTGCCTATTTTACTTATAGCAATAGTACTTTCAACTTCAAATCCATAATCATTTTGATTGCCTGCATTAATATATTTGCTGCTATAAGTAACAGGGTCAGTATAAAAAACTATTAGGTTCCTGATATCTCTTTTAAACCCGACAATGCGTAATGAATTCATTTTATTGTTGCTAAAACTTTGTACCCCAATTTCGTAATTATTGCTTTCTTCAGGTTGCAGGTTTGTATTGCCATACTCGCTGTACAACTGGTATAAAGAGGGTACTTTGTAGGCTGATGAAATATTTATGAATACCCGGTTATTATCATCAATATTATACGATGGGTTGAATGAGTAAGTTGCATTGCCCCCATAAACGCTATTATTGTTATACCGTATGCCGGCTTCAGCATAAAACCTATGCAGGTTTAGCAACATCAAAGATACATATACAGCATAATTGGTTGTTTTTGTACTGTCTTTACCAAGCGCTGATTCGTAACCGTAATTATAATCCCTTATATAGCCGGTAATATTTTGATTGGTATTTTGTGCAATGCGCTGCACGCCACTTACTACGGAAAATTTACTGCTTAAGGGGAAGTTGCCATATAATTCAGCGACATAAGAATTTCCTTTAAAACTACCGTTGTAATAATTACCATTTTCAGGCAAGCTTGAAGTATCATTCATCACTGATCTGTTGACATTGATGAATGTATTGGTAAAATGTAATGTGCCCTTTTTTAATTGGTAAAGGAGTACCAGTGAATTAACCGCATTGCTATTTTTACCAGTATAATCTTTGTCATCAGTAAAAGCAGCTGCATCAAGGTCGGTGTTGTATTTTCCATAATTCGTCATCCATGAAGCGGAAAATTTTGGTGTAAACGCATAGCCTAAATTTGCCTGGATATTATTTTGGTTAAACCCATCTTTATCAAAAGTATTGGTACCCGTAGAATCGGTAGCAGAAGAAAAGCCCTTGCTGTTAATATGATTATAGGTAAGGTTATAGTTAAACTTATCAAGCTTGCCATTAATAGCTGCATTGCCCCTGAAGGTATTGTAACTGCCATAAGACACAGTTGCAGTCGGGCTTATTTTATTGGCGCCTCCCTTTTTAGTGATAATATTGATTACACCTGCAACAGCATCACTACCCCATAAAGTACTTTGTGCACCCTTTAAAATTTCTATTCTTTCAATTTGAGAAGGGTTAATAGAATTAAGATCGAAAGAGTTGTCGATACGGGAGGGGTCTCCCACCGGAATACCATCCATCAAAATAAGTGTATTACCCGATGAAGCGCCACGAAGATAAGTATCCTGGTTAGTGCCCAATGTATTGTTGGCGCCATTTACGTACATGCCTGCCTGATAGTTGAGTATTTCTGTAATTGATTTACCTGAGTTGCGCAACAAAGTTGCCTGGTCAACTACAATAACTACTTTACCGGTTTGCGATTGTTTGACGGGTGTTTTGGTAGCAGTAATTACCACTTCATCTAAATTTGCTTTACTACTGTCCTGTGCATACAAATGACTACTGATTATTACAGCAGTCACCAATAAAATTTTCTTTTTCATTTTTTGAAAAATTTTTTTTGTGACTGCTTTCGGAAAATTCAGGTATTGATAATTTTATGCAATACCTGTTAGAAATATAAATGCCTTTCAGCGCTTACACTCCATGCCTTTCACCCGAAAGCCGTGAATGAATAAATATGATATCTGGCAGGTCTTCTGGCTTGGCTTCTGCTGAACACCTTCCCGTTAATTTTTAACAGTGGTATGAAGATTCAACAGTGTAAATGATCAGTAACAAATGAAACCTTTTACGGTCCATCATTGTCCATTATCAATTCACTTATGCTTTACAGCTACGGGGATAGCGCCGGAATTACACCTGCTTCCCTTTTAATTTTCCGCATTGAAGCAGAAAAACCAAACTCGCTGCAAATGTAAGGAGATTGTTTTTTAATCTGCCAATTTTTCAATCAATAGCATAAATAGAAAAGCCGCTGATGCGCCTGTTCATATATATGTTTGATTTTTATTTTGTCTTTCCCATTTTATTAACAGCTTTCTGTATCTTCAAATCATGACAGCAAAATCAAATAAGCTCAACCTCTTCGATTTTACTATGATCGTGGTGAGCCTTGTAATAGGCATGGGAATTTTTCGTACGCCCTTAAATGTAGCACAGGCTTCGCCGGATACATTTTTATTTTTTGCTGCATGGATTGCCGGTGGCATGGTAGCACTTTGCGGTGCTTTAACCTATGCGGAAATTGGTAGCCGCCTGCCTGTAACCGGCGGATATTACAAAGTGTTTTCATATGCCTATCATCCTTCAATCGCCTTCGCCATCAATTGCGTAATATTAGTATCTAATGCGGCATCGCTGGCGGCAGTTGCATTGGTTGGCGGAGAATATATCACCGGTATATTTATTCCATTGTCTAAGGATACGGAATGGATAGCAATTGCCACCAACAGCAGTTATATTCAAACCATACACATCATCATCGCTATAACAGCCATCCTGCTTTTCTATGGTGTTAACCTGGCAGGTCTAAAAATGAGCGCCAAAACACAAAATATTTTAACGGTAATAAAAATCATTTTAATCCTTTTGCTGATTGCGCCTTTATTTTTTGCAGACAATCATGCGGCCATTCAACCCAGCAGCAGTTCAGCCATCACACCCACTTTAAGAGAATATATAAAAGCATTTGGCATTGGATTGGTGGCGGTAAGTTTTACCTATGGAGGTTATCAGCAAACCATCAACTTTGGCGCGGAAGTAGATACGCCGGCAAAGAATGTACCACGCGGAATTTTCCTGGGTATAACCATTATCATCCTGTTATACCTTACCATCAATTATGCTTATATAAAAGTTATTGGCTTTGAAACACTTCAACACAGCAAGAATATTGCGGCGATCATGGCTTCAAAAATATTTGGTATAAATGCAGAAAGGATCTTATCCGGCTTTTTATTTTTAAGTGTATTGGCTTATGTTAATGTATTGTTGATGAGCAACCCGAGGGTAATGTATGCCATGAGTGAAGATAAAATACTACCGCCTGTTTTTAAAAAAAGAAACGCTAAAACTGATGTACTTACCGTTTCATTATCAGTTTTCGCAGCGATTTGTATTATTATAATTTTTTGGGCAAAAGAGTTTGATAAAATATTAAGCTTTACAATTTTTTTAGATTGCTTTGGTATGATTCTTTCGGCGGCTACCATTTTTATACTTCGAAAGAAAACAAAGTATTTGGATGATACAGGAATTTATAAAATGAAACTTTTTCCATTGATGCCTGTCATATTTATTATAGCCTATGTTTTTGTTGCAATAAGCATTACGCTGGATTATGAAAATAATGGTTATGCAGCCTTAACCGGACTAAGCGTAATGGCAGTATTTACAGGTTTGTATTTTTTACTGGCGCAATTGAAAAAGATATAAATCATCACGCCGATTTAAATTTAAAAAAATGGATATCTCCTACATCATTAATGAACTGGCAGAAGACCGGGAAAACTATTTCAATGCCATTGCCCCGCCCATCATACAAAGCAGCAATTTTGCTTTTAAAACGGTGGATGAAATGCGGTATGCATTCGCCGATGAATATTCCACTTATTTATATAGCAGGGGGCTAAATCCTACAGTAGATATCCTGCGTAAAAAATTAGCCGCTTTGGACAATGCGGAAGACTGCCTGGTATTTAACAGTGGTGCAGCCGCCATCTTTGCGGCGGTACTGGCCAATGTAAAATCGGGCGATCATATTGTATCGGTTAATAAGCCTTATACATGGGCGCAAAAAATGTTCAAGGATATTCTGCCAAGGTTTGGCGTAACCACTTCGTATATTGACGGTCGTGATATTGAAAACTTTGAACGGGCTATTTTACCCAACACCACAGTTATATATTTAGAAAGCCCCAATAGCTGGGATTATGCCATACAGGATTTAAAAACTGTAGCCGAACTGGCAAAAGCCGAAAATATTATAACCATTATCGACAACAGTTATTGTACCCCCATCTATCAAAAACCAATCGATTTTGGTATTGATCTGACACTTCAATCCGCTACTAAATATATAGGCGGCCATAGCGACACGGTAGCAGGTGTATTAAGCGGTAGTGAAAAAATGATCACCCGCATTTTTAATTCAGAATATATGAATATTGGCAGCGGCATTTCTCCTTTTAATGCCTGGTTGCTCATTCGTGGATTAAGGACCTTGCCAATGCGGCTGGAAAGGATTACCCAAACAACTCAACTGATTGTACAATACTTAAAAAAAAATGATAAAGTAGAGGAAGTGCTGTTCCCATTTGATGACAGCTTTCCTCAATATCAACTGGCAATGCAACAAATGAAAGGTGCCTGTGGGCTTCTCACCTTTATTATTAAAGCAGACAGTGTAGTACAAATTGAAAATTTCTGCAACAACCTAAAACATATTTTAATGGCCGTGAGCTGGGGTGGGCACGAAAGCCTGATTATCCCCAAATGTGCAGGATTACCTGCGGCTCATTTTAATCCGCTTAATAAAGAACACCGTATGCTGCGGTTATATATAGGGCTGGAAGAGCCGGATTATTTAATAAAAGATCTGGCACAGGCATTTGAAGTAATTGAATAAGCTTTTTTATAAAACTGCTGCAAAATAAATTATACGCAGGTACACATTTCTATTACCATGCATACATTTGCACTTTCCCAAACCCACAATAACATATGCTTTTATAAAATATATTTTTATTTTAAAGCAACATTGTGGTTAAAATTTATAATTTGTCTTTATTAAAATAAATAAGCAATGGTGCTGTCGGGCATATTTTTAAAATGCCGAAAAGAGCCGGATAAGTAACATAAACCTGTATAAATGACCATAAAATCATTGTTTTTTAAAAAAAAATTACCGCTCATAAAATTCATAACCTGCCTTTACAATAGGATGTTATATTTTTGTTGCATGCGTTACATTAGTTATAGCCTTATAGTTTTATTTGTATTGTGCAATACTGTACAAGCCCAAAAAAAATGGGATCTGCGTCAAATTGTTGATTATGCAGTAGCCAATAATATAAGTATTAAACAATTGGAAATACAGTCTTCTGGTAGTGTACTGACGTATAAGCAAAGTAAATTAAGCCAGATCCCGAGCCTTAGTTTTGGTCTTAATGGCAGTGTAAACAGTGGCCAAAACCAGGATCCTGTAACTTACAGGTTGATTACCGAGACCTATTTTAATTCAGGCTTGCAACTGCAAACCAGTGTCGAAATATTTAATTGGTTTAGCAAAAAAAATACCATCCTTGCCAATCAATGGCAATATGAGGCAACCAAAGCCAATACAGACAAATTAAGAGACGATATTTCGTTAACTGTGGCCAATAATTACCTGCAGATATTATTAGCGAAGGAGCAGGAAGAGATTGCCCGGGTTCAGTTAAAGCAAACACAGGCACAATTATCCAATACCCGGAAACTAGTAAATGCGGGTTCTTTACCAGAGCTAAATGCTGCCGAACTGGAATCGCAGGAAGCATTGGACAGTGCCAATTATATCGGTGCAAAAGGCACAGTTGAAAAATCTATATTACAGTTAAAAGCAAATATGAATATTGATGCCGCTGCGCCTTTTGACGTAGATATTCCTCCGGTAGAACGGATTCCGATAGAAAAAATTGCAGACCTGCAGCCTGATGATGTGTATGTATTGGCATTAAAGAATTTACCACAGCAAAGGGCAAACGATTTTAAATTGAAGGCGGCAATGAAAAGTTCTGAAGCAGCAAAAGGTAAATTGTATCCCACTTTTTCTGCCTTTGGATCATTGAACAGTAACTACATTAATACAACAATCCCTATATATGCACCAACCGGCACTTATATTGCCAATCCTTTCGGGGCCCAGGTTGATGTTGGTGGCACTATTTATAAAGTCGCCAATCCAGAAGTTGCTAAAGTGGGCGATTTATCAACTCCCTATTTTGATCAGATGAAGAACAACTTTAGAAAACAGGCTGGTGTGAGTTTAAACGTGCCAATTTTTAATGGTTACCAGTTAAGAACCAATTACGAACGCAGTAAATTAGATATAAAAACTGCACAACTACAACAGGATTTAGACAAACAAACTATAAAACAGAATATTTACCAGGCTTACAATGACGCAACTATAGCGTTGGAAAAATTTAATGCCGGTAAAAAAAGCGTGGCTGCTTCTGAACGGACATTGGAATTTGCCCAAAAAAGATACGCTGTAGGGATGCTAAGTACATTTGAATTAATTACACAGCAAAACAATTTGTTCAAGGCCAGGTTGCAAGATGTGTTGAACCAATACGATTATGTTTTTAAAATGAAAGTACTGGAATTTTACAGAGGGCAGGGATTGAAGTTGTAAAAGAGAAAACAGTATACTTTTTACAAATAGGGACCAGGCCGGAGGATTTCATTTTAAAATGTAAGTTCAGTAGCATGCAGCAAAAGAAACAAATGATTTATTGAAGCAGTAATTTAAATCAAAAACATAAAAAACAACATAACAATATCATCTCCTGTATTTGACCCCCGGGGCTTACAGGCATTAAACTGATTAACATGAGCAAGACCGTAAAATGGATACTTATTGGATTGGTAGCATTGATACTACTATTGGTAGGATTAAAAGCTGCCGGTGTATTTGGGAAAGATGAAGGAGTTAAAGTTACGGCCGAAAAAGTACAGAAGCGTACCATTACTGAAATAGTAAATGCCAGTGGAAAAGTATACCCGGAAATTGAAGTAAAAGTAAGCCCTGATATTAGTGGTGAAATAACTGAGCTAACAGTAATTGAAGGTGACAGTGTAAAAAAAGGACAGATAGTAGCCCGTATTTATGCAGATATATATAGTATCCAGGCCAATCAGGCTGCAAGCGGCGTGGCACAAAGTCAGGCACAGGTTGCCAACTCACAGGCAGCATTAGACGCTCTTAAAGCACAAATGGAGCAATCACAAAAAACTTATGTTATGCAAAAGCAATTGTATGATGATAAGGTGATCAGCGCCAACGAATTTAATACTGCTGATGCAGCATATAAAGCGGCGGTTGCCAATTATAATGCCGCCCAGCAGGGCATCAAAGGCGGACAGGCCGCAGTACAAAGTGCGCAAAGTAGTCTTGCTAAAGCCAATAAAGATTTAAGCAGAACTGCAGTACTGGCACCAATGGATGGTGTAGTAAGTTTATTAAGTGTAAAAAAAGGGGAACGTGTGGTGGGTAGTAATATGATGGCAGGTACAGAAATGCTGCGCATTGCAGATATGAGCAAAATTGAAATCAGGGTGGATGTTGGTGAAAGCGATATACCAAAATTACATTTGGGCGACAGCGCTATTGTAACCGTCGATGCTTATACCGACAGAAAGTTTAAAGGAATTGTTACACAAATTGCCAGCAGTAACAATGGTGCCAGCACTCAAAGTGCTTTGGCTAATACAAGTACAGATGTAACAAATTATAAAGTTTATATCCGTTTATTACCTGAAAGTTATGCTGACCTGCTGAGTAAAACCAGCTATCCTTTCAGGCCAGGTATGAGCGCCAGTGCGGACATTCAAACAAAAACCAATTTCAATGTATTAAGTGTACCTATTAATGCAGTTACCACCAGGGAAAAAACAGACAGTACTAAACCTGCTGCTATGAAAGCATCGAATGGAGATGCAGCAAGTACCAATATAGACGACCTGGAAGTGCTGGTTTTTATTTTAAACAAAGATGGTTCAGTTAGCAAGGCCAAGGTTAAAACATCTATACAGGATATCAATTACATAGAAGTCACAGAAGGCCTTACAGAAAACCAGCAAGTAATAACAGGGCCTTATGACATTGTAAGTAAAACATTAAAAGAAAAAGATAAAGTGAAAGTGGTGGACAAAAAAGAATTATTTACGCAGAAAAAATAACCGTCGCTATAATGACAAAAAAACCTTGCAATATTTAATTATTACAAGGTTTTTTATATTATTATTTCAATACTACCTTTTACAAATGAAAAGGCAATATTGGTTAACGTTAGTAACCCCTTACATTTTTCCCTTCCATATAATTCATAAAAGCCTTATTACAAACACGGTTGCCGCCGGGTGTAGGATAATTACCTGTAAAATACCAATCGCCGGTATTGGTAGGGCAGGCTAAATGCAGGGTTTCTATTGTTTGATAAATTACTTCTACAGGTATCGTTATTTCTTTAGCGGTAATAAGCTGTGCAATTTTATTGGAGATATCTTCCAGAGTAAATTGTTTGTATACCTGGCGCACTACATTTTCTGTATGGAGCTGGTTGTTTCTTTGCAACTCTTTACACCTTAATAATAGATCATCCAATACTGATTCCTGTTTTCGTTCATGTAATAATTCTATGGCTGCTTTAAAGGCAATAAAATCACCCATTTTACTCATATCAATGCCATAGCAGTCGGGATAACGTATTTGTGGTGCGGAGGAAACTACAATTATTTTTTTGGGTTCCAGCCTCGCCAGCATACGCACAATACTTTCTCTTAAAGTAGTTCCCCTTACAATAGAGTCGTCAATTACAACCAATGTATCAATTCCCTTGCGCACAGTTCCATATGCAATGTCGTAAACGTGTTGTACCATTTCATTTCTGCTGCTGTCTTCTGTAATAAACGTACGCAGCTTAACATCTTTAATGGCAATTTTTTCAAAACGTATTTTGCGGCTAATCATTTCCGTTAGCTTCTCCTCATCAAAATTATTTCCCCAGCTTAAAATTCTTTCTATCTTAATTTTTTTAAGGTATTCATCTGCACCTTTTAAAAGGCCATAAAAAGCAGTTTCTGCAGTATTGGGTATAAAAGAAAAAATGGTATTCTTTAAATCATAATCAACGGCTTTTAAAACCGGTACACTTAAATATCTTCCAAGTGCTTTTCTTTCTTTATAAATTTTTTCGTCGTTGCCACGTGAAAAATAAATACGTTCAAAACTACAGGCCTTTCTTTCCTTGGCTGCAACAATTTGTTCAATGGTATAACTGCCATCGGCATCTACCAGCAAGGCGCAACCGGGCATTAATTCCTGCACTTCGTTTTCGCCTACATTAAAAGCAGTTCTTATTGCCGCCCTTTCACTTGCGGCCACTATCACATCGTCATTTACATAGTAATACGATGGGCGTATACCATGCGCATCCCGCATAACAAATGCTTTACCATTACCCGTTAAGCCACAAAAGTTAAAACCACCGTCAAAAAGTGGAACAGCTTTTTTCAATACTTTTGCCACATCAAGTTGCCCCGGAAAAGCTTCATCTGCTTTTACTAAGAAATGATGCAGCACTTCCATCATTGCTGCCAGATCACTTTGTTTTTGAAATACACCGGGCTCTAAATTAATAAGTCCAAATAATTCTTCCGTATTTACAAGATTGAAATTACCTGCCAGTGCCAAATTCCTTGCAGGAATAGTATCCCGCTTTATAAAAGGATGGCAAAATTCAACATTATTTTTGCCCTGTGTACCATATCGTAAATGCCCAAGCAGTAATTCGCCTAAATGATTCACATGGCCCTTCATTAACCCTGGATGATTTTTAATATCAGGCTGATATTTTTCAAGTTCCTCTATTTCTTTCCCTATTTGTAAAAAAAGGTCAGCGATTGGTTGGTTGGCACTGCTGCGTATACGGTGCAAAAACGGATAGCCCGGCTCTACATTAAGTTTTACGGTAGCAATACCGGCACCATCCTGGCCACGGTTATGTTGTTTTTCCATCAGCAGGTACAGCTTGTTAAGGCCATACAAAACTGAACCATATTGCTGTTGATAATAACTGAAGGGTTTGCGAAGGCGAATGAAGGCAAGGCCACATTCGTGTTTGATTTCGTCGCTCATAAAATTTATAAGTTGCAAAGTTACATCATTGCAAAATAAAAATCCCGGCCATTGAGCCGGGATTGCAATATATTTTGTTAAAGACTTAAAGTCCGCTTAAAGTAAGGCCAATTTGATAAGGTTTAATGGGCGCTCCCGCTCCATCTTTTAAAAATGACGATAGTGTATACGCACCAAAAATAGAAAAATGGCCGTAACCAACCCTTGCAGTTGCTGCGAAACGGGTAGTATTAAAAAAATTCCTTTTGCTAAGTTTTTCTGTATATTCATTAAGTGTTGTACCAGTTTTAGTGACCCATGTTTTCCCTTTTGTATGCACATTTATCAAGGTCCCTATTTTTACGCCCAATGCCGCTTTCCAGCTTTTTGCATCATCTGCCGGGTTTGAAGTGTACCTTAGTTCAATAGGCGCTTCTAGATAAGTATTCACCAGTTTATACTTCTTAAAATGATTTGCTGAATCTAAATTTGTAAATGGAAGCCTGGCTGTTTGTGCAGTAATGCCGACATCTGCTTTCTCAAAAAATATGCTGCTGGTACTTACACCTATGCCAATTGCCACACTTAATATTGGGTTGGTTTTAAATCTCTTGTTCAGCATTATATATCCATTAAAACCCCTGGAAAATCCGTGCTGGATATTTTTGATGCTATCCGCCATGTTAAGCCATCCATCATAACTGGCTTGTAGCATAAGATGATCGCCGGAACGGCTAAGGTCAATTTTACTCCAATCAGTTTTTGGCTTTGCCTGCTTGGTAGAATCGGTTTTTGTTTGGGCAAAAACTGTAGAAAAGGAAATAAGTACAATTACTATAAATGCAATTTTCTTCATAATGTAATCTTGAGTGGCAAAAATAATAGCCAGCAGGGTTAATGAAAGGTTAAATGAAATTAAAAAAATTGCCCGAAGTAAATCGGGCTAATCATTATTTGTGGGCCCACCTGGGCTCGAACCAGGGACCACCTGATTATGAGTCAGGTGCTCTAACCAACTGAGCTATAGGCCCTGTTATTTTTACATAACGGAGGGCAAAAGTAATGTAAATATGGTAATTTTGAAATCAAAAAATAAAATTATGGCAAAAATAAAAAATCTAATCTTTGATCTTGGTGGGGTTTTACTTGATATAGATTATAATAAAACATCTGATGCTTTTAAGACACTAGGGGTTCATCAATTTGATGAATTGTATTCCCAAACAGGCGCAAATCACTTATTTGAGCAACTGGAAACCGGTAAAATTTCCGAAGATGATTTTTATACTGCCATTCAACGATACTGTAACCCATCTACTACCAAAGAGCAGCTTACAGCAGCCTGGAATGCTATATTGCTGAATTTTAGAATAAAAAGCCTGCACTGCCTGAATGGATTAAAAGAAAAATACAATATTTATTTATTAAGTAATACCAATAGCATTCACTTAAAAGCTTTTGATAAAATATTTGAGGAAGAAATTGGGAAAGCTTCTCTTGATGACTATTTTATTAAAGCATATTACTCCCATAAAATTCACTTACGCAAACCATACCCCTCAACCTATCAATTTGTTTTGGATGATGCTGGTATTTACGCTAAAGAAACACTGTTTATTGATGACTCCATAGTGAATATCGAAGGTGCTAAAGAAGCCGGATTAGAAGTGCATCATTTATTAGCCGGTCAAAAAATAGAAGATATTACATTTTAATAATTACGCCGCCCATTTATTATTTAACTTCTTCAAAGTCAATATAGTCGTCGCTTTTAGCAGTTGTTTGGGGCTGAACGGGTGGTTTAGTAGTATTGTAATTATTATTTTGCTGCTGTTCGTGTTGCTTCATTTTTTCCTGCATTTGAGCGCTCATGTCACCAAATTGTTTTTTTACCTGCTTAGTAGTTTTAGCCACCGGAATTATCAAATCAAAAACTAATTTGTATACCAGGTATAAAATAAAAAGCTCAAAAGCCATTCTAAAAATATTCATAACGTGAAGGTATAAAGCAATTAAAAACAATCGTGTTAAAAATATATAAATTATTACAAAAATATAATACTCCTGAATGGATACAATTTTTTGGTAACGATTATTTTACTATATTTGCAGCGGAAAAAGACACAAATGAAGGGGACGAAGATCGTTCCCTTCTTCTTTTATTATGACCGAAGTTACAAATATACAGGCAATTGAGGCATTGATTGGAAGATTGCTACCAGAAACGGAAGATATTTTTTTAGTATCCGTAAGTGTTAAGCCAACTAACAATATAAAAATTTACCTGGATGCAGACGCTGGCTTAAATATTGATAAATGTGTTAAAATAAACCGGGCTATGTATCGTATAATGGAAGAAGAAGGCTGGTACCCCGATGGGAATTTTTCTTTGGAAGTATCGAGCCCGGGAATAGATGAACCTTTGAAGCTTATCAGGCAGTATAAAAAAAATATTGGACGAAATGTGGAGGTAACAATCATTGATGAAACTAAACAACAGGGGAAATTATTGGCGGTTACTGAAGACACTATTTCAATTGAATACACAGAAGGAAAAAATAAAAAAGCAGTTTTAATAATAAAAGAGATTCCGTTTGATAGTATAAAACAAACAATAGTATTGATTTCATTTTAATTAAATAACAAAAAAATCCCTGCCGGCGGGGATGTAAAGGTGAGGCTGGTAAGTTTATGGCACGTATTAATTTGATTGATTCCTTCCAGGAATTTAAAGAAGCTGAAAACATTGATCGTCCAACATTAATGAAAGTAATGGAGGATGTTTTTAAAACATTGATTCGTAAAAAATACGGAAGCGACGATCAGTTTGATGTAATCGTAAATGATCAAAAGGGGGATTTGGAAATTTTCCGTCGCCGTACCATTGTTGATGATGGTGATATTTATAATACCTTAACTGAAATTGAATATAGCGATGCTATCAAGATAGAGCCTGATTATGCTGTTGGTGAAGAGTTGTATGAAGAAGTTGACATTCAAAAAGAATTTGGCCGCAGGGCAATATTAGCTGGTAAGCAAACCCTGGCAAGCCGCATTAATGATTTAAAGAAAAACCTGCTGATAAAAAAATACGAAGACCGTGTAGGCGATATCGTTAGTGGAGAAGTTTACCAGGTTTGGAAAAAAGAAGTGCTGTTGCTGGATGAAGAAGGCAATGAAATGATTTTACCTAAATCAGAACAAATACCATCTGATTATTTTAAAAAGGGCGAAAATGTAAGGGGCGTTGTTAAAAAAGTTGAACTAAAAAACAGCCAGGCAATAATTGTGGTATCCAGAACAAGTGCATCATTTTTGGAAAAATTGTTGGAAATTGAAGTGCCGGAAATATTTGATGGTTTAATTGTTGTAAAAAAGATAGTAAGAGACCCTGGTGAAAGAGCTAAAATAGCAGTAGAAAGTTTTGATGACAGGATTGACCCGGTAGGTGCCTGTGTTGGTATGAAGGGAAGCCGCATACACGGTATTGTTAGAGAATTAAAGAATGAAAATATCGACGTAATAAACTGGACCAATAATATTCAGCTGTTGATACAACGCTCGCTGACACCGGCAAAAATTACCAGTATCGATATTGATGAAGAAAAAAAACATGCCACTGTATTTTTAAAACCCGACCAGGTTTCACTGGCAATTGGCCGGCGTGGTGTAAATATTAAATTAGCCTGCGAATTAACAGGGTATGAAATTGATGTGTTCAGGGATAATGAAGGTGAAGTAGATGAGTTTGATATTGACCTGGAAGAATTTAGTGATGAAATAGAACCATGGGTAATTGAAGCCTTGAAAAAGGTAGGTTGCGATACAGCCCGATCTGTACTTGATTTAACAGCAGAGGAATTAGAACGCAGAACAGATTTGGAAAAAGAAACCATTGCTGATGTAATGAGGATTTTAAAAGAAGAATTTGAGAAAGAGTAAGGGTATGGAAATAAATTATAAATTAAAAAGAAAAGTATCGCCTATGCATTAAAAGTTATAGGCACATAAAACACGAATGTCAGAAGTAGCAACAAATACACCAAGATTGATGGCGGCGGCCAAAGAATTTAATATAGGTACTAATACCCTAATTGAATTTCTGGAATCAAAAGGTCTTAGCAATGAAAAGCTGAATCCTGGCTCCAAACTCACGGAACAAATGTACCGGATATTACAGTCAGAGTTTCAACAGGATAAGGTAGCCAAAGAAAAAGCACAAAAAGTTGAATTGTCAAAAGGGGCGGGTATTACAGAACCAAAAAAGAAAAGAGACGAAGAAGATCTCTCCATAAAAAAGAAAGAATCTGCCCCGGTAGTTCCTCCCGTAGCTGAAAAAGCAGCAGAAGTAAAACCTGTTGAGCAAATTGTTCCGGTAATAGAAAACCCTGCTGATGAAAAAAAGGTTCCGGCAAAACCAACTGAAGAAAAGGAAATTGGAGCAGAAAAGGGTTTTACAAAAAAACCTTCCGACGAAAAATCAAAAGAAGCAGGATCATCAAAAGTTGAACTTACAAAGATAGATGCCCCCGAACTGGAAGCACCTAAAGTGGTAAAAAAGATTGACCTGGATGCCATTGATTCTTCAACAAGGCCAAAAAAATCTACTAAAAAAACAGAGGAAAAGCCCGTTGAATCTATAGCAAAAAAAGAAAAGGTCCCTGTTGCTGAAAAACCTGCTGCAATAGTTGAACCCCCTGTAATTACTGAGCTTGCAAAGGCTGATGCTTCCGCTTTAAATATCCCTGCTGTTATTGAAAATATAAAGGCAGATAAAATAGAAGGCCCCAAAATTTTAGGTAAAATTGAGTTACCTGTTGATAATGATACAAGGCCGAAGAGGGAAGACGATAAGCGTAAACGCAAGCGTATCCCAATGGAAAGAAAGCCAGGCGCACCTCCGCACCAGGGCCAGCAGGGCGCAGGTCATGCACCAAGACCCGCAATAAATGATCAAAACCGCCATCGCCCAAATACAGGATCGGCACCCGCCGGAAGCAGGCCGGGTGGAGCATCTGGGGTAAACAGGCCAGGTGGTGGAAGTCCACAAGGCGGTAGTAATCGTTTTAATAGTAACCGTAATGCTGCACCGGCGGCTCGTACCCAGGACAGGGAGATTGATGCTAAAGAAATTCAGGATAAAATAAAAGAAACACAGGCCAAACTATCTGGCGGTGGAGGAAGGGGTAAAAGCTTAAAAGCTAAATACCGTAAAGCTAAAAGAGATGAGCTGGCTATACAAAGAGGAGCTGATGGAGTGGAGAGTAATAAATTGCAGGTTACAGAATTTATTTCTGTTAGCGAATTGGCTGGTTTAATGGATGTTAGTTTTGCTGACATTATCAGCAAGTGCATGAACCTTGGAATAATGGTATCTATTAACCAGCGTTTAGAGGCGGATGTTATTGAGCTGGTAGTAAGCGAATTTAATTATGAAGTAGAATTCATCGGAGTAGAAGATGCAGCAGAAATGGAAGAGGATGAGGAAGAAGATGATATTGAAAATCTTGCACCAAGGGCACCAATAGTTACCATCATGGGCCATGTAGATCATGGTAAAACCTCTTTACTTGATTATATCCGCAATACCAATGTTATTGCAGGAGAAGCCGGAGGTATTACGCAACATATAGGTGCTTACGAAGTAAAATTGAAAGATGGAAGGGCTATTACCTTCCTTGATACACCAGGCCACGAAGCCTTTACTGCAATGCGGGCACGTGGTGCAAAAGTTACCGATATTGCTGTAATTGTAATTGCTGCCGATGACGCTGTAATGCCTCAGACAAAAGAAGCTATATCACATGCACAGGCAGCAGGCGTACCCATGATATTTGCTATTAATAAAATAGACAGGGATGGCTCAAATCCCGAAAAGATAAAAGAACAATTAGCCGCCATGAATATTTTGGTAGAAAGCTGGGGCGGTAAATACCAAAGCCAGGAAATAAGTGCCAAACAAGGTTTGAATATTGACCTGTTGATGGAAAAAATATTGCTGGAAGCCGATGTATTGGAGCTTAAAGCCAATCCTGTCAAAGTAGCCAACGGAACAGTTATTGAAGCATCGCTTGATAAAGGACGTGGCTATGTAGCAACAATCCTGGTACAAAACGGTACATTGAAGCAAGGCGATATGATAGTTTCCGGTCAAAACTTTGGTAAAGTAAAAGCCATGTACAACGAGCGCAATCAACGCAGTGAAATAGCCCCACCATCAACACCGGTATTAATATTGGGTTTAAATGGGGCACCGCAGGCGGGTGAAACATTCAGGGTATATGCAGATGAAAGCGAAGCAAGGGAAAAAGCATACCAGCGTGGGCAAATATTGAGGGAGCAGGGTATGAGGGCCAAAAAACATATTACGCTGGATGAAATTGGCCGTCGTTTGGCATTGGGAAGCTTTAAAGAACTCAACGTTATTATTAAAGGCGATGTGGATGGATCTGTAGAGGCATTAAGCGATTCTTTACAAAAATTAAGTACAGAAGAAATTGTAATAAAAGTTATTCATAAAGCCGTTGGTGCCATTACCGAAAGTGATGTAACATTAGCCAATGCTTCTGATGCCATCATTATTGGTTTTAATGTGCGTCCATCGATGCAGGCAGCACGTTTGGGAGAACAGGAAGGTATCCAGATTAAATTGTATTCTATTATTTACAATGCTATTGAAGAAATAAGAAGTGCAATGGAAGGTATGCTAGAGCCTGGTGTTGAAGATAAAGTACTGGCAAATGTAGAAATTAAGGAAATGTACAAGTTTGATAAAGCAACTGTTGCCGGCTGTATCGTGCTGGATGGTAAAATTGCAAGAAATAACCGTATTCGTTTGGTAAGGGATGGTATTGTAATATTTACCGGCGAACTGGGTAGCCTTAAACGTTACCGTGATGACGTAAAAGAAGTAACCACCAATATGGAGTGCGGATTAACAATTAAAAACTACGCAAATATAGAAGTAGGTGATATAGTAGAAGCATTTGAAGAAGTAGAAGTTAAGCGGACTTTATAATGTCTGATGCCTGACTTTTTGATGTGTGATGTTTGCTACTACGGCCTGACGGATTCGTCTGACTACAATATCAGCAGACTATTACGTAAAAATAAAAGAAGTCAGTTATTTGATAGAGAAGTGACAAATAGGGTTGCTTCCACTAAAGGTGAATTTTGGAAGTCTTACTATTTGAAAAATTTTCAAAATCATTAGGGAACTTCAGGAATCCTCGTTTGGAGGGCAGGGAGGCCACACAAACATTTGTTAAACATAATAACAAAAGGGCTATTGATAAAATAGCTCTTTATTTTTACAGTTGGCCTGCCCTTATATAAATCAGGAATATTTAATAATTTATTGATTGAATAAAATGACTGCACAGATAAAATTTTTCCTCACCTGCCTTACAGTTTTTTTGGGTTGTATTGCTTTTGCACAAACGGTACAAATTGCTGCACAGGCTACCCAAACTGTACCAACTGCACAAACTGCAAAAGTTACAGCAGATAAAATTATAGCCGTGGTAGGAAATAAAATTATTTTAAAAAGCGATATCGACAATTCCCTTGCAGATGCGGTTCGCCAGGGGCAGGAGCTGCCACCAAATGCACAGTGTTTAACTTTAGAACAGGCAATGGGCGTTAAAACGCTGGTAATTCAGGCTGAAAGAGATTCTTTACCTGTAACAGATGGAGAAATTGAAGCAGAAATTGACAACCAGATACGCTATTTTATCGGTGCATACGGCTCCAAAGAAAAACTGGAAGAAATTTCGGGTAAATCCATGTACCAGTTAAAAGAAGATTTTAAAGACGGATTTAGGGAAAGAAAATTGGCAGGCGCCATGCGTAATAAAATTGTGGATGGTGTACGCATAACACCCAATGAAGTAAACGCTTATTTTGATAAATTACCTAAGGATAGTTTACCCTTTTATGAAAGCGAATTGGAGATAGGGCAAATAATTGTGTTCCCGAAAGCAAGCAAGGATGCAGATGATTATTGTATAGAGCAATTGACTGATATTAAAAAGCAGGTTGAAAGTGGAAAAAAGGATTTCAAAAAATTAGCAGATATTTATTCTGATGATGAAGCTACCCAAAAACAAAATGGTGGTGAACTTGAAATAAACAGAACACAGAAAAATTTTGATCCGGTATTTTTAGGTAAAGCCTTTTCTTTAAAAGAAGGCCAGGTAAGCAGCCCTTTTAAAACCCAGTTTGGTTACCATATTATACAAATGGTTAGCCGGGCCGGTGACGATGCCGTAGTGAGGCACATTTTAAAAATACCTACAATTACCCCGGAAGAAATCACTAAATCAGTTAATAAACTCGATACTGTACGATCAAAATTAATTGCCGGTACCCTAACTTTTGGTGAAGCAGTTTCAAAATACAACGAAGACGAGAATACTAAATTTACCGGAGGAAGAAAAACAAATGCAGAGGGAAGTACCTATATCACCATCGACCAGATGGATAAGGATCTTGTATTACTATTGAAAGATTTGCAGGTGGGCCAATTTTCGCAACCAAAGGAATTTGAAAACGAAAGAAGAAAAAAAGGTATAAGAATTGTTTATCTTTTAAGCAAAACAGAACCACACAGGGAAAATATAAAAGACGATTATAATAAGATTAGCCAAAGAGCTTTGGAACATAAAAAGAATGATACACTTGAACATTGGTTTAAAGAAAAAGTAGGTAGTTTTTATGTTAAGATAGATGCAGAATATCAAAACTGTACCGAAATGCAAAAATGGTTAATTCCTACATTGGCCAGCGGTAATTAATTGAATTAAAATAACTGGATAAAGCGTTCTGATACCTGTCAGAACGCTTTACTTTTGTACATAAGCCTCCGGCATAAAAAAACAAATGCCGTAATATTTACAATGTCCGAATAAAATAAAATATTTTGATAGAGAAAAAAAAGCAATTTAAACAGGAACAAAAAACAGTATTGGTAGGTATTGTAACAGGCGGACAAACAGAGTTACAGTTAAATGACTATTTGAATGAACTGGCTTTTTTAGCAGAAACCGCCGGTGTAATTACTGTAAAAAGATTTACGCAAAAACTACCTCATCCAGATAGCAGAACCTTTGTGGGCAAAGGAAAGCTGGAAGAAATAAAAAGATATATCAGCCTGCACAGCGATGTAGAACTGGTAATTTTTGATGATGAATTAACCGGTTCGCAAATTCAAAATATAGAAAAAGAAATTGGTGTAAAAACCATTGACCGCAGTGATTTGATACTCGACATATTTGCCAGCAGGGCAAAAACTGCTCAGGCCCGTACACAGGTAGAACTAGCCCAATACCAATACATTTTACCCCGTTTAAAAGGCATGTGGAAACATTTGGAAAGACAGGGTGGCGGCGTAGGTACAAGGGGTCCCGGCGAAACTGAAATAGAAACGGACAGGCGTATAGTAAAAGATAAAATTACTTTATTGCGTAAACGCCTGGCCGAAATAGACCAGCAATCTTTTACCCAGCGAAAAGAAAGGGGTGAGTTTATAAGAGTATCACTGGTGGGCTATACCAATGTGGGCAAGTCAACCATTATGAACGTGCTGAGTAAAAGTGAAGTATTTGCAGAAAATAAATTATTTGCCACACTTGATACAACAACAAGAAAAGTAGTATTTGAGCAAACACCTTTTTTACTAAGTGATACCGTTGGCTTTATCCGTAAGCTGCCGCATCATTTGGTGGAGAGTTTTAAAAGCACATTGGATGAAGTAAGGGAAGCTGATATATTATTACATGTAGTTGATATATCCCATCACCAATACGAAGAACAGTTGGCAGTAGTAAACAAGACCCTGTCAAGGCTGGGTGTTCATGAAAAACCTACCGTTACTATATTTAATAAAATGGATAAATACCAGGCAGAGTCTTTTGATGAATGGCTGGAGGAGGATGTTAAAAAAGAAATTCTGGCCGACCTTAAACAACGCTGGCAAAATGAAACAAATGATAATTGTGTATTTGTGTCTGCTACAGAAAAAACAAATATTGAAACGTTGAGACAAACCATCTTAAATAAAGTAAGAGAAATGTATCGCATAAGATACCCATATAAAGCTGAATATTTTTATTGATCTCTTACGCCGGCAAAATATGAACCGCACCAAAAAATACAAATGGCATAAAGTGGCTGAGCATATTGCAGAAATAAATTTTTCAGCCAATGGCCTTACTGAAATCAAAGTAGGTGATAAAATAATCTGTATTGCTTTACGCAACAATTCACTCACCGCCTGTACACAAAAATGCCCGCATGCCGGAGGGCTATTAAGTGATGGATTTATTGATGCTGCGGGAAATATTGTTTGTCCGCTCCACCGCTACAAGTTTAACCTTCAAAATGGCAGAAACACCAGTGGCGAAGGTTATTTTTTAAAAACATTTCCTGTAGAAATACGAAATGAAGGGGTATTTGTAGGCTTTGAAGAAAATAACCTGTTTAATTGGCTTAAATAATTTGATTTAATTTTTTGTCTAAAACTAAAATGCCTTATTTTTGCCTCCCAATTAAAAACATCATATTCCTCCTTAGCTCAGTTGGTTAGAGCATCTGACTGTTAATCAGAGGGTCTCTGGTTCAAGTCCAGAAGGGGGAGCTTAACAATCAATCAGTTATGATTCATTTCCATAACTGCTTTTTTTATTTGTACATACAGGGTACATACAGTTTATTGTGGACAACTTTTAAATGATACTGTTTTACAGTTTTAAAAACTTGAATTTTGTCTAATTAAAGATTAGACAATCCAGCCATTTCTTCTCCAATTCGTGAGAGCTGGACTTCACTAAAAAAATTTTTCAATTTTTTTTACCTGTACATATAAGTAATGGGGTAGCCATATACAAGACTACCCCCCTCCATCCCTATTTTTTTTATTTTTATTACACTATACTTTAAATAGCATTAAAATACTCCTTGTATATGAATAACCTCCTGTCACCGCCTCATTGCCCCCGCTCGATAAAGACGATGCCAGCTACGCCGGATAGCTGTTATTCTCACTAAACAAATTAATTCACAAAAAAAATTAAACATCATGATTACAGTTATTAATTATCATGTCCGTCAAAGTAAAGACGGCAAAGATTTTATTGCCCTGACATTGCAGGGTGATATCGAAATGGTGCAATCCATGGAAACGGGTAAATTTTATGCTACAGCTCGTAGGTGTTCTATTACATCAACATTTGATGAAAAAACAGCTGAATCCTTAGTGGGCTCCAAGATGCCTGGGATAATTAAAAGGGTTGAATCCAATCCTTATGATTATGCTATTCCAGAGACTGGAGAGATCATTAAGTTAGCTCATAGTTATGAATATGCACCAGAAGAAAACAACTCAGACATGGTTGTAAAAAGAAGAAGGCTTGAAATAGCCTAAAGTGTCAATTTATTTTTTATGGGCAGTGTGTAAAAGCACTGCCTTTTTTATTTCATTATTTAAAAAAACGTATATGCAACTACAAATAGCAAACAGACAAAAAGTAAAAATTAAGATGGCTCTCCAGGGACCCTCGGGTTCAGGAAAAACATTTGGAGCGCTATTAATAGCATTTGGTCTATGTGGCGATTGGACCAAAATTGCTGTAATAGATTCAGAGAATAAATCCTCTCATCTATATGCCCATTTAGGAAGATTTAATGTCGTAGATATAGAAGCGCCATTTACTCCAGAGAATTATTTAAACGCAATAAAAATCTGTGAAGAAGCCAATATGGAGGTAGTCATTATTGATTCTATTTCTCATGAGTGGGAAGGTATTGGTGGCATTCTTGAGATGCATGGAAATATGTCTGGTAATAGTTACACTAACTGGAACAAGCTTACACCAAGACATAACGCATTTGTTCAACAAATGCTACAAAGTACAGCCCATATTATTGGAACTATCAGGTCGAAGCAGGATTATGTATTAGTTGATAAGAATGGTAAACAAGTGCCAGAAAAGGTAGGCTTAAAAGGCGTGACAAGAGAAGGATTGGATTATGAGTTCACAGTTGTTCTGGAACTGGATATTAAACAGAATGCTGCTGCAAGTAAGGACAGGACATCCTTATTTATTAAGAAGCCTGAGTTTCCTATATCAGTGGATACGGGAAAAATGATCAACCAATGGTGCAATGAATTTACTGAACCAGCAAGGGTACCAACTAATGAAGAAATATTGGTAAGAGTTAATGCTTGTAAATCTCTGAATGAGCTGTTATCCATATACAACCTGCATCCCCAAAAACAGAAAATTCTTCAGCCCGAGTTCACAAGAAAGCGACAGGAACTTTTACTGAAAACTGATAACGGAAAAAATATTACTCAACAACAAAATCATTCAACAAATGGAACTCTTACAACTAAATAATCATCATTCAGCTTTATTGGATAAGACCAAAACTGAATTAAAAGTTGATGCTGTACAGCAGTTATCAACGGACAAACCTTTCATACAGGCAAATACTGAAGAAAGTAGCCTTGAGGACATTAAAAACAATCACATCATCCCTGTTTTTATTAAAGACAATGAACCGGTGATTTCACATTTTGATTTTGTAGAAGCATCAATGCAGGTGGTATCTGATATATTCAATGGAGAAACCATTTTAAATCCCAACATTAGACTCTCGCATCCCATCAAGGGCAGAATACCGGAGGCTAAGAATAAGCCAGCTAATGAGCTGCAGGAGCATGAAAAAACTATCTATTATGAGCGTATGGCCTTTATCATTGAGATTCCATCTGTATATGATGAAATTGATGGTTCAAGACTTTCTCTAACTGTTGGTGGTGTAAAGGCATTAAACCAGGATAACTTATACAATAAAAAAGGAGCAGATGAGCATTTTAAAGTATTCATTGGTTTCAAAAATACTGTCTGCACTAACTTATGTGTTTGGACTGATGGCTACATGAATGATTTAAAAGTAAAAAGCTTTGGTCAATTAAAAGGATGCATCAATACAATCTATAATAACTACAATGCAAACTATCATCTTAGTAGCATGAGGCAGCTTTGTGACTTCTGTATCACTGAACAACAATTTGCAAATCTAATCGGCAGGTCCAGAATGTACCAGTATTTACCAAGGGAATTGCAAAATGAAATTGCGCCATTACAGTTAGGTGATAACCAAATTAGCACCATTGTAAAAGATTTTTATAAAAATGATTCATTCTGTAAAATGTCAGATGGAACTATTAACCTTTGGCGTTTGTACAATCTGTTTACGGGTGCTAATAAAAGTTCCTATATAGATAATTTCCTGGACAGGTCTGCCAGTTCATTTCAGTTTGTGGATAGTATGCGAGTTGCTTTAAAAAATGAATCCTCCAACTGGTTCCTAAATTAATTTCTAATCAATAGTCCCACTTTAAAAGGTGGGCTATTTAAATATTTGGAATGAATGAAAATCTTAAACTACAATATTACAATACCAATGCTTTATTGGTAGTAAATTCTAAAGGATTGATCAGGGTACTTTATACGCCATTCAGAGTGTTATGTGGTGCAGCTATAAATCGCATTCCTCAGAATACCTGGGTTTATGTTGAAGAAGTATACAGCAATGAGAAAGATGAACTGCAGTATCTTATTTATGGCTTGGTTTACTCCTACAAATATTTTACAATACCCATACAGTTTTGAAGTACCATCAAGCCAGGAGTTATGCTGTATTTTCTTTGCTGCAATTTTTTATTTGTTGCAGTTTTCTTTTGATATGGTTTCGCTCCTTAACTTAAAAACCATTGAAAAGAAATATTTATTTAAGGTATTTGTCTATTAGAAGTAGAATCAGTTTTTTTATTAAAATGTGTAAAAAAAGCTAATAACCTATCTCTACTTTAACTATTTTGCCAGCACTTTTTCAAATTATAAATGGCAGGAGTTCCAGATACCAGTTTACTTTCCAAGAATAATATAATTGATCAATCAATTAGTAACCTCGAACTTATCAACAAGGGAATGATGTGTCCCTATTGTCGCGCAACCACCTAATATGTAGATAGTTCAATGGTTTATGGAAAGAGTTACGGGGATGATTTACATCTGCAAACCTTGCAATGCCTACGTAGGAGTACAAAAAGGTATAGTCAATGCAAAAGGTCGCCTTGCAAATGAAGAACTACGTTCTTGGAAGTAAGCTGCTCATTCTAGGTTTGACCCGATTTGGGAAAGCGAATTGAATAAAGGAGAAACAAAACATGTGATAAGTAATAGGGCTTATGAGTGGTTAGCTAAGAAAATGAATTTACAAAGGGAGCTCACCCATATTGGTTTTTTTGATGTTGAGCAGTGTAAGCAAGCAATTACGTGTTGTAAAACCATTAAACTGACAGATAAAAACCCGAAAAGATAAATTAAGGAAAAAAAGCCGAATGGTTGATTCATTAGCTGATGATTTTCAAAGCCTTGACGATCAAAGAAAAGTACATGACCAGCTGTAAAGCAAAGGGGCATCCCGAGGACTTGGCTGCTGAAATATGGCGGCAAATGGAAAGCTTTGCAGGCTATAGTTTTAATAAAGCACACTCCGCCAGTTTTGCTGTAGAAAGTTACATGAGCCTTTACCTGAAGACCTATTTCCCCAATGAATTTATGGTAGCTGTTATTAATAATTTTTGGGGTTTTTATTCAAGGGAATTGTACTTTTTAGAGCTGCTGAAAACTGGGGGAGATATTAAACCTCTCTGCATTAATAACAGTGATGAATATACCCATATACACCGGTTTTCATTCAATATGAAGGGTTTACAGTCTAAATTGATTGAGACAATTTTAGAAGAAATGATAATGAACGTTCCTTACCTGCATCTGCAAAATTTTGTAGAGCGTACTAATGTTGGCAAACAACAATTGAATATGTTGGTAAGTGTTTGCGCCTTTCGTTTCACCGGCAAATCAAAAAAAACATTGCTTTGGGAAGCTAATTTTTTACAAAAAAATAATAAAGCAGAATTGCATACAGCCCCGATAAAGAAAATTATACTGTTATTATAAAAGCAACCGACAGCAAAACAAATATAGAAACGGGTGGGCTAAAAAGTTACCTGGAAAAGAAAAATAAAATAACAGCCGGCAAACCACCTGTAGAAGAAAATACCAGTAAGCCAACAACTATTTTGCCCACAGCAGCTGTAAGGCAAATAAGCCCAGTACAACAAATTTTTACGAATGCCAAAAATAAAGCAGGCATAAAAAAAGAAGTGGGTATACATAGCCTTCGCCATAGTTTTGCCACACACCTGCTTGAT
>JAYTTI010000065.1:0-7335 GCA_043745405.1 Ferruginibacter sp. | reverse complement strand
GGCGATAAATACTATAATGTGTGGATATGTGTTTTGTCTGATAATATTCTTGGATATGCTTCCTTTCCGAACGATGGGCAACCAACTGAGCAAGGTGTAGTGATAGATTTTCAGTCATTACCTGGAAGCAAGCTGAATAATTATAATGGGGGCAAAACACTGACCCATGAAACAGGCCACTATTTTAATCTATATCATACATGGGGTGATGATAATGGTGCCTGCACCGGTACTGATTTTATTGATGACACCCCAAATCAGGCTGGGCCTTCATCGGTTTGCCAAACAGGCATTGTAACCGATAGCTGTACACCAGCTGGCAATGGTATTTTATATCAGGATTACATGGATTACACTTATGACAAGTGCCTTTTATTATTTACCACCCAGCAGGTTCAAAGGATGGAATCTGCATTACAGACCTACCGCCTTTCGCTTACTGTATCCAATGCCTGTACCCCTGCGGTGCTTCAGCCATTAGATGCGCAATTAAAATCAATTATTGCACCAGCGCAACGGGTATGTAAAAATAGCTTTACATCAGTTGTTACTGTAAAAAACCTGGGTTTGCAAACATTAACCTCGCTTGTTGTTAGTACAGTAATTGATAATGCTGCCCCTGTAAATTATACATGGAACGGAACCCTCGCATCATTGGCAACTACAACAATTACCTTAAACTCCACCACCATTACACAGGGTAATCATATTGTAAAAATATTTGTTTCGTCACCTAATGGTGGAACTGATGGTAAAACTTCCAATGATACACTTAGCACACCTGTTCAATATTTTGATGCAGTAGCTACAGTAACTGAAGGTTTTGAAGGATCAATATTTCCTCCTGCCGGATGGGATATTGTAAACCCCGACAATTTGATTACATGGGAAAAGGTTACGGGTGTTGCCAAAACCGGTAATGCCAGTGTAGGAATTAATAACTTCAATTATGCCATTAATGATCAAAAAGATTACCTGCGGCTGCCTGAAGTTAATTTTGCCAATATAGATTCTGCCTTCTTTTATTTTCAGGTGGCGGCAAACACTTTTACACCTGTTAGTACTGCCAATAACACATGGGATACACTGGAAGTATTGCTTAGTAAAGATTGTGGCCTCACATACACCTCCGTGTATAAAAAATGGGGTGCAAACCTTGTGACAACTTCCCCTGAAACAAGTGACGCATTTATACCAAAGTCAAATGAATGGCGCCGGGATTCCATCAATCTTACCCCTTATATTAATCAGGGTAATATTATGCTGGCTTTTAAAAACACCACTGAGTTTGAAAACAATATTTATTTAGACGACATTCATATAAGAACGATCACTATCAATCCTAATTTAAAAAAAGCAGGTTACCTGATAACCCCTAACCCTGCAAATAACTATATTAATGTTCAGTTTTATCCAAACCCAACCAATTTAAAAGGCATTGAATTGTATAATATGCTCGGGCAAAAAATAGATGAGATAACCGTTACTTCCGGTGGTGGGGCTGTTGCTTATCGTTTTGATATCAGTCGGTATTCACAAGGTACTTATATTGTACGTGTTGTTTTTGCAAACAGAGTAATTGTAAGTAAGGTTATTAAACTTCAATAATTGTTTTAGTGCTACACATTTAAACGCCCACATTTCTGAAAAGAAATATGGGCGTTTAAATTAAATTGTGACATCAATAACAGACAATCAATCGTTCGTAGGCGCAAATGTATAATTTAGTTAAATAACGGCAAAATTCATTTTAAGAAATTGTTATCATTTTTATGCAGGCAGTTTTACTTTAACTAGTTAGGACGGTTTATTATTTCTAAATGATATTTTTTCCAGGGCTAAAGTAGCTTAGTACATATGTTTTAATAGCACACCAAATAAAAATGCACCGGCTGCAATTGCAATATTACTGACCCCAAAAGATAAATTGTTATTGATAAGCCTGTTTACAATATATAAATCTGCATAACCAATTGCGCCCACCCTGAATATCCATCCACTCTTTATCCAATACCAATACCAATGCACATGCCCTCCTGATGTTGAAATTTGAAAGCGGCCGTCAATATAATCAATTAGGTACCCGTTTTTTGGCATAGCAAATACATCCGCAGTAGACATACCCTGAAACATTAAAATATACCGTATCGCTACCCATCGTATAATAATAAACTACCCTTGACCTTATGTAAAATAAATCGTTGCTTATTTTGGTTGTGTGTAATCCTTTTCCCGTTTCGGACACACTTCAAAACTTAAAGCAGCCAGCCAACACACTGAAGCCAACCTTGCCAAAGAGCTGCAAGGCCAACGCTTCTGCCAGCATCAGTTTTTCAATTGGGCTACAAACAAAACTTCAACAACCAAGCCCTCCCTCCACCCCCAAAACTAAAACCCATCTTACATTATCCAGTTCTTAAAAATAATTTTAATACATTTGCAACATTATTGCAAACATTGAATAAGAAAAGGAACATAAATTTTAAGGCTTTATTGCTATTACTGATATACAGTTTCAGTATCAGCCCTGTTATAATGTTTCATCATCACAACTACAAAGTTGTAGCTTATGAAACCGCCACCCCCTGCGAAAAGGCAGCCTCTTATCCCTATAAAATTGGACAATGCACACACAAAACCCACATTACAAATGCTGTACAAAAATGTCCTTTATGCGATAGTCATAACTTAACCGACTACTTACACCACACTTTAGTTTTTACATTTATAAAAGCTGAAACGAATAGGGAACACAATAATATTATTGTAAATATCATTTCGCTTTCCCGTACTCAAACTTCAAATAGAGGTCCGCCCACAGTTTAATTTTTTTATCGCCTTTCTTGTTCAGGACAATTCAATTGTTTTGATACTTATTTATTTAAAAATTAAACAAAATGAAATTAAAATTTATCATTTCAATAGTTGTAGTATTTATTACAACACACAGTATGTATGCTCAAAATACTTTATCTGGAAAAATAACCGACAAAGACAGCAAACAACCGTTGCCCTATACCACAATTTCAATTGCCGATTTGCACACGTCTGTAGTCACAGATTCTTTAGGCAATTATAGTTTTACAAAAATCCCTGCTGCTGCTTATGAAATTCAAATTAGTGCCATAGGATACAAAACCTTTTCGAAGATAATTTCAATTAAAGGTATATCTAATGTAAACTTTGAATTAGACAAAAGCACTACCGAATTAGCAGACGTTGTAGTTACAGGTTCATCTAAAGCAACACAAATAAAAAAATCGCCTTTGCCTATTCTTACCGTTAGCAAAGAATATCTAACCACCAATTTAGCTACCAATGTAATAGATGGTATTGCAAAAGTTCCAGGAGTTAGTGCAGTTACAACGGGCCCAAATGTTTCAAAACCAATTATTCGTGGTTTGGGCTTCAATCGTATTTTAACTCTCTATGATGGAATGAGGCAGGAAGGGCAGCAATGGGGCGATGAACACGGGATAGAAATGGATAATTATGCCATTGATAGAATAGAAATAATTAAAGGACCAGCCAGTTTAATGTATGGTTCAGATGCTTTAGCAGGTGTTGTAAATCTTATACCAAGCCAACCTGCAAACACCAATAAAATCACAGGTGCAGTAACCACCGAATACCAAACCAATAATGGTATGTTTGGCGGTTCGGCATTTTTAACAGGCAATAAAAATGGTTTTGAATACGGTGGCAGATTTTCAAAACGAATAGCTAAAAACTATCAAAATTCAGTAGATGGCAGGGTAGCAAATACTGCCTATAACGAAACATCAGCCAACGCTTTTATAGGCTTGCATAAAAATTGGGGTTATAGCCATTTAAGTTTATCGCTTTATAATAATTTGCTAGAAATACCCGATGGCAGCCGGGATTCTGCAACAAGACAATTTACCAAACAAATTACAGAAGCCGATACTGTTCGTCCCATTTTTTCTAACGATGAATTAAATGCTTATAGTATTAATGTATTGCATCAAAGAGTGCAACATTATAGGGCTTTTTTTAAAAATAGTTTCTTTTTCAATACCAGCAGATTAGATGCAAACTTTGGATTTCAAAGAAGTGTGCGCCGGGAGTATAACCACCCCGAAACACCCTATCAGGATGTAGCAGGATTGTATTTAAAGCTAAACACTTTTAACTACGACGTAAAATATTTTTTACCTGAGTTTAACAAATGGGCAATAGCAGTCGGTGTAAACGGAATGTACCAAACCAATGATGTGACAGCAGGAACAGACTTTATAATTCCATCCTTCAATCAATTAGATTTTGGAATTTTTTCAACCCTTAAAAAAGACTTCGGAAAATTAAACATTGCAGGTGGACTTAGATACGATGTAAGAAATATTAATAATAAAGATCTTTACACCAAACCCAATGCTACAAGTGGTTTCGACCAGGCAGTAAAAGGTGCAGACACAATAGGTGCAGACAAGCCTTTCAACAGCTACTCAACCAAGTTTAAAGGAATTACAGGCAGTTTAGGATTTAGCTATGCAGTAAATAATAATTGGGCTTTAAAGGTAAATTTATCAAGAGGTTACCGGGCACCCAACATATCAGAAATTTCTGCCAATGGTGTACACCCAGGAACAGGATTTTATCAACTTGGCAACGACCAATTTAAAACAGAGTTTAGCAACCAAGCCGATATAGGTACCTCATTTACTTCAAAATCTGTAAGTGCAGGTGCAAGTTTATTTATCAATCAGATAGACAATTACATTTACAATACAAGGCTGCAATCAACAGCAGGAGGAGATTCTTTAAGCAATAGTGGCGGACAAGATTATCCAACTTACAAGTTTCAACAAGGCAAAGTTTTATTGTATGGATTAGAAGCCAATATTGATTTTCATATTGTCAAACGCCTGCATTTTGACAATTCCATTTCATTGATTTATGGCGACAACAATAGTTTTACAGGTGCAGAAAAAACCAACGAAACCAAATATATTCCCTCTATGCCACCATTTAGATACATAACAGAATTAAAATACGAATTGGCAGAAAAATCTACAGCCTTAGATAAGCCTTTTGTAAAATTGCAGGTACAATATACTGCCACACAAAACCGCGTATTTACTTTCGATAATACCGAAACAGCAACACAAGGTTATACATTAGTAAATTTGGGTGCAGGCACAGGCTTTAAAAATAAAGCAGGAAAAACAGTTGTAAATTTATATGTACTCGCCAACAATATTTTTGATGTAGCGTATCAAGAACATTTAAGTCGCTTAAAATATTTTGAGCAATACCGATCTTCACCAAATGGGCGGCTTGGTATTTACAATACGGGCAGGAATATTAGCTTAAAGGCAATTATCCCATTCTAATAATGGGATAACATACCAAACAAAACACATTACAAGGAACACAAGCCTTATAATTTAACCAGTGGCCGGTGCGAAGACCGCCACTGGTTGTTGTATTTTTTAAATGTTGAATTGTACATCACATTAATTCCAACAGGCTTTGCCGTAAACATCGCCACTGTGAATGCACTTATTTTATGCTGTTGCAAGCATCAGCAAAACCAATACAAGTCCTAAAATAAAACCAGCAACGATAGTACTGCACCTGTTGTAAAGGATGGAGCTTTTACCTTTTTCATGGCAGCCAGTTGTTTATTGCGTTTGACAAACTGAAAGGTTTCTGCCAACAATAAAACTGTTCCAAAAGAAGTTAAAAATATACCTATTGCATGTGTGTTACTAATGAATGCTACATTTTCAGCTACGCGTTGCTCGTGCAAATAGGCGCATTCCTGTACTCATAAAAATATTTTTTATTACTATAAGATTATTACACTAACATTTTCAACATGTAAATCATCTAACTATTAAATTGCCGAAGATGGTGATCGGTATGTTTATAGGCTAAATACCTAATCTGTTCCATTGTCATTTTTCCAAAAAAAGGGTGTCCGAAGTCAGGATTTGAAAAATGATCATGGTCATCCATCAGTGCAATCCATTTCCTTTTTTCGAATTCAGCATCACCATTTTCTTTTATTTTAAAAGCAGGAACAGTCGGCATGTTCCTTTTCACCTGGCTATCATCTTTAAGCATGCTCTTTAATGCCGATTTTCTAAATAATTTACCAATGAAAGATTGTTTATACACTCTCTTACCCAATATCATTTCTTCCCATTGTACACAATGTTTCAGCATTTGTGAAACGCTCATTTTACCCTATTGGCTTTGCTATTTTCATTAAGTGCATTAATCCTGTTAATCAATTCATCTCTTGTTGGTTTATCAAATATTGTTTTCATGTTGCCTGATAATTTTTGAAATTACAATTGGGTGAAATTAATAAATATTGCTGTGATTGATAATGAGGATGGCTGTTAATATCGTTTCTATGTTAATGGAAAAAACGATACTTTTGGCTTGTATTCATTTTATACGAAGTTGCTTAACAGAGAAGCGTTTTACATAAACATTTTAATAAATAATTGTATCATGAAGAAATTGATTGTATTGTCTTGTTTGGTTTTAAATATTTGTGTTGCTTTTGCGCAAAGTACCAAGGCCCCCGCCTACCCTTTAATAACACACGATCCGTATTTCAGCATCTGGTCAACAACAGATGAGTTAACCGCTTCGCCTACCAAACACTGGACAGGTGCCGATCATTCTTTAATTGGTCTGTTAAAAGTAGATGGAACAACCTATCGCTTTTTAGGAAGTGTGGGGCAGGTATATAAAACCATCCTGCCTGCCGGCGATGAAGTAAATTATGAAGCGGCCTATACAGAAACAAATCCCGGTGAAAACTGGATGAATACCGGCTTTGACGACAGCCAATGGAAAAAAGGAATCGCTCCTTTTGGTAATAACGAAGGTATTTCAAAAACAATGTGGCAAACAAAAGATATCTGGGTAAGAAGAAAATTCACCATGACAGACCTTAAATCAAATAACCTGTTTTTAAAATTAAGTCATGATGATTATGTAGAAGCTTACCTGAACGGTGAGCTGGTGTATAAAAGAGTAGGGTGGACCAACAAATACATTTACCTGCCTATTGCAGATGTTGTAAAAAATAAGCTTACAAAAGACGGCAATATTTTAGCCATACATGTTATCAATAATGTAGGGGGCGCCATGATGGATGCAGGTATTGTTGAAGAGCCAAAAGCTGCTGCCGGCAATACCGTACTAACAGCTACACAAAACAGTGTGAAATTAAATGCCACCCAAACGGCTTATGATTTTACCTGCGGCAAAGTAAACCTGTTACTCACATTTACTTCGCCGTTGCTGATAAACAATCTTACCATTTTAGCAAGGCCGGTATCTTACATCAGT
>JAYTTI010000064.1:0-2018 GCA_043745405.1 Ferruginibacter sp. | reverse complement strand
CTTCCAACACAATGTTTTACTTTAAATCCTTTTTTCCATGCCTTCTCCCCTTTATCCAAATCAAGAATATTTATTTCTTCGGATGTTCTGTAATAAAGACCCTGAGGCATTATCTGCAAGTCACGTATTTCGCCATTGATGAACAGTGGTTTTTTGGTTACTGATTTGCCAGCGTCCAAATCTATAATGCTGATGTAATTGTCGCCATTGTCTCTTTCGGTAGCAAGTATTAATTTAGTACCCGATAGTTTGTAAGCATTTATATCACCTTGTAAATCTATTTCTTTACCCCATTTGTTATTGCCGGTTTCGGGGTCAATACAAAGAATGGAAGCCCGGTTTTTTCCAGAAGAACTGCTGCGTTTTAATTTGCCTAACAAGCCACCACCACTTTCCCCCTGCTTAGCAATATCTTTCTGTGTTTTTTCGCTGGTGGTAACTAGCATGCCATGGGTATCATATAAAATGTAGGCAACAGGCGATTGCAGTTCCACTTCTTTCGTTACTGGTTTTCCATCTGCGTTATTGTAGGCAACCAGTACCTCCTGGTTCCAGAAATAAATTTTGTCTTTGTTGTTGTTGCGTAAAAAAAACTGTGCGCTGGAAGAGGTAGCACTAGAGCTTAAATCAACATGGCTCTTCTTTCCAAACATGCCGCCCTTTCCTTCCACCACCTGGGCTACCGGCTTTTCAGTTTTTCTGTCAACACTCCAAAGTACTTCTCCCGATGCCGGGTTTAGCTTGTAAATATTTTTTGTGGTTGCAATAAAAATGCCATCATCAACTGCTAAACCATTTGAAACTACTTCTTCACTGTTTTTGTCAAACAGCTTTTTTTGTTCCCATATTTTATGCCCATCCGCCAGTGAAAACATTACCATGGTAGGTTTGCCATTGCTTTTGCTAAAGCCATACAGCATCATTGCATTTAGTTCTTTAATGTGAATTCTTTTTACAATATTCATAATGTCGAAGTCGGGTGAGCTGGCGATAACTTTGCCGGCTGCAACATCAATAATAGTGTGCTCAACGCCTTTAAAAAATTTATTTTTTATAAGGGCTGTATAAGGTGTTCCTTCAATTGGATCGTAGTTTTCTTCTTTTACGTCATCTAATTTATCAATCTTCCAGGTTTCGGTTCCAGTCTCTGGATTTAGGCCATAGAGTGCATCACCTGTGCATACAATCAATATTCCTGCATCGGAAATCTGATACCATTTCACATTGCCCGAAAATTTTTTTGACCATTCTTTTGCAGGTTGGCTAAGCATTACAAGGCTTGCCAGTAAAAGGTTTAAGAGAAGTAGTGTCTTTTTCATGTTTGTGGTTTTTAGTGGGGTAAAAGTATCGGGGTTATCAACATAAGACAATACCCTCGACTGGGTATTTTTATGTTGCGTCTTGTATGAGATGTATCAACAGTGTGCAAGTCTAGAACGCACCGACTTAAACGGAATTGCTAGTGTTATGTTAAGCTGAAAATGACGTATCGATTTGTGAATGGTCAATGGTGAAATATTGACCATTCACCATTGCCAATTCACGCTTAACTTAACACTAGCTCAAAAACGGGGCATTAATCTTGCCTTGAAAACTGAAGGAAGTTGAAGGAAAAACTTGAAATTGATGAATGGTAAAAGGATAAAGCGCCAAGTAACTAAAATAAGGAGCGGTATTAAAATATCGAATATTGAACAGTGAATATTGAACCTGCATGTGCCGGTAGGTAGGTGTAGAAATGGCTGAATTACATCATTATTCCAAATTCCGTATTTTTTATTGCTTTTTTTTAACTTGATAACATTGTCCTAAGTGGACTTAAAAATAATTCCTCCAACGGTTACAGTTTTAGGACAATAGTAGAATCTCTTTTCTTTTTTTATTTAAATTCCCCCAATGCTTTTCTAAAATCATCTTTTTATTTAAACTCTCCAAATACCTTTCTCAATTCATCTGATATTTCACCAAGGGTGCAGTAGTTCTCTACTGCATCAATTACTACCGGCATCAGGTTGGTA
>JAYTTI010000063.1:0-2041 GCA_043745405.1 Ferruginibacter sp. | reverse complement strand
CTTTGGGAACGAACACAAAAAGGGAAACTGCCCATACTGGTAGATGTAACTTCCTGCACACACTCTTTGCAACATTCCCTGCCTTATTTAAATGCTATTAATAAAACTTATTTTAATCAGTTTCGCTTTATTGACAGCATCGATTTTGCTGCTGATTATTTGTTGCCAAGACTTAAGATTAACAACAAAAAAGAAAGCATTGTTTTTCATCCTGTTTGCAGTTTGTATAAAATGAACCTGCTATCAAAATTGCAAAAAATTGGGAATGTTTGTTCTGCAAATGCCGTTATTCCATTTACCAGTGGCTGCTGCGGAATGGCCGGCGACCGTGGCTTTTATTATCCACAGCTTACCCATTGTGCTACAAAAAATGAAGCCAATGAGGTATGTACAAAACAATACGACGGTTACTACTCTTCCGGCAAAACCTGCGAAATGGCTATGTTTGATGCAACAGGAAAAAATTACCAGTCGGTTTTTTATCTACTGGATGAGTGTTGTTAGCGAATGGTCTTAATTTTTTTTAATTGAAATATTATTTAAAAATAAATTGCAAAAACATGGACATACTCAATATGTATTCTCTTAAAGGAAAAGTAATTATTGTTACAGGTGGCACGGGTATTTTAGGTGGAGCCTTTGTGAAATGTATAGCCGCTGCCGGTGGGGCTGTTGGTATTTTAGGCAGAAATGAAAATATTGCAACAGAGAGAGCAGCAGCAATAGTGGCTGCGGGGGGTAGGGCAATTCCATTAGTGGCCAATGTGCTGGATGAAAATGAATTACTGTTAGCCAAAGAAAAGATGATTGCTCATTATGGAAAGATAGATGGCCTGGTAAATGCAGCCGGTGGTAATATGCCGGAGGGTGTTATTCAGCCGGAGGCGGATATTTTTAAAATGAATATAAGCGGCTTAAAAACTGTGTTGAATTTAAATCTTTGGGGAACCATTTTACCTACACAGGTTTTTGGTGATGAGCTGGCTAAGAATGATACAGCCAGTATCGTAAACATCAGCAGCATGAATTCGAAAAGAGCAGTTACAAAAGTGCTGGGATATAATATGGGCAAGGCTGCGGTTGATTGCTACACCCAATGGTTTGCCGTAGAATTGGCTAACCGCTATGGCGATTCAATAAGAATGAATGCATTAACACCAGGATTTTTTTTGACCGACCAGAACAGAAAACTTTTAACCAATGAAGATGGAAGTTTTACAGCAAGAGGACAGGCAGTTATTAATAATACACCGTTTAAACGTTTTGGTGATCCTGAAGAATTAACAGGTGCTTTGTTATTTCTGTTGAGTGATGCATCCCGTTTTGTAACCGGTTCTCAACTTGTTGTTGATGGTGGATTTTCTGTATTTAGTGGTGTATAAAATGTATGCTATATAAAAAAATTACTGGTTGGGGGTATAGGCTGATTCTTATTTTAAGATGATACCATAATTTCACAAACTGGTATTTTAATTATTTTTTGTTGGTGAACTTTGTGGGCCTTGTACCGCAAAAAGCGGTATGCCTGCCTTGGTGAGCTGGCAAAAAAAACCTCTTTTTGTTATTCTTTCTTCCCTTTAAAAGTTGCGTAAATAGCCATTGCATGTCCCTGTCCCAATTCAAATTCTTCCTTTAGCCAATTGGTAATTTCAGTAGCTTTAATTTTTGGATTTAATGCCCCGTTCTGTAGGAACCCTTTTTTCTCTACAAGTTTTTTAAAGTCGTCTGGCGTTTTACCAGTTTTTGTTTTGATGTTGTTAATGTAAGCTTGAAATGACATAGTTATTTTGTTTTAAATCATTTTTCCTTTTCCCTGCATCTGATTTTTCAAAGAAGTCGGCAGGAATACAAACTCCTGTTATCGTTTTACTGATAACAGGATTGTAGAATGAAATTTCGTCAAACTTTATTAACCTGCTTGTCCCCTATAGTTTGGATCAAAATCTACCATCCATTCAATCCCGAATTTGTCTCTAAACATTCCAAAATATGAACCCCAGGGACTATCGCCAATAGGAAATTCAATATTTCCGCCTGCTGA
>JAYTTI010000062.1:0-2064 GCA_043745405.1 Ferruginibacter sp. | reverse complement strand
GAACGCCTGGTTCAGGATGCTATTAATAATATGATGCAGAACCGGACATCTCTTGTAATTGCACACCGTTTGTCTACTATCCGGCATGCAGATGAAATTATTGTATTACAAAAAGGCGAGATTGTTGAACGAGGTAATCATGATCAGCTGCTGGCACATAATGGCATTTACAGGCGGTTGGTGGATATGCAAGAAGTGAAGTGACAGTAGCATATTAAAAAAGGCCGCATACATGCGGCCTTCCCTGTTTATAGAAATTCTTTATTTGCTATTGTTCCACTGTCGGCTTTACCAATCCCAGTTTTGCTTCCAGGCTTAAGGTTGCATGGGGTACGGCTCGCAAACGGGCTTTATCTATCAACTTACCCGTTACGCGGCAAACGCCATAGGTTTTGTTTTCAATACGCATCATGGCTTTTTCCAGGTGATCAATATAAGTGATCTGGCGACTGGCCATCTGGCTCAGCTGCTCCCTTTCCATGCTCATACTGCCGTCTTCCATTGTCATGTATCGGGCATCGTCGTTATCACCACCCATTTCATCCTTACGGGTAATCAATCCCTGTAAATAAGTAAGCTCCTTTTTAGCTGCTTCTAATTTTTTAGTGATCAGTTCCCTGAATTCATTCAGGTCATTATCACTATATTTTACTAACGGATCGCCATTGCTTCTGGATACATCTGTTCTTTTTTCTAATTGTGTATAGCCGGGCTTATAAGGAACACTCGTTCTTGTATTGATCTTAGGAACTTTCACGTCTTTGATGGGTTCGGGTTGTTTTTTTACAGGTTTAACGGGTGGAGCCGGTGGGGCTTTCACCTCAATTTTTGGTTTAACGGGTGGTGCAACAGGTTTTACGGGTAAAGGCTTCGCAACGGGAATTACCACTTTTGCAACAGGTTTTGGAGCCACTTTTACTGGCTTTGTTGGTGGTGGAATAACTTTTTTAGGTTCCGGTTTAGGAGCTACTTTTACCGGAACTATTTTTTTAGGAGCCGGCTTCACAACTACTTTTTTGGCTGGCTCTGCTTTTTTAGGAGCCGGCTTCACAACTACTTTTTTGGCTGGTGCCGCCTTTTTAGGAGCCGGCTTGGCAACTACTTTTTTAGCAGGTACCGCTTTTTTAGGAGCCGGCTTCGCTTCTACTTTTTTGGCTGGTACTACTTTTTTAGAGGTGGGTTTCGGGGCAACTTTTTTAGCCGGGACAACCTTTTTTGGGGCAGGTTTTTTACTAGGCATAGCGTTTTATCCTTTTTTGTTTACAACCACATTTAATATAACACCATTGATTTCAATCTCTGAAGCATGATCTATTTGAGATACCCAATCAATATTATCTGCTAAAATTTCGCGGCAAATATAATCGTTATATCTAAATATCGACTGCTTAAGCTCTTTACTCTCAAAAACGGTCACGAATATACGGTCTGTGAGATCAAATCCGGATTCTTTTCTTATATTTTGAATTCGGTTCACAAATTCCCTCGCATCACCCTCCTGTTTCAGCTCTTCCGAAATCACAATATCCAAGGCTACTGTAAGACTCCCCTTAGAGGCAACTGTCCAGCCCGGAATATCTTCCGCCACAATATCAACTTCACCTAATTCAATCGTAACCGATTCATTGTCAATAGTTAAGTTAATCTTCCCTTTCTTTTCAATAGTAGCAATATCTACCTGATTTAGTTGGCCAATGGCAGTACTTACCGCTTTCATTTTACCACCTAACCGATTTCCCAATGCCTTAAAGTTTGCTTTAATTTTTTTACTGATTACTCCCTCTGTTTCTGTTATGTACACCATTTCCTTTACGTTAACCTCGGCTTTAATAAGGTCTTCGATTTTTTCGATCTGTGTTTTCATTTCAGTATTAAACACAGGAATCATAACTTTTTGTAAGGGTTGGCGAACTTTTATATTCACTTTTTTCCTTAGTGAGAGAACGAGTGAACTGATATCCTGGGCTAATTGCATTCTTTCTTCCAGAGATGGGTCAATCAATGTCTCATCTGTTGTAGGGAAATCGGTATGGTGAATAGATTCAACAGTATATTTTCCGGTTA
>JAYTTI010000061.1:0-2087 GCA_043745405.1 Ferruginibacter sp. | reverse complement strand
CATTTACAATCCTTCCTAATGGAGTTGGGCAAAGGCTTTGCATTTGTAGCCCGGCAACAGCACATTGTAACAGATACTGCCGATTTTTTCATTGATCTTGTATTTTATAATTACTACCTTAAATGTTTTGTATTAATAGATTTAAAAACGAATCAGCTTACCCATGAAGCCATAGGGCAAATGGATATGTATGTTCGTATGTACAATGATTTAAAGAAAGGGAAAGATGATAATCCCACTATCGGTATTATACTCTGTACAGAAAAAGACGAAACTATTGTGAAATACAGTGTGATGGCTGAAAATAAAAAGCTGTTTGCCAGCAGGTACCGCTTGTATTTACCAACTGAAGAAGAATTAATGGCACTTATTGATACTAATAAAATATACTGGCAACTGAATCAGCAGGACAATGAATAAAAACTGTTTATTAAATAATTAACCTAATTCTTATAATGACAATTGATTTTACAAAATACGCTGACGGCCTGGTGCCCGCCATTATACAAGATGCTGAAACCAGCAAAGTTTTAATGCTGGGCTTTATGAATGAAGCAGCATTGAATAAAACTCAGGAGTTACAAAAAGTAACTTTTTTTAGCCGAAGTAAAAACAGGTTGTGGACGAAAGGGGAGGAGAGTGGTAATTTTTTATTGTTAAAAGAAATTAAAGTGGATTGTGATAATGATACGTTGCTGATAAAAGTAAATCCGGTTGGCCCGGTTTGTCATACAGGAGCAGATACCTGCTGGGGTGAAACAAACCGCAACGATAATTTTTTATCAACGTTGGAGAACATTATTGCTGATAGAAAAAATAATCCAACCGATAATTCTTACACCAGTTCTTTATTCGCCAAAGGAATAAATAAAATTGCACAGAAGGTAGGAGAAGAAGCCGTAGAGGTAGTGATAGAAGCAGTGAACCCCCCTTTAGGGGATGGGGGTGGGGGCAATGATTTATTTAAAGATGAAGCAGCAGATTTATTGTTTCATTATTTAATATTGTTGCAGGCAAAAGGTTTTAAACTCAATGATGTTATTGATATTTTAAGAGAAAGGCATTCAAAATAAATTAGCTCATTAATTTATTTTTCTGCACCTGGTATTCTTCCTGCGTAATAGCTCCCTGCTGATAAAGATTAAATAGTTTCTGCAGCTCATCCGCTATCAATTGTTGTGATGGTTTTACTGCAGCAGTTGATTTTGCAATTGCTTCAGCCAGTTGTGTTGCCTGGTTTTTTATCTGCATTTTTTTGTAATCTTCCTGCGCATGTGTAATGGTATCTTTTAGCAGTTTAGGATTTTGTATCAGTTCATAGGTTGTTTCGCCCAATTCTGCTGCCGTTTGTATGTCCACACTTCCAAAGCCCATTATCCTGCCCCAGATGCTCTGGTCATATTCTACATTGTTTATTTTATCCAGCGGACTTTCTTTGGAGTAACGGCTAAAGAAACCACTTTCATCTACCACCCTTAAATTGGTAATGCACCATAAATTATATTTCCAGTTTATGTATTCAAACATGGGGTATAATGCAAGTACGAGTGTACCGATAAAACCCATATTACCCGCCAGCCATACTAATAAAACTGCAGCAATCAACCATACAAAAATTGGAAATAGTAATTTTATCCAATGCTGTCGTGTGATCAGTAATATTTCCTCGTCTTCTTTTAATTGTGTCCGCATTGTATTGTTGAATTGATGTTTTTAAAACTGCTAAAATAGAACAAGTTTAAAAGGATATTTTCATAAGGTTATTGCCTATCTACAAGGCTCAATGATTTGTTCATTTAAATTAATTATCACTTCAATACGTTTATAACTTTTCCAGGGCGCTTACCACGCTGCTATATATTTCCTCATCAGTTAATAATGTTGGTACAAATTTTTCACCAATTACTTTTTCAAATAATTCAATGTAACGGTTACTGATGGTGGCAATCCATTCTTCACTCATTTCAGGAACAGTCTGTCCTTCTTTTCCCATAAAATTATTGGCAATCAGCCATTCCCTTACAAACTCTTTGCTCAATTGCTTTTGGCGTTCCCCGCTGGCTTGTCTTTCTTCATAACCTTCGGCA
>JAYTTI010000060.1:0-28387 GCA_043745405.1 Ferruginibacter sp. | reverse complement strand
GTTGCATCTTTGTTAAAGAAATTTAATGATAAACAATCTTAAATTTTTATCCAACAATCCAATAAAAAACAATAAACGCATCCCTGGAAAACGCAAGATCCAAAATTCTGAGACTATGCCCTAAAAAGCGATGATGACTCACAAACCCGAGTAGAATCAATATCCTGAGCTTATGGTATAAAAACCATGATGACAGAAAAACCCAAAAACCCAATATCCCGCCTATGCTGTAAAAAGCGATGATGGCAGAAAAACCAACAAAAACCAATATCCCGCCTATGCCGTAAAAAGCGATGATGGCAAAAAGACCAAAAACCAATATCCTAAGCCTATGCTGTTAAAAGCGATGATGGCAAAAGACCAAACACTGAAACCAGTTAACTCCTTAAAAAGATTTTCTGGTGCGCTAAACACGCAAAAATTTTAAATCCTGAAACGGCCGACTTCGGTTGGTGAATTTAAAATCTTAACTTCCACAACTATGAAAAACTAGTAGCTTGTGGAAGTTTTTTATTTTTGGGAGCTGTGCTATTCTTCAGCATATCCATAATTACAAACTACTAATACTCCTCAACATTTTTTCTTTCATCAATTATGTAATCAGTTTATTTACGAATGGTACCGATAACAGAGATTCGACAATCAACCTAATATGGCTGTATTTGTGAAAGTTCTCTATATTTACTTTTGTAAATACAACCGTTACCTGCAAGCCTACCAGGACAACCCCGAATTCGATGGGATAAAATAAGAACACAGAATGAAGTGCCAACAAATAAAATAGCACAATCAATTAAACAATAAAAAAATGAAAAAAATTATCCTCACACTTTCGTGTGTTACAGTTTTATTAATAAGTTGCAACTCCAATCAAAAAAAGCAGACATCAGAAAAAACTGCCGATGCCATTTATTACAATGGCGATATCATCACTATGGAGGGTGACTCAGCCCACTATGCAGAAGCCGTAGCCATTAAAGCCGGAAAAATTCTTTTTGCTAGTTCAAGAAATGAAGCCGAAAACATGAAAGGCGATTCAACAAACATGATTGATCTGCAAGGTAAAACGCTATTACCCGGTTTTATTGATGCGCATGGCCATGTTTGGGCGGCGGGCTTTTAGGCGATAGCAGCAAATCTCTTACCTGCACCTGATGGAAAGGGAAATGATATCCCCGCTATCCTTTCTATATTAAATGAATGGAAATCAAAAAATGAAAAAGTAGTAGGCAAATATAACTGGGTTATTGGTTTTGGCTATGATGATGCACAGCTAAAAGAAAAACTACCACCTACCGCTGATGACCTTGATAAAATATCTACCAGTATCCCTGTTATGATTATTCATCAATCAGGGCATTTGGCGGTAATGAATCATAAGGCATTAGAATTTGCAGGCTACTCTTCTGCTACAAAAGATCCTCCCGGAGGTATTATCAGAAGAAAAGCAGGAACGAATGAGCCAAACGGGGTACTGGAAGAAATGGCAATGTTTATTCCGCTATTTAAAATCTTTGCAAAAGTAGACGAGCATGCAAACGAAAAAATTGCTGAAGAAGGTTTAGCGGCCTATACTAAATTTGGATTTACTACCGCACAAGAAGGCAAAGCAACAAAAGAAAATTGTGCTACCTGGGAAAAATTAGCTAAAGAAGGTAAACTTATTATAGATGTTGCATGCTATGCCGACCTTCAAGGTGAGATGGCGTATATGAAAACAAAAGGTGTACAAAAGGAATATAGTAACCACTATAGAATTGCGGGTGTAAAACTTTCCTTAGATGGTTCTCCGCAAGGTAAAACAGCGTGGTTAACACAACCCTATATAGTGCCTCCTCCGGGACAACCAAAAACGTATGTCGGGTATCCAACCTTTCCAAACGAAAAAGATGTATTTGCATTAGTTGATAGTGCATTTGCCAATAACTGGCAAATAATAACCCATTGCAATGGTGACGCATCTATCGCACAATATATAAGAGCGATAAGAAATGCCTCCTCACTTTATGGAAATAACGACAGAAGAAGTGTTGCCATTCATGCACAAACAGCAACTTTCGACCAATTGGATTCTATGAAAGCCTTACAAATTATTCCATCATTCTTTGCTATGCATACCTATTATTGGGGCGATTGGCACACAGACGAAACACTTGGTAAAGAAAGAGCTTACCGCATATCTCCCGCTGCTACTGCCTTAAAAAAAGGAATGATTTTTACACAGCATCATGATGCACCTGTTGCTTTACCAAGCAGTATTATGATCTTGTACACTACTGTAAACAGAATAAGCAGATCAGGAGAGGTAATTGGCCCTGACGAAAGGATCAGCCCTTATGATGCACTGCGTTCAATTACTACCTGGGCTGCCTATCAATATTTTGAAGAAGATAAAAAAGGAACTTTAAAAGCAGGCAAACTGGCCGACTTTGTCATACTGGATAAAAACCCTTTAAAAATTGATCCAAAAACAATTAAAGACATCCAGGTACTGGAAACGATTAAGGAAGGAAAAACGGTTTATAAAAAATAAAACACGGAAGCAATTAACTGACAAAGCCCGGCTATGTAGTACACTAACAGAGCATGACTTAATATTTAAAACCATGAAAAAATTAACAAGCATATTTTTTTTAATGACTGCTGCTATGCTGGCATTTACTTTTCATAGTAAAGCTCAAGTTTCTAAAACAGTAAGTATTGAAATAGATAAATTAGTAGATCAGGACAAGGATAGGTTAAACAGAATATTTAAGGACATTCATGCTAATCCCGAACTGGGTTTTATGGAACTTCACACCTCAGGGATTGTGGCTAAGGAATTAAAGGCTTTGGGATATGAAGTGATAACCGGCATTGCCAAAACCGGTGTAGTAGGCATTTTGAAAAACGGCCCCGGCCCTATAGTAATGTATAGAGCGGATATGGACTGTAATTCAGTGAAAGAAACCACCGGACTACCTTATGCCAGTACCAAGATTGTAAAAAAAGACGATGGTTCTGAAGTTCCGGTAATGCATGCCTGTGGGCATGATGCACATACTACCTGGTTGATTGGAGTTGCCAAAGTAATGGCTTCAATGAAAAGTAACTGGAAAGGAACATTAGTATTTTTAGCACAACCTGCTGAAGAGGAGATACTGGGAGCGGAAGCAATGGTAAATGATGGAATGTATAAAAAAGGCGTACCCGAACCTGATTATCTGTTTGGTATACACTCCGGACCAATACCGGTGGGCATAGTAGCTGCTGCAAAAGGCGTACGCATGGCCGGCACCGATCAGATTGATGTTACATTTAATGGAATAGGTGGTCATGGTCGAGTCCGCAATTATCCAAAGATCCCATTATTATGGCCTGCTCTGCAATTATGCAATATCAGGTAATAGTAAGCAGAGCCATTGATCCTCAAAAAGCTGCCGTACTTACGATAGGCTCCATTCAGGCCGGAAGTGATAATAACGTAATACCTGCAACAGCACTGGTGAAAATTAATTTAAGATGGTTTGACGAGAAAGACCGCAATTTGATGATAGGAGGTATAAAACGTATTAATGAAGGCGTTGCTTATGCTTATAACCTACCAAAAGAAATGTATCCTGCCATGACGATGAAGGGCTGGTCATACCCACTTGATAATAATGCGAAACTGACGGAGACCGTGATTAAAGGAATTGAAAACATTGTGCCTGAAAAAAATATACTGAAAGAAGACAGGATGCAGGCTACAATGGGTTCAGAAGATTTTCATCATTTAGTGATTCACAATACTAAAAAAGAATACTGTTATATATATGTAGGCATTGCAAATCCTGATGTTTTTGCTAAAGCAATAAAAGAAGGAAAACAACTTCCATTCAATGCCCACAACGGTGATTTTCAGGTTGATTTAGCGGCTATTCCTTTTGGGGTAAAAGTAGCTGCGTACAGCCTGTTAGCAATTTTCAATCAAAAATGATTAAAGACTTTCAGGTACCGTAAACAATTAAACTATTTATAACAAGTAATAGTATGAAACATAAAAATTAACTTTTGATCAGTGCAATTGACATGGGCGTTTTTACTAAAAAAACATCTCAGTTGTAAATATTAAAAAGAAAATAATTTAAAATACAAGGTAAACAATTCACTATTTAATGAGCCTTTAAAATAACATTATGGAAAAAAATTTTATTGCTTTTTTATGTTCAGGATTATTAATAGTAACCCAATCTACAAAAGCACAGGATTCAACAGCCAAGAGCGCTCAAGAAATAGCGAAAGAATTAGCTAATCCTACTGCTAATTTAATCAGTGTTCCTTTTCAGAGTAACCTTGATGTGGGCGTTGGTGTTAATAACGGTTCAAAATTGGTAACGAATATACAACCCGTCATACCCTTTACATTAAGTCCAAAATGGACCCTCATTACAAGATTGGTTCTTCCGGTGATTTCGCAGTTTGATATTGCAGGTAATTCTTCCAAACAGTTTGGCTTGGGTGATGTGGCGATTAGTGGCTTTTTTAGTCCTGCCAACAGCAAGATAATCTGGGGTATAGGCCCTGCTTTTATTCTACCTACTGCTACTGATGCAAGACTCGGTGGGAAAAAATGGGCCGCTGGTCCAACCGTTGTGGTAGCCAAACAAGCGGGCCCCTGGACTTTAGGTGCATTAGCTAACCATGTTTTTTCTTTTGCCGGAAACAAAAACCGCAGTGATATCAGCGCCACTTTTTTTAATCCATTTTTAAGTTACAACTGGAAAAGTGGTGCAGGGGTTACCCTGCCTGTGGAATATACGCATGAATGGAAAAGTAATCTAGATGTATTGGTAATAACCCCAGTCCTGACCACTGTTACAAAATTTGGTAATCAAACTACGAGTTTTTCCATTGGCCCACGCCTGCACCTGGCACCATCCACTCACCCTGCTTATGGTTTACGGGCCGGCATTACGCTGGTATTTCCTAAATAGCGGGTGCCGAAACTAAAACCGGGTATATTTAAATGGCCTCTTAGCAATATTCAATCAAAAATGATTAAAGACATTCAGTTACCGGAAACAATTAAACGATTTAAAAAAGTAATATTATGAAACATAAAAACCAATTATTGATTGTTGCAATGGCATTGGCGTTTGCCGGCTGTAATAATCCCAAACAAAAAACTGTATCAACAGTTGATGCAGCAGATGCTATTTATTATAATGGCGATATTTTAACAATGGAAGGTGATAGTGCCAACTATGTAGAAGCTGTGGCAGTACAAAACGGCAAAATAATATTTACCGGTACAAAAGCAGAAGCCGAAAAGCTCAAAGGCGATAGTACAAAAATAAATGACCTGAAGGGCAAAACATTAATGCCGGGCTTAATTGACCCACACCTGCATCCGATACTTGGATCAGTAATATTAAACATGCAATTTGCTTCTCCCTTCGATTGGTATTTTCCATGGGGAAAAGCGCCGGCTGTGCGTGGTAAAGATGCGTTTATGGCTAAAGTAAAAGAATACAATGCTGCAATGAAAAATCCAACAGAGCCACTGACGGTTTGGGGGCATATGGAGCCTTTTCACGGCAGTATGTCGCGTAAAGAGCTGGATGCAATTTCTACTATACGTCCAATTATTATTTTGCAGTACTCTGCACACGAAGCGTTTTTAAACACCGCGTCACTTAAAACATACAACATTACTGAAGCCGAAACCAAAGGAAACAGCCAGGTATTTTATGACCAGGGCAGATTTTTAGAAGCCGGCTTCTTTAACATTGTACTGCCAAAAACAGCACCTGTCATGATGAATGACAGCGCTATGAAAATTGGGATGGAAAGATTCAGAGAAGTTACACATCTTGGTGGTGTTACCACCATGGGTGATATGGCTACCGGTTCATCGGGCAGCCTGGCAGCTGATATAAAATTTATGACTGACGGATTAGAAAACGACCAAACTCCTTTCCGGGTACAGTTAACACCCGATGTAAATACGACCGACTTGGTTATGGGTGGCGATAATAATAAAACGCTTGCTGCTGTAAAGGATCTTGAGAAAAAAGGAAGCCTACATATTGTGGTTTCACACAACATAAAACTATTTGCTGATGGCGCTTTTTTTGGTCAGGCATTTCAGGTGCTGCCTCCGGGATTTGTAGACGGTCATCATGGCGAGTGGATTATGCAACCCGACCGTTTGCATGAAAAAATGAAGTATTGGTGGGATTTAGGTTACACTATTCATATACATTGTAATGGGAGTAAAGGGCTCGCCGTAATTCTGGATGAATTAGAGAAATTACAAAAGGAAAACCCAAGAAAAGATCACCGCCTTACCATAGAACATTTTGGACAGTCTTCTCCTGAGCAATCTGAACGAATAGCTCAGTTAGGGGCAGTTGTATCCGCTAACCCCTACTATCTCTATACAATGGGAGATAAATTTGCTGAAGGAAATCTTGGACAAAAAAGAGGTTCAGAAATGGTACGATTAGGATCATTGGTTAAAAATAAAGTCCCTTTTGGTTTTCATTCCGATTTTACAATGGCCCCAATACAACCTTTAATGCTGGCTTGGATTGCGGTAAACCGCATAACTGCCGATGGTACACTGATGGCCCCGGAAGAAAGAATTCCGGTTTACAATGCATTACAGGCCATCACCTCCAATGCCGCATATATAATACGGATGGATGATGTGACAGGAAGTATTAAAACAGGCAAAAAAGCAGATTTTGTAATACTTGCCGAAAACCCCATGAAAATTGATCCGATGAAGATTAAGGATATAAAAATTCTGGAAACCGTTTTTGAAGGAAAATCTTTTCCTGTTAAAAACTAACACTATCAATTTTAAATAAAAAAGGTGATGAAAAAATTATCAAACACTTTCAACGACCTTGAATACTGATTTTGACACATTACGGGCTGGATTTACTATATATTTAAAAGGATAAAATTGAATTGGAAATCATGTAGTTAAAAGTCACCGTTCAAAAACCTACTGTTTTAAAAACGCATGTATATGAAATCAATATTAATCCTTGTGTTTCTTTTTATGAAGGTTATTGCTTTTGCTCAAGATGCAGAAAAAGCCAATCCGATACAACCAAGACCTTATTTAACGGGAAACTGGGGCGGAGCCAGGGACAGCCTCAAAGCCAACGGTGTAAATATCCTTCCACGTCTCTCTATTTTTTATCAAGGTATGGTTGCCGGAAACGGTGATAAAAGTTTTGAATTTTTCGGTAAGGCGGATGTTAGAGCAACATTAAACGGGTTTAAATTGGGTCTTAAACGTTTTACTTTGATACTTCATGTAGAACAAAATTTTGGTCAAACCATTAATAACCGGGCAGCCACCTTGTTACCACAAAATACAGCGGCAGCTTTCCCCGGTATAAAGGGTTCCGATGCCTTTGATATAACCAATCTTAGCCTACTGTATAGTTTTGGTAAAGCAAATACAATCATGTTCGGAAAAATTAATATGGTTGACGCGGTAGAGTCCGCAAGATTTATGGGAGGTGTAGGTTTAGATGGCTTTCAACATATAGCGTTTGTTGCGCCACCTTCAGGCATTGTCCCTCCTTATATGTTTGGCATCATTGCAGGCATAAAAAGACCGAAGTGGAACTATACATTTATGCTATATGATCCTGCAAGTGCTGCTAATCAGACCGGGTTTGAATCTCCCTTTAAACTTGGGGTTACCTTTTTGGCAAGTGTAGAAAAACCAGTTACAATAAATGATAAACCCGGAGCTCATTCAGTAAAAGTAGTAGTAAGCACGCAAGATGGTACAGATTTATATAACCTTGGCGATCTGGTGTTTCCTATAGAAGGAAGGGATGTGAACACTAAAAAATCACGTTACTATTTAGGATATTCTTTTAATCAGTATCTTAAAATGTATGGCAACTCCGGTAAAGGCTGGGGTTTGTTTGGCCAAACATTTATTACAGACGGAAATCCCAGCACCCTTGATTTTGGTGCTATAGCCGGTATAGGGGGTAACAGTTTTATTAAAAGCCGTATCGATGATAATTGGGGCGTAGGTTATTTTAACTATTCTGTTAGCAATGGTATCGTAAAATTTGCGGAACCCTTGCTACCCCTGGTGAATGAACAAGGTTTGGAAATTTTTTATAATGCCTGGCTAACCAAATGAATTTCATTGGCCGCCGATATACAAGTGATAAAACCCGTAGTTAAAAGAAACACGAATGCTGTTTTTTTAGGGCTGCGATCTAGTATTAGATTTTAATTTGAAATTTCTAAAACTACCGCTCGATCGGGATATGTTATCCTGTAGTTAATAAATTGAGAATTTGTAATCCGATTTACGTTGATGCTAAAAGCATTGAAGATATTGTCGTACTGGAAACAATCAATGAAGGTAAAATACTCTATAAAAAGTAATAAGAAATTATAACGAATTGGTTCAATTACCACTATTCACCTTATAATTAATTTAGAGAAATCAAACATCAAAAACCAAATGCAAATGTTTACGAGCAAGGACAATACATTAAATATTGGTCTGCATTTCATCCTCACCAACAAGATTTTCTTACAGATTTTGAAAATGGCTATATTGCCTTGGGTTGTAGTTCACCATCAGACACCTTGCTAATTCCTTTTAAAGTATTTGAACCATTCTTAGAAAACTGTGGGACAACTGAAAATGAAGAGAGAATGTAGTGGCATATTGTAATTCATTATAGAGACAAGAAATTTCAAATTGGGCAACCTGGAAAAGGGCGTGGAGTTATGACAGACATTACCAACTATAAAATTTGATTGTAGAACTCATTTTCAAAATGCCAGCTGCCAACATAAACTGTGTGAAAAATCAAATAAATATTGATAATTTTTATGTTTTAGCCGAACAATAATTTGGTTGATATAAACTATTGTTTTTTACCTCAGCTATCCTTAGAGTTGCCGCTTACTCGATCATCAATGATATAATGTTGATAGCTATCCTGAGTTTGCAACTCAGGATTTGCTCATGCAAGTACTACAGCAACTCTACCATTAATAAAACACAATTTTTGCCCTTGTAATAATCTTTTGTACTGCTGTACAAATATTCTTCGGCTTTATCATCAATGCCGGCCGCTACCGGGTTTTGGTGAATGTATTCTATTTTTTGTTTTGTAAAAGCAGCACCGTATAATTCAACCGGATGATTGTCTTGCCGCCACAATTGATACTCCTTATTGCAGCTGTTTTTTATTCCAAAAATAGACTCTCTAAAGTATATATAAACCACCACCTTATAAAGCTATTCTTTATAAAAATTTAGGCAGCACGTATTTTTACCCTATCCAAAATAGTAAACTAACGTACCTAAAATTGACATTAATACGATATCATCAGTATTTACACAAAACAAATAAAAGAGCAATAATGCTCTTGTACAGCACAAGTTAGTGTCGCATCTTTGTATCAGAAGTTGATTGATAGAAATTAATTATCAATCATATATCCAAATATCCTGATAAAGCTAATAAAGTTAAATCCAATATCAGTCAACTTCTTTTTAAATCCTATATCCTCAATGCCTTTTGGCATTACGAAAACTACAAGTCCGAACATAATTTTTAAGTCCAATATTCTGAAGAAAAGACCAAGACAATATCCTTGAGTAAAACCATCCAATTATCCTTACAACGGTTCAAAAACAGAAAGACCGATTAGACCTTTACCAGGACTAAATCATTTTTGAAGAGGCACCCCCTCAAAACTATTTTTTAAAAGGCTTCCACATTAATTGTGGAAGTTTTTTATTTTAAACCCTTCTCTCCTGTTTTAAGGCCCCGTATTGAATGCTGTTGGTGAATTATTTTGTGTTTCAACAATCATTTAAGGTAAAAGCTGTTATAAAAATATACAATCAGTTATATTGGTTTAATAGTAATTCAATTCAAATAAGCGTACAACAAAAGTCAAATTCACTTATTTTTGTAAAAAACAACCACACATGAGTAAATACAAAGCCGGCGTATTATTCGGCGCAGAATTAGAAGCCCTTTATAATGATGCTAAAGACAATCAATTTGCGATGCCTGCAGTTAACTGTATCGGCACAGACACTATTAACGGCGTTTTAGAAGCGGCAGCAAAAGTTAACAGCCCGGTAATTATACAATTTAGTAACGGCGGGGCGCAATTTATTGCAGGTAAAGGAATGCACAACGATAAATTACAGGCAAATATTTCCGGCGCTATTTCGGGTGCTTTGCACATACACAATGTGGCTAAACACTATGGTGTACCCGTTGTATTACATACCGATCACGCAGCAAAAAAATGGTTACCCTGGATAAGCGCATTAATTGATGCAGGTGAACAGTTTTACAAAGAAAAAGGCCAGCCCTTATTTAGTTCTCACATGTTAGACCTGAGTGAAGAGCCTATTGAAGAAAACATTCACACATCTGTGGAATTTTATAAAAGAATGGCTCCGTTAGGTATGAGTATTGAAATTGAATTAGGCGTTACAGGCGGCGAGGAAGATGGTGTTGATAACAGTGATATTGAAAATGACAAATTATATACGCAGCCAGAACATGTGGAATATTCGTATAACGAATTAAGTAAGGTGGGTAAAATGTTTACTATTGCTGCTGCTTTTGGTAACGTACATGGTGTATACAAACCAGGCAACGTTGAGTTAAGGCCAGAAATTTTAAATAACAGCCAGGTCTATATTCAAAATAAATTGCACACAGGGCCTAAACCTGTATACTTTGTGTTTCATGGTGGCAGTGGATCGCCACAACACCAGATAAGGGAAGCAATTGGTTATGGTGCTATTAAAATGAACATCGATACCGATTTGCAATGGGCATTTTGGGATGGTGTTTTAATAAATTACAAAAAATATGAAGGTTATCTGCAGGGTCAATTAGGAAATCCTGAAGGAGGCGATAAGCCGAATAAAAAAAATTACGACCCAAGAGTATGGTTACGCAAAGGACAGGAAACATTTATTAAACGTCTTGAAACAGCTTTTGATGATTTGAACTGCATCAATAGAAATGCATAATTTTATATGCGGGGTTCTATGATACATTCGGGTTTATGTATATCTTGCCGGTTATTCTGAATGCCGCGGTTGGTGTTTTCACCAACTGCAACACGAAAAACTATAGATATCTTACAAACCTTAGAAAGCTAATTTAAGATTTAATAAATTTTTTAACTTTTAAAAGAACCCTTCTGCCATGCAATAATAATGGTAAGAAGGTGTGGCTACTATGATAAAAGAAGAAGATTTTGAAGCCAACCTAGCCGGTGAAGATGGAGAGTCGGATGAGACAAAAAGAAGTTGGTTTAAACGTATAAAAAAAGGCATCCTTACTGCTACCAAAGACAAGGCAGATGCACCGGAAGGCTTGTGGACAAAATGCCCAAATTGTAAATTCACCTGCACCGTTACTGAGTTAAGAGAGAACTTATTTGTATGCCCAAAATGTGATCATCACCACAGGATTGGGAGTGGTGAATACTTTGAAATTTTATTTGATGAGAATGAGTATAAAGAATTGTTTTTCAATATTATATCAAAAGATTATTTGAACTTTGTTGACCTTAAACCATATGCCAAAAGGCTGGAGGAAACCTACCAGAAAACAGATATTCATGACTCCATTACGGTAGCACATGGCAAAATTAAAGACATCGATTTAGTGGTTGCCTGTATGGATTTTGAATTTATTGGTGGCAGCCTCGGCAGTGTTATGGGCGAAAAAATAAGCCGGGCATGCGACTATTGTATACTGCACAAAATCCCCCTTTTGATTATCAGTAAAAGTGGCGGGGCCAGAATGATGGAAAGCGCCTTTTCGCTGATGCAATTAGCCAAAACATCCGGCAAGTTATCGCAGTTGGCAGATGCTAAAATTCCCTATATATCACTTTGCACCGACCCAACTTTTGGTGGTACCACCGCCTCGTTTGCCATGCTGGGTGATATTATTTGTGGCGAACCAGGGGCACTAATTGGCTTTGCCGGCCCAAGGGTAATAAAAGAAACCATCAAAAAAGACCTGCCTGAAGGATTTCAGCGAAGTGAATTTTTACTGGAACATGGTTTTTTAGATTTCATTATCAACCGTAAAGAATTAAAAGAGAAGCTGGCCAATTTGTTGATTTTGTTTAAAAATTAATCGTTGTTTCACGCAAGGAGAACAAAGGTTACCAAGTTCACAAAGGATATTTATGCATAGTATTTTGTTTTGCGGGCTTTGTTTTTCATTGTTCACTTTGTGCGAAACAAATTTAGCACTCGCTTAAGCTTATTGGGATATTAATGGCCAGGCCTCCATCAGAAGTTTCTTTGTATTTACTGTTCATATCAAGCGCTGTATCCCACATGGTTTTTATAACAGCATCAAGGCTCACTTTTGCAAAATCGGGCGTGCTTTGTAAGGCAAGCTGGCTGGCAGTAATGGCCTTGATGGCTCCCATGGTGTTTCTTTCAATACAGGGTATTTGTACAAGCCCGCCAATAGGATCGCAGGTAAGTCCAAGGTGATGTTCCATGGCAATTTCAGCAGCCATCAATGTTTGTTTTTGCGTTCCTCCGAGGCATTCAGTTAAAGCCGCAGCAGCCATGGCGCTGCTAACTCCAATCTCTGCCTGGCAGCCGCCCATTGCTGCAGATATGGTGCTGCCTTTTTTGAAAATACTGCCTACTTCACTGGCAGTTAATAAAAACCGGATGATCTTATCATCGGTATTGCCATCGCAAAAAATAATATAGTATTGTAAAACGGCAGGTATAACACCGGCTGCTCCGTTGGTGGGTGCAGTAACTACCCTGCCGAAAGAAGCATTTTCTTCATTTACTGCCAGGGCAAAACAGCTTACCCAATCCAGCGTATATTTAAAATGGTTACCCCCCTGCGTGATGGCATTTACCCAGCTATCATAATCATCATAACTGCGTTGCTGTAATAATTTTTTATTAAGATCAAAACCACGCCGCTTTACAAATAACCCGCCGGGTAAATTTCCTTTTGTATGGCAGCCGCGGTACATACATTCTTTCATCACCTGCCAGATACCCATTACGCGTTTTTTTGTTTCTTCTTCCGGGCGCCAGGCATTTTCATTTTCCATTACCACTTCGCTAACACTCATGCCTGTACGAATGCACCAATGCAAAAGATCGTCTGCTGTATTGGTAGGAAAAGGAAGCACCACTTCAGTTTTACCATCCTCAATTGCGCCTTCCTTTACGACAAAACCACCGCCAATAGAATAATAAGTTTCTGCAAAGCCTTCCCCATTAAATAAGTTCACTAAAAATGTAAGTGCATTGGGATGAAAGGGCAATGCTTCTGAAAATAAAAATTCAATATCTTCCCTTGGATCAAAATCAATTTCGTGGCGACCATTCAGCAATAGTTTTTTCATATTGCTGATATCATTTATTTTGGCGGGGATATTATTTACATCAAAACTTACCGGGTCATCGCCGCATAAACCAAGCTGCACTGCAATATCGGTACCATGCCCTACACCTGTTTTTGCCAGCGAACCATACAGCATCACTTCTATACCTTTTACCTGCTGTAAAATATTTTTATCTTCCAGCGATTGTAAAAAAAGCATTGCCGCCTTCCATGGGCCAAGCGTATGGCTGCTGCTGGGGCCAACCCCAATTTTAAACATGTCAAATATGGAAATGGGTTCGTGGCGCAAAAGATATTGGTTTATTTAACGTCAATTAAATCAATCGTAAAAATTAAATAAGAATTAGCTGGTATATATTTATCAGTACCTGCAGTACCCTGAGCCTGGGCTCCATAACCAAGTGATGGAGGAATGTACAAAGTTATTGAACCTCCTTTCTTGATTAAAGGAATTCCATATTGCCATCCAATTATTAAATTTCCGAGATTGTAAGTAATTGTACCAGCATCAAACGGAGTTGTGGTAACAGTTGTTCTGCCACTATATTTAAAAGTTAGACTAGAACAAACAGTTGGCGTTGTGCCAGAACCCTGTGCAGTAATATTATAAAAAATACCACTTGGATGTTGAGTATATGTTAATGAATTGGCATCCAGGTAGGTTTTTAAAGTGGCAATTTCACTAGCACTGGCTGCAGCAGTTGGTGCAACAAAGGTGCAATTGTTGTTGGGAGAACTTTTACTGCAAGCCATCATTAAAAAAGGCAATGCAATAATAATAAATAACTTCTTGTACATACTTGTTTTAATTAATGTTTGTTAGTGATTTTGTTGATTTATTTTCTTTGTTTTTTAGTTCCTGGTATAATTGTTCATTCATTTCCCATTTGTATTGCATACGGAAATAAGCATAGAAAAGAATAACTAAGCACATAGCAATAATAATTGTTACAAACGCACCGGGAGATGTTTGGGATATTTTCATATACCAGTCAGGTGCAAACAACCTCACAGATACTACCGATAAAACAATGGGGAAACCAAATAAAAAAGCCATTGGTAAACCCCTGGTTATTTTGCTTACAAAAGTACTTTCATTTTCCCTTACACTCTCCCAATAGCGGAGAAATTCTATGTCCTTTTTAGAGATCATTTTGCAAAGTTAGATATTAATTGTGTTGTAGTTTTGCTAATTGAGCAATATTAGTTAGGTTTGTTTTACTCAAATAATATTATTTTGAAAATAGAACAACTTCTGGTTCAGTATTTATACAATAGAAAACAGGTTAGCCTGCAGGGCATTGGTATTTTTACATTAAATCCAGGCATAATATTACCGGCTGAAGGCGACAAGGATTTTTCAATTCCTGTTGATGCATTTTCCTTTATGTACAATCTGAAAGCTACAGAAGATGAAGGACTGGTTAATTATATTGTACAGCAAACAAGAAAAATAAAACCACTTGCATCATCTGATCTCGAATCTTACGTAATACTTGCCAAACAATTTTTAAATATTGGCAAACCTTTTATAATTGAAGGCATTGGAACCATACAAAAAAATCAACAGGGCGAGTATGGTTTTATTGCCGGACAATTTATTACGCCAAAAATGGATGATTCGCCTGTTGAGTTAAAAGAAAGAAAAGATGAAACAGTTTCTTTTGAAAGTGAAAGTACTGCTGAAAACAGCGGCAAAACATTAAAAATTATATTAGTCATAACTGCGCTTGTATTGGCGGGCCTCACACTTTATTATTTTATGGTTGTTAAAAAGCCAGCGGCTTCAGAGCCCGTTGAAGAAACTGTTTCGGCACCTGATACTGTTAATACCAATGCAAATGCACTTATGCCGGTCGCTGACACTGTTACTAAAAATGTCATAGATAGTAACAGCAAAGCAGCAACCGCGGTGCAACCAATAAGTGCGGATCAAAGCAGTTTCAAAATTGTATTAAAAGAATATAACTCACAACCTGCTGTACAAAATGCTTACAACAGATTAACCAATTATGGCCATAAACTAGAAATTATTAAAATAGATTCTGCAAAGTATAAGCTGGTCATGTCCTTTACGGTTGCACTTTCAGATACAGTAAGAGTAAGAGATTCCATAAAAATACTTTTTGGAGGGAAGCCATACATTCAACATTAGTATTTAATTATGTTATAGCCATTTACTTATTAACCGTTTAAAAAACGAACCTTTTGCCTATAAGACAAAAGGTTTTTTATTACTATTCCTATAAATAAACCTTTTACTTAAACTCAGCTTCAACAGTAATTTTAGGTTCTTTCGCAACCTTGCCGACTTCTATAGCTTTGCCTTTAATTCCATAATCTTCCAGTTTAATGGTAAAAGTGGCATTAACAGCAATTGCTTTACCATTTATAATAAATGATCCGGCAGTTGCTACCTGTCTTGTAATACCATGTATGGTTAAATCTCCGGCAACTTCAGCAGGGTAAGTTCCGTCTTTTGCAAAATTTATCGCCGCAAGGTTAATAATTTTACCTTTAAAAGTAGATGTTTGAAATTTGTCAGTTTCCAGCCAATTGTCGCCGTTAAAATAATCCTGCATCATCGGGTTACTAAAAGAAAAACTTTTCATAATAGCTTCAAATGCAATACCACCCGATCTTGGATCAATAGCTGCTACTACTGTTTTATTTTCTGCTTTTGCCAGCCCATCTGAACCGGTTGTAGCATCAAAATTAATTGTTGCAGATGTGGTCATTTTCTTTTGGGCAAAAAGAAAAGTGCTCGCACATATTAATGCTGTAATAAAGACTGTTTTTTTCATTTCTTGCTGGTTATTTATTGTTAAAGAATTTAATTTATTTACTTAAAACACATCTTGTAAATGAAATAAATTCTGCTTCTAAGATCTCGCTATACACTCCCCCGCTACAGTAGCCTTTAATGGTAACATTATCTCCTTGTTTTATACCTTTTGTTTGATCAAAGTTTTTTTGCTGAAAATTAAAAATTGCATATGCCCCGGAAGCTGTATCACCTAACTTAATATTTACTTTTGAATCTGTAGCTTCTATTGCTGTTACACTCCCATTGACGCTTAAAATTTTTTCTACATATTTAATATTAGCAATACTATCACTTTTTTGAAATTCTTTTATAAGACCTACAGCAGTTATGTTATAAATCGATTGCTCATTTGCAGTGTCAGTAAACTTTTTAGTAGCCATACACCATATAACGATGCCTGCCGCAGCTACAATAAAAACGCTTATAAATAGATATTTCAATCGGCTCATAGTCAATTTTACAAGGAAATATTATTGGACAAATATACAATGTTGAAGCAGTGATGAGCTTCTTGTTGTGTAAATTATCGTTATTATTTTTTGTAAAAGAAAATTATTTTCTTAATATGCAAAGCAGTAGTAAAAAGTTAAAAATTTATATCGGCTTATTAATATTTCTTCTCATATCACCACATAGCATCCAATTTTATTATAGGATATCCAGGCAAATGCAATTAAATAAAAAACTCTCTTAAGGATTTGTTTCATCATTAGAAGGTAAATGTCATTAAGTTAAGAATTAGGTAGTAAGGTTGGCAACATTTGTTTTAGTTACTACTGATTTTTTAAGCGTATGCAAACCTCATAGTAGAAAAATTAAAGTAATGAATGAACAATCTTTTACCTTATTCTGTTTACAAGGTTTATTTGATTCATTCAGTGATTTGCTGATTTAATGACTTTGCCCGAAGAGACGATATGATTATACAAAAACATTTGAACTTGTTTGTTTAAAGTCCGAAGGGGTGAAATGTCCTCACTTCGGGATTTTGTTTATCCAAAAACTGGATTTTCTATAATTATATTAGCTTTCATGCTTAAAAAAATTTAGATGCTTTTGCACTGGTAGGATATTCTATCTTCGATAAATTCAGTAACTTGCGGCATATAAATTTAATGTACGATAAAAATATTAAATGCATTATCGTGAATTATTTTTACTGACAATATTATTTTACAATTTATGACAAAAAGAGATTCTTTCGTTTTTTCAAATGCGCCTGAACCACATCGTATCAGAACTAAAGAGATACTTAAAGAACATCCTGGTATAAGAAACCTGATTGGTAAAAACCCAAATACCATTTTTATTATTATTGGCATTGTGGCATTGCAAGTTATAATGTCATGGTTGGTTGCCGATAAAGCATGGTGGATTGTTATAGGCGCTGCCTATTTGATTGGTGCGTTTGCTGACCATGCGTTATTTGTAATGATACATGAATGCGCACACAGGTTATTGTTTAAAAAGCCTGAAGCCAACAGGCTGGCTGGTATTTTAGCCAATATGCCACAAATTTTTCCAAGTTCAGTTTCGTTTGAGCGCTATCATATAAAACATCATTCTTTTCAGGGTGTACATGAACTGGATGCTGATTTGCCAAACAAATGGGAAGCAAAGCTGATCAACAATTATTTTATCGGCAAAGCGCTCTGGCTTTTATTCTATCCGCTGTTTCAAGTTTTTCGTATTTCACGTTTAAAAGAAATCAAACCTTTTGATGGTTGGGTAGCTTTGAACTGGGCTGTGCAAATTGCGTTTGCTGTTGGTATTACTTTTTTTTTAGGACCCAAAGCAATTGCTTTTCTGTTAATGAGTTTTTTCTTTTCTGTTGGTCTGCACCCTTTAGGTGCAAGGTGGATACAGGAACATTATTTAACCCATGGCGAGCAGGAAACATACAGTTATTATGGTGTTTTAAATACGGTAGCTTTTAATGTGGGCTACCATAATGAGCACCACGATTTTCCTTCAATACCATGGAACAGGTTACCGCAAATAAGGCAAGGCGCCCCATCATTTTACAATACTTTATTTTATCATACTTCGTGGACAAAATTGTTTTTCCGCTTTTTATTTGATAAGGAAATTTCTCTCTTCTCAAGGATTGTAAGAAAAGACAGGGGTAAAGTTAAGCTTACTGATGAGTCGAAGCCTGATATGGAAATGGTGAAGATGAATTAAATATTTTTCTTCTTTTTATCAAAAGATAATAACTGTTTTCCTTGCCCAAGGGCAACGGTTTTTTTATCTCCGGGAGATATATGATTTTTCTTTTCAATTTTAAAAAAATACCTTCATACTACTCTTCCTTAAATTTAATAACTCAATTAAATACTAACACATGGCCACAACAAAAATTACTGTCAATACCAACGGTTCCCTAAAAATAGAAGGCGATATCGAACTGATTGATAAAAACGGGAATATTTATAATTTAGGCGGAAGAGAAATAATTACACTTTGCCGTTGCGGCTTATCCAAAAACAAACCTTTTTGTGATGCATCTCATAAGGGGCATTTTGAACATGAAGCTATTGCATTTGACCTGCCGCCCAAAAAACAGGCATAATAAAAAATAATTGTAAAAAATAAAAGGCACAATTTATAGAATTGGCTTTACCTTTTTTGCCCCCTTGTTATGGGTTTACCATATTTTTTCATCATCCTGTCCTTCTTCTTTACAATAAAATTTACCTTTTTATTTTTCGTAGATTTTTCATGAAAGCTGGGGCCTGCTTCTTCTCTCTTCGATACTTTTAACTGAATGATTTTCATAAACACCTTTGGCATTTCATCTTCAGTTAATACGGCTGAAATTATCAGGTCAGCGGGTAATGGTGTTATAGGAATAGTGTACTTCATTAGACTTTCAACAGCAGCCTGGTACTGCTTTTCCTGCTCTGTAATAAAAGTTATGGCGATACCCATTTTATCTGCCCTGCCTGTCCTTCCTATCCGGTGTATATAATTTGCCGGTACTTCAGGCATATCGAAATTTATAACATGTGTTACCTCGGCAATATCAATACCTCTAGCCACAATATCTGTAGCAATTATAAACCGGTAATTGCCTTCCTGAAATTGTTTTACAGTATTAAAACGATGGTTCTGTTCCTTGTTGGAATGTATAACTCCTGCCGTACCGGGAAATTTTTCTTCCAGTTGTTCATACAATTCATCTGCTAATTTTTTTGTAGCCACAAACACCAGCACTTTGGTCATGTCTTTATTAGTGGCTAGTAATAATTCCAACAGGTTAACCTTTGTATAAAAATTAGGTACATCGTAGGCAGCCTGTATAATATTTTCCAATGGTGTTCCGGTAGGTGCAGCTTCTACCCTTACCGGGTTATTGAAATAAGCAGCTATTAAAACTTCTACTTCCTCCGTAATGGTGGCTGAAAATAACAGGTTTTGTCTTTTAACCGGCAACAGATCTAATATGTTTTTTAATTGTGTCCTAAAGCCAAGGTTTAGCATTTCATCAACTTCATCAATAACTAAATGCCTGATGGATTTTGTTTTAAAAGCACCATTTACAGCAAGGTCGTACAGGCGGCCAGGTGTTGCTACCAAAACATCAATGCCTTTTTCTACTTCTAATTTTTGAGTATTGATATTTACACCTCCGTAAACGCCCACTGCTACAAGGCTGGTATAACTGCTTAATGCTTTTACGGCTTCTACCACCTGTGCCACCAGTTCTCTTGTTGGAACAATGATCAGTATCTGTGGATTTTTATCTTTCGAAAATTTCCACTGCCTTAAACAAGGCAGTAAATAGGCAAATGTTTTTCCGGTACCAGTTTGGGCAATACCACAAACATCACGGCCAGACATCACCACAGAAAATACTTTACGCTGGATAGTTGTAGGATTGGTATATCCAAGATTATCTAAAGCGCTTAGCAATGCGGTATTTAAGTTTAAATCATCAAAAGTCATAATTATAAGTTATTTGCAAAGGTAATCTTACTTGTCAGTTAAACTCTCTTTGTATTATCCTTGTACCAATCAAAAATTTTATCCTTGAATACATTATTCTTCAGTAACATAATTTGAAATAATTAGTAAGGAAAAAAATTATATCGAAATTTATCATTTTTGTATGCAATAATTAATTGAAATTGCAAATGATTAATTCACACCATAACGCATTTAATGGGCCTTCCAGTTCACAGGTATTTTATACTCAACAAACCATACAAGATGGTATCGCAGTTTGTGAGCCCTCATGATGTAAACCTATTAAAGGATGTAACATATAACTTTCCTGAAGGAATACACGCAATTGGAAGACTGGATAATTACTCAGAAGGTTTACTAATACTAACCACCAATAAAAAAATAACCAAATTATTATTTGAAAGTAAAACACCTCACAAACGAACTTACCTGGTACAGGTAAGGGACATTGTAACTCCTGAAAAATTACAGCTTTTACAAACCGGTGTATCAATAAGAATTAAAGGTGGCGGCTATTACACAACGGCCCCCTGCGAGGTATCGATTGTAGAAAGGCCCGCAAATTTGTACAGGCGTGAAAATGAATTTAAAGAAGGGCTACCACATACTTGGATACTTATCACCTTAACAGAAGGAAAATTTCACCAGGTGAGAAAAATGGTGGATGCTGTGCGTCATCGATGCAAAAGGCTGATACGGGTATCAATTGAAAATTTAGAATTAAATGATTTGCAGCCCGGTGAAATAAAAGAAATTGAAGAAGGGGATTTCTTTGAAAAATTAAATATACTTCAAGGTTAATATTTTGTAATTAGAAAAATTTTCACACAACAAAGAAAAAAGGCAATACAAATTAAGAAATAGTGATAATATCTGTAAAAGAAATATTTCAGGTATCCTTTTTGCATTGTATTCGCTTCAACAGGAAAACAATTTTATGTTTTTTAACATTGTGTGAATAACTATCTACTTCTTTTATTAAAGGCAATTCGTTAAATTTGAAAAAGCAGTAAATAGTTAGTAAGTACCAAACCATTTCTTTCGAAAACTTTAAACCAAATGTACATTGACAGACACCATCATTAACCTTGAGTCTGTTAACCCAATTGAATTTTTTGGTGTTAACAATGGCAAATTAGACATTCTGAAAAAGAAATTTCCCCTTTTAAAAATTTTAAGTCGAGGTACACAAGTAAAACTGAGCGGGGCCCCCGAGCAGATTGTAGATGCCAAGGAAAAGATTGATCTTATTGTTCAATACATTGAACAAAATGGCCACATGAGTGAAAATTATTTTGAACAGGTTTTGGGCGGTGACGATCAGCAGGTAGTTGATAATTTTATTGATCGCAACCCCAATGATGTATTGGTATTTGGCCCCAATGGTAAAACAGTAAGGGCACGTACCGTAAACCAAAAACGTATGGTTACGGCCGTTGATAAAAACGATATTGTTTTTGCCATTGGCCCTGCCGGTACAGGTAAAACCTATACTGCTGTGGCTTTGGCAGTAAGGGCTTTAAAAAATAAAACAGTTAAAAAAATCATTTTAACAAGGCCCGCAGTAGAAGCAGGAGAAAACCTGGGTTTTTTACCGGGCGATTTGAAGGAAAAAATCGATCCGTATTTACGTCCTTTGTACGATGCGCTGGATGATATGATACCTGCTGATAAACTGGGGTATTACATGACAACAAGAACAATTGAAATTGCGCCATTGGCATATATGCGTGGCCGCACTTTGGATAATGCATTTATCATTTTAGATGAAGCACAAAATACAAACGACGGCCAGTTAAAAATGTTTCTAACTCGTATTGGTGCCAATGCAAAAGCCATTATAACCGGCGATCCTACACAGGTTGATTTACCAAAAAACATGCGCAGCGGTATAGAAAAAGCTTTGCGTATTTTAAAAAATGTAGATGGCATCGCCCACATTGAATTGGATGAAGAAGATGTGGTAAGGCATAAGCTGGTAAAAGCAATCATAAGGGCGTATGATAAAGACAAGGAATTTGATCAAACCAATGAAAGGAGATAATTATAATACCAGGTTATTTTTTTTAAAGAGGTGGCAATTCTGCCGCCTCTTATTTTTTGCAGCAGCCTGTTCAACAAATTCAACCAGCAAATGCAAACCGTTTACAGCACCAGAACTTATTTAAATCAGTAACAGTTATAACATGTGGCTTAATTCATTAAATAATATGATGAAGAAAGAAGAGTAATTAAATTGAAATTTTTCATTTTTAAGCATTCTGCAAAACAGGATGCTTTTTTATTATTGTATTACAAAGATGTTTAACTTTAGTTATGAAAATGAAATTATTTACTGTTGTCGCAGCGCTTGCAGTATTTTCATCGTGTAATGATAAACGGACAAACCCAACCACCGATATTGATGTAGCAAGGGCCTTTATAAAAGATGTGCTGGAGAATGATTTTACAGATGCTAAAACTTTTGTACTGGATGAAGAGATGAACAAACAATATTTTGAATTGTCTAAAAAGAATTTTGAAGGAAAAAGCGGGGATGAACTAAAAAAATATAAGGAAGCAGAAATTATCATTTATGAATTGCAACCTTTAAATGATTCTGTAACCATCATCAATTATTCCAACTCGTATAAAAAAGATGTAAAGAATATATTAAAAGTGGTAAGGATAAACGGGCAATGGCTGGTTGATTTAAAATATACTTTCCAGGAAAATACTAATGAAAAATAATATAAAATGTATCAATTATAACAACTATAAAATTATTAACTATGTACGTATTACATCCATGGCACGGCGCACATTTCGGCGAAAAATCGCCAGAAATTGTAAATGGTTTAATTGAAATTCCGCAAGGTTCAAGGGCAAAATATGAAATTGATAAAGCCACCGGTTTATTGATATTAGACAGGATTATATATTCCTCTTTTCACTACCCGGTTAATTATGGTTTTATACCGCAAACTTTAGGCGAAGATGGTGACCCGCTGGATATACTGGTAATGTGCAGCGAAAGCATTCAGCCACTATGCCTGGTAGAAGCTACCGTAATTGGTAATATGCAAATGATAGATAATGGTGAAAAGGATGATAAAATAATTGCCGTTGCTACCAAAGACCCTACTGTTAATCATTTTCAGAACGTGAATGAATTACCCAAACATTTTATTGCCGTTTTAAAAAATTATTTTGAACAATACAAAGTACTCGAAAATAAAGTAGTGGAAATTGACGAGTTCCAGGATAAGGAAGCTGCCTATAAAGTAATTAACCAGGCCATAGCATTTTATAAAACCAGCTACCCTAACAAATTGTAATGAATATAAATAAACCAAAAATGGATACTCAAACATTGATTATTTTGATAATTATTGGTATTGCTGCAGGAGTTTTAGGCGGTATGGTGGGTGTAGGAGGAGGAATTATAATTGTACCTGCGCTGGTATTTTTTCTTGGCTTCTCACAAAAAATGGCACAGGGTACTTCATTAGGAATATTGCTTTTGCCTGTAGGGTTGCTGGGCGTTATGCAATATTACAAAGAAGGCTATGTAGATATGAAAGTAGTACTGATTATTTCCGCAGGTTTTTTAATTGGCAGTTTACTAGGTAGCAAATTGGCCCTTAACTTGCCGCAGGAAACAGCAAAAAAAATATTCGCTATTTTATTAATTATTGTGGCCGTTAAAATGTTATTTTTTGATAAAAAAAATCCTCCAAACCCGTCCAGTATCGAGCTGAAAAATGGTATCCTTTTGAAATAATTATTTCAGTTTTTTTTAAAATGTTGATAATATCTTTTTACCTGCTATTAGTTTTGAATATTACTATCCAATAAATTTAGTAACCAAGTATAAAAAAATTAAGAAGCCAAACGTATATTCCTTAACTACAATTGGGCTACTTTTACACTTCAAACTTATAACCACCCAAACTTTTCAATCAATTTTTCTTTCTGGTTTCGGGCAACGGGAATGCTTTGGTTATTTGACATGATTACATAATTTCCTTCGCCCCTTACATATTTTTTTATATGATCCAGGTTGATTAAATACTGCCTGTGTATGCGTAAAAAATTTCTTTCTTCCAATACTTCCTGTATATCTCCAAGTGTTTTAGCAACCATATATTGGTTACCATCAATTGTATGTATACGGGTGTAATTATTATCCGACTCACAGTAAATAACGTTTTTAATTTCTGCAAAGGTTACACCGTTTTGATAAGGTAAAGCAATTTTATCTGGTAAATTTTTTACGCCACCATGCAGTTGCTGTTTTAGTAAACCGAGTTGTTGTGTTTGCGGCCAGTGGCGCTGTTCAGCCTTTTCTACTGCAGCTTTCAGGTCTTTACCATCAATAGGTTTTAGCAAATAATCCAAAGCACTAAAGCGAAATGCTTTTACTGCAAATTGATCATACGCTGTTACAAACACCAAACTAAAATTGATATCCGAAATTTTTTCCAGCAACTGAAAAGCATTCATCACCGGCATTTCAATATCCATAAAAACAATATCGGGTTGCAGCTCTTTAATTTTTATATAACCATCCTCACTTTCTGTACACTCCCCTATTACCTGCACCTGCCGGCAATACATTTTCAACTGCAATGCCAATAACTTTACACAATCAGGTTCATCATCTATAATTATAGCTTTCAACATAAAATCATACAGGTATTTTAATAATAACCTTTGTTCCGCAGGGATTGTTCATTCCGTCTTTTAAATCTACTATCAGTACATCCGCTTTAATCTGGTAAACCTGGTTTATAATGTCAATCCGTTCCGATGTCATTTTAAGTCCAAATGATTTTTGCCGGGTGGCAGATTTACTTTTATATTCAGCTGCCAGTTCACGGCCAATGCCATCATCGGTAATTTCAATCTGCAGGCACTGTTCTAACGGCAAGGATACATTAATGCAAATATTTCCTCCTTCTTTTTTATGCATCAATCCATGCCATATAGCATTTTCCACATAGGGTTGTAATAACAATGGTGGTATATCAATGTATTGCTGGTCTATTTCAGGAGCAACATTAATCTGGTATTTAACTTTGTCTTTAAACCGCATGGCTTCCAGTTCAATATATAGCCGCAATGTTTCTAATTCCTTTTGCAGTGTTACTTTTTCTGAACGGGAATTTTCCAGCACCAGCCTTATCAGTTGAGAAAATATAGTAAGGTGTTCAGAGGCTGTTTGAGAATCATTCTCCAATGTATAAAGCTTAATTGAATTCAAACAATTAAAAATAAAATGTGGATTCATCTGCGCCCTCAATGCAGTCATTTCTGTTTCTGCAATCTTTTGCTCAAAGGCAGTTTCTATTTGTTTTATTTTTTGTGCTTCCACTACTTTGTTTTGTGCTTCAAGCTCCGTGGTTCTTTGTTGTAAAGCAGTTTGTAATTGTTGATTATAATTCTCCTGTAATTTATTTTTTTCAATCAATACCAGTTTGCTGCGGTAAGTCAGTGCGAAAGAAAAACAGATAGCTTCAATCACCAGGCCCAACATAAGAAATACAATGGCGAAATTAATGACCAGGAACAATTCATAATTCATATCGGTAGGTGGCGTATACAGATTTAATAATGGCATACACCATAATACCAGCAGGCTTACTATTCCGGTGAATAAAAACCATTTTACAGGGTCTTTACTTTTTACTGCCGATATTAATAAAATAATATTGAGCAGGATGATGGCAAAGGGTGTTAAAATAATGCCATAATAATCCGGGTTAAAAGGAAACCATCCAAACCGAACTTCTAAAAGTTCCAGCGTCATTTGAAGGATACATATTGCAACCAATATTTTCACCAGCAGCCAGCCCTTCTTGAAATGTATGTGCAACTGTAACATTCTCCCAATAAAAAAGCTATATAACACAGGTATCAGGTAGATGAATATAGAAAAGATAACATCATGCAGCAATGAAGAAAACATGAACATGCCCAACCGGATATCCATCCAGTGCAAACAGGAGAAAAAAGCTGCAATGGTGTAACAGATATACCAGATAAAAGAAACATGCCTGTACAGGTAATAATTGTAAGCAGCATAAATACCGATAAAAAAGAAACAGCCTGCCATCACCGCCAATATCAGAAAAAGATACCTGGCACCAAAGACACTTTTCACTTCTTCGGCCATGCCTGTAAATTTTGTTTCCAGGTATATGATGGGAGGAATCAGTTGGTTCTGCCTGTCTTCTGTACGCAACCAAAATGTAGTGATAGTTTGTGGTGGTACAATTACGGGAAGCCTTCCCCGGTCATAAGCCCCTGTACTACCTGGCGGTTGATAGCCCCCGGTTTCGTAAGCTCCACTTCTTGCTATCAATTCATCATCGGCGTACAACCGTGTAAAATAATGAACGGTGCTTATGCTGAGGTTTACGGTATCTGTTGCAGAAGTGTTGCGGACAGTGAATTTTTTCCATTGAATAATTAACGGCCTGTTACTAAATTTTTGTTGCCGCCATTCATCTCTGTAGGGAACAAAAACCTGTTTTTTGGCTTCTTCAAAAGAGAGTGCTTTATTAGCCGTTTCCTGGTAAATAAAACAGTTGTCTGCAATATCCAGCGATTGCTTCCAGTTAGGCTGGCCTTTCAATACAAGCGTATCCTGTGCAACGCACTTGCCGGTGCTTATAATGAAAAAACAAAAAGAAATCAATATCCGTTGCATAACAAAGGGGTATATTTTTAAAATTAACCAAACCCAACTGCATTGCCTAAAGCATTTGGTGAATAACCAATTTTTTGAGGGAGTGGTAAAATTTTCTTCTCCTGAATGCTTTATACCTGAAATACTGTTGCTCACTCACAAAGCGTGCTGCTCACCATTTACTGTTTTAAAAGTTATAGAAGGAAGCTGAATTTTACGTAATACAATTACCAATCAAAAAAAACACCATGATAACTTCAGTACTTTCTCCAGACAAATCAAAAAAAAATAGTGGGATAACCAACCGGCTCATTTACTTTTTTATCTTTCTACTGCTTATCAGTTTTGGCGGGTTTTATAAAACTTACCTTGTTAAGTTTCCAAATTTTGATGGTTTTACCTGGGCTCACCATTTTCATGGAGCGGTAATGCTAACATGGATTTTAATGCTGATTGCCCAGCCAGTTTTTATCAGAACAAAAAACTTTCGCCTGCACCGGATTGTTGGTAAAGCCTCCTACTTTATATTTCCGCTATTGGTACTCTCGCTTTTTTTTGTAGCCCGGGCAAGTTATTTAGGAAATATTAAAACTGTTGGCGAAACCGAAGCTTTGGCTCGCATGACTACCGGCATTCCTGATATGTTTTATCTCAGTATTCTCTATGGCCTAGGCATTTATTATAAAAAGAAAACCTCCTTTCACATCCGGTTTTTTGCATCTATAGGTTTAATGATTATGGGTCCCGGATTGGGGCGTTTTCTGATTGTTTTTTGCGGCCTGTCGCCAATGATTGCCATTCCATCAATGGTAGCATTTGTTACTCTTTTAACGGTGGGTTGGATGATTGCAGATATTGTAAAGAAAAGATCAGCATTCCCAATGGCCATTTTTTTAGCAATCAATGCCACCGCATTTATAATTATGCCCAACAGCCATTCAGCCTGGTGGCAGGCTTTTGCTAAATGGATTGCGGTTAATTTGTTTTAAGGGAACAATTGGGATTTTACTTACTAATAACTTTTAAATCAGCAACTATGTTTAATATTCAAAAAATATCATCAAAACCAAAAACTGTTCTATCGGTTTTGTTATTTATGTTTATTGGTTTAACCACATTCTGTCAAAACAACAGCTATGAAATTTATGCATTAAAATTCGCCACACTTAATTTTAAAATGCCGATATCTTTTTCTGCTGTTGGTTCAACCAGTAAAGACAGTACCAGTATTTGCTACATGGTGTATTTATTAAAAGGAAATAATGGAAGGACAATTTTAGTAGATGCAGGTTTTACTGAAACCCCGGCCATGCACAATATGCAGGCATTTACCTATATACGGCCAGACTCTATACTTAAAAAAATAAATATCAATCCAACTGACATTACCGATTTAATAATTACACATCCACATTGGGACCATATCGGTGGCATTGACCTTTTTCCAAAAGCAATGGTTTGGATGCAGGAGAAAGACTACAACTATTTTGTTGGCACAGCCTGGCAGAAAGA
>JAYTTI010000059.1:0-2109 GCA_043745405.1 Ferruginibacter sp. | reverse complement strand
AAAGGAGCGTAGCTAAGGTATGCCTGTTTTACTGCCGTTAGAGTTGTTCCAATATCGTTATATGAAAACTCCTGGGCTCTTTTACCAAAGCCCAAATCCAGGGTTGCCGCTACTTTTCCAATAGTGTGGTCCACTCTTATAGAGGCCATACCTAATTCGAAAGAGTTTTGTGAATTCGTAAAACTGGTAAGATTGTTCGTTTTAGGCGAAGGGGGATTATCGAAATTGAATCGATAATAAGCATCCAGTGAGCCGGTAAAAGTGGTTGTAGGTTTTTTTGTTGAGCCGGATTGGGCACATACTGTAGAAAGGATTCCCAAAAATCCCATTGTAACTGATAAAATTTTCTTTAACATTGTAATTGGTTTTATGATTTACAAATTGGTACAGCTACAAACTTGTTAAGAAGTTTAATAAATGGCTGTACCTTTTTTATGAAATGTCTAAAAATTTTACTTACAGCCCAGACAGGGGTTGACAGTAAAATGGTCATCTTTTTTAGACTTATTAAATGCAGATAACAATTTTATTTCTTAAGCCATTTGTGGCGTACGACCATATTTCTCATCATGTTGGGAGGCATCCAGTCCTTGTTCTTCTTCTTCTGAACTAACCCTTAAAGGAAGTACCATATCAATGAATTTGAATATGCCAAAAGAAACAATAAAACTGTATGCAACAACAATGAAAACTGCCTTAGCCTGAATGATAAAAAATGCCGCATTACCATAAAACAATCCATCTGCTCCGGCGCTATTTACAGTTTTAGTTGCAAAGATTCCTGTCATCAACATCCCAACAATTCCACCTATTCCATGACAAGGGAAAACATCCAATGTATCATCTAAAGTAGATTTACTTTTGTAATATACTGCGAGGTTTGAAATGATAGCAGCCACTACACCAATGAAGATGGTTTGTGGAACTGCCACAAAACCTGCTGCAGGAGTTACTGCCACTAAGCCAACTACGGCCCCAATACAAAATCCCAATACTGAAGGTTTTTTTCCGCGGAGAACATCAAAGAACATCCAAGCTAAACCAGCCGCTGCTGCTGCCGTGTTAGTGGTTGCAAATGCTGAAACAGCTAAAGAATTGGCACCTAAAGCTGATCCTGCATTAAAGCCAAACCAACCAAACCAAAGTAACCCTGTCCCAATTAACACATAGGGTATATTGGCTGGAGGGATTTCTCTATTTTCTATATGTGATTTACGACGTTTTAATACCAAGGCTCCTGCTAAGGCAGCACAACCGGCTGAAATATGTACAACAGTACCACCCGCAAAATCTAAAGCGCCCATTTTAAATAAGAATCCCTCGGGATGCCAAGTCCAGTGTGCAATTGGCGCGTACACCAAAAGACTAAAAAGGGCTATAAATACGATATACGCCGTAAACCGAATCCTTTCGGCTACTGCCCCAACAACCAAGCCCGGTGTAATAATTGCAAACATCAATTGAAACAAAGCAAATAATGCCAAAGGAATCGTAGGGGCAAGACTCCATGGAGCGCCTGAGTTAATTCCTTTAAAAAATAGATGCGTTGAGGGATTACCGATAAACCCACCTATCGTATCACCAAAACAAAGGCTGTAACCGACAAAAACCCATAAAATGCTTACAACACCTGCTGCAACCACACTTTTAATCATGGTGGAGATTACATTCTTGCGGTGTACCATTCCGCCATAAAAAAAGGCAAGTCCCGGCGTCATTAAAAATACCAGTGCAGTGGCAACTAGAATCCAGGCTATATCTGCAGCATTGTACTTTCCCCCATCATTAAAATTGGGTAATGATGGAACGAATAAAGCACCAACGGCTACTGCAATCAGTACAATAAATGGGGCTAACTGTTTAACTCTTGATTTTGACATATTTGATACATTTAAAATTATATAATATATATCTACAAATCAAAAATATGGTAAATAAATTAGAAATTAAATAAAATAATAAACATATATTATATTTATATGTGAATAATACGTCTATTTATTAGTATTTTATGGCGTTGTTGCATGAATATTTTTCAATGTTTATAAAGGGTTCAGAGGAATAAAAAATACAAAAAGGTCCATTTTTGAACTTATTTTTACTTTTAAT
>JAYTTI010000058.1:0-2114 GCA_043745405.1 Ferruginibacter sp. | reverse complement strand
GTGGTACACCGGGTAAAAAAAATTCAATAGATGGTAGTAACCCCGATGCTGTTGCACCTAAGTTGCTGAGGGCTTATACTACCGATAGTGTAAATGTTGTTTTAGTTTTTGATGAGCCGCTGAATAACCTGAAAGCTGCTACAGCCAGTAATTACAGCATTAGTGATGGCATTGGTTTACCTGCATCGTCTATTGCGGTAGCACCTGCTTTTTCAAAAGTAAATCTGCGCCTGTCAACTCCATTGCAACGAAATAAAGTATATACCATTACTGCACAAACGATTACTGATTGTGCAGGAAATAACATCGGCACAAAAAATATGGCCAAAGTTGGGTTAAGTGAAGTAGCGGATAGTTTAGGGATTGTTGTAAACGAAATATTATTTAACCCACCATCCACCGGCAGCGATTATGTGGAGCTGTATAACCGCAGCAATAAAATAATTGACCTTAATCAAACCTATATTGCCAACCGCAATAGCAGCAATACCGTCAGCAGTATTACGCTGTTGAGCAACGAACCATATTTATTTTTCCCACAAGATTTTTTAGTAATAACAGAAAACCCGGATTGGATAAAAAGTGCTTACATAACTCAAAACTCGGATGCTTTTATTAAAGTTGCAACCATGCCTTCTTTTAATGATAACGCAGGTAATGTAATTGTTTTAAATGCCCAGGGGAAAATTACAGACGAAGTACCTTACAGTGATAAGTGGCATTTTAAACTGCTTGATAACAAAGAGGGCGTTAGCCTTGAAAGAATTGATTACAATGCTTCTTCCATTCTGTCTGATAACTGGCACTCGGCTGCAACCAGTGTAAACTACGGAACACCCACTTATAAAAATTCTCAGTTCCGCATAAAAGATGGCGTACAAGGTGAAGTTAAATTATCTCCTGAAATTGTTAGTCCTGATAATGATAGCATGGATGATTTTGCCACAATTGATTACAGTTTTCCATCTGCCGGCTACATTGTATCGGTTACCATTTTTGATGCTAATGGCAGACCCGTACGCTATTTACAGCGTAATGCACTTTGTGGCACTCAAGGAAGTTTTAGGTGGGATGGATTAGGAGAAAAGAACCAACAACTGGCAACTGGTGTGTACGTTGTACTAACAGAAGTATTTAATTTGAGGGGAAATAAAAAAATATTTAAAACACCCATTGTTGTGGCCAGAAGAAATTGATTAATAAAAAATTTCTTAAAATAAATTATATATTTCTATCTTTAAAAAAATGATTTTATATTTTTATAATAAAAACAAAATTATTTTTACCTCCCTTTATTTCAGTCTATTATAAGGTTCTTTAAATAAAAGTAAATCAGCACAAAAGAATTTTAGTGTGTTGGTTCTAAAATATTTTTCCGTTCCCTCTTTTAACTAAAGCTTCTATTTATTCTTTAAACCTTACAACATGCCATTGAGCAACCTCTCAAAATCAGCACTATTGATGCTGGTAATTGTGACTGCCAGCGTTATAAGCTGGGAATTTCACCTGCGTAAAAAAGGATTTGAAACCTTCTATAATGATGATCCGGCTTTATGGACAAATATCAGGCAAATGGTGTATGAACCTGCTGATAAAGCAACCGTTTTTATTGGGTCGTCCCGTATAAAGTTTGATCTCGATATTGATACCTGGCAAAAAAATACCAGCAACCATGCCATTCAATTAGCCTGCGTGGGCAGCACGCCAGTACCTATTCTTGAGAACCTGGCTAATGATAAAAATTTTAAAGGGAAGGTAGTTGTTGATGTAACAGAAGGCTTGTTTTTTGCGCTCTCGGGTAGCGACAGCAGACCTTTGGAGAATATGAAATATTACAAAGAACAAACCCCGGCGCAAAGAGCCAGCTTTTATGTTAATCATCTGCTGGAATCACAATTTGTTTTTTTAGATAAAGAACGGCTCTCACTAGGTGCAGTATTAGAACAACTTCCATTAAATGACAGGCCGGGTATTATGAACTTTAAAGGGTTTCCGCCTGATTTTGGAAGAGTTATGTTTAGCCGCCAGGAATATATGACCGATAAATTTGCAGCTGATACTACCCTGCAAAATATTGTAAAAAATATCTGGTACGCCTTTGGAAGTGCCAACAA
>JAYTTI010000057.1:0-2117 GCA_043745405.1 Ferruginibacter sp. | reverse complement strand
ATGCCAACACTGGAAACCGATTTTTTTAATAACCCAACTTCTTCTTTAGTAACTGTAAAATGTTATCCCTGGATACGGGAAGACAAATTTGCATTGATCGGCGATGCGGCACATGCCATGGTTCCGTTCTTTGGCCAGGGTATGAATTGTGGTTTTGAAGATTGCTCAGTTTTAAACGGTTTGATTGATAAACATAATGAAAACTGGGCTGAAATTCTTATCGAATATCAAATCTTAAGAAAACCAGATGGCGATGCCATTTGTGACCTGGCATTAAATAATTTTGTGGAGATGAGGGATAAAGTTGCAGACCCCAAATTTTTATTGCAGAAAAAGATTGAAGCTGCTTTCAGCAAAAAATATCCGGCTAAGTGGATTCCTTTGTACAGCCAGGTAACTTTCAGTACGCAGATAAGATATAGTGAGGCGCTGTTAAACGGACGGAGGCAGGAAGACATCATGCAAAAGATTATGGCGATACCTGATATTGAGAACTGCTGGCAAGACGAAAAAATTGAACAAATGATTCTTGAAAAGATCAAATATTAAATATGTACAGATTCGACTATTACACAGAAAAAGACCAGCAAAAGGTAATTGACTTTATAAAAGAAAATTCCTTTGCATTAATAACAGGCATTGGTAATCATTATCCCGTGGCAACACAAATCCCATTAGCAATAAAAGCAATTGAAGGAAAGTTATTCCTGGAAGGGCATATGATGCGGAAAACTGATCATCACCTGGCTTTTGAAAAAAACAATAACGTACTGGTACTTTTTACCGGGCCGCATTGCTTTGTAAATGCAAACTGGTATACTGATCCGCATATCGGTTCTACATGGAATTATATGACGGTACATGCAAAAGGAAAGATCAGTTTTTTTGATGAAGAAGGTACACGCAATGCTGTAAAGGCACTTAGCGATAAATATGCAGGAACCGATACAACAAGCGCTTTTGATAATTTACCCAAGGAATATATTGATCATATGGTAAAAGCCATTGTAGGTTTTAGCATTGAAGTGGAAGAGCTCGACAATGTTTTTAAGCTGAGCCAGAACAGGGATGAAGCATCTCAAAAAAATATTATTGAGCAGTTAAGAAAAAGAAGTGACGGAAATTCTGTGGCTATTGCCAACGAAATGGAAAAGAGGTTATAACCTCATCCCCGGCCCTTCTCCATTTGGAGAAGGGTGAAGCGAAGATTATAGCGAAGAACATCTAAACAAGAAATAAAGTTTTGCAACTAACTTTACCGCATGACAAGAAATCAACTCATCCAACAGATACAATTAAAAAAATCCTACCTATGCGTTGGCCTCGATACCGATATTACCAAAATACCGGCGCATTTACAACCGCATCCTGATGCGGTTTTTGAATTCAATAAACAGATCATTGATGCTACGCAGGATCTTTGTGTGGCTTATAAAATAAACACCGCATTTTACGAAGCCACGGGATTAAAGGGATGGGAAGCGATGGAAAAAACTGTACATTATATTCCTAAAGATCAGTTCATCATTGCAGATGCCAAGCGTGGCGATATTGGCAATACATCTTCGCAATACGCAAAAGCATTTTTTGAAACATTGAATTTTGATGCCATTACCGTTGCACCTTATATGGGTGAGGATAGTGTGAAGCCATTTTTAGAATTTGAAAATAAATGGGCTATTGTTTTAGGATTGACCAGCAACACAGGCAGCAAAGATTTTGAGCAGCTAAAATTGGTTGGTGGGGACACCAACCAAGGCAGTGGAGAATTTTTATACGAAACTGTTTTAAAAAAAGTAAGCAGTTGGGGACGAACAGATAACCTGATGTTTGTTGTTGGTGCTACAAAAGCAACCGACCTTGAAGATATCCGTAAAATAATTCCTGATCATTTTTTATTAGTTCCAGGTGTGGGTTTCCAGGGAGGCAGTTTGAAAGAAGTAAGCAAATATGGTATGAACAAAGATTGCGGCATATTGGTAAATGTAAGCAGGGCCATTATTTATGCAGGCGAAAAAGAAGATTTTGCAAAAGAAGCCAGGGCCATTGCTCAGCAATATCAATCTGAAATGGCGACTTATCTTAAATAATAAAAATCACTTTATGCAGCGCAGAAA
>JAYTTI010000056.1:0-2125 GCA_043745405.1 Ferruginibacter sp. | reverse complement strand
GTCAGACTGTGAAATAACTATCTTTCTCTTAAAAATAAGTTGGTACAGTTTCGTGTAAGCTTACAGCAGTTCCATTTAAGCAGCCTTAAAAATAAAGAGTGGTGATTGTTGTAAAAAAAAGGATAGCACGTTTTGCCTCCAAATCATTTTAATAAAGGCGGTTTTTAACAGGCCAACTATTTTACTGTAGTCTGGTTGCCAGTTTTTGATCATCTGCAGCATCTTTTCGAAGCCCAGTATGTTTTTAGTTCGCATAAAGTTGTAGCATAACATAATCAGGTTCATCTCGCCATTTACTTTTTGTAAGCCCTTTAGTAACGTATGGGTATAGCCCCAATGCCGCTTAATAGTTCCAAAAGGGTGTTCTACTATGGCCTGCCTTCGTTTATAATACTGTGGATTTTGTTTGATGTTGTTATCGTTTATATCAACCGCATCCTGGTATTCACTCCGTTGGATAATGCGTTTGGGTAATTTGGTGCATTGCATTTTTAACGGGCAGGTTTTGCAGGCATCCGTCCGGTAGGTTTTAAATCTAAAACTGGTTTCATTGGCTTCGCCTTTTTTATTATGCCAGGTGCCAAGGCTTGTTAAGGTTGCGCCTGCAGGGCACAGGTAGCTGTCTGTGGCTTTATCGTAAACAAAACTTTCGGCTAAAAATTCATGGGCTATATGCTTTACTGATGGTTGGTCTTTGTAAGCTACATGCGTTATCATGTTATCTTGCTGGCAGGCTTGTAGTTCGGCTCCGGTGTGGTAGCCTTTATCAGCCAGCAGCATTATTGTGTCCTGTTTTTGTAATTGTAAATTTTCTTTGGCCTGTGTAGCTGCTTTGTGTAAAGCCTTACCATCATTAGTATTTGTAGCATGGGTTTGTACTATCAGGTGGTGTTTATCATCTACTACATTCTGCACATTGTACCCTACTTCTACAATGCTTTTGGTTATAAGTATGCTGCGGCTGTCAGCATCGGTGGTGCTGATCTGTTTGTCTGCTGTATTGTTTAATTGCTGCTGCAGGCTATCGTATTTGATGGTGCGTTCTTTTAGCTTCTTTAAGCCTTGTTGTATCTTTTCTTTTTTTATTATCAGTTCATTACTGTTGTTTTCTTCCTTATCCAGCTCGTCAAGCTCCTGTAAATATTTTGCTGTTTTATCAACGATAAACTGCTGATGCTTGTCTATCTTTTTTTGACTGTAATTGTTCTTTTTACTGTTTACTGCTTTAAACTTACTGCCATCTACTGCAATGGTGGTTTTGCCCAGCAGCCCGGCATCGCTTAAAAAATGTACATACAATTTAAACATGCTTTGTAACTGCACGGCATGTGTTTTTCTAAAGTCTGCAATGGTGTGGTAGTTGGGGGTAAGGGTTTGCAGCAGCCATTGCAATTCTATATTTCTTGTACATTCTTTTTGCAGCTTACGGCTGCTGCGTACCTTATTTAAATAACCATACAGGTAGAGCTTTAACAGCACTGCCGGTGCATATGGCGGACGGCCTTCGCTGTTGTGTACCGTATTGCTAAATCCTAATTTTTGCAAATCAAGTTTATCAATGAAGGCATCTATTAGCCGTACCGCATTATCGGTAGCTACCTGGTCGTCTAAGGTGGCAAAATAACTTTGATGGCGGTTGGTTCCTGTAATAAATTGCATACTGTTATATAGCAAGAATCATACGCCTTTGCAGCTATTCACATTGTGTGTATATTTATAGAGTGAGGGGGTTTTTTCACAAACTCCCGTTATGTGCAACCCTGACCAACCTCACATAACCACCGACAATCTCCAAAAGAAAGTGTATCCTAAACAGGCTTTCTTAAAATTTCGTCCGGACAATGTTCTCTCCCTACTTTTAAGACCAGTAAAATAATTTTTATTCAAAATATATTTATTGTTTTTCAATAAATATTTATTAAGTTTGCGAAATAATTTAAAATCTTAAAAATTATGTCAAAAGCAAACAACTTCGTATTTGTAGGCTTACATATTGTGGCTTGGCTCATCTTTGTCGGCTTGTCCATTGAAGCCGGAGGCTTATTAGTAAATTTCTTTTTCAGTCTGTATAAGCCTGAATTTGTCCAAAATCTTTATCAAAAGTTGGACTTAATTAAAATGTATG
>JAYTTI010000055.1:0-2130 GCA_043745405.1 Ferruginibacter sp. | reverse complement strand
TTTATATTTTTTAAGTTTAGCCACAGCCATCCCTGTGGTTTTTAAAATTGGACGGCGAAGGTAAGGGCAGGTTGCGTTACATTCCAAAGAAAAGGGAAACTATTTTTAACCACCCATCTGTAAGTAACTGATTTTCAGTAAAAATTTTGACTACAAATTTAATAGAGCAGACTTTAACAGCTGTAAAAGTTGAAAATGGTGAAAAATATGTGCCGTATCATTTATAAAAAAACGCTCCACGATGAAATTGTTCAGTTGGTAACAACCATGCTGCAACTGCAGCAGCAAAAACAAAGCGCCACCCTGCCGCAGCAGGTGCGGCAATTAGAGCAGCGCATTGCTTATACCGATGACAAAATAAATGAAAAGGTGTATGCGCTGTATGGGTTGAGTGAGGAGGAAGTGGGGGTTGTGGAAAATAAAAGTTAATGCGGCATGAAGAAATATTATACTGAGAGTTCAAAACGTTGCATTGCTTATACCCATGAGAAAATAAAAGGTTTATAACGTAAGGAGGGAAAGCCATTGCCAACCTTTAAAAGATTGGCAATAGTTAAATAAAATCAATTTAAAACCCGAATATATCAGCATTAAATATCACTCCAATATTTGAATTAAAGCCTCTCAATTCTCTTACGGGAATCCGTGCTTCTGAACCTAGCACATGTCTGAAATCTGCAAAGATTGAAAAATTATTGTATTGCACTCCTACCTTAATACCCACTGCCCATAAGTTATCTTTGATTGTTTTACTCTTTAACAAAATCCTGTAATCTGCCGTATCCTGGTTAGGAATATTCAGATAAGAAAGATAACCTGCCATTGAGAAATAGATGTCGTGGCTATCATTCTCTACTGTTTTACCATAGTGAAAAAGATATTTGCAGCCCACTGTATAATTTAATGTAGAAAAATAATATGATGCCTGTTGTTTTGAATTCCCTGTATCCTTGGAAGCTTTTATGTTTTTATTGGAAAATTCAAAAAAAGGAACGACATAGTGTTCTTTAACAGGATCATCAACACCGCTCTTTTTTTTAGGACTTAGCCGATATGCAAATTCAACTGTGCCAAGAAATGAATTATTTCCTACTTCCGGAAAAATTAAGGTTGATGCCAAAAGGCTGTCATTATTTGTTGCATTTTTATTAAATGATAAATAAAAAGTCAATTCCCTTCTTTCCTGCATCATTGGTTTAATATAATATGAAAATTTACCAGAAGCATTAAATTTTTCTAACTGCTCTTTATTCAGGTTACCTGCTCCAAAAACACCGAATACCTTTTTTTGAGCTGCTTTTTCCACTGTAACAATCTCTTTACTGGTAACTTCAATTGAGTCTTCCGGTTTTCCATTTTCATCAAACTTTTGAATAATCATTGTTCCATTTTTGGCTTTATTAGCCACTTTAAAAGTCTTTTCAATGACTTTTGTAGTCCTTATAATCTTCTGTTCTGATACTGTTTTTTGTAAAGGAATAAATTGTTGACTCATTGCTTTTATGCAAAAAGTAAAAGCAATAGCAGAGACAATTATTTTTTTCATATTATGTTAGTTTTTTGACTTTATATATTCTTTGGGCAAGTCCTGCTGTTTTTTACAAGTTTCAAAATAAAAATTATGTTGCCTTGAGTTAAACAATAAGAAGGCATAAATCTGGAGGTAATACTTAACCCCTTTTTTTGCACCGGCATCAGCACCCCTGCCAATGCACCAATACCGGTAGATGCTATGGCCGTAAAAATGGTAAGTACCTTTTGCTTTTTATCGGCCCTACCTGGCGCTATTATTTTTATCCCTACCCCGCCACCTTAGTTGCCGGGTCGCTCCAGGCACCCTGCCCTGCCGCACCAACGGCAGCAACCTGGTACCAATATTGTGTACCGCTGGCAAGGCCCGTGCTTATGGCGGCGGCTTTGGTTACTACCTGCTCCTGCAGCCATTTGGTATCATCGGCCACATCGGTGCTGCGGCGTACAATATAACTTTTGGCGCCTTTTACGCTTTTCCATTTTAGTTTTAGCTGGCCGTTTTTATCGCCCTCGGCAGTGCTAAGGTTTAGCGGCATGGCGGGTATGCCCACGGGGGCAGCTTTTGCACGGGTATCTATACCGGCGCTTTTAATAATA
>JAYTTI010000054.1:0-2143 GCA_043745405.1 Ferruginibacter sp. | reverse complement strand
AAATGTTTTTCTACTTTTTTCTGTGTATCAAAATCTTGTTTTATTTCCCAGGCACCATCAATCCAGCTTAGAAAATTATCTTTTACAAAATTGGTTTGGCCGCCAAATTTTTCGTAGATAATGCCATCTGTAATGTATGGCTTGCAGTACCGGTGAAACTGAAACGAAATATTATTTTGGTATAGTTCATTGATGTGAATGGGGATGGCTGGTACAAACCTGCCCATGATACCTTCTACTGCATGAATGGGGATACTCCATATTCTAAAAAAACCAAGAATATGATCGATACGGAACGCATCAAAATATTCACTCATTTGCTCAAAACGCTGGCGCCACCAGGCAAAACCATCTTCCTGCATTTTTTTCCAGTTGTAGGTAGGGAAGCCCCAGTTTTGTCCTTTTATTGCAAAGTCATCGGGAGGTGCACCTGCCTGTGCATCCATGTTATAGAGTTGGGGCGCCATCCAGGCATCGCAGCCGTAGCGGTAAATACCAATAGGTAAATCGCCTTTTACAACGATACCATTTTTATGTGCATAGGCAGTGGCTTCTTTTAATTGCAGGTGCAGGTGGTACTGTGTAAAATAATGCACCGCAATTTGTTCGTAATGCTTTTGTGTATTGGAAGCTAATTTTTCAATGGCGGTTTCATCATATACCTGGTGGGTTTTCCACTGGTTGTAATCGGATGTTTTGTATTTGTCCCGCAGGTAGCAGAATGCTGCGTAAGGCACCAGCCAATGACGGTTTAAATCGAAGAATTCAAAGAATTTAATATCGTTCTTAAACGTACTTTTTTGTTGCTGGTACAATGCGGTTATAGCGGAAAACTTAAGTTCCATTACCTGGTCGTAATCTACAGTTGGCAAGGCATTTAGCTCCTGCTGCTTTGGCTTTAATGAATTTAGTAATGCGCTGTTTTTACCACCTGCAACCTTCTCTATATTCAGGTATATGGGGTGTAATGCAAATGCAGAAATAGCTGCATAAGGGTAAGAATCTAACCAGCTATGCGTAGCAGTTGTATCATTAACAGGCAATAATTGAATAAGTTTTAATCCGCAGATTTTTGCCCAGTCAACCAGCAATTTTATATCGGCAAACTCACCAGTACCAAAGCCATTTTGGGTACGCAAACTAAATACAGGAATGGCCACACCTGCACCTTTCCAGGTAGGAAAAGGCAGTTGTGCAAAACCGTCGTGTATTACGGTGATTTTTCCCTTACCACTTTCGCCCAGCAGGGTGCGGTTACTGCCCGATTCAAAATAAATCATTTTTTTAGATACCGTATCGAACAAACCATATTTGTAAGCTATCGGAAAAGTTTCATTGCCGAGGTTTACCTTAACAGTCCACCAGTTTCCGGATTTGTGAAGCAACAATGGATCTTTGGTTTTCCAATCTCCCAATGATTTTGTACTTCCTGCAATACAAAGTACTTCGTTGTCTTTTAACAGCGGGGCTTTCACCTTAAACTCGTGGGTAAATATTTTAATAGCTTTAGCTTTAACAGCAGCATATTTTGTTTTTAAAAATACCTCCTGAAATGGCTTAGTAAAAAATGCATTTTGCACATCGCCGGCGTGGTTCCAGGTATCAATTAATGTGTATTCTTTTACGGAGTTGGTTGTTAAATCAATTAACCTGTCGTCGCCCCATTCTATTACCTGGTTGCCATCCTGTGTTTTTAAAATATAACGGTATTGTATGTTTAATGGAGTTATTGAATCTTGCGGCAATACTACCTGGCCTTGCCAAAATTCGTTGTTGAAATATTGAAGCGGCAAAGCCTTCGTCACATCATCAGTTCCCAGTGCAGTGTGACTGCCTGAGACGAATAATGATTGTCCTAATGCAGTAGAAAAACGGAGATAGAAATTTAAAATCATTGAAATAAATTAGTGTGGCAATATAAAGCCTTTTTATTTAAGGTGTTAATAATACACTATAAAATTAAATAGTTTTACATGCTGCAAACGTTGGCAGGTCAATAATAAAAATTTAAAGGGTACAAATAAATTTGCATGATTTGCCATACTTTTGCCAAAATATTTTTTCAAATGGAATCAACCAAAAAATCTACCGGCCTCTATTGGGTTTTATTTTTTGCCTCTGTTGCGGCTTTCTTTTTAGTTTA
>JAYTTI010000053.1:0-2147 GCA_043745405.1 Ferruginibacter sp. | reverse complement strand
TCAAAAAAAGGAACGCCCTTTATTAACTCATAGCCATTAGATAAAAAAATCATGACCAAACCGGCAATGGCCCAATATTTAGGCGTGCTTTTACTTTTGAAGAAAACACCTCCAAACATCATTACGATACCCCAAATAGCTGTTAAAATTATTGCGTTCATATTACTGGTGGCTTGTAGCTGATAATTTTTATTTTATTTAAATTTTGTCATTAAGAATGCAACTGAATCGTTTGTTAGTTGCAGCAACGGTTGTGGAAATAAGCCTACTAAAAATATTGCTGCAATTATTAAAGCCAACATTACTTTTTCACTAAAAGCAATTTCGTTTGTTGCTTCGGTTAAAGTATTTACTTCGCCGTAAAATACTTTTTGAATCATATTCAAAGTATAAATTGCTGCAAGGATAATGCTAATACCTGCAACAGCAGTGTACCAAACATTAAACTGATATAAACCGGCGAACATCAAAAATTCCCCGATAAAAGAATTCGTTAATGGTAAAGCGATATTTGCCAAAGCTATAATTACTAATGAAATGGTAAGTATGGGCGCTTTATTGGCAATACCTCCTAACTGTGATATTTTACGAATACCCAATTGTCTTTCTATCAATTCAATTACAATCCATAAACCAATAATATTAATTCCGTGATTAAACATTTGAATCATTACACCCTCAATGGCCAATTGCTTTGTACTAAAAAGTGCTGCACACATTAAACCAATATGAGCGATAGAAGAATATGCAACCAGTCTTTTTAAATCATCTTGCCTGATGGCGATTAAGCTGACATATATAATACCGATAACACATAGCCCAATAACGATATTATTGTATTGAAGCACTGCAGCAGGAAAGATGGGAAGCAACCAACGTATTACACCAAACAAACCCATCTTAACCATAATACCACTTAAAACCATTGTAACAGCGGTGGGTGATTGTTCGTAGGTATCCGGCTGCCAGGTATGAAAAGGAAATATAGGCATTTTAATAGCAAAAGCTACAAAGAACAACCAGAATAACCATTGCTGTTGTGCAGGCTGTAGCAATACATTATGAAACGCACTTAAGGCAAAGCTATGTGGTGCAAAAGCAGTTGGGCCTGTTTGCAGATAGGTATATATAATACCAATCAACATAAGCAATGAACCGGCAAATGTGTAGATGAAAAATTTAAAGGTTGCCTGTATTCTTTTTTCTCCGCCCCAGCGGCTGCACAAAAAGTAAACTGGAATTAGTGCAAGCTCCCAGAAAAAATAAAATAACAAACAATCTGTGGCAACAAATACGCCCATTAAACCGGATAGTGAAAGCAGCATTAACCCATAAAATAAATGAGGATTTTTATAGCTGCTATTGTTGGTTGCAATAAATATGATGGGGAATGAAAGACCGGTAAGTAAGGTTAAAATTCTGCCAACACCATCTAAACTTACAGCGAAACTTGCACCCAGGTATTTCAACCATTCGTAGCCAAAAGTAAGTCCACTTAAATCATTGTTTTTGCTGTAATAAATCCCTGCAATAGAAACACCCAAGGTAACAATAGCAGCAAAAAGACTCCAGGCTTTTACTTTAGATTCATCCTTAATTAAAAAAGCTATTAACCCTGCTACCAGTGGAACAAAAATTAATAAATGCGGAATAGTAATATAGTTACCGAACATTAAAATGATTATTTACTAAGAAATTGAATAATAAACATGATTAGAATACCCACTACCATCAGCAGTATATAGGTGCCTACCTGGCCACTTTGTAAAAACCTTATCTGGCGGCTGCCGTAATTAACTGCTTTGCCAACTCCATTTACAAAACCATCGATCCCTTTCCGCTCAACCGTATTGTTAAGGAAGCCGGCAAATGATCGCATTGGCTTTACAATGATGACTTCATACAATTCATCTACATACCATTTGTTGGCTAATATTTTCCCGATGCCGGTTTCTTCATTTGTTAACTTTTCATCCCGATAGCTATCGGGATTACTGAATTTGTTCCAGGCATACAATAAAGCTACCAAAGCCCCACCAACAGAAACCGCCATCAAAGCATATTCAGTTGTATGTGACATTTGGTGCTTTGTAGTTATTGCGTTACTACTTGCAAAAATGGGTTCTAAAAATGCTTCCAACCTATGT
>JAYTTI010000052.1:0-2154 GCA_043745405.1 Ferruginibacter sp. | reverse complement strand
AATCGACAACTCCATAACCAGCCGGCACCGAAGGTTCCGTTCAACAGTGCTTTCATTTCTTGCCCGTTGGGCAAAACGAAAGCTTAGTTATTGGTGGCAGTGTTTTTCTCGCTTTACTTAGATTATTAATAGTATTACGTCGTTTCGAAATGATTTTCTAAGGATTATACTGATGTCCAGAGCCGCTAATTATTTTCCAAATGCCTTTGATTTTTTCCAAACAACGAAATTCATGTGAGTACTCGCTTTTACCATCTGTCTTGTCAACTTTCACGTCATAGCTAGCCCAGCCTACTGTCCCACTAGCTTTGGAAATAAAATTCGAAAATATGAACTTAGCACTATCCATGGGAGGATACATATTCTTAGCCATGCCAGCATTTAAGTCAGCACCTGTCATAAACGAAGTACCACTAGTATTAGAATAAACCCATCTTGTTTCAGGTTTAACCAACCAATAACTCATATAAATTTTTCGGTCTGGATTTGTGTGAAAAGCGGAGTGTTCAGCTTCAATAGTCTTACGAATAATAGCTTCCTTTGATGCCTGTCCGAAGATTGTTAAAGTAATTCCCAGTAAAAATACTGTTAGCTTTAAAGATTTCATTTTTTAAGTTGTCTTTTAATTTATTAATATTTATAAATGCGTTTGATTAGAATCGGCGTCAACATTGCCCCCAACTCGTAAATATACGCAAGTTTAGTTTTTGAAAATTAAATCATAGTCATACGAACTTGTTATATGTATAAATAAATAACATTATAAAATACGAAAGTTTGTAAACTTGTTCTTTTTCAATTGTTTGTTTGCAACGTACAAAAAACGAAAGTTTATCCTTTGTTGGCAGCTAACTTTTCAATCCAAATAATCTACCATCCGGGAATTAATGTGGTGCGTTTATTTGTAAAGTCTATAAATTAACTGCTACTAAATATTGTATTTGCAAATTTGCCGCTTACTCTGCTCCAGTAGCACCCAGTAAAGCCATCATACCCATACCAATTTCAATGGCCGATTCATCAATATTAAAAGTGGGCGTGTGTACACCTATTGAAATACCTTTTGCAATATTACCAACACCCAGCCTGAAAAAGCAACCCGGTATCTGGTGAGAGTAATAGGCAAAATCTTCTGCACCCATTCTTAGTTCTGTTTCTTCTACATTGGCTGCGCCAACATATGCTTCGCCTTTTTTACGGGCCGCAATATTTAGTGCAGGGTTGTTTAAAACAAACGGATAACCTACATCAATTTTAATATCAATTTCGGCACCCATGCCTTGTACCAGTTCGGTGGCTATTTTAGTGATAAGCCCATGTGCTTTAAAGCGCCACTCTTCGTTCATCGCCCTGAAAGTACCCATCAGCTTTACTTCTGAAGGAATAACATTGGTGGTATAACCACCCTGGAAAGATGTAATAGATAATACGGATGGGTTAAACGGATCATTATTACGGCTAACAATTTGTTGCAGGCTCACTATTAAATGTGACGCAATTAAAATAGTATCTACAGTATTTTGTGGCGCCGCTGCATGGCCGCCTTTTGAACGGATAGTGATATAAATTTCATCGGCGCTGGCCATTACCATTCCGCCCCTGAAACTAAGTTTACCCACTGGTAAGCCGGGGTGTACATGCAAGGCAAAAATATTTTGTGGCGCCGGATTTTGCAGTACCCCTTCTTTAATCAATATACTGGCGCCTCCGGGGTTTCTTTCTTCACCGGGCTGAAAAATAAGTTTCACTGTTCCTTCCCACTCATCTTTTAAACTGATTAATATTTTTGCTGCACCCAACAGGCAACTAGTGTGTACATCATGTCCGCAGGCATGCATCACTCCTTCGTTTACAGATTTGTAAGGCACATCATTTTCTTCTGTTATGGGCAATGCATCCATATCCGCCCTTAAAGCCACTACCCTTTTCTCAGGATTTTTGCCCTTTAATAAACCTATAACACCGGTAGTAGCTTTTACTTCAAAAGGAATATTTAATGCAGTTAATTTTTGCTGTATGTAGGCAGAAGTTTCAAATTCTTTATAACTTAATTCAGGATGTGTATGCAGGTGATGGCGTACTTCAATAAACTCATCAGCATATTTTTTTGCCAGGTCTTTTATTTGCTGTTGTAAAGGTTCACTCACGGTTTGT
>JAYTTI010000051.1:0-7880 GCA_043745405.1 Ferruginibacter sp. | reverse complement strand
TAAAGTAGGCCCATTAACAATTATTCCAGAGTTAAGGGTTGAAACATCACAAAGCACAATTTACAAAAAGAAAGACGGCACTGATGTAAAATCTACTGTTACAGCACTGCTAGCAGTTGTGTATAAATTTTAATAAAAAATGAGGCATAAAATATTTTCATTTTGTAAGTAAATAGTATTTTTTTTTGATTCTGTTTTATAATGCCATTACAAATTGATTAACTTTTTTCATATGGCAAGCAATTGTTAAGCCCCCACATTTTTATGAGGGGGCTCTATTTTTAAATATAAATGCTATTTAATTTTTCATTTAATTGATTTGTTTTTTGCAGTAGGATTTAGCCAGTAATACCAAATATAATTTCATTATAGCCCAATGTGTGCTGGCTCAAATTATGTGTGATAGCATAAAGTGAAGGGATTTGGTAAATACCGATTGGACTAACTATTAGAGGACAATCGGTATAATATTTAATACTTACTTTTATTTACACATGATACCAGCCTTTTTGCATGCCTGCAGTTTCGCTTGAACACAACATAATTTTTCTACAAGATAACTTTATAAAAAAATGCTGCATGATGAAATTTTACTTAGCGCTTGTTTAACTCTACATTTATTACCAGCTTTTTCTCAACCAGCTTCTACTCCGGCAACCGGTTACCACTAGATTAAAACTGGTAGTTCAAATTATTATTCTTTTCTGGTAAACACTATACCCAACATAACAAATGGGACTACTAATTTTGGCTTTTTGTTAGATAAAAATCCTACGGATTGTAGTGGACATTGTGGTGGAAACTGCGATGGCAACAGTAAGTATGCTGTATCTTTAGTTGGCATAAATAATACAGTTCCTGTGGGCACCAATAGTAATTGCGAACAGAGAGCAATTATAATTAAATATCCCGGATAAAATCAGCATAGTACTATCAAATAAAAACCTAATTTTATAAAAAGCTTACATGCGTCGTTTAAGTATATTTTCATGTTTGTGGCTGATGCTTTCCTGCAATGCACAAACAAAAAATCCAGGTCTTTTAATCAATAAAGATGATAACACGTTGTTATGGCAAATAAGTGGAAATGGAATACAAAAACCTTCCTTTTTGTTTGGTACTTTTCACCTCATGTGCAAAAATGATATTCAATTTAGCAGCCAGTTAAAAGCAGCGCTTTCCAATACTACAACCATGTATATGGAACTTGATATGGACGACCCGGGTTTGATGTTAAGTGCAATGATGCTGATGACCATGAAAGGTGGAAAAAAACTCCCCGACTTTTATTCAAAAGAAGAGTATAAAAAAATCGAAACTTTTTTTAAAGATAGTTTAAGTGCACCGCTTTCTTTTTTACAAACGATGAAGCCATTTATGCTTCTGGCATTACTTTATCCCAAAATGATGCCATGTAAAACAGTGAGTGGGGTAGAGGAAGAGCTGATGAAATTGGCAAAGTTTCAAAAAAAGGAAATTAAAGGGCTGGAAACAATGGAACTACAGGCTGCCGTATTCGACAGCATACCTTATGAAGAACAGGCAAAAGAATTATTAAAAGCTATTGATAGTATGGAGATGAATAAAAAAAATTTTGATACCATGATGAGGGTGTACAAAAGCCAGCGTCTATCAGCTATAGAAGCCCTTTTTAGCAAAAGCGAATTTGGTATGCAGGATCATGAGGATATATTGCTTAATAAACGCAATAGTAATTGGGTAGAAAAATTAGGCACTATATTAAAAAAAGAAAATGTTTTTATTGCAGTTGGTGCTGGTCACCTCGTAGGCGGGAATGGTTTGATTACCTTGCTGCGAAAAAAAGGCTACAAAGTATTGCCATTGCAAAATAGGTAGGAAGGAAACGTAGAAGTTATCAACAGATATTTTTTGATAACCTACAAGCTTGTTATAATTGAAACCAATTTATCCACTTGTTCGCTTGACACATCAAGGTGAGTAACTATTCTTACCTGGCTTGCAGATATCACCATAACCGATATAGAGTGATCTTCCATTACTTTCGAAAAAGTTTCAGGAGTATAGGGTGACAATACTTCAAATATCACAATATTTGTTTCCACCGGTAATATTTCCCCCACAAAACCTTTTTTCGATAATGCATCAGCAATCTTTTTTGCATTGTCGTGGTCATCCCGTAACCTATTAATGTTATTCTCCAATGCAAAAATTCCAGCTGCTGCCAGATATCCGGCCTGCCGCATTCCACCACCAAAAACTTTTCTAATTCTTCTTGCTTTCTGAACGTATGCTTTATTTCCAAGTAGCAGGCTCCCAACCGGAGTACCCAATCCTTTACTTAGACAAATAGATATACTATCGAAAATTTCGCCATATTGTTTAGGCGTTTCACCCTTTGCAATCAAAGCATTCCACAGTCTGGCACCATCCAAATGTAATTTTAAATTATTTTCCAGACAAACTTCTCTAACTAATTCAATTTCAGTAAAATAATAACAAGCACCGCCGCCTCTATTGGTTGTGTTTTCCAAACAAACTATACTGGTATTTGCTTTATGTATATCCTTGGGATTAATATTTTGTGCAATGAGTTTTGCTGTTAATCTACCCCTGTCGCCTTCAATCGCTTTTACCTGACATCCGCTATTAAAGGCAATACCCCCGCCCTCATATATGTATACGTGACTTAATTTTTCACAAATCACTTCATCACCAGGTTGTGTATGACATTTGATAGCGATTTGATTGGTCATTGTTCCGCTAGGACAAAAAACAGCGGATTCCATTCCAAAAAGGTCTGCAGCCATCGCCTCCAGTTTGTTCACAGTCGGGTCTTCTCCAAATACATCATCCCCTACGGAAGCTGAAAACATCGCTTGTAACATACCAGGAGTTGGCTTGGTAAAAGTGTCTGATCGTAAGTCTATTATCATTTCGCAAATGTAACTACATCCTCTTATGGTAAAATTAGAAATCCCAAAAACTAAAATATTTGATTAGTTATTAACATCATAAAAGCTAATTTTTAAACCTTTTTGCGTTTTGAGTATGAAATCCAAGATGCAAAATGTAACTTTGCAAACTATTTACTAAAATTTCGATGTAATATGCTCAGGCAAACAACTTTTTACCAGTTTTACCTGTCTTATAATGACTAGAGTTTTTTATTTCGAATATAAACCACGCAAATGAGGCAATTAAAAATCGCAACCCAAATTACCAACCGTGATTCTCAGGCGGTGGAAAAGTACCTTCAGGAAATATCAAAGATATCAATGATTACTCCTGAGGAGGAGACTATTCTAGCCCAAAAGATAAAAATGGCGGATCAAAGGGCGCTGGATAAATTAGTGCAGGCCAACTTACGTTTTGTTGTATCTGTTGCCAAGCAGTACCAGCACCAGGGGCTTTCTTTGAGCGATTTAATAAATGAAGGTAACCTTGGTTTAATTAAAGCGGCTCAGCGCTTTGATGAAACTAAAGGGTTTAAATTTATCTCTTATGCGGTTTGGTGGATTCGTCAGTCAATTTTGCAGGCATTGGCTGAGCAAGGCAGGTTAGTACGTTTACCACAAAATAAAATTGGCACTTATAATAAAGCAAATAAAGCCTATATGGCTTTTGAACAAGAGCATGAAAGAGAACCATCAACAGAAGAATTGGCTGAGTTGCTGGAGATGAGTGAAACTGAAATAAATAATATTTTCCAAAGTAACACCCGTCACTCTTCATTAGATGCACCGGTACATGAAGCAGAAGATGTGGCCATGGGAGATTTATTGAAAGGAGCTAGCGAAACAGATGAAGATGTAATGCATGATTCCCTTAGAAATGAAATTCGCAGGGTATTAAAATCATTAAGCCCAAGAGAAGCTGAAATAGTAAATGCCTATTTTGGATTGGATGGTGAAAATGGCGTTACCATCGAACAGATTGGTCAAAAATATGATCTTACCAAAGAACGTATACGGCAGATTAAAGAAAGAGCCATTAAGCGACTGCAAAAAGCACGTTACAGTGGCGCTTTAAAAGCATATTTAGGTTAACATATTTCTTATCAATACATTTTTCCCCGTTGAAAATTTCAACGGGGATTTTTTATTAAACCATATGTAAGCTATGTTGTTTACTCATATCATAGTTTAGTTAACTCATTTTAAGTTGGTTTGTTTTAAAAACGTTAATGAACTATAACAATACCCAATTAGTATAAGAATTAATTTTACAAAATGAATAAAATATATTGGCTGATATTTTTATGTTTTTTATTGGTAGGATGTGAAAAGAATATCAATTTCAATTTAAAAAATGCAGAAAATGTTTTGGTGGTAGATGCCAGTATTGAAAACAACCAGCCCCCTCAGGTAATACTATCTAAAAGTTTAAATTTTTTTAGTACAATCGATCCATCTTTGTTACTTAATTCATTTGTTCACAATGCTACAGTAACCATGTCAAATGGTATAACCACACATCAGTTAAAGGAATATGCTGTGCCAGCAGGCGCAGGTGCTTTTGTCTATTATTACGGCATCGATACGTTAAATATAGCTACAGCATTTATAGGTACATTTAATACAAGCTATACACTTAAAATTAAAGCTGAAAACAAGGAGTATAATGCCATTACAACTATTCCAATTTTAGCTAAAAAGCCAGATTCGCTTTGGTGGAAAAAAGCTCCTTTTCAGGAAGAAACCAATAAAGTTGTATTGATGATTAAAACTACTGACCCCCCAGGATTGGGTAATTACATAAGATACTTTACTAAAACAAACAGCCATGCATTTTTGCCAGGTGACAACTCTGTTTTTGACGACCAGGTAATTGACGGTACTACTTATCAATTGCAGGTGGAACCTGGTATTGATAGAAATAACCCAATTTCAGTAGATAGTAATTTTTTTAAAAGAGGCGATACCATTACGCTAAAGCTGTGCAATATTGATCGGGGTACCTATAAATTCTGGAGCACCTGGGAATTTGCATACAGAAGTATTGGTAATCCTTTTTCACAACCAAATAAAGTATTGGGAAATATAAGCAATGGGGCTTTGGGGGCATTTTACGGTTATGCAGCAAATTATCAAACATTGATAGTTCCTCAATAAAAACAATACCATCAATACTAATACTAGTAGGTTTAATAAATTTTCTGAACCCATCAATTCATATAATCTGGCCAAAAGGAAATTATTATCTCCAAAAATGGTTGATCATGATTTTTGTACTTGTTTTAAAAATTCATCTTGTAAATTCGTGTAATTAGTTGCTAAAAAAAGAATATGGAAAATACGATTGAAGAAAAAGTTAGTTGTTTAATTATAGGATCAGGCCCGGCGGGATATACTGCAGCCATCTATGCCAGCAGGGCAGGCCTTGCCCCGGTATTGTACCAGGGAATACAGCCAGGCGGTCAGTTGACTATAACAACGGAAGTAGAAAATTATCCCGGCTATCCCGAAGGTATTCAAGGACCGGATATGATGCTGCATTTTGAAAACCAAGCCAAACGTATGGGGTCTGATATCCGTTATGGATTAGCAACCAAGGTTGATTTTTCCGTTCGCCCTTTTCAGGTGCAGATTGACGAAGAAAAATGGATTGCTGCTGATGCTGTTATTATTTCAACCGGGGCTTCTGCCAAATGGCTTGGACTTGAAAGTGAGCAACGTTTAAATGGATATGGCGTTAGTGCCTGTGCCGTTTGTGATGGATTTTTCTTTAAAGGAAAAGAAGTAGCTATTATTGGTGCTGGTGATACTGCTGCAGAGGAAGCACTTTATTTATCAAAAATATGTTCGCATGTGCACATGATAGTAAGAAGGGGAGAAATGAGGGCTAGTAAAATAATGCAGGAAAGAGTAATCAATACAAAAAATATTACCATCAACTGGCATAGCGAAACTGATGAAATACTGGGAGAAAAAAAGGTGGAAGCAGTAAGAATAAAAAATGTACAGACCGGAGAAAAGAAAGAGATTGCCGTAAGCGCTTTCTTTGTAGCTATCGGTCACCAGCCCAACAGCGATATTTTTAAAACATGGATTGATATGGATGAAGCAGGCTATATTAAAACCATTGCAGGCAGTAGTAAAACCAACATTGAGGGCGTATTTGCCAGTGGCGATGTACAGGATAAAATTTACAGGCAGGCAGTTACCGCCGCAGGCAGTGGATGCATGGCAGCACTTGATGCAGAGCGGTATTTAAGTGAAAAGGGTTTTCATTAATACAAATGAAATGGTACAGGATAAATTTAAGCAACAAGAAAAAAATGGCAATAAAGAAATTAACAATCCATCAATAAAACCCCTTAATGCTCACCATACAATTACATCAACTTCAATTTTTTGCATATCATGGTTTGTATGAAGCTGAAAAAATAAATGGCAACCAATTTGAGGTAGATGTTGATATTGAATTAGATATTTCCGGCGGCATTTTAACCATAGATCAAACATTGGATTATGTGGCAGTTTATGAAATTATCAATACACGAATGAAATTAGCAACAGCTTTGCTGGAAACCTTGGCAGAAGACCTGATAGCTTTAATCAGTCAGCAGGATGAGCGAATAAAATCCATCAGCTTAACTATCAAAAAATTAACAGCACCTATTCCCGATTTTAAAGGAATAGTAGCTGTAAACTTTAAAAAGGAGTACTGATATGAAAGTTGTTGTCAGCCTTATTTACTTTTGCTGTTCTTTTTTATGGCTGCCGGCGCAGGATATTAATTTTTTGATAAAAGAAGGCGACAGGCTGGAAAGTGGTTTAAATGAAAAGGCTGCATTTGATAAATTCAAAGAAGTACTTTCCATACAGCCTGTAAATATGTATGCATTGAATAAGTGCAGCGAATTATGCAGTCGTATTGGTAAAAGAGAAAAGGATGCAGTACAAATGAATACCTATTATTCAGCTGCTAAAACCTATGCCAGTCTTGCTTTAAAGCTCCATCCTACCAATGCCGAGTCCAATTGTGTAATGGCAATTGCACTTGGCCGTATCTCACTTAATAAAAGTGGTAGGGAAAAAATAGCTGCAGCAAAAGAAATAAGGCGTTATGTTGATATTGCCATTAAAAATGATCCACTTAATTATAAAGCATGGCATGTATTGGGAAGATGGCATTTTGAAATGAGCAGCCTTAATTTTTTTGAAAGAACTACAGTTCGTTTGTTATTTGGAAGCCCACCCTCCTCATCTATAGAAGCCTCATTAGCTGCATTTGAAAAAGCACAACAAATTGAAAAAAATTTTGTGTTGAATAATTATGAAATGGCAAGAGCATATTACAAGGCTGGTCAACATAAAAAAGCCATCTCTTTATTAACCAATATGATGCAATTGACCAATACCACTGAAGATGATATAAACATCAAAAAAGATGGTAGAAAATTATTAATTGATTGGCAGTAATAAAATAATGTAATTTCTTTATTTGAAATCTAAAATATAACTATGATTAAAAAACTAATTTTATCTGGCAGTTTATTAATTGCGCTTTATCCGGTTATGGCTCAAACACCTGAAAATTTTGAAACCAGCTACGATCCACATGCTCTTTTTTCACCGGTTTTTTATTCGGCAGGCAATACACCTACCCGTGCAGGCAACGGAGAACCAACAATTGGTTATTGGCAAAATAAAGCAGATTATAATATCAATGTTACCCTCAATGAACATTCGCACGAAATAGCAGGCAAAGTAGTAATCACTTATAAAAATAACAGTCCAAATACACTGCCTTTTTTATGGTTGCAGTTAGATCAAAATTTTTTTAACAAGGATAGTCGTGGACAGGCACGCATGCCGCTCGATAGCCGAAGCCGATATGGCGATTCAAAAAGCAATTTTAACGGAGGCTACAAAATCAGTTCCGTAAAAATAAAT
>JAYTTI010000050.1:0-2156 GCA_043745405.1 Ferruginibacter sp. | reverse complement strand
CCACCGGCTTTTACCAGTTTGCCGATTTAAACTCAGGTACTCTAACAAACAAAGGGGTTGAATTTAGCGTAAATTATAGAGAAAAAATTGGAGATGTTAATTTTAACATCGGCGGAAATTTTACTTTGGTAAAAAATGAATTTACGAAACTCCCCGATGGAATTGATTATATACAACTCAACGATAAGCGAATTTCGCTTGGTAGGTCATTGGGTTATTTTTACGGATATAAAACCAATGGTATTTACCAAACCGATGCTGAAGTACCCACCACACAAGGATACGCTGGTGCAAAAGCGGGAGATATAAAATATGTAGATTTAGACGGAAATAAAATGTTAACCGATGCCGACCGCACTTATTTAGGCAGCCCCATTCCTAAATTTTATTATGGAATGACTTTGGGTGCCGATTATAAGTTGTTCGATTTGTCAATTGTATTGCAGGGAGTGGGCAATTATACGGTTTATGACGGTCCCCGTGCAGGTCTTGAAAGTATGAATTCATCAAGTAATCAAAGTATTGCTGTTTTAGAGAGATGGACTCCTGCTAATAAAAGCAATACCATACCCCGTGCTAATAGCGCATATAATGATGTCGGCGATGGCCTTAATGACCGGTTTTTAGAAAATGCGGCATTTCTTCGTGTAAAAAACCTGCAGTTGGGGTACAATTGGAAATCAATTTCTAATTTGACCAAGGGAGTTATTTCCTATGCCCGTTTTTATATAGGGGTATCTAACCTTTATACATTTACCAAATATAAAGGGTATGATCCTGAAGTTACCAGGCAGCAAAGTTTTGCCGGTGGAGAAAACCAGTTTCTAAATGGATATGATAACGGTAATGCGCCACAATCACGAATGTTCCAGGTTGGATGGCAAATTAATTTTTAAAATACACCAATCAATAACATTAATAAATAATACTATAATGAAAAAAAGATTTAAAATAAAACTTCTTTTGGTAGTTTTAATTGTAATTGTTTCTTCGGCAGTTATTGTCTCCTGCAATAAACTCAATTTAACACCACTGGATAAAACAACCACCGCTACTTTTTATACAAAAAAAGCGGATTTTGACGGAGGTTTGTTTGCTGCGTATTCCTCTATGCAGGATTTATGGATGGTAAACAGCGCCACTTCTTTTGGCGGGCATAACGGCTGGGGTTCATTTTGGGTAGTAAGCATGCTTGCAAGCGATGATGCCGAATTTAATACCGTGAACAATTCAGTTTCTGATGTACAAGAGGTAGATGCACTAAATTTAAAAGCGAACAACAGGTTTATTTATACTGTGTATGCAGAAACATATGAAGGAATAAACAGGGCCAATATTGTGTTGGAGGCGGTTGATAACGGAAAAAATAATCTTACCGATGCCGAAAAGAAGTCCGTAGTTGCCGAGGCAAAATTCATAAGAGGTTTTTTTCATTTTTTAGCGGCCCAAATGTGGAAAACAGCTCCTACAGTAACAGAAACAGCAAAATCGCTTCAACAAACGTATGCGAATAGCGATCCAACCGCTCTTTTGCAGGCTAGTTTGGATGATTTCAAGGCTGCAGCTGCTGATTTGCCCCCATCATGGGACGATGCCAATACAGGCCGGGCCACGAAATGGGCAGCACGGGCCTACGAAGGAAAAGTAAATGTATGGATGAAAAAATGGAATGAGGCTGTCGACGCATTTGAAGATGTTGAAAAAAATGGAGGGTATGAGGTATTACCCGACTATGAAGATGTATTTGCCGGAGGAAATGAAAATAATAAGGAATCAGTTTTTGAAGTTCAGTTTGGCGGACCTTATTCAGACGATAACAGCTGGATATTGGACGATAACGGAAATGAAGACTTTAAATCTACCCAGGGTATTCCTCGTATCTGGTTCTTTAATGCACGTTTAGATGCAGGCGGGGTACGCTGGTTTGTACCCACCGCAAAATTGAAAGCTTTGTTTGATGAAGAGCCGGGTGACAAAAGGCTGGATGCAGCTTTATATTATAAAGAGGGAGAAGATTATACCAACTATGATGGCGGAGCTGTAACACCGAGCGTATTTACTACGGTTCTTCCTCCAGATCCTAAATCACTGTCGCCTACCGGGCTTGCCATAAAAAAATATTTGGGCAGCAAAAATGCGAATAGCGCATATTATAC
>JAYTTI010000049.1:0-29135 GCA_043745405.1 Ferruginibacter sp. | reverse complement strand
AATTGAATTCAAATCGAAAAATATTTTATTCCCTCACAATGTACTGTTTATAGTACTTTCAGCAAATCGGAAGGGGCAATAGTTGGACAGTAGTGATTCTGGTATGTTTTTGACCGGATACTTTTTGAACTGCTCCCTGCAAATTCAACAACACCTCCGGTTAAATTATATACTCCGCCCATCATGGGCTGTACACCCCCAGTTGATACTATCAACCTTCCTCCATCCATTGTTAAGTTGGCATTTGTGGTTCCATCACCTATGTTATGAATACAATTTAATATAGCGTCACCAGTAATTTTTACTGTACCAATCGGGTTAAATGCATTGGCAGGTTTTTTAATTCCGCTTTCAGAAAAAACCAGGTTTTTAAAGTCAGCCCGTGCATTAAAATTTTGATCGCCAATCCTGTTAAATTCAATGGTACTGTTAGTTTCCAATATTATTGGTTCTGAAACTATTGCAGAACCTCCTCCACTAAAGCCGCCACTATTACTTGTTTTTAAAATTCCGCCGTTGGCTATTGTAATACTTGCTGAAGCACCTGTGTTTTTTATTCTGCAATGGGTAATATCAAGCGTACCGTTTACCTGCAGGTTACCTGCCTGCTTACTGATATTTTGATTTTCTATTGGAACTGTAATTTTTACATTTGCCCCAACAGGCACTATAGCCCCGTTAGTAAAATCTAAACCGCTGCTGATTGTATTGATGGTTAAACCTCCATCTAAAACAGATGTTGAATTTGGCAATACTATATTTCCGGCAGTTTGGTTTATAACGCTTGTTCCTGTTAAACCGCCACGAAAAGTTTTATTTCCCGTTCCTCCAATATTGAAAGGCGCATTTACGTCCAGGATACAATTAAGAATATTGTTAGAAGATGTTCCAAAAGCCGCAACTGGTGCTGTACTTATTCTTAAAATGGGGATGTCAGTGATGAAAGGAGTTTTAAAATAATCCTGGGCACCAGTTTTATTAAAAATATAATTGGCAATATTCCATTCAAATACAGATTTATCCTGGTAAGTAAATTTAGAATTTATATTTAAGTAATTATCCCCAATGACATCGGCTGCCACTGCACTTCCAGCAGCAATTGCAATAATTTTTCCGCCTGTTTTAATTAATGCTGTACCTGAACCTGAAGGTGCTGATAAAGTAGTAAAATTCAATAACAAAACACCGCCGTTTTCTACTGTCAAATTATCGCCTGCTCCACCAATTGTATAAGTTGCGGTTAGCGTTAATTGCAGGGTTCCACCAGTTTTAATAGTTGTATTTTTTAAAGATATCCCTGCTGTACTTATTGTAACTGTGTGCAGATTTTGAATAAGAATATTTGTTGCTGTTGAAGCAGGTATAAGGGTTGCCGGGAAGTAAGTGATATCATCATGAGAAGATTGCCAGGTTGCCAATGATGCCCAGTCGCCTGTGGCGGATGATTTAAAATAATCTGTATTTGCACTTGGTTGAGCAAAACAAATTATTGGAAATAACAAAAAGCAAATTGCAAAAATTGCATAATTTCTTTTCATTTGAAAAAGATTTAAAACGGGGTTACCTGCAAATGCTTATCAAAAAAAATAATTTATTTTATTGACAGAAACAATCAATTAAGTGTGGCCAAAAGAAGTAGGATCCCTTATTGCGGAAGAATGCTTTTGTTTTTATATAGGATAGTTAAATAAATGCCACAGTAAAATATATAAAAAAATAGCAAATAACAATAGTTTAAAAATATTTGGGCGCTATAATTTTTCATTTATTTTTTGTAACTAATCGCATGCGTTGGCAATACAATAATTATTTATTGTTTTAGCCTGGGTATTTTGAAAAAGCATAGAGATGAAATGCAGTATCTTATTATAGTAGAACCTGAGCGTTTTTTGATGAAGAATTATTCCAGTCTTTCTTTAATATCCAACCCAAATTTCCGGCTGGTATCTTTAGCAATATCGTAACCGGCATCTGCATGTCGTATAACGCCTATACCCGGATCGTTACGTAAAACACGGCTTAACCTTGCCGCTGCTTCTGGTGTTCCGTCGGCCACTATCACCATTCCGGCATGTATACTGTAGCCCATACCCACACCGCCACCATGATGAAGGCTCACCCAGCTGGCACCGCCTGCAGTATTTACCAGTGCATTTAATATTGGCCAATCGGCAATAGCATCGCTGCCATCCAGCATCGCCTCTGTTTCCCTGTTTGGGCTTGCTACAGAACCTGTATCTAAATGGTCCCTGCCAATTACAATTGGCGCTTTTACTTTACCAGTGCGTACCAACTCATTAAAAGCAAGACCCGCTTTTTCTCTATCCCCCTGTCCTATCCAGCAAATACGCGCCGGTAAACCCTGGAAGGCGATACGTTCCTGTGCCATCTTTATCCATCTCTGCATACTTTCATTTTCTGGAAATAATTCCATCATAACATCATCAGTTACACGAATATCTTGCGGGTCGCCACTGAGTGCTGCCCAGCGAAAAGGCCCTTTGCCTTCGCAAAATAATGGCCTGATATAAGCGGGTACGAAGCCTGGGAAATCAAAGGCATTTTTTAGCCCCGCCTCCTGGGCCCTTGCCCGTAAATTATTTCCATAATCAAAAGTAATGGCCCCCATTTTTTGCAATTGCAACATTAGCTCCACGTGTAGTTTCATACTGTCATAACTTCTTTCAGTATATTGTTGCGGGTTTTGCTGCCTCAAAATATTAGCCTGTTCATTTGTAAGTGTATGCGGTATATAACCAATTAATGGATCGTGTGCTGAAGTTTGGTCAGTCAAAGTATCAGGAATGATTTTTCTTTCCACAAGCCGTTGTAATAAATCAATGGCATTACACAATACACCAATAGATAACGCCATCCCTTTTTGTTTAGCATCAAGGGCTTTATCAATAGCATCATCAATATCAATAATTTTTACATCAAGGTACCTGGTTTCAATACGCTTGTCTATTCTCCATTCTTCTACTTCAGCAATCAATGCAACACCCTCATTCATTGTAATGGCAAGTGGTTGTGCCCCTCCCATTCCGCCAAGACCGGCAGTCACATTGAGTGTGCCTTTTAACGAACCGCCAAAATCTTTATTAGCTGCAGCAGCATAGGTTTCGTAAGTACCTTGTACGATGCCCTGTGAACCAATATAAATCCACGAGCCCGCTGTCATTTGCCCGTACATGATTAATCCCTTTTTCTCTAATTCGTCAAAATGTTCCCATGTAGCCCATTTAGGCACCAATTGACTATTGGAAATTAAAACCCTCGGAGCATCTTTATGCGTTTTAAGCATGGCAACAGGTTTGCCACTTTGAATAAGTAATGTTTCATCATCATTCAAATCTTTCAGTGCCTTTATGATAAGATCGAGGCTCTCAAAATTTCTTGCAGCCTTTCCCCGCCCGCCATACACAATCAATTCCCCCGGCCTTTCTGCTACTTCAGGATCAAGATTATTTAGGAGCATTCTTAAAGCAGCTTCCTGTATCCAGCCCTTGCAGGTTAATGTATTACCTGTTGGCGTTTTATATTTTACGGCATCGTATGTTGAAGTAGTAACCTGCATATTTTAAATTAATTTATTAAAAATATTACAATGCCGGCAACGGCATTTCTTTAAACTTACTTTTTTGAGTAGCCATTTTTTCTATATCATCCCATTTACGTGGGGCATCAATTGATAAAATTTCGTAGCTGTCTTTTGTTATCAGTACATCATCTTCAATACGTACTCCTATGTTCCACCACTTTTTATCACAGGGACTATTTTCAGGAATATAAATACCCGGCTCTACCGTAATTACCATGTTTGCTTTTAATGGGCCATAATTTCCTTTATCGTGTACATCTAATCCAAGGTAATGAGAGCATCCGTGAGGATAATATTTATTTACTTCACTTTTATCTTTTATGATCCCCAGTTTTATCAAACCGTTTGCCAATATTTCGTTCGCTTTTTTGTTTAGGCTGCTGAAAGGCGTGTCTTCTTTACAAAGTTTAAAAATTTCTTCCTGTGCCTCATACACCAAATTATAAATTGTTTTTTGGTCTGGAGTAAATTTACCTGTTGCAGGAATAGTCCTGGTAACATCAGCAGAATAGCCGTGGTACTCTGCCCCTACATCCATCAGCAATAATTGATCTTCTATTTTGGTATTGTTATTAGATTCATAATGTAAAATGCACCCATTGGCACCAGCGCCTACTATTGGCGGATAGCCTTCATCTTCTGCACCATATTTTCTATGTATATATCTGTGTATTCCCTCTATTTCATTTTCACTTATACCAGGACTTACAGCTTTCATTACTTCAGCATGGGCAATGCAGGAAAGTTTAATGCTTTTGCGCAGCGGTACTAACTCTTCAGGAGTTTTAATTTCCCTAAGTGAATTTGTTATTTCCAGGTAATAATCTGTCCCCCACATAGGTTCCTTTAAATTGACTTTTATTTTTTCGATAGTTGCAGAATCAGGATTACTTAATACCTGCTTAATAACAGCATCGTTTTTAAAAGCATCATTTATTGTTACCTGCTTTTGATAATTTGTTACAAAATATTTTAGATTACCGGGGCGTAAATATTTCTTTATCAGCAGATGTTCTTTATGTAATTCTATATCGCCTTGTTCCGGTACCAGGCCCGCTTTAAATGTTTGGAAAAGCCCGAACAAATCGTAACCACTGTCATCTCCTTTTATATCAGTTGGCAACTCATCATGTATTACAACACTGAATTTTTTATAATCAATAATAAAGTTTTTGAAATTGTTGCCATCATACACTTTTTTAAACCCTAATTGTTTTGTTGTACCTTCCACCCCTAATCTTTTTCCTAACCATTGTTCCCTTTGCTCATTACGTTCCTGAACAAAGAAAATTTCATTGTATGCAGTATCTCCTTTTCCCTGCCAATCTTTAAATAATACCAGTACGGCATTAGGTTCCTTATAACCAGAGAGATAATACAAATCAGGATTTTGATGAAAAAAATAATTTATATCTCTGGAAAAAACCCTTTCGGGATAGGCAAATATAACCGCTACCGAATTGGGCGGCATCGAATCACGGAATGCATCCCTTCTGCCCTTGTGAAATTCTTTTGAAAGATAATCAGCGGGTAAATTTTTTTGTGCAATACCAATACATATAAAACAAATAAATACTAAGGTGGTGGCTATTTTTTTCATTCTGGTTTATTTAATGATGCAAAATTGGTATCCCTAAAAGTAAGGTTTTTATTTTTTTATTTAATTTATAAATTACTATTTAGCTGCTAAAAAATAATACTTGTTGCTAATTAGTTGATACAAAAAAAGTCCCCTCCAAAATTGAAGGGGACTTTATTATTTTGAAATGCGATTATATTAGTAACCTCCCATTCCACCCATGTCAGGAGCGCCATGGCTATGGCCTGATTCTTCTTTAGGCCTGTCGGCTATTACACATTCTGTTGTTAGCAACATACCTGCAATAGAGGCTGCATTTTCTAATGCTATACGGGCAACTTTTGTAGGATCAATTACACCGGCTTTGAATAAGTTTTCATACACTTCAGTACGGGCATTGAAACCATAATCGGCCTCGCCTTCTTTAATTGTTTGTACAACAATTGATCCTTCTATTCCGGAGTTGGCAACTATCTGGCGCAATGGTTCTTCAATGGCACGCTTAACAATTGCAATACCTGTTGTTTCATCTGCGTTTAATGCACCTTTTAATTTTTCCAAACCTGCAATAGCACGAATATAGGCAACACCACCACCCGGTACAATACCTTCTTCAACCGCAGCTCTTGTTGCATGTAATGCATCGTCAACACGGTCTTTCTTTTCTTTCATTTCTAGTTCGGTAGCAGCTCCTACGTACAAAACGGCAACACCGCCAGCTAATTTAGCCAAACGTTCCTGTAATTTTTCTTTGTCGTAGTCTGAAGTGGTATTTTCTACCTGCGCTTTAATTTGATTAACACGGCCAACGATTTCCGATTTTTTACCCTTACCACCAACAATAACGGTATTGTCTTTATCAATTGTAATGGAAGCAGCCTGGCCAAGTGAAGTTAATTCTACACCTTCCAGTTTGTTTCCTAATTCTTCGCTGATAACAGTACCGCCGGTTAAAACTGCCAAGTCAGTCAACATTTCTTTTCTTCTGTCGCCAAAGCCCGGTGCTTTTACTGCTGCTACCTTAATAGTGCCACGTAATTTATTTACCACCAGTGTAGCCAGAGCTTCACCATCCAGGTCTTCTGCAATAATCATTAACGGACGGCCGCTTTGTGCAACTTTTTCCAGGATGCTAAGGATATCTTTCATTGCAGATATCTTTTTATCGTAGATTAGGATATACGGTGCCTGTAATTCAGCCTGCATTTTTTCACTGTTGGTAACAAAGTATGGAGAAATATATCCCCTGTCAAATTGCATACCTTCTACTACGTCAACTGTAGTATCGGTGCCTTTTGCTTCTTCAACAGTAATAACACCTTCTTTACCTACTTTAGCCATTGCCAGTGCAATCAGCTTACCGATTTCATTATCATTATTGGCAGAAATAGTAGCAACCTGCTCAATCATTTTGCTGTTGTTACCAACATCTTTTTTCTGAGCTACCAGGCTTTCTACAACTGATCTTACCGCTTTGTCAATACCACGTTTCAAATCCATTGGATTTGCACCTGCAGCAACCATCTTCAAACCTTCGCTGATAATACTTTGCGCCAAAACAGTTGCAGTAGTAGTACCATCACCTGCAAGATCTGCAGTTTTAGAAGCTACTTCTTTAACCATTTGTGCACCCATATTTTCAATAGGATCTTCCAGTTCAATTTCTTTTGCCACTGTAACACCATCTTTAGTTACCTGTGGTGCACCAAACTTTTTTTCAATAACCACGTTACGACCTTTTGGTCCAAGAGTTACTTTAACTGCATTAGCTAAAGTATCTACGCCCTTTTTCATTTTGTTGCGAGCTTCTATGTCGAAGAATATCATTTTTGCCATTGTATTATAATTTGAAGTTTTTAAAAATTTGAGGAAATGTGTTGATTTGTCAATTTGCTAATATGAAAAACTATAAAGTTTAAAAAATTAGCAGATTATCACATTATCTGATTAGCTAATTAAACAATCGCTAATATATCGCTCTCTCTCATTATCAGGTATTCGATACCTTCAAAAGTGATTTCGGTGCCTGCATATTTGCCATATAAAACAGCGTCCCCTGCTTTAACAGTAACAGGTTCGTCTTTTTTACCCGGGCCGGCTGCCAATACTACACCACGCTGTGGTTTTTCTTTTGCCGTATCCGGAATAATAATGCCGCCTGCAGATTTTTCTTCCGCAGCTGCTGGTTGCACAATCACCCTGTCGTGTAGGGGGGTAATGTTTAACTTCTTAGCCATAATTGTATTGATTTTGATTTGATTAAATTAAATGCCTTTAATAATGGGCAAAAAGGGTACACCAATTTTATACCAAAAGACAATACTGGCATACTTGTCAGTTTTAATGGAATGGCTGTCAGTAAATGTCAAGTTATGGCAGTCATTTTTTCATTTTTGCCACAGATTCTAATTAAGCTATCGGGGCAACAAGACCAGCCTTATTCGCTGATAGAAATATTTTATTGCCATTAAATAACAGAACAGGCCTTGCCAAATTTTAATCCCCTAAATTTGCCATCCATAAAAGTTCTTTTAGAATGATCAGCAGAAGAAATATACGGGTTAAAGTAATGCAAAGCCTTTATACTTTAGATAGTATGGGCAACGATGTAAAACCAGCCGAGGCCGTAAGCCTTTTAAGAAAGCAGATTGACCAAAGCCGCCGGTTATTTGTTTACCTTACTTTCTTTTTAACCGAGGTTGCCCGGTACGCTGAAAAAGATGCACTAAAAAAAGCATCCAAACATTTACCCACCAAGCAAGACCTGAATATAAATACCAAAATTACCGGTAATGAATTACTATGGAAAATAGTGGAAGAAGCTGGGTATGTTGCTGCCTGTAAGGAAACAAAACCCCAATTACTGGTAGATGAAGAACTATTAAAAAAAACCTACCAGGCCTTGGCTCAATCCGAAGAATACATAGATTATATTACTCAGCAAAACAGGGATAAAAAGGGTGAAAAAGACATACTTGAGTTTATTTTCACCAACCTGATGCTGCCAAATGAACACTTTATCAGCCATGTGGAAGAGCATTTTATTAACTGGGACGATGATGCGGAAATGATGAATGTGCTGATGCAGAATTTTTTACAAAAACCCGGCAGTTTTAATTTTAATGAATTTGTAAGTAAAGAAAAATGGGATTTTGCAAAAGGGCTTTTGGAAACTACTATTGAGAAAAAAGAAATAAGTATGGAACTGCTAAAACCCAAATTAAAGAACTGGGACGCAGACCGTATAGCCTCGCTGGACCTGATTATTATTGAAATGGGTATTTCTGAATTTTTGTTTTTTGAAACTATCCCTACAAGGGTTACCATCAATGAATATATCGATCTTGCAAAAGATTACAGTACCCCACAAAGCGGCCAGTTTATCAATGGTATTTTAGACAATATCCACAAAGAACTTACTGCAGAAGGAAAGATAAATAAAAAGACTTTTAAGAACAGCACTTTGTAATTGATAATTTTTTAATGGATAATTGATAATTAATTCACTTAGGTTCGAAGAAACCATCAATTTATTTGATGATTTTCATTTTGCTTATACCCTTTAGTGTTTAACATATAACTTTGCAAAAAACGGCGAATGAAAAAAATTGTTTTGTTTTTAATTACCGTAATGGCATTTGTTTGCTGTGATGTTCGCAGAAAAGATAAGGTTTCAGATGGTACGGCAACAATGGCAGAAATGGCAGCAACTGATACTACATCGGTACAGATTATTGACAGTGTTTATGATTTTGGCAAAATAGCAGAAGGCGAAAAAGTAACCTATAATTTCAGGTTTTTAAACAGCGGTAAAAAGCCATTGATTGTTACCGATGCCCACGCCAGTTGTGGGTGTACGGTGCCTGAAAAACCCGAAAAACCGGTTATGCCCGGCGAAACTGCTTTTATAAAAGTGGTGTTTAACAGTAAAGGAAAGATGGGCCCCAACGTAAAAACAATTACCGTTAATTCCAATGCAAACCCGGCCTTTCCGCCGCTATACTTAAAAGGAGAAGTAACAGCAGTAAAATAAATAAATATCAATTTTTAATAACTCAATTAAACACACATGCAACTATTAAGTATTTTTTTAATGATGGATCCCCAGGGAAAAGGCAGCAGCAGTTTTTCCTTAATTTTTATGGGACTGATGATTTTAGTTTTTTGGATGTTCATGATCCGTCCGCAGGCAAAAAAAGCAAAGCAACAAAAAACATTTATCAGCGATTTAAAAAAAGGTGATAAAGTAGTAACCATTGCCGGTATACATGGCACTATTAACAAAGTAAATGAAGATGGTACTTTAAGTTTGGAAGTTAGCCCTGGCAGCTATCTTAAAATTGAAAAAAGTACCATTAGCCTGGAAATGTCTGCAGCCATTAATAAAACAGTTTCAGAAACTAAAGCTTAAATAATTTTTATTAAATACATTTGACCGGTTGTTTTGCAGCAACCGGTTTTTTCATTACAATAATAATTCAACAGGTAGTAATAATGAATTAACATATTGAAATAAATCAGACATCAAAAAATCAGACATCAGATATACATCTTTAATATGATTCTAAAGGTTGGTATAACAGGAGGTATTGGCAGTGGCAAATCCACGGTTGCTAAAATATTTGAAGTGCTGGGCATTCCTGTTTATTATGCAGATGATGCTGCCAAAAGACTGATGATAGAAGATGCCTTATTAAAAGAAAAAATTGAACAGGCTTTTGGAAAAGATACCTATGATAATGGAATATTAAACCGTGCAAAGCTTTCTTCGCTGGTATTTAATAATCCCGAAAAACTGGTATTGCTAAATAGTATTGTACACCCTGCTATCATTGCAGATGCTGATAAATGGATGCAAGAGCAAATAACTCCTTATGTGCTTAAAGAAGCAGCCCTGATATTTGAAAGCGGTTCAAACAAAATGCTGGATAAAGTGATTGGTGTATTTACCCCGATAGAATTGCGTATACAACGAGTAATGCAAAGAGATAATATCAGCGAAGAAGCCGTGAAGGCAAGAATAAGTAAACAGATGAATGAAGCTGAAAAAATGCGTCTATGCGATTACGTTATTACCAATGATGAAAGGGAATTGCTGATACCACAGGTTTTGAAAATTCATGAAGATTTGATGAACAAAGCTGAAAGCATAAGGCTAAAAGCTTAAAGCAAAATACATTCGAAAGCTTGCCTTTAGCCTTATGCTTTAAGCGTTAAGCCAAAAAATTTATTTCAATTTCGCCAATGCATCAATTACCCTTACCCATGCCCTTTCAATATTAACCATACTATTGGCAAAAGAAAAACGTACACATTTAGGTTCGCCAAAAGCCTCTCCCATTACAGACGACACATGTGCCGTGTTCAACAGGTACATAGAAAAATCAGCAGAATTGGTAATAACATTTTCACCATCTGATTTACCATAGTATGAAGACACGTCAGGGAAAATATAAAAAGCTCCCTCTGGTTCACTGCATTTTATGCCGGGTACACTTTTAATTATTTCCATTACTTTGGCCCTTCTTCTTGTAAACTCCTCCGCCATTTCCATAGAAGGTTTAAGATCGGTTGTTAAAGCTACTACTGCTGCTTTTTGAGTGATAGAACAAGTGGCACTTGTAAACTGCCCCTGTAATTTTTCGCAGGCTTTTGCCACATCAACATTTGCTGCAATATAACCAAGGCGCCAGCCCGTCATAGCAAAACCTTTGCTTAATCCATTGATTAAAATAATTCTTTCTTTAAGGTCGCTGAATTGTGCTATACTTTCATGCTTGCCTACAAAATTGATGTATTCATAAATCTCGTCGGCGATAATATATACGTTGGGAAATTTTCTTAACACGTTGGCCAGCCCTTCCAACTCATCTTTACTATACACTGCACCAGATGGGTTGCAGGGTGAAGAAAACATAAACAAGGTTGTTTTTTCAGTAATGGCTGCTTCCAGTTGAGCCGGTGTAACTTTAAAACCACTTTCAAGCGAAGTGCTTACCTGTATTACTTTACCACGGGCAATTTTTACCAACTCGGAATAAGTAACCCAATATGGTGTTGGTATCACCACTTCATCGCCATCATCTACAACCGCTAAAATTGCATTGGCAAGGCTTTGTTTTGCACCAGTGGAAGTAACAATATTTTCCGGCTTATAGTCAAGGTTATTATCTCTTTTTAACTTGGTACATACAGCTTCCCTTAAATCTGCAAAACCTGCTACCGGTGTATAATGGCTCCAGTTATCGTTGATGGCTTTTATGGCTGCATCCTTAATATGTTGTGGTGTATCAAAGTCTGGTTCGCCCAAACTCAGGTCAATTACGTCTACTCCTTTTGCCCTTAATTCACGACCCAGTTTGGCCATTTTAAGTGTTTCAGGTTCTGCAAAACGGTCTAATAAAGAAGAAAAATGCATGTATTTTAATTTTAGAGATGCAAATCTACAAGAAACCAAACATTTATTAACTGCTAAGTTGAAAAAATGATTTTTGGTGAAAACTTTTTATTATTTCAATTGAAATTTTTGAAATTGTTTAAAACTTATTGGGGTTTATCATAATCAAAAATCAGGGAAGATAGATTTGAATCAACTTTTCTTTTTCGATTTAGCTCATACTGGTAAAATACTTCGCCCAGATGTTTCATAAAAGGAAAACCAATCGTGTCATAATCATATTTGTCATCATTTAAAATTCCATCTCTGTTACAATAAATAGCTGCTGATAAAAAGAACTCAACTTTTTTATCAAAATCAACAATGTACGCTACGTCAATCAACTGTCCGTAGGCATCACCTACCTTATTAAAAATGCGGATATTTTTTGGAAGCTCCCCTTTTGCTGAACCATATAATAGAAATTTGCAGTATGCCGGCCAGTAAGCAGCAGTGTCGGCTGAATAAGGTGGGTAAATACTTTCGCTTGGCAACTGGCTCATATATTTAAGTATAAAATTCCTGTCATCGGCTGTAATATTAAATCTTTGCGCAGCAGTCACTTTTTCCGGATATAGTACGCTTAACAAAATTCTATGCAAGTCCTGCAGGCTTATCCTGTTTTTGTTAGAAAAATCCATCGGTCCTTTTATTAATGAATCGCCACTGTAATAACCAGTACCCATGGAATCATGCCTTTTGGAATAGTTTGCACTATCATATTGCATTGGCTGGCTATATATTACCTTGTCGTTACTATCCAAAAAATTAATGGGGTTTGTAGTCCGGTTTTGTTCGGGAGATAAAGGAATGCTTACTCTGTGCAATATCTCCACATCTCCATATCCCTTTTTATGTAACTGATCATTGATGTATTGCCTGCCTAAAAATTCATACAAGCGATTAAAGGCATCATTATCACTCACCATCAATATTTTTTTTATATAATGCGCAATGGTTGGTTTACCATCTGGAGTTGTAGGGTCATTGTACACAGCGGTTTGGCCTTGCTGAGCCTGTTCTGTAATCATCGTAGTATTTCTATCAATACCCTTTTGCTTTAATTCATTTAATTTTTGCAAAGCCAATAAACATATCGACAGTTTTACGGTAGATGCCGGATAAAAATATTTATCCTTATCAACATTAAAATAATAATCCTTTAAAGCTGCAATACCGTTAGCACCCCTGTCTACCTGTGTGTAAATTATTTGCACATTCCATTGCGGGTGGTTTTTAAGCACGCTATCAAAGTATTGTGGATATTGTTGCAACAGGTTTACCATAAAACTATCTGTTTTACTTTTGTCAGTTATCGGTATGGGTAAAGAAGCCATGATAGTATCAACTTTGTATTTTTTTGACTTTTTTAATTTTTGTGCAAATACATAATTACAACATAATAAACAGGTTGCAGAGAATGCAATTAAAAGCCGAAAAGATTTAAAAATCATAAACATTATTTACAGTGTAAAATGGTGAAAAATCTAAAATAAAACGCTAACATTCTTCATACAGTTTTTCCCCTATCTTTGCAAACTTCTAAAAAATTAACAAAATAGCTATTAAAAGTAACCAATTATGAAATTGAAAGGCTTAGTTTGGTTTTTTGCCATTGCATTAACATTGATCTCTATCTGGGAATTGTCGTACACCTGGGTTGTACGCAGTTACGAAGCAAAGGTGAAAACACAGGCAGAAAAGATTATAAAATCTCAATACCCGGATGCAAAAGGCGAAGACAAAAATGCACTTGTAAAAATAAGAATGAGGCACCTGCTGGACAGCAATAAGGAAAAAAGTATCTATCCTGTTGTAGGCACCAGTTACCAAAAATGTAAAGAAAACGAATTAAATCTTGGTTTGGATTTGCAAGGCGGTATGAGTGTTACCATGGAAGTTAGCCTGGAAGGTTTGCTTAAATCTTTAAGCAATAATCCTAAAGACCCTGCACTGGTTAAAGCAATACAAACAGCCACCGCACAAAAGGTAGCCAGTAGTTCAGATTATATCACTTTATTCGGCAACGCTTTTAAACAACAGAATCCAGGTATTCTATTAGCTTCTAAATTTGCAGGCGCAGGCAAACAAATAAAACCTGATGATAGTGATGATAAAGTAATTGGCGATATCCGCACTACTGCAAAAGGCGCCATCAACGAAACATACAAAATATTATTAAAACGTATCGATAAGTTTGGTGTGGCGCAACCTAATATTAATCTTGATGAAAACAAAGGGATCATACAGGTTGAATTAGCTGGTGTAACTGATAAAGAAAGGGTAAGAAAAATTTTACAGGCAAGCGCCAACTTACAATTTTGGGCCGTGTACAACCTTGATGAAATTGGCAAGGGTTACGAAACTGCCGCCGCTTCATTATCATCTTTTTTAAGTGGCACTACAGATAGTTCCGGTGTTGCTGACTCTTCAAAAAAAGCCAAATATGCCAGCGCCTTGTATGAAGTAATGACTCCGCTTGATATAAGGGCAGAAAAAATTCCATATAACAGGCAGTATAATTTTATTACACATGCAAAAGATACCGCGTCACTCAATTATTACCTTACGCTTGATATAGTTAGAAATGGTTTCCCCACTGATTCAAAAATATTATTAGGTGCCGAAGAAACCCCGGAAAAAGGTTTTAAATATATTCCGGTGTATGTTGTTAAAACCTTACCTGGTGGCGAAAAAGCGCCAATGGATGGCGAAAGTGTAGAAGATTCATGGCAAGGAAATGATGAAAAAGGTAGACCATCCATTAAGATGAATATGACATCTACGGGGGCAAAAAAATGGGCCGACCTTACAAAAAATAATGTGAACAGGCCGGTTGCAATTGCTTTGGATGATATTGTTTATACAGCTCCAAATGTAATGGGTCCTATTGAAGGAGGGCAAACTGAAATTTCAGGAAATTTTTCCACAGAAGAAGCTCAAGATTTAGCTAATGTCTTAAAATCAGGTAAAACTAATGCCCCGGCAAAAATTGTTGCGGAACAGGTAGTAGGCCCAACATTGGGTGAAGCTTCCGTTAATGGCGGTATGATGGCATTTGGTATCGCTTTTTTAGTAATTTTTTCATTAATGATTATTTACTATAATACTGGTGGATGGGTAGCTAATATTTCTTTGATATTAAACTTATTATTTACCATTGGTGTATTAAGCGCAATGGGCTTTACGTTAACAGCAGCAGGTATTGCAGGTTTAGTATTAACGGTTGGCTTGGCGGTAGATACCAACGTAATTATTTTTGAAAGAATTAAAGAAGAACTTACCAAAGGAAAATCTTATCCCCAGGCTGTAAACGATGGTTACCAGCGTTCACTCGCTCCCGTTATTGATGCCCACGTTACCACTTTTTTAACAGCAGCTATATTATTTATATTTGGTTTAGGCCCTGTATTAGGATTTGCAACAACGCAAATGCTGGGTATAGTACTTTCACTGTTCTGTGGAATTTTAGTATCAAGATTAATTACTGATTTCTGGACAAATAAAAACCGTCACTTTAATTATTTCACGCCCATTTCAAAAAGAGTTTTTCAACATGCAAAATTTAAGTTTATTGAATACAGAAAAGTGGCTTATGGTATTTCAATAGTTGTTTTATTGCTGGGCGTTGGTGCATTTTTTAACGGCTTTCACGAAGGTGTTGAATTTAAAGGTGGCCGCAGCTATACGGTGGCTTTTCCACAGGCTGTAAAAAATGATGAGATACGGGACGATTTGAAAAATGCATTCGAAGGCGATTTTCCGGTTATTAAAACTGTAGGCGATAGTAAGCATTTAAATATCACTACTTCTTACAAGAAGGGAGTTGATAATGCGGATAGCCTTGTTCAAACGAAACTATACCAGGGATTACAGAAAGTATTACCGGGTGTATCTTATGCTGATTTTGCCAAAAACAATATCAAAGGTTCCCAAACAGTACAACCCACCATTTCAGAAGAACTTAAAAAGGGAGCTATCAAGGCCACGCTGTTTGCAATGATCATTATCTTCCTGTATATTTTTATGCGCTTCCGCGACTGGAGATATTCTGTTGGAACAATACTTGCATTGCTGCATGATGTATTTGTAACACTGGCTGTTTTTTCTTTCCTAAAAAATATTGTACCCTTTCCTTTAGAAATTGACCAGCATTTTATTGCGGCGGTTTTAACGGTAATTGGTTTTAGTATGAATGACACTGTAATTGTTTTTGACCGTATCAGGGAATATAGCCGCACTGCTAAAAAAGGCGATACAAAAGGTTCTATTATTAACCGTGCCATCAACGATACATTGAGCCGTACCATCATGACTTCCTTAACCGTGTTTTTAACCATCCTGATATTGTTCATCTTTGGAGGTGAAGTAACAAGAGGTTTTGCATTTGCAATGCTGATAGGTGTAATTACCGGTACCTACTCTTCTATTTTTGTAGCTGCACCGGTTTTGGTTGATCTTGGAAAAAGTAAAGCATTAACTGAACCTGCTGCTGTCAACACTGACAAAGTGGTGATTGCAAAAGGAGCTTAATCATATTTTAACTACGCAAAAAATCCCGTTCAATAATTATTGAACGGGATTTTTTAATGAAACATTTTTAAAGCTCAACTAAATTATTTACTGCCGGGTTTCTGTAAACTACTCATTTGATTTAATTGTTGTATCCTTTTAAACCTCTTCTTCTGATAATCTACAATTTCTTTGTACAAAAGAAATTTCGGATCAAAAATAAGATGTGTCAAACTACAAGCACTTACGTTACCATTATTCTCTTTTAGTGTACACATTATTCCTGATATATCTCCACTATTGAATACACTTGTTATAGTGAATGTTGATTTTAAAGTTATTGAAATGCCTTTGTCCCTGAAAATTTGTACAAGTTCTCTAACTGGATATGCAGTTATCGGAATTTCTTCTTCCAGTTTTTTTGTTAATGCCGAGTATAAATTTATATAGTCCATGTCGATTACATTAAAATTCAAATCTACGTTTTTCAATAGCAATGATAATTACTTTTTCGGCTCTATTTTTAATAGCTAAGCCATTCACACTTAATAAATTTATTGCTACATTATTTTTTTAAATAAGCCAGTTGCCCCAAATGATATGCCAGGTGATTTGTTCTGCTAATTAAAACATTTAACCTGTTTCGATGCGGCTCTTTTGAAAAATCTTCTTCTGAAACAGCTGTATGCTTTTGCAACCACTCGTCAACTGTAAACTGGCTAAACTGTTTCTGCATTTTATCATTTACTTCATTCCAGTAATTTCTTAATTCTTTTATTAAAGGTTTTTCTAACCCTGATTTATCTGGATTTTTTATAAACACTTCTTCAAGGTTTGGGTATAATTTTTCGCCAATACCCAATAATGGAAATAAAGCATCATGCACCGCTATAAGATGCCCCAAAAGATAGGTTCCTGTATTTCTGCCTGTCGCTGTTTCATTTTCAATTTGCTCATCCGTCAATTCATTAAATAATTTTGTTGCCCTGGCCAATTGCCCGTTCCAGCCATCTACTACCATTTTTATCATTAAGTCTTTTTGATTACTCATTGTTGTTGTTTTAGTTTACAAATTACAACACTTAATCGACTTGCAAGTTTTGTCGTATCCTAAATAATTTTAGAGTTGATGTTTACCTGACCTACGCTTAGCATAGAATTGGGTGGTAGTACAAATAAATATTACCTTCATTTTATGAAACAAATATTCTTTTTTGCACTGGCATTTTGGGTTCAATCTTCTTACGCACAACAAAATTATATTGCTGAAACTAAGGCATTCCAAAAAAATTATATTGACACCCACGAAGTGGTAAAAGGGAAAGATAAAAAATATTTCCGCTTCTTTGCCATTGACATCAACTACCGTGTAGACGCTGTTTTTGAAAAGATAACAGATACCATCGGCTTTACTATGAAAACATCCGGCAACGGTAAAGATTATTATTTTAAGTATGGGAAAATTTCTTTCTCCATCAATGGTACCAGCCTGCATTTATTTGTTTATCAATCAAAAGATTTGATGAGATCAAAAATTTATGCTGATTATTTATTTGTACCCTTTACCGATTTAACTACAGGTGATAAAACTTATGGAAGCGGTCGTTACCTTGACTTTACCATTGCGCAAATTATTAACAACACCTTACTCATTGATTTTAATAAATCGTATAACCCTTATTGCGCTTACTCAACAGAATATCATTGCCCGATACCACCTAAAGAAAATTTATTACCCATTGCAATTAATGCCGGCGAAATGAATTTTAGGAAAGCACACCATTAGCGAAGAATTATCGGCGGGAGATTGAGGAATGTTATCCTTCATTTAATACAAGGATGACAATTTTATTTTATAAAATGCAGAAACTATAACCCTATTCCACCGTCTTGCTTTGCCGGAGGCTTGCCAAAGAAGGATCCATTTTAATTGCCTGATCGCACATGGCCTCTCCTTTTTCTTTTTGTCCTTTTTTTTGAAAGCATAAACCAGCCTGGTACAAGGCCTTACCATCATTAGCATCCATCTCTAATAATTTCTGACAAAAATTTAATGACCTGTCATAATTTTTTTGTTGATAATAAGCTTCGGCAATATCCCTGAAAATATCTTTGTTGCCCGGTTTTTTTGCTGCAATAGCCAATAGTAATTTTTCTCCGTTCTCAAATTCCCCGGTATAAATATAGGCGTAGCCAAGGTTTTCATTAAAATCGTTACTTGGAGGATAGCCATTTTGAGCAGCTTTACAAAAGAAAATTTTTGCATGCTTAAAATCGTTCAGCGTATAATACAAAAGCCCAAACTGGTATAACCATATATTTTTTGTAGTGTCTAAAGTAACTGCTTTTGCATAGTAGGGAACTGCCTTATTATATTCTTCCATATCAATATAGGCCCTGCCAATTGTATAAAATGCTTCAGCATCGGTACTATCTTTTGCTATTTCTTTCAGTAAACCGCTTACTGTTTTTGCGTAGTCTTCCTGCTGGTAACTGCTCATCGCAATTATTCTTTCAGCATTGTCACAACCAACACATTTGCTGGCGAACTCTATAGCTTTTTGATATTGATGATAATCGTAGTACAGTAATGTCAATTCTCTTATTGCGGTAATGTTTGTAGTATCTAATTCGTATAATTTGGTAAAATAGCCTTTAGCAGCATCGGTTTTGCGCATGGCTAAATTCACATACCCCTCTTGAAGGTAAGCGGCTGAATATTTTGAATCAAAACTAATAGCTTTTTCAAATAAAGCAGAAGCTACCAAATACCGCTTTGCGTCTTTTTCAATAATGGCTTTTTGATAGTAAAATTTTGCGCTATCAGCATTCTGAGAAAATGCGGTATTAATCAGAACAAAAAAAGCTATTAATAATGAAAACCTTTTCATGATGAATATTTATCAAATAATATCCCGGGTTACCGGAATACTATACCAGCTAACGCCGGAAGATGAATATTTATTTCATATAAGTCGCCTTCTTTTTCTAACAGATGCCCTTTTACATCGGGATTATAAACATCCCCTGTACCCCAAAAGTCAAGGCTATCACTGTTAAAAATTTCTTTCCACTGTTGTTTTCCCCCAACTTTTAACTTCCAGTCCCTGCGCACAACCGGGGCCATATTCAATACAATCAATAAATCGTCCTCTTTATTTTTACCTTTCCGTTTAAATACAATAATACCTTCCTGGCGCTGATTAAGGTTTATCCATTCAAAGCCCTGTGCTTTAAATTGTAACTGGTGCAAAGCCGGCTGTCGGCTGTACAAATGGTTTAATGATTTTATACATTCCTGCAATTTTTTATGGCAATCGAATTGCAACAGGCTCCAATCTAATTCACTTTTATAGTTCCACTCGGTAGTTTGGCCAAACTCGTCGCCCATAAATAATAATTTGGCACCGGGATGTGTAAACATATAAGTATACATCAGCCGAAGGTTGGCAAACTTCTGCCATTCGTCACCTGGCATTTTATTGATCATGGGGCTTTTGCCATGTACAATTTCGTCGTGACTAAGCGGCAGCATAAAGTTTTCATCATAAAAATACATCATGCTGAATGTAAATTTATCCTGGTGAAACTGCCTGAAGTAGGGGTCCATCTTAAAATAATCCAGCGTATCATGCATCCACCCCATCATCCATTTCATACCAAAACCAAGTCCATCCTGAAATGTGGGGCGGCTTACTTTTGGCCAGTCGGTAGCTTCTTCTGCTATCATCTGTACATCCGGAAAATCGCGGTAAATAGTTTCATTTAATTCTTTTATAAAAGCGATGGCCTCAATATTTCCATTGCCGCCAAATTCATTTGGTTCCCACTCTCCTTCCTTGCGGGAATAATCGAGCTGTAAAATTGAACTTACCGCATCAACCCTTATCCCGTCAATGTGAAATTGATCGAACCAAAACCTGGCGCTGCTTATTAAAAATGATTTTACTTCGCCGCGTTTATAATTAAAAATATAACTGTTCCAGTCTGGATGAAAGCCCTTGCGCATATCAGCATATTCATACGTATGCGTACCATCAAACATAAACAATCCATGAGCATCATAAGGAAAATGAGAAGGCACCCAATCTAAAATAACTCCAACGCCCGCCTGGTGAAATGCATCTACCATCGCCATAAAATATTCGGGTTCACCAAAGCGGGAAGTAGGTGCAAAAAAACCGGTGCCCTGGTAACCCCAGCTGCCATCAAAAGGATGCTCCATTACGGGCATAAATTCTACATGCGTAAAACCCATCTCACTAACGTAAGGCACTAAACGCTCTGTAATCTGCTGATAGCTGTTGTAGGTCTCTTCATCATTTTTATCTGGTCGCATCCAGCTTGCTAAATGCACTTCGTATACGCTCCAGGCTGCATCTAAAGCATTACTTTTTTTCCTGTTTTTCATCCATGCATTATCTGCCCACTCATACTGCATATTCCAGCTAACAGAAGCAGTCTCCGGCCGCATCTCCCAAAAATTTGCATAGGGGTCTCCTTTATCAATCAATGCACCTTTGTATCCCTTAATATGATATTTATAGGCTTCGCCTTTTTTAAAGTTGGGGATAAAGCCTTCCCAGATACCCGAGCTATCAAGCCTTACATACAATGGGTGCTGGCCTTTTTGCCAGTTATTAAAATGGCCCACTACAGAAACTTCAGTGGCGTTGGGTGCCCATACTGCAAAATAAAAACCTTGTGTACCCAATACTTCCGTTTGGTGGTTACCAAATATTTGATAGCCGTTATATAAATTACCATTCTGATAATTGCGTATATCCGTATCCGTGAATAAAGAATAATTCCACACCGGTTTAGTGCTGTCTACAAAATGCTCTTCTTCGTATTTTTTTACAATTGCGGGTGGTTTATCCTGGTTCATGTTATTTGATTTTTCTTTACCATTGATGATATTATGCAACCATTGATGGAATTACAGTTATTGAAGTCAAAAAAAAATTTAAGTTTTACTTAACGTAAATTTAAGCATAGTGTTTAAGTAATATGAATATATTTAATAACCCTTAACAACTATTTGCATTTTACCAATACCAACCCTTTATGACAAAAAACACCCCCGTTCTTTTAATAAGCCTTTTTTTTATATTATTGGGCTCAGGTATTTCGGCACAAACCATTTCGGGTAACCTTACTGACACTACCAATAAAAAACCCATCCAAAATGCGGTGGTGGCTGTTTTAACACCTGTAGATTCTATCATATACAAATTTGTAAGAACAGATAAAGATGGCGCATTTGAAATAAAAAATATTCCTGCAGGAAAATATATCCTATTAGTTACCCACCCCTCTTATGCAGATTTACTGGATGATATTACCGTTGGTGCAAACGGATTGCAATTAAAAGATGTTTCCATTATTCCCAAAAGCAAATTGTTACAGGAGCTGATTATAAAAAGTGGCCCTATGCGGATTAAAGGTGATACCACCATTTTTACCGCAGATAGTTTTAAAGTAAGTGCCAATGCCAACGTAGAAGAGCTGTTAAAAAAACTGCCCGGTATACAGGTGGATAAAAGTGGTAATATAACTGCTATGGGCGAAACAGTGAAAAAAGTGTTGGTTGATGGTGAAGAATTTTTTGGCGATGACCCGGGTATGGCAATAAAAAATTTAAGAGCCGATGCAGTAAAAGAGGTGCAGGTATATGACAAAAAAAGCGACCAGGCCGAATTTACAGGCATTGATGATGGTAAAACACAAAAAACTATTAACCTTAAACTAAAAGATGATAAAAAACATGGTTATTTTGGTAAAGTAGACCTGTCTGGTGGTCTACAAAAAAATGCTGATCCACTTTACAATAACAATCTTCTATTAGGGTCCTTTAAAGGTAAAAGAAAAATGGCTGCGTATTTATTAAATGGCAATACGGGGCAGGATGGATTAAACTGGAGGGACAGGGATAAATTTGGTGGAGATAATGATTTTTCAGTAAATGCAGATGATGATGGAAATGTAAATTTTAGCTGGCTAGGTAGTGATGATGATGAACCCAATATTGATACACAAAACGGTTTTTTTAAAAATAATAATATTGGCCTGCAATATTCAAACAAATGGAACGACAAACAAACGCTTTCCTTTTCTCCAAAGTATAATTACCAGGATTATACAAACAATGTAAAAACCTATACCCAAACACAAGTGGCAGATTCATTTTTTAACGATAATGCGGCGGAAAATATTCATGTAAACAGGCAAAATTTTAAATTGAACGCTACATACAATGTAAAGATTGATTCCCTTAATACATTAAAATTGACCGCCAATGCAAATATTTACAATACAGAAAGTCAGTCTTATAAGGTAACAGCGGGCACCAGCCAAACGGGCACACTTAATAATACTACACTAAGAGATATGAACACTAATTCAGATAAACAAACCTTTAATGGGTCTGTGTTATTTAAACATAAATTTAATAAAGCAAGAAGAACATTTTCTTTAAACTCAAGCTGGAATTCACTAAATTCTGATGGTACAAATTTTTTAAAATCTGATAACGAAATTTATACCAATGGCTCGGTAACTTTAAAGCAAATAATTAATCAACAAAAAGACTTTAATAAAAGTACAGGTCAGTTGGTAACAAATTTGGTATATACCGAACCGCTCAGTAAAAAATATTCTTTGGAACTAAATTACCAGTCTACCATTAACAAAGGCAACAATAACCAAATTACTCATGCTTACACTCCGGGAACCGACAAATACGATAAAGAAGTTGATTCCTTAACCAATTTATTTGACCAAAGAATTACTGTAAATAAACCGGGCTTTAAAATCAGCTATAATTTCAAAAAATTAAAATACAATTTTGGGTCTGGTATTGGTATAACAAGATTTGACTTAATTGACCATACCCGTGATACCAACTATTTGCGTAACTACAATAACTTTTTCCCAACTGCGGGCCTTGAGTATGCTTATAAAAGTGGTCGCAACATATATTTTTATTATAATGGCTCAACCATACAACCACGAATAGATCAATTGCAACGGTTAAGGGACAATAATGATTATCTTCACCAAAATACGGGCAACCCCAACTTAAGCCCATCTTTTAGAAATGATTTCCGGCTTTCACACCAACGCTATGATTTTGTAAAAGATGAGTATATGTATCTATCCCTCAATTATAGCCAAACCTTCAATGCTATAACCAACAGCAGTATTATTAATGCTTCCACAGGGCAAACAATTATGCAACCTGTAAACACCAATGGCAATTATAATTTTAATTTTTATAGCTATATGGGAAGAAAAATTAAAAAAATTGATACCCGTATTAACCTTAACCCAAATATAAGTTACAGCCATAGTACTAATATTGTAAATGGGCTTAACAATATATCAAAAAATTTAAATGCTGGTTTGGGAATTGATTTATCAAAATCAAAAGATAAAGTATATGATTTTAGGATCTCAGATAATTTCGCTTACGTTGCAAATCTAACACAACAGTATAATACTAAAATAAATTATACCACCAATCAATTAGGAGTTGATGCTACAGTATACCTAAAAAAAGTATGGTCACTTAATACTGATTTTAATTACTATACCCGCCAAAAAACAGCCCAGTTCCCAAACAACTTGAGTAACCAGCTTTGGAACGCAAAATTGCAACGTACTTTTAAAAAAGATGTGTTTACCGCTTCCTTTATATTAAAAGATATTTTAAACCAAAACAGTTCAATAGAAAGAAATTTTTATAGTAATACCTTGACCCAGGTAACGCAATATCGTTTGCGGCAATACTGGTTGTTGGGCTTTACCTGGAATTTTAAAAACAAAGAAGACAAGGCAACAACAACAGAACAACCTCCAAAATAATGAGTATGAAATACAAAATATATTGCTTTATTACCATTGTCCTTTTAGGCTTAAAGGCAAATGCCCAGCAATTTATCAGCAAGGGTACTATTGAGTTTGAAGTAACTACCAATGTAAAAAAAACTATGCGCAATAGCGGCTGGGATGAGCAATTAAAAGACCAAATACCCACTTTTAAATTTGCTTATTACAATTATACTTTTGCTGATAATAAAAGTATTTACAAGTTTGACCATTATGATGAAAAAAAACCAAAAGTACCTGAATGGATTGGTGGCGGCTCCGAAGATGAAAACGTATGGTATTATGATTTTAATACCGGGCAAGTAAATATACAAAAGGTATTATACGGAAGTACTTTAAACTTAAAAGATAGTATTAACAAAATACAATGGAAATTAACCAATGAAAGCAGGTTAATTGCCGGTTTTAATTGCCGAAAAGCAGTTGGAAAAATTATGGACAGTGTATATGTTTTTGCGTTTTATACAGATGAAATAACTATTAGTGGCGGCCCTTGCACAGTTAATGGATTACCCGGTATGATCCTGGGTTTAACTATTCCACGACTTTATGTGTCTATGATTGCTACCAAACTTTCTGTAACCGATGTTAATGAAACAATCATTAAGCCAGTAACTGCAAAAAAATATTTAACTCCCAAGGAATTAAAAACAAAGATTGATGAAATAACAAGAGATTGGAACACAGATGATGATAAGGATTCAAAAAACGAAAAGGATCAATTTTACTGGCAGGTGCTTTTGTAAGTATATAGGGTAGTCTTTAATTATTTTATACCTGCAAACTCATCAGCCAAATTATTTACCTGTTTTACATCAAGTGTATTCTTGTTATTGTCAATAATTATACGGTAACGAAAGCTAACAGTTGCTCCTTTTTTGAGGGAAAGATCATAAGCGGATTTTCCATTGGTAAATATTTTTTCAGCCAGTGGATTTGCAGAAAACAGGCCATAACCACGGGCATGCCAAAAAGTTGGGTAATTGGGATTTAACGGATGATCGATAATAACCACACTTACTGAATCATTTCCCATTTTGCCATATACTTTACACCAGCGTCCCCTTGTACTCCATACGCTGTCCCCCAGCCTGCCTTCACTGGAAATATAATTACCGTTGGCTATGATATCTGTTCCACCTTTTACAATAGTTATATTGCCTTTGTCATCTGTAAATTGCTGGTCTTTATCGGTGGGTATTTGTAATGCATGTGCCAGCCTGATAGCCATTAAACCATCTTTGGCATCCTTAAAAAGTAAATCGGTATTAGCCATTAAAGTTGTCAGTCTGTCTATAATGTGCTGGTGCTCATTTCCGCTAAACTCAAAGCGGGTAATTTCTTCCAGCAATACTTCGTTAGCCTGATTTACCCAGTTTGCATGATAGGATACTGTGCCTTTTTTACCACTGGAAGTTTCAAGAATACTATCTGTTTTTATCCATCCATACAAATGCTTTTTTTCTTTTGGAATAGCGTAAGAATTATTCCAGAAATCGAGCCCGTTTACATTTTCGAAAGTAAACCAAATGCCTATATGATGAGGGTGATCGTTTGGATCATTAGGCTGAGGGTTTAATGGAAAACCCCTTGTTACAATGGTTCCATTGGCTGCATGCACGGGAAATAACACTGGCTTTTCCAATGTGTCAGGAAATAAAAAACTGGTGAATAATTTTTCGCCGATAAAAATATCTACTTTTTTTTCATTGCGTGACTGTACAACTTTTACAAGTTCAGTTTTTTGGGCAAATGAAATGTAAAAACTGGCTATAGTAAAAAGAGCAGTCGCAACGGGTTTTAAAATATGGCGCATAATGATTTATTGTTTAGAAATAATTTTTATAGCTTCATCATTGTATCAATGAGCAAAATCAACCTCAAAATTTCCTTTTATCCTTTCAATAGAAGGATTAAAATAACCAAATTTAAGGTTCGGGAATTCTTCCCGTATAAGTTCCATCAGTTGCTTTACACCCATGCATTCGCCGGTTTCTGTAACACCAATTTTGCCCAGGTACCAATCAGGATCAATATTAAAATTGCGCCATTGTATCATACATAAATCCGTTTCTTTTATCAGTTTGCGCAAGGCTTCATATTCCTCAATACTATCCGTCATACCAGGAAAAACAAAATAATTAATACTCGTCCAGCCGCCATAGCTACGCATTACTTTAAGGCTCTCTATCAAATCGGCAAATACATAATTATTGGGCCTGTAGTAAGGCGTGTAAATTGATTCCCTGGCGCTGTTGGTGCTTACACGCATACTGTTTAAACCTGCTTCGCACAAGGATTTCACCGCATCGGGTTTACTGCCATTGGTGTTGATATTGATGCTTCCTTTTTTTGTATGCTTACGTATTTCAATGATGCTGTCCCTGATGGTTTCCCACATTAATAATGGCTCACCTTCGCAACCCTGCCCAAAACTTATTATGGGGAATGGAGCTGTTTCTAAATGTGGTACTGTAAACTCAACTATCTCTTCGGGGGTAGGCCTAAACGTTAGCCTGTCCTGCGTACTTACAATTGTTTCTTCTACAGGTTGAAAACTAATACAGCCAATACAGTTAGCGTTGCAGGCAGGAGATGCAGGTACCGGGCACTCCCACCGGCCCATCGCTAAATTTCTTGCTGCCGGACAATTGTAGGTCATGCAACAATTTTCCATTAAATGCTTCACCAGCCGGTTGTGCGGATATGTTTTAATAAGATAGTCTGTACCATTTACTATTTGTTCTTCGTCATACCCTTCAGTTTCCTGACGTATATCATTTTCTATGCGTACTGCGGGTACAAAAAATTTATTATCAAACCAACCAGCAGCAGTGTAACAAAATAAAGGAAGTGTAGGTGCATCGGGTTGTGTTTCGTAAGCTGCCATATGCAGGCCCGTATGTGCAGGAGGTATAAATGCTGCTACTGCCCATCCTTTTTCACACAAACGCATTTCGCCTGTTGCAACGTCAATGCCTATTCCTTTACGGCCGGGCAATTCATATAAATTTCCACCATGCGGTAATTCAATCCAGTCTTCTGCGTCAACAGGCAATGCATCCCAGCCACTACGCCCGGTTACATGTAAAGAAGTGTCTTCAAATATATTTCCAGATCCATCCGAGTATAAAATGTAAGGAGTCATATTAATTGATAAATGATAATTAGTTAATGGATAGTTATTCAAAGCAATAGCATTTGTAATACCCACTTTCTTATTATGTTGTTGGTTGCAAAATTCGGCAATTTGTTGCAGTTACCAGTTTTTAAATTTGCTGCGCCTGAAACGATTTTAAGCCTGTATAAGCCCGCTGCAAAAGGTATTGAACATATTTTCATCTACTGAAGTATCATTTTCAATAATGGTCAGCTGCAATAATTTATTGTTTTTAAAATCGAGTGTAAGCAGGTTGTCCTTTAAAACGATATTATTGAATTCGCTCCAGGAATGTATTGGGTTGCCAAACAATTTTTTAATACTTACGCCTTCTGTATGTACTTTTATTATTGGTTGTATTTCTAATTTTTTGATACCCAGGCCAAATACAAGGAGCATTGCAGCAAATGGAACAGAATGTGTGGCTATAAATATAATAACTGCAGCTGTGCATAACAGTAAGGAACAATTTAACCTGAATTGCACAAACAGTTTATTTACCCAAACCGCCATACCGAATACTACAATGGATGCAGCTACATTGATAAAATAATACTGGTTGCTTTGATACAGCAATGATATTATACCCCCTAATGCCAATAACGACCTTGTTATTAAAACAGTAACATCAGGGCCATTATCTTTTATTTTAAATGAGTACATTTTTAATTGCAGCCTGGGGTATCAATAAAAATTATTAAACAGGGTTTGACATAACCAGTATGTTGCACAGTTTAAAAAGACACCTTGCGCCAACATTTTCATCCCATTCATCATGGCTTACGCCTACTTCGTTTAAATCGAAGCCGATAATTTTACGGCCGCTCTGCAATACCAGTTTAAAAAGATAAAATACCTGTTCGGTTTCAAAGCCCCCTTGTACGGGTGTACCTGTGTGTGGGCATAATTTAGGATCCAGCCCATCAATATCAAAACTTATAAATACTGATTGTGGTAAATGTTCAACCATTTCCCTTGCTATTGTTTGCCAGGTTTGTCCTTCAAATTGGCGCTCCCTTATTTCCTTATCAAAATAAGTTACTACGCGGTGATTTGAATTTGCGATGTAATCCCATTCTTCTTCACAATAATCCCTTATTCCCACCTGCACCAGCTTTGTCAATTGAGGTATTTCCTCAAGGGCGTTGTACATGATTGAGGCATGTGAATAGTTGAAATTTTCATATCCTTTTCTAAGATCACAATGGGCATCAATTTGCAAAATACCAAAATCGCTATGCTTTTCTGCTATCGCTTTAAAAAAACCAAGTGGCGTACTATGGTCTCCACCCAATAAACCTACCAATTTGCCACTATTAAGAAGATCTTTTGTTTGTTCATATACCCACTCATTCAGGAACAGGCTGCCTGCATTAACTTCCTTAAGGGTTTTGCACATAAATTTATTATCTGAAATCTCCTCCCCTTCAGAAATAAAATTGATGTATAATTCAGCTTCTTTGCGGAGATAATCGCTTTTCATCAATATTTTCTTATCGCAATGACGCATAAAAAAACCCTGCTTCCAGGCATCTTTAAATTCCGGATCAAAAAGATCTACCTGCAGACTGGCCTTAAACACATGCTCCGGGGCCCTTGCTGTGCCTGCATTGTAGCTTACGGTAACTTCCCACGGAATAGGCAATATAACCAGGCGGGCATCCTCTTCCGTAAAAGGCAAACCAAAAATATTATTGTTAGGGTTGCCTACCGAATTGGGATCAAATTGAGAGAGGTCTGTCATTACAAAAAATTAATTAAAACAATGCCCTTGCCACACAATATCAAAAACGGCTGCAAAGATAAGCAGATACAAAACAATTAGTAAACTGATTTTGTTAATAATGTAGACACAGTTTGTGTCGTCCTGAAATTGGTTGACTCTTTTTTGCATTATCCACAGGGGAATAAGATACCTGTGTTTTGTTATTCAATAAAAATCATCCAGCTTTGTTTT
>JAYTTI010000048.1:0-2189 GCA_043745405.1 Ferruginibacter sp. | reverse complement strand
TCGTTGGTTAACTGAATGTCTCCCACATTTTTTCTAAGATACAAATCAGTTCCTTTGGTAATAATATCAGGTGTAGTGGCTACAGAACCTTTGTTGATATTGGGCTCCACATATTCCTTTTCTATGCCTGTTTTACAATCAACTTCATAACTTTTTCCATCCTTTCGTAAAATAAAATGACTGTCATCTGTCCATTTTACTACCGATGGAAGTTGCTGGGTGATGCCTTTGAAATTGCTTTTAAAATACTGCTCATCGCCCAGTTCTTTTTTTTGTGCCTGTGCTGCCAGGCTGAAGATCAATATCACAGTAATTGCTGTAATATGCTTTATGTACTTTATCATATTAAAACTGTTTTTTTATTGAGGAGACAAGATAACTTTTTTTGAAGGAAAATATAGTTGTAAAATGATGAGCCGGGGTATCGATTTACCTGCTTATAAATATATGTGATAGCAATTAACACGAGTATTGCTTTAAATAATATAAAGAATTTCTTCTTTTGGTTTTTTGGAAAAAATTCCTGTATAAAGGCTGGCAACAGGGAAAATGACTTCTTCATTTTTACCCCAATAAATATTTTCGTTTTTTACAATAAACTTTTTAAAATTAGCCGGGAGGTTGTATTTGGTGTATGCACCCGAAAGTTTTGAAAATAATGGCAGGAAGTTTACAATACGCTGTTCGCCATTTGTAAAGTAAAGCAGTATTTCAAAATCCTTAAGATATACGGCTGACTGTACTGCTATTTTTTCAGACGCTTTACTTTTGTCTTTACCTTTTTGCAGTCTACCTTTTGATTTAGTATGAATACTTTGTTCCATTTGTCAATAACTTCATCAATATACTTTTTCAAAAATACAGAAATTTCTCTTGCTTCCGCCAGCGTTAATGGTTCTTTCCCCTTAATTTTTTTAAAAAGAATTTTTATACCCTTTTCTAAAAATAAAAACTCAGCCTTACTTTCCCTTTCTTTTATTTGCACATGCACATGAATTGGCAAATGGTCGTTGCTGTAAAAGCGAATGATATAAGCAAGGTATTCAAATATTTTTGGCATATTTATTTCTTTTAAGACAAATCCATTTACTAAATTTAAAACTTTTCTTTTATCAAACGCCCCGGCGTGGTCTTCGACCAGCCGGAACCAGTAACCTGCTCTAATTACCTGAATAATGCGCCAATATCCTAAAATTATCTGGCCATTATAATAAAATCCTGTAGAGGAGGAGGAGTAAAATTGCTTTTGAAATACTGGTCATCGCCCAGTTCTTTTTTTTGTGCCTGTGCTGCAAGGCCGAAGTCCTATACCACAATAATTGCTGCAATATGCTTTATGTACTTTATCATAGTAAAACTGTTTTTTTATTAAGGAAACAAGATAGTTTTTTTGAGAGAAAGACAATAGATAAATTTATGAGAGGGTATGCAATGAATGAAAGTATTTTTAAGTGTTCCAATCAACAATATGCCTTTTAACCTTAGTAGAAAAATTGTTAATTGAAACCCGCAACCTTATTACCTTATTTGGTTGATGCTTTCAGGAAGGTTTTAAAGTTTTTTGGTAAAATTTAATAAAATCATCATACTCTTCAGCAAAACTTATTTTGCGATGATGCTCCCGCTGATTAAGTATGTATTTACAAACTCTGTCAACATCCGATTTTGATACCGAAAAGGCAGAAGCAGATTCTTGCCAGGCAAATTGAGTTTCACATAATTTATTTTGGTTTATGAATCGTTGAGAGCTTTCAGCAACGATGGAAGCAAGGGTTTCTTCTGATAATTTCGGTGAACGGGACACAAGGAAATGAACATGATCGGGATTAGCGTAAATGGCATATAATTTAGAGTCATTATTGTTTACTACGCCTGTGATGTATTTTTCAATTCTTTCCCTGTGGGTTTCAGAAATAAGCGGCATGCGATGCAAAGTAGTTAGTATAAAATGGGTGTACAAATTGTTATATTCTATTTTCATCTTATTCTATTTTAGTTTTAAATAAGGTAATAAGGTTGAATCATTAAAACAATTTTTTTCTACTAAGGTTTGTTACAGGCTGGTTATTAAAATCAATGCCTGAACAGTATCTCAAAATATTAATGAGCCCATTAACAGCTATTAAATTTTTTAATAAGCCAAAATGGTTTACAACTGAAATTATTTTAAACTTTATTTACCTGTTTTG
>JAYTTI010000047.1:0-29246 GCA_043745405.1 Ferruginibacter sp. | reverse complement strand
TGTGGAATTCCGTTGCCATTGTCTGCAACTTTTATTTCTACATTGCTATTTATCTTTTTTGAACTTACAGAAACCGTTGGTTCATATCCAGCAACACCGGATTTCGTTTTTTCATCCACTGCATAAAATGCGTTATTGATCAAATTCAAAATCACCCTGCCAATATCCTGCGGAATGATATTTATATTTCCAATTGAATTATCAAAATCAGTTTTGATGGTTGCGTTAAAGGCTTTGTCTTTTGCCCTCAATCCATGATATGCCAACCGCAAATATTCATCGGCTAATTTATTGATATCAGTAGGCTCCTTTACAGCGCTGCTGCTGCGGCTATGTTGTAGCATGCCTTTTACAATAGCATCGGCTCTTTTACCATGGTGATTTATTTTTTCTTCGTTTGCTTTAATATCATTTGAAATGATAATCGCATCATCAATTTTACCGGCTTTTAATTCTTGCTGTAATTCGTCAACCAATTCTTTATTTACCTCCGAAAAATTATTAACGAAGTTTAACGGGTTTTGTATTTCATGTGCAATACCAGCGGTCAATTCACCAAGCGAAGCCATTTTTTCTGATTGAATGAGTTGGGATTGGGTTGACTTTAGATTGGTAAGGGTTGTTTTCAACACTTTATTGGCTTTTTGTTTTTGCCGGTTGTTTCGGTATAAGAATAAAGCAACTAAAAGCAGGATGGCCAGGCCACTCATAAAAGCATACTGTTTTAACCGGTTTTCATTTGCTTTCCTGTCTTCAGCTACCTGCGTTTCTTTTTCCTGTTGTTCTACCAATGTTTTTTGCAAGGCCAGCACTTTTTCCGGCCCATACATTTTATTATAAACATCGTCATATTTTTTTCTATAAAAAAGTGCTTTTACGAAATCGCTTGATTCAATTTCATTTGTTAGCAGGAGGCTATTGATGAGAAGTCCCTCATTCAAGCCTATGTTTTCGGCTACTATAAACCCTTTTGTTGAATAGTAAATACAGGAATCAGTTTGCTTTGTGGCCTTAAATAATTTTGCAATGCTGTTATAGGCCCAGGTGAGGCTATAAAGGTCATTTTTTTTTATATCTAATGAAATTGCACGGTGCAGATATTCATTTGCAACAGTAAAATTGCCGAAGCTTGTATGTATGTTTCCCAATACTTCCAGGATGATGTTCAAAAGTGCTTGATTTTTTGGGTCGTCGTATACTTTTTGCATACACAGCAAGGCACTGTCTTTTTTACTGGTAGCCATGTATACATTAGTGATTGAAATTTCATTTTCAACATTAAAGTTATCCCATGAATTTTTGCTGAATAAGTCTCTTGCCTGCTTTGCATAAGCCATTGACCTGACGTTGTCCGATAGCGCCTCGTATGTATAACCTAATTCCATCAACGAAATTGCTTTTTCTCTTTCGAATTGGAATTTTTTGCATAATTCCAACGCCTGAAATTGATATTGCAATGCCAGGGGGAAATCTCCCTGCCGCAGGTAGAGGTTGCCAAAACCTAATAAAGCATTTGCTCTTCCTCTGGCATAGTCAATTTTATTAGAAAGCTTCAAGGCTTTTTCGGCATAAAGCAAAGAAGAATCATAATTACTATATGCATAAAAATAACTAAGGCTTGCCAGAGCAAATGCCTGACTGGTATCACTGCCGGCATTTTTAAGTTGCTGCTTAAGGCCAGAGATTTCGGAAGAAGCAGAACTGTCGGCCTGTGCATAACTGATTGCAGTTACAAAAAAAATGAGCGCAATTAGCGTAATTAATCTTTTCATTATATCAATTTACAGGTAGTTGTATCAAAAATTCCGATCCTTCATTTTCTTTTGTCTCCACTTTCAACTCCCCGCCATGCGCTTTTACAATATCATAACTCAAACTCAAACCCAACCCCGTTCCCTGCCCGGTTGGCTTGGTGGTAAAGAAGGGTTGAAATATTTTATCTAAAACTTTTTGAGGAATGCCGTTGCCATTATCACTTACTTTTATTTCAATTTTGTCGCCCATCTTTTTTGTGGTGATTAAAACGGTTGGTTCGTGACTGTCACCCTGAGATTGTCGAAGGGTCTTCTTTTCATCCACTACCCCGAAGCGTTGATCGGGGCTTCCGGCTTTACTTCGTTCGCCTACAGCATAAAAAGCATTAGTGAGTAAATTCAAAACAACCCTTCCAATATCCTGAGGAATGATATTGATGTTACCAATCGTTGGATCAAAATCTGTTTTGATGGTGGCGTTGAAAGATTTGTCTTTTGCCCGTAACCCATGATAACTTAACCGCAAATATTCATCGCACAAAGCATTGATATCGGTAGGTTCTTTTACACCACTGCTGCTGCGGCTGTGTTGTAACATGCCTTTTACAATAGCTGCAGCCCGCTGACCATGATGATTTATTTTTTCTAAATTTTCTTTTACATCATCCGCTATTTCTTCTGCATCTTTATAATTACCTTTTTTTAATTCCTCTTTCATTTCATCAATCAACTCATTGCTTACTTCAGAAAAATTATTTACAAAATTTAACGGGTTTTGAATTTCATGTGCAATGCCTGCGGTTAGTTCTCCCAGGCTTGCCATTTTTTCGGATTGGATGAGTTGAGATTGGGTGGATTTTAAATCGGATAATGTTTTCTTCAAAACTTCATTAGCTTTTTTCTTTGAACGAAAACGATGGTAAACGGTTCCGGCAAGTATCAGTAATAATGCAGCCAAACCAATCGTAAAATTTTTTGTGAGGGTAGATACTTTATTTTCACTTTCCAGTTTTGTAATGGAAAGTTCATTTGCATTCATCTGTTGTTCTGTTTCAAAACTAATTGAACGATACTTTGCCTGATCGGCCAAGAGACTTGACTGTAAACTAATGTAAGATTGATAGGCTTCGCTTGCCTTCAGATAATTGCCCATCTTACCATATACTTCTGCCAATAATTTCTGGTCACGCAATAATTCGGGGCGAACGGGAGCACACCAGATAATATCTTGCTGCAGCCATAATGAGGCTTCAGCATATTTTTTCTGTTCAATGCTAATCAACGCCTGGTAATAATCAGGTGTGATGGTGCCGACAGTAGAATTTACCGGTATTTGAAAATTATTTATCAATGACTGGCATTGCTCCAAACTCTTTTTTGCCTGATCTAACGCACCCGTTTTAATATAATATAAGGCACGCAGTTCTTGTACTTTTGCACTATGTGCAGAATTCTTGAAACTAATATTAATAGAGTCAACTTTGTTAAGCATGGGTAGCACATCATCTAACTGGTTATCCATTAGTTTGCCAGCCGAAACATTTAGCAAAACATATGATATATCGGATGAATCGTAAAATGATTTTACAACTTTATAATAGTTAGGCAGATTGTATTCCAAAGACTTTTTGTATTCACCTTTTTTTAAATACAGATTGCCATAATTGGCCATATTTTGTGCCAGGTACCCCAAGTTATAATAAGGGGTTATCGTTAGGTATCCTGCATAAAAAAACTGTTGAGTAGTATTTATGAAGCTGCCAGATTTCTTTAAATGATTTAGGGCTTCATCCCATAAACCAATGGATCGATAAAAGCCATACAACGCAAAATAACAATCGGCTAACGCAGTTGAGTCTTTGGATAGTTTATAATGATTTATCTTTTCATTATAAAATTGGATTCCGTCCGAAATATTACCAGTTAAATTTCTATAAGGGAACCTCAGATCACTTAAAAAAACTGCACGCAAAGTGACTTTATGATTTGTGTTACCGGCATCTATTTTTTGTAAGCTTATTTTTCCAAACTCAATGGCCTTTTGTTTGTCGGATATTGAAAGGCTGGCAAAAATATTATACCGGATAAAGTGGTACAAATCTTCATCGGATCCTTTTATAAATTTCTCCGCTTCTTTTTCAAGTTGTTTAACCTCCGCATCAGTTAATTTACCTTTTATAATAAGATTACAGGCTGTAAGAAAACGAACCGTATCCAGTCTTGTACTTTTTTTTGCTTCTCTTAAAATTGTAATAATAGTATCTGCCTTGCTTTGCTGGGCAGAGGCATTAATGCCTTGAAACAGTAGTAAGCCTATTATCGCCAATGTGGGTATTATGGTTTTACAGGTCATAATTTTATTAAATATTAAACTGATAAACTGATTATAAATGTTGTCCCTTCGCCTTCTCTGGTTTCTACTTTCAACTCTCCGCCATGTGCTTTTACAATATCATAACTCAAACTCAAACCCAACCCTGTTCCCTGGCCGGTGGGCTTGGTAGTAAAGAAGGGTTGGAATATTTTGTCTAATATTTTTTGAGGAATACCGTTGCCGTTATCAGTAACTCGTATTTCAACTTTATCTCCAACTTTTTTGGTGCTTATCGAAACAGTTGGTTCGTAAAGCGGTGACAGCTTTTCAAAAGCTGTCACCGCTGTTGCAGCTTTCTTTTTTTCATCAACCACATAAAAAGCATTCGTCAGTAAATTCAAAATAACTCTTCCAATATCCTGCGGAATGATATTTATTTTTCCAATGCTTTCATCAAACTCGGTTATGAATGTTGCATTAAAAGATTTGTCTTTTGCCCGAAGGCCATGATAGGAGAGGCGTAAGTATTCATCAGCCAATGCATTTATATCGGTGGGTTCTTTTACACCACTGCTGCTTCTTGAATGCTGTAACATTCCTTTTACAATGGCATCGGCTCTTTTGCCGTGGTGATTTATTTTTGCTGAATTTTCTATTACATCATTTGCAATTTCATTCGCATCATCAATATTTCCTTTGTTCATTTCATCCTTCAATTCAAAAAGTAGGTCTTTATTTACTTCACTAAAATTATTTACAAAGTTTAAAGGGTTTTGTATCTCATGTGCAATGCCTGCAGTGAGCTCTCCAAGCGAAGCCATTTTTTCTGACTGTATGAGTTGACCCTGTGTTAATTTAAGATCGGTAAGTGTATTTTGTAATGTTTCTTTTTGCTGCGATAATTCCCTTGTCCTGTCAGTGACCATCTCCTCTAATTTGTCTTTTTGTTGTGTAAGTATTTCCTGTTTTTCCTGTTCCTGCTGTAAGGTTTTTGCCGAAAGTTCATTTACCTGTACCAGTTGCAAACGCAGGTTTTGGTTGGCATTACCAAACTCCCATGCAAGGTGCAGGGCATAGGTTAACGGAACACCCATTTGTGGAAAAATCACTAATAATATTTCCTGCGTTCTTGTCATGATGGGGAACAGATTAAATATATCCATCACCAAAATAAAAAAGCCAGTTTGTTGAATAAAAGCGCCAATCAATAAAATCCAAAATCCTGTTTTTTTCTTTAATACACCTGAAATCAAAATCCTGAATATTTCAAAAAATACAAGCAAATAAAGTATCCCTGAAATTTTGGAGAAAAGAATCGGTGTTAAAAAAACAGAAAGATATAGCAGCATTATAATAGCCACCAACCAATTACGGCGCGGCATTTTACCAGCATAATAAAACGCATACAGCACAAATATCTGTAAGCATTGTGTCCATCCAGCCAAAATTTGTACCCAATTTGCTGACCATAGTAATTGATCCCATTCATTCCATATAATCAATAAAAAATTTACAATAAACATACTGCAAAAACATAGCAGCATCAACGCGGTTAGCAAGCTGGCCAGGCGTTTTGTATCGAAGAAATACACAAATAGAAAAAACAAACTGAAAATAAATAAAATGCTGATTGTAATAGGTAACGAAGGCACTTCGGTTACCCCCATCCGAAAAGTTGTATCTGAAGATGCTAATAAAAGCCTGAAACCAAACTTTGTAACATAGCCCGCAGAATTGGCATGTTGATTAGAATAATGAACAAGAAAAGTATGAGACAACTGTGAATCCAGTTGAATAATAATGGCATTTCGGGGAACATATATTTTTTCCTTTTCAATAGTATTGGCAACTATACCATACCGAGTGGCCAGTTTTCCGTCAAGATAAATTTCTGAAGCTCCAAAATGCCCCATTCTTAATGCAACTGGCTTTCCCCGCCACTCAACGGGAACATCAAATTTTTTCTTAAACCAGCCAATACCTTTCCAGTTTGAAGGATGGCCATTTACGCCTTGTAAAAATTCGGTGTTAACCAGTTGCCAGCCTTCGTTATTGCTGATCAGCTTATTTATATCAGTATCATTGGTTGGGTTAAATTGCCATACCGAATCAAGCGGAAACTGGTTCCAGCGCATCAATTCACCCCGGTAGCCTAAATCTGAAAGGTCTTGCGACATACCTAAAAAACTGCTAAAACAAAAACTTAAAAACAGGAGGACTATGTTTATTCGCTTTGTAAAAAGTTTCATAAGCCGTTTATTGTTGGGGTTTGTGGTAAGGTAAAAACGAATTCTGTATATTTTCCTTCTTCTGTATGTATTACAAATTCGCCCCCATGTGCTTTTACAATATCGTAGCTTAACGATAAACCAAGACCCGTTCCTTCACCGGTGGGTTTGGTGGTAAAAAATGGTTGAAATATTTTGTCCATTACTTTTTTGGGAATACCATTGCCATTGTCTTTTACGCTAACTCTTACTTCTGTAGCCCGGTTTGGTGATAAGGAATTACTTAATGTTTTTACGGTTACTGTTGGTTCATAACCCTCAGGCTGTTCTTTCTTTTTTTCGGCCACCGCATAAAATGCATTTGTAATAAGATTAAGAATTACCCTGCCGATATCCTGCGGAATGATATTGATGGCTTTGATGCTTTCATCAAACTCTGTTTTTAATGTGGCGTTAAATGATTTATCCTTTGCCCTTAGGCCATGGTAAGATAGCCGCAGGTATTCATCTGCCAGCGCATTAATATCGGTCGGTTCTTTTACACCACTGCTATTTCGGCTGTGGTGAAGCATCCCTTTTACAATGGCATCTGCACGTTTGCCGTGGTGACTTATTTTTAATTCATTTGCTTTAATGTCGTTAGCGATGGCTTTTACTTCCTCAAAATTACCTTTCTCAATTTCATGTTTCATTTCCTCAATCAGTTCTGTATTTACCTCACTAAAATTGTTTACAAAGTTTAATGGGTTTTGTATTTCATGGGCAATGCCAGCAGTAAGCTCGCCAAGGGAAGCTAATTTTTCTGATTGTATTAATTGTGCCTGCGCAGATTTAAGATCAGCTATTGCATGTTCCAGTGCTTCTTTCTGGATGGTAATTTCTGCTGTTCGTTCGGCAACCTGCACTTCCAGATCAGCTTTTAATGTTGCCATGATTTTGTTTTGGCGTTCTTCCTCATGTGTTTTCAACCGTTCTTTTTCAAGTGCCCTTCTTTGTTTTCGGTTAATAAGCAGTTGGGTACCCATCCATATGTACGCAATGGTTTCAGCAAAATCAAAAAAACCATTCCAGCTATTGTACAATTTTGTGCTTATAAATTGTAAAGTATGTACTATAAAAGAGACAATAATAACCGGCAAAATAGCCAGCATAGTAGGCTTTGCCGATTCAAATATTTGTTCTACATAAATAATACCCATTAAGCCCAAAACAATTAAAAATGATAATACTATGGTGATTGGGGCAATGCGGGGAAAAACAGTTTCTATTACCTGCAGGGCAATACAGGCATACAGTATACGCAAAAATATCATATTCCAAAACGGATACTGTGTTGCAGTTTTAAAAGATTTACGAAGATAGATGATGGTAAAAAACGCAATAATCAGTTGTGTGTTCATATGATTGCCTGGTTGCAAATTTGATGGAAAAATAAGCCGCTGTCGTGGGCCAGCAAAGTAATTTATATATTCATCGCTTCTAAATTGCTAAATTTAGGAAAAAATAACCAGTATTATACCATCTAGCAAACCATCTGGTTTGTTTTACGGTTAAATGTCTTCTCAGCAAAAATTGAAGGGTGCATTTCAAATTGTCGCTCCCGGTTTCGTCCGGTGGGAACACCGGCCGAGGCTGAACCGTGGTTGGTATCCACCAACCACTTGATGCTGCGACAATTTGAAATACACCCAAATTGAATTTACCCCGGTGGTTTAATAATGCCAGTATGCAATTGAATACACTTAGTTCAGCCACGCAAGTGTTTAAACAGGTAATATCATAAATTAAAAAGTAAATTTTTAATTTTAATCGGCCGATAATGATATATTTATATGGGTATTAAAATACCATTTGCCTTAAATTGTACAAAATAGTACACAGTTAAATAAGAAAGTATGTATATTGAGTTACACTTAGCAACTATCAAACCCTGACATTTACTATAATGAACTATCAAGAACTATTAAAAAAGGTTGAGGACCATGTAAATTTATTTTACAGGGAAAATACGGATGCAAATTTGTTTTATCACAACCGCGAGCATATGCTGGAAGTGCTTGATAATACAAAGAAGTTAGCCGATCACTACCAGTTGGACGACCGTCAGTTTTTTGTTGTTAGTGCAGCGGCTTGTTTTGACGATATAGCACATTGTATAAAGGGAGTTGAATTTCATGAGCAAAAAAGTGCCGAAATGGCGGAAGCTTTTTTAAATAGTATCGGGGTAAATGAAGAAGATATTGTAGCTGTAAAAAATTGCGTTCTGGCAACCAAAATACCACAAACGCCCATTTCCATCAATGAAAAAATTGTTTGCGATGCTGATTTGTATAATTTGGGAACAGATGATTTCAGAAAAAAAAACAGGCTTTTAAAAGATGAAGAGGAGGCTATTGGCGGCACTGAAATTGATGGCATTACCTGGAGGGCATCTTCTATCAGCCTGCTTGAAAACCATTCCTATCATACAGATTATTGTCAACTGTTGTTGAATAAAACCAAGGCTGAAAACTTAGAAAAGCTAAAGAACAGGCAGGAAAAAAAATTGAATAAGGCTGCTGAAGTTGCTGTGGTGGAAAATACGGTTAACGATAGTCTTGTACCTAGTGTTGCGGGTGAAGTGGTTGATAAAATAAAAATTAAAAAACCTAAAAGGAAAGACCGACCCGATAAGGGCGTTGAAACAATGTTCCGCATATCGAGTGCAAATAGCCTTAAAATGAGTGTTATGGCCGATAATAAAGCGCATATAATGATATCGGTAAATTCAATCATTATATCTGTTATCCTCGCTTTAGTACTTAAAAGCCTTGACAAAAACGCTTTTCTGTTAATACCTACTTTAATAATGCTAGCGGTTAATGTAGCAACCATTATTTACTCAGTGTTGGCTACCAGGCCAAAAGTGGCTCCAGGAGTTTTTACACAGGAACAGGTAGATAATAAATCTGTAAACCTTTTATTTTTTGGTAGTTTTTTTAATATGGCGTACCAGGAGTATGAAGACGGAATGAAAAAAATGATGGCAGACAGGGAGTTTTTATATGGAAGCCTTACAAAAGATATTTACTGGCAGGGAAAGGTTTTGGGCCGCAAGTATGGTTTATTAAGAACATCCTATACTATATTTCTGTATGGTATCATTGCCTCTGTAATAGCATTTGCCATAGCGGTAATTGTTTACTGATAATTATAATTATTATTGATGGAAATTAATTTTTTCAACAGGGATACAAGCTGGCTTGCATTCAATCACCGGGTTTTACTGGAGGCTGCTGATAACACTGTTCCGTTGCTGGAAAAATTAAAATTTTTATCTATCTATTCTTCCAACCTTGATGAATTTTACAGGGTACGCATACCTACATTATTATCATTAAAAAATATTGAAAGGAGTGATGCATCTTCTTATGCCACCATTTTAGCCAATATTGAAAAAATAATTGCCGGGCAAATGAAAGACCTGGGGGCCATACTGGAGCAAAATATTATACCCGGTTTAAAAGCTCAAAAAATTGATTTATTATACAACGAGCCAATACCAGGCTTTTTGCAAAAAAAATGTACCGATTATTTTTATAACAATGTAGCTGGTTTTTTGCAACCGGTTTTTTTGCGGGAAGAAGTGTCTCCACGGCTGATTGAAAATAACAAGTTGCAAATACTGGTTTTACTGTCTGGTAAAGATAATGCTGAGCAATTGGCCATTGTAAATATTCCAGCTGACCTTGTATCGAGGTTTTATTTTTATGATGATCCAGCCACCAGTACAAGGTTTATTATTTTTCTGGATGATATTATTAAAGCAAACCTTCATAAAATTTTTATAGGGTATTCTGTTAAGGCCTGTTATTCTTTCAAAATAACAAGGGATGCAGCTTTAGACCTGCAAGATGAATTTGATGGGGATATTGCAGACAAAATAGAAAAGCAAATAAAAAAGCGGGACAACGGATTGGCAACACGTTTTTTATACCAGCCGGGTATTTCAATGCGCATACTGTATGCAGTTTTTAATAAATTGAACCTTCAAAATGCCAATGCAGTTCCGGGGGGCAATTACCATAATCTTAAAGATTTATCGGCTATACCGCTTGCAAACAAACAACATTTTTTGTATGCGCCATGGCAAACTGTTAACAAAGAAGACCTTGTTACATATAACAGCATATTCGATGCCATTGCGCTTAAAGACATCATGGTTCATACGCCTTATCAGTCGTACAATCCTGTAATACGTTTTTTTAATGAAGCCGCCATTGATTATTCTGTTGAAGAAATTTATATAACCATTTACAGGGTGGCTGCTGATTCAATCATTTTAAATTCATTAGTAAGCGCTGCAAAAAATGGCAAAAAGGTAACCGTGTTTGTAGAATTAAAGGCAAGGTTTGATGAAGAAAACAACCTTAAATGGGCCACAAAAATGAAAGCTGCCGGTATTAAAATCATCTATAGTATACCCGGCCTTAAAGTGCATGCAAAAATTGCCTTAATAAAACGGAGAGAAAATGGAAGGTTAAAATATTATGGCTTATTTTCTACCGGAAATTTTAATGAAACCACCTCAGCTGTATACACAGATCATGCATTGCTTACTGCACATGCGGGCATGGTTAGTGAACTGGAATTGTTATTTATTTTCTTCAGCTTTCGGGCAACGCCTAAAAAATATCCGGCATTGCTGTTTGAACATTTGCTGGTAGCTCAATTCAATCTTCAGCTGCAATTGCTGCACCTGATTGAAAAGGAAATTGCATTGGCAAAACAGGGTGCAAAAGCATCCATCACCATTAAACTTAATAACCTTGAAGAAAAAGTACTTATCAATAAATTATACCAGGCATCCAATGCAGGTGTACAAATAAAATTGATTGTCCGCAGTATCTGCTGCCTTATTCCCGGAGTTAAAAATATGAGTGAAAATATTACCGTTACAAGAATTGTAGACAGGTACCTGGAACATGGCAGGATATTTATTTTTGGCAACAATGGCTCACCCCTTGTATTTATAGGTTCTGCCGATTGGATGAATAAAAGCATGTATTACCGTATAGAAGTATGCCTGCCAGTTTACGATGAAAATATAAAAGAAAAAATAATAGAGTTAATCAACATTCAGTTGGCAGATAATGTAAAGGCGGTTCAATTAAATCAGCAAATGCAGCATATAAAAATAGCTGTTGGCAATGAAAGTAAAGAGGTACATTCACAGAAAGAAATTTATGAATTGCTGAACTTTAGTAAAAACTATTGATTGCACGAATTATTTCGAACCTGCCTTAGCCGGCAGTCAGGTTCGAAATAAGAAATTGATAAATGTGGATTCTTATTTCGTAATAATTTCTAATAAACGCTGATACTTGATATAATTAATACACACTAGTTTTTAATAATTCCTAAAGGTTGCAAACTCTTTTATTAACATAAAATTTTTAAAAATATGACCCGTTATAAAAATGCCTCCCCATGGTTACTTGTATTGGTATTTCTTTTTTTTAGTTGTCACGATAAGGCACAATATAAGGGCCCTGTGGGTTATGATATTAATAACCCAACAAAATTTGACATGCCAAATTCCCTGCATGAAATTTCAGGTATTAGTTTTTTAAAAGATGCTGCTGACAGCATTTGTGCCATTGAGGATGAAGATGGAAAATTATTTTATTTCTCTTTAGGCAGTGCAGAAATAAAGCACTCGAAGTTTGCAAAAAAAGGTGATTTTGAAGATGTAGCTGTTTTAAATAATACAACTGTTGCGGTATTAAAAAGCGATGGCTCTTTATTTCTATTTGCTACTGCAGAAATTGGCAAAGAAAAAATTGACAGTGTAAAGGAATATGCCAATATTTTGCCAGAAGGCGAATATGAAGGCTTGACTGCAGAAAATGGTAAATTGTATGCATTATGCAAAAATTGTATGATTGATGATGAAAAAAAAGAAGTTTCCCTGTATACCCTGGCACAGGATTCCAATAAAGTTTTAGCGGTTTCAGGCTCGTTAAAGATTGATTTGTCGCCCATTAAAAAAGAAAATAAGGAAAGTGGGAAAGGAAAATTTCATCCCTCTGGTATTGCAAAAAATCCGCTGACGCATGAATGGTATATTATTTCATCGGTAAATAAATTGCTGGTTGTGTTAGACGAACAATGGAAAATAACAGCTTCTTTTCCGCTAAATCCCTCCATGTTTAAACAGCCGGAAGGAATAGCTTTTAATGCCAAAGGCGATTTGTATATTAGTAATGAAGGCGCGGAAGGTATAGCTAATGTTTTGGTATTCCGGCATCAAAAATGATAAAATTATCTGTTAAGCAGGGATGCTTCATTGCTGAACTTTCATCCCTCCAATAATTACGTTACCTGTACCGTTTTTATCACAGGGATATTGAAATTCTTTTTTCAACTTAGCCGGGTTATTGATAGTGGCATAAAATTCATCCAGAAATTTTAATGTATTTTTTTTATACTTCTCATCAATTAAAGTGCAATTGTTATAAACGGCGTATATATCATTTTTTACCTGGTTGTAAAAAGCAATAACCGTATCAAATACTTTCATATCAGGCATACAGTAACCCCGGTACCTTCGCTCACGTGTGGAACTCATATTTAACTCTTCTGCCGGAAGTGCATAAGGCGCTTCAACCAGCCCGGCATGATCAAAATCGTAGGGAACGGTTATGGGCACTGTATTTGAATCAACCGCAAATAGTTTAATATTTTGCTGGTATTGTACAGACCAGTCTGTATTGGCAATCAGGTATTCAAATACAGCCGTCATTAAAAAAGTGCCTTGTTCGGTTTGTTCGGGCCTTAATTTTTTTGTAATGCTTACAAGGCCATTTCTTTGTGCCGCCTGGTCTTCATCTTCCAGCAGTATACCATAAAAGGGCGAATCTGCCCTGCCGGTCTTGCTGTTTTTCAATATTACTTTAACCAGCTTTGCCCTAAAACTTTTTGCGGTTATAAGGTTATAGAGTTTATATACCAGCCATTCCCTTACTACATAGTCATCACCTTTGCAGGGCATTACGAGTTTTAATTTATCCTGTTTTTCAAAAACTGAAGCCTTAAGTGTATCGCTTTTTGTAAAATGAATTAAGATAGGGGGGTAATCACAGTTTTCCCTCATCTTGCGGAAATGGCCCCTTGTTTTTGCCTCTGCGTTAATGGATATTTCACTGCCGCTTTCAGCTTTGTATACAACAGTAACAGGGTGGTACTCCGATTCTACGGCTCTGTCGTTCATTAATTCCTTGATGTTGCCGCTTAAAGTAATTTCAAGTGGTTTATCGTTGTCAAATAATCCTTTTCCTGGTAAAGACTGGGTGTAGCCGGTTATAGGAAAAGCCAAACAGTTTATCACAATCAATAAATATGCGCAAAATATTTTTTTCATAATTGTATATTTTAAAGGCATGACTATTCGGTTAGCTTAATCGTAAACAATATACTTTTATTTTTTGTTGTTTCCTATTTTATACCGGGCAGCGTGCAATTGTCTGAATCAGAACCTGCCTACCGGCAGGCAGGTCCGTGATTCAGACAATGGGCAATACAATTGTAAACATCGTTCCTTCCCCTTCAATCGTCTCCACTTTAATTTCACCACCATGGGCTTTAATAATGTCATAACTCAAACTCAAACCCAACCCTGTTCCCTGCCCGGTTGGTTTTGTGGTAAAGAATGGTTGAAATATTTTATCAACTATTTTTTGCGGTATGCCGTTGCCGTTGTCTTTTACGCTGACAAAAATTTTGTCACCATCTTTCTTTGTGCTTACTGATACAGTTGGTTCGTATCCTTTAGGCTGTTGCTTCATTTTTTCTGCAACAGCATAAAATGAATTATTGTATAAATTCAACAACACTCTTCCAATATCCTGCGGAATAATATTTATGCTTCCAATGCTTTCATCAAAATCTGTTTTTTGGGTAGCATTAAATGATTTGTCTTTGCTGCGTAAACCATGGTAGGAGAGACGTAAATATTCATCAGCAAGCTTGTTAACATCAGTTGGTTCTTTTTGCCCTGCACTTGCCTGGCTATGTTGCAACATGCTTTTTACAATATCACCGGCACGATTTCCATGATGATTTATTTTTATTAAATTCTGTTTTACATCTACTGCAATTGCTTTTGCTTCTTCAATATCACCTTTATCTAATTCCTCTCTCATTTCGTCAATCAATTCATTGCTTACTTCTGAAAAGTTATTAACAAAGTTTAATGGATTTTGTATTTCATGTGCAATACCTGCAATCACTTCTCCGAGCGAAGCCATCTTTTCACTTTGTATTAATTGGGCCTGCGTATCTTTTAATTGGTCATATGCCTTTTTTAGTTCTTTATTATGGTCAGCGTGAATTTTTGCTTTTTTCTTTTCATCTTCTATCTGGTTTAAAAGCTGCAGGTTTTTAAGCTGTGTACTGGTTGTTAAATTAAGCGCTTCTTCTTTTGCAACATGATAGTTTTCATAGGATGACAAAGCAAGCTCGTAATCTCCTTTTTGCCTGTATAATTGCGTTAACGTTAAATAGATATCATATACCTGGTACTTAAGGTTATTTTCTTCAGCTATTTTTAATGCCATGCCTGAATAAAGTAGGGCCTCCTGATAATTTGCTGACTGCGTGAAAACTTTTACTAAGCTGGTGTACAGGCGGCACAGATTGGCGGGAAATGGAGGTGTTTGTTTTTTTGCTGTTTCAATTGCCGTAAACAAATATTCTTTAGCTTTCTCAAGTTGATTCCTTTCCAAATAAAATTCAGCCAGGTAATTCATGGAAACCAGGGAGCCGTGTGTTTCTCCTAATGTGTTTCTTATAGACAGGCTTTCAAGCAAATCACATTCAGCATCCATATACTCACGGCGTTTTTGCTTAAGAATGCCAATACCCATCAACGTTAGCGCTATCGCTGGTTTGTCATCAATTCTCCTTTGTATAGCTAAACACTTTGTATAATAATCGTATGCCTCATCAATATTTCCAAACTTATCATATATGTAGGCAATTTGTGAAATGCAAACTGCTTCCCCTTTTTCATCTCCCAGGGCCAGGCGGATTCCCAGGCTTTTTTGAAACGAATCCAAGGCAAGATTGTATTCAGCAATTCTACTATATACAACTCCGATATTATAGAAAGCGTGAGCTTTGCCCGAATCATCATTTATGTCATCAAATATTTCTGCTGCTTTTTGTAAGGTTTCAAAAGCATTTGCATAGTCGGCCTGCACCATTTCACCGAAACCTTTGTTAAGAAAAGCAGAAGCTAACCCTTTGCGATAGTTTAATGTCTCAGAAAGCTTGGCTGCCAACAGGCTTTTTTCAATTGATAAAAAACTGTTTGTATGCCTTATTTCAAAAGAAAAATCATTCAAAAGGTCAACTTTTGAAATGCCGTCATTTGCCTTTGCAACCCGCTCTTCCAGCAATTTGCTGTTTTCATTAATTGTGTTCAATTATTAAATTGTGTAAGGTGATAGTCCGCATGTGCATAAATTAAATAACCCCAATCTACCCTGCTCATTTTTCCAAAAAGTGTATGAGTGGGATGCAATTCTGTTGTATTGATTATTCTTTCTACAATATTTTTGTACTTCTTTTTTTCTGATTCCAAATCTTCTACGGCAATCTTGTTTTGTACTATATCTATTTCAGGGAAGGTGTGAATTTTGCCTTTTTTTCTTCCCGGAGGTTTTATATTGCGCAGGAACATCCTCTTAATTAAAGTGCGGCTTATAATATTGCTTCTGTCCGGCATAGGTATTTCTCCCATAGCCATCCGGTTGGCCTCAAAAAGATGCCTTACCATTTGAGTGGCGTTTAATTTCCCCCATTCGGCCTTGTTATCTGGGTTAAGTGAATCAATTCTTTTAAAAACTGATTCTTTAACACCCTCATTAAAAATATTTCTTTTCATAAAAGCAAATTAAAAATTTACAACAATAATTGTTTAACAAACAGGTAACTAAGTTATAAAAGTACTTCTTTCCCTTCTTTCGACTCCACTTTTATTTCCTCAAAATATGCATTGATAATATCATTATTTGTCTGTACAAGAGATTTAAACTGATGTATGGATTTTCACAGATATTAAATCCGTGCAATCTTTAATTATATTAACAAGCCTACCGGCAGGCAGGTCTGTGAATCAGGCAATTGGTAATACAATGTTGAACCCAGATCCTTCACCTTCTACTGTTTCCACTGTTATATCTCCACCATGCGCCTTAATAATATCATAATCAAGGCAAATTTTATCCACTATTTTTTGAGGGATGCCTTTGCCATTGTCTTTTACGCTTATCATCATCTTATCATACATCTTTTTTGTATTTATTGAAACAATTGGCTCGTACTCCTGGCTATTCAATTTGCTTTTTTCATTTACGGCATAAAATGCATTATTTTATAAATTCAACAATACTCTTCCAATATCCTGCGGTATAATATTGATGTTACCAATCGTTTCATCAAAGTGAGTTTTCAGGGAGGGGTTAAATTCCTTATCTTTTGCACATAGGTCGTGATAGGTGGATATTACATTCAAAGTTTACCATGCGGCCACCTTCCGCTTATGGAGGAGGAAAAGACATGGTGTCAGCACTAAGAATGTCTATGTTTAACAAGAGGTGCAATGGTTGCTGGCAGTGTTAGAAATGAAGCATGTTTATTCACCCGCATCTATTATAAAAACACGCACTACTTTTTGCTTCCAATAGTAAAATGCATAAAATCATAAAGGAGAAAAAATCAAAAATCTTATGTGGTAAAATTTATCTGCTTTTATAGATAATAGCTTTGCTTTTAGATAGGCGAAAGCTATATTTTTTGACAGCTGTAAAATCAATGGTACATTAACCAACTGGTTATACTTGTCATTCATTAACATACTAATTGCAAATCATTAACAATTAGTTTTAAAAAATAACTATACTTTTTCATCAGATTTTGGAGGTTATTGAAACGAAGTTGCCATATTTCCTGCAGGCTTAAATAGCAATAAATAGGTTCTAATGGAATCAGTTAAAATTCATAATTCCTGATTTTTAAAATAATCTCATATAATTTATAGAATTTTTAAAACATTTATAAGCATTACTAAAATCAAAAAATATGAGCAAATTTGATGAAGCACTGGCAATCTATAAATCAGCAGGAATTAATGTTGACCATAGTCTGTTGGAAAAAGTAGCAAAGAGCCTGGGTCCTTCCATCTATAATGCAGATTCTTCAACGGTATCTGGCAGTGATAAGGCAGAATTGGCTACGGTAAAAAATAATTTTCTCATCAAAAAATTAGGACTTTCCGAGGGCCCTGAATTGGACAAAGCAATCAATGAAGTTATTGAAAAAATGGGACGTTCAAATCCTAAAAAGTACCGGGCTATTTTTTATACTTTACTGGTAGAAAGATTTGGTAAGCAAAGCTTATTTGTTTAACAGGTTTGAATGGTCCTTCCCCCTTTTTCAAATACTTAGCCTATCCCAGGTACAGGTATTATGTTATCATTGTTCCAATCAGGTGCAGCTAAATACAAACAGGTTCTTTATTTATTTACTTTTTTAAAATAACATTATGAAAGGTTTAATTATTACAATGATTTTATTCTTCGGACTATTAATGCCCGGAATTGCTCAGAATAAACCAACAGCAGCTGAAAAAGCAGCAATCGCAGCACAAAAAAAAGCTGATAAGGAGCAAAAGAAGATGGACAAGGAAGCAGCGAAAGCCGCAAAATCAACTGGTACAGATAAGAATGGAAGTCCAGACATGCGCTTAAAAAAGAATAAGGATGCAGCAAAAGCAGTACAAACCAATCCCGTACCTGCACCAACTCCTGCACCACCGGTAGTTAGGACTCCAAAACCAGCGAAAGTAGTTACTCCTGCACCTGCTCCTGCAGTAGTTGCTAACCCAAATCCTCCACAAAAAGTTACACCGAAAGTTACCCCTCAACCTGCTCCTGCCGTCAAGCTTGACGACAAAACAATAGGAACTGATGAGAAGGGCAGAACTATTTATGAAGGGCGAAAAGGTGGGAGATATTATATAAATAAAAATGGGAATAAAGAGTATATAAAAAAAGGATAAATAGCTATATTTAAATCGGGGATATCTTAAAAGAAATTCATCATGTAGAGGATGACCGAAGAAAAGTAAGTGGTAGCAGGACGATAACAACAGGGGAGGTTTGGATCCTGAATTATTAACAGGTTACATCTTTCGAAAACATGTAACCTGTTAAACTATACCTTGTCGAAAATCTATATTTATACAATGCATTATTAGTTTTTTATTCATCTTATAATCAAAATTATGTTTGACGAAATCTTAAAATTAGTAAAAGAGCATTTGGGCGACAATCCGCAGGTAGCATCAGTTATTCCGGCTGGTCAGTCTGATGCCATACACAATGAAATAGCCAACCATATAACAAACGGTTTGACAAGCCAAAGTACTGATCATGGAGGCTTTAGCGGGATAATAGGAAAATTGGAAAGTAATGTTGCTTCCGGTGGTAGCATAACCAGCGCTATTGAAGGTGGATTGGTGAGCAGCCTTGCAAGTAAATTTGGCTTACCCCCATCAATTACTGGAGCAATAGCGGGAGCACTTCCAGGCATAATGCAAAAGTTTGCCAATAGAAAATTGCAGGGATAAGTATTTGCGTGGCTGGTTTAATATCGGGTTAACAGTTTTTCTAGAAAGGCGGGATTAATAATTTGTAGTGTAAAAAAACTATAAGTAGAGGTTAGCATTGATGATTCCAAAAAACTATTGCTGTTGATCAAATTTATGCAATAGGAGATTGTACTTTGCTTATCATCATTCAGCCAGAAAACAAAAAGCAAAATATTGTTTTTACAAGCAAAATATCACTATTAATCCTCACAGGCGTCGCACCTTGTACTTTAGGACTTACGTGGATTTCAAGGAATTATTTTCAATCCACACCTTTTTAAAGCTAAGCAGAAGACGATATAAACATATCGAACCATTTTACAATGGCAACTGAATTATTAACTCACTTCCTTCTCCTTCTTTCGTCTCTACATTAATTTCGCCTCCATGCGCTTTTACAATATCATAACTCAAACTTAAACCAAGGCCTGTTCCTTGCCCCGTGGGTTTGGTGGTAAAGAATGGTTGAAAAATTTTATCAGCTATTTTTTGTGGAATGCCGTTGCCATTATCTTTTACACCGATCAAAATTTTATCACTTAGCTTTTTTGTATTTAATGACACAGTTGGTTCGTATCCTTCCGGCTGTTGTTTCTTTTTTTCTGCAACAGCATAAAAAGCATTGTTGTATAAATTCAACAATACTCTTCCAATATCCTGCGGAAGGATATTTATTTTTCCAATGCTTTCATCAAAATCAGTTTTGAAATCTGCGTTGAAGCCTGCCTGTCCGGCAGGCAGGCTTTTGCCTTTTGCTCTAGTAATTTTACAGTTAATGATTGTTTGAGAAAATACAACATCACAAAAGAAAAGAGATAAGAAAAAAGAAGTAGTCTTGAAGATGCAAGATAAAAGCAATCATTTCTCATAAACTAATTTTACATATTGAAATTAAAAATACCGTTGTTTGTTTAATTTCTTTTATTTTATTGAAGGCGGGCATCATCTATAAATGTATATTGTACTTTTTTCGGGTTGTTTATTATATCGTAAAAATTATCGAGGTAGTACATCATTTCTTTTTTATTCTGTTTATCCAGTGGAGCAAAATTTTTTATCATTGCATAAATATTTTCCTTTTGCTGGGTGTATATTTTCAATACTGCCTGTAGTTCATCCATCGTTCTCGGAAATCCGCGGTAGAGTCTTTGAGTAACATTTTCTAAATTAAGCTGGGGTTCGGGTATTGCATAATCGGCATTTACCAGGCCTGAGTAATCAAAATCATAAGGAATAACATAAGGCTTTGCAGTACCGTCTTCCTTATCAACAAGCAGTTTAATATTGTGTTTTTTGGGTACCGACCAGTCAGTATTGCCGATCATGTATTGAAATATTGCCACCATCGTCATTTGTATTCTATCGGTGCTTTCTGTGCCAACTTCTTTATTGTTTAATTCTTTGCAGGCATTTCTCTTTGCCAATGCATCAATATCTTCCAAAAGGAATGCATACCTTGTGAAAGATTTTTTGTTTCCCTTGCTGTCAATACACGTAAGGCTAAGAAGCCGAACATTAAAACTCTTCTCTGTAAGCAAATTGTATATTTTGTATACCAGGTATTCCTTCAATAAATACTGCTCGTAATTAGTATTGTCTTTACAGGAGCTTACTAATTTTAAACTATTGAGCGAATAGTGTCCAGGAGAACCGGGGTTATGAAAGAGTAACCATATTGGCGGCATATAACAAATATTACGCCGTACATGTCCCCTTAGTTTAAGGCGAATCTCTTTAGTGAGAACAGAACTGTCTGGTAGTTTGCAAGAAAAAGTTGCTTTCTGGTAACCATCTTTTAATTTTCCATTCATCAAATTACCGACATCTGTTGTAAGGTTTACATTGATAGGGTTATTGCCGATAAAAAACTGAACACTGTCAATGGCAGACTGAGCCTTTATTGTTAGGTTTGCAGCGGCCAGGTGAAATAGTAAGATCGTGCAAAATTTTTTCATAACAACATCTTGGGGAATTAAAAAATCTTCACTATAAAGTACAACAGTTTTTTGAAATACCGGTAATTGATTTAAACAGGTAGTTGAATAATAAACTCACTTCCTTCTCCTTCCTTCGTCTCCACTTTAATTTCACCTCCATGTGCTTTTATAATATCATACGCTAATGATAATCCTAAACCAGTTCCCTGCCCGGTGGGCTTAGTTGTAAAGAATGGTTGAAATATTTTATCAACTATTTTTTGCGGTATGCCTTTGCCGTTGTCTTTTACGCTGACAAAAATTTTATCACCATCTTTCTTCGTGCTTACTGATACAGTTGGTTCGTATCCTTCAGGCTGTTGTTTCTTTTTTTCTGCGATAGCATAAAAAGCATTGTTGTATAAATTCAATAATACTCTTCCAATATCCTGCGGAACGATATTTATTTTTCCAATTGTTTGATCAAATTCGGTTTTCATTGTTGCATTAAAGTTTTTGTCTTTGTTGCGTAAACCATGGTAGGAGAGACGCAAATATTCATCACCAAGCTTGTTTATGTCAGATGGTTCTTTTAAACCACTGCTGCTCTGGCTATGTTGCAACATACCTTTGACAATGGCATCGGCACGTTTACCATGATGGTTTATTTTTTGTTCATTGTCTTTAATATCTTTCGCAATCGCCTTAACTTCTTCAAGATTTCCTTTATCAACTTCATCTTTCAATTCTTCAATCAGTTCTGTATTTACTTCACTAAAATTATTCACAAAGTTTAATGGGTTTTGTATTTCATGGGCAATGCCTGCTGTGAGTTCGCCAAGGGAAGCCATCTTTTCTTGTTGGATGAGCTGGGCTTGGGTGGAATTTAGTTCTTTTAGTGTAATTTCAATTTGTACATTTTTATTTTCAAGTAGAGCATTAGCTTTTCTCTTCTGCCTGTTGTTTCGCCAAAGAACGAGTATAATAAATAAAAAGGTGAACGTGGAGCCTAGTATTGTATTAATTTTTATCTTATTTCGATACTCAGTCTGTTGCTCTAAAATTTTACGCCGGTTTTCTTGTTCCCTGAGTTCCTCTTTAAATGCAATACCCTGAACCTGTTGCACCTTTTCCTGATTAAATAAAGTATCCTTTGCAGCCATCATAAATTTATAGTAATGAAAAGCACTATCAGTATTTCCCTGCTTTTCATACATATTAGCAATCATTTGACTTGCATCCAAAGCTCCTCTTTTATAGTTGCTCACCTTAGATAATTCCATAACCTTATAAGCATAATAAATAGCAGAATCTGTCTGCCCGATAGTTTTGAATACTTCCGACATTCCGTTGTAACTGTCTATAATATCTTTTAAAAGGTTTTGCTTATAAGCTAAAGAAATCGCTCTTTTAAAGAGCGACAAAGCTATATGTGTATAACCAATCCTGGCATAAACAAGTGCGAGCCGATACAAGGGATAATTATTATTTAGATGATAGTTTATATCCATATCATACGCCTTCTTTCCATAGAGTAATGCGGAGTCTAGCTTATTAAAATGAAGATATGCCATAGCTAACACCATGTAATCTTCAATCATTAAAGATTGTACTGTGGAGATAATATGAACGTTGTTAAGGTTATTACGGGGGCGTACAGTGTCGCAGAGCTGTAACGATTTATTAGCATAACTCATGGCTTCAGTGTAATTACCATTGTTCATATAAAGAATACCGACGAAAGTGGTAGAGTATGTATAGAGTTGCGCATCCTGGTATGTAGCATAATTATTAATGTTCTTAAATGTAGCCTCCAAAGCTGAGGCAATATCACCAGTAACAAAAAAAACTAAGGCAACAGGAAGATTTGTATAAGCTTCCCATAATGCGCTCTTTTTATTCATTGCTAATGCAATTGCTTTTTTTGTGTACATCGCGGAACTATCTGTATTAATGAATGCATAAAATTCCCCTGCCTGTATCAGTAGCCTAAGTCGTACGCTATCATCAGTAGTTTTAGTCAACGCTTGTCTTACACTATCAAATACACGGTACTGTGCTAACGAATTTGAAGTAACAATAGTAAAGCATATTAAAATAGCGAGGTATTTCATTTGCATATCAGATTTGTTTGTTCGATTGATTTAACGGCAATAAAAAAATAAACTCCGTTCCCTCACCTTCTTTACTTTCAACTTTTATTTCACCACCATGTGCTTTAATAATATCATAACTCAAACTCAAACCAAGGCCAGTTCCTTGGCCGGTGGGTTTAGTGGTGAAGAATGGTTGAAATATTTTATCAACTATTTTTTGAGGTATGCCTTTGCCATTGTCTTTTACGCTGACAAAAATTTTATCATCATCTTTCTTCGTGCTTACTGATACAGTTGGTTCGTATCCTTCAGGCTGTTGTTTCTTTTTTTCTGCGACTGCATAAAAAGCATTGTTGTATAAATTTAGTAATACTCTTCCAATATCCTGCGGAACGATATTTATTTTTCCAATTGTTTGATCAAATTCGGTTTTCATTGTTGCATTAAAGTTTTTGTCTTTGCTGCGTAAACCATGGTAGGAGAGGCGCAAATATTCATCAGCAAGCTTGTTTATGTCAGTTGGTTCTTTTAAACCACTGCTGCTCTGGCTATGTTGCAACATCCCTTTTACAATGGCATCGGCACGTTTGCCGTGGTGCTTAATTTTTTCTTCATTTTCTTTTATGTCATCCGCAATTGCAATTGCTTCTTCATTGTTACCTGCTCTCAACTCTGTTTTCATTTCTTCAATTAACTCTGTATTTACTTCTGAAAAATTATTTACAAAGTTCAACGGATTTTGTATTTCATGTGCAATACCTGCAGTGAGTTCCCCAAGGCTGGCCATTTTTTCGGATTGGATTAATTGGGTTTGTGAAGCTTTTAAATTTTCCAACGACTTATTTAACTGTTCAGTACGGTTATTGACTTTTTCTTCGAGTAAACGGTTTGCATTTAATAATTTGAGAGAACGGTAGTAAATAAATGACCATACCACTCCAAAAAGTAACAGTGTAAAAATAGTATATGCCCACCAGGTTTTCCACCATGGCGGAGAAATGAAGACAGAAATGCTTTTTTCAGCCCATACTCCATCAGGGCTAATAGCTTTTACACGAAATATATATTTACCTGGGGAAACATTAAAAAAATAGGCCTTATGTTCTGCGCCGATATCACGCCAGCTGTTGTCATAATTTTCAAATGTATAAACATATTTTGTTTCACCGGTACTGGAATAATCTGTTGCATTAAACTCAAACGAAAAAGTGTTTTGGTTATAGTTCAGCATTATTTCTTTTGTCTGTTCTATAACTTTAGTAAGAACTGAACCTTGCCCTAGTTCTATCTCTTCATCTTTGATTTTGAAACTTGTAAAATTTAAAAAAATTGAACTATTTATTTGAAGTGAAGTAGGTGCAATCAAATAGTAACCACTTTGATCCCCGATAAGAAGCTGACCATTTTTAAGTTTATAGTTATCACAATCATAATAATTATTAAAGTGAACTCCATACTTTTTATCAAATACATTTATGGCATTTTCTTGCACGTCTATTTTCAGAATTGCGTTGCTGGTGGTCAGCCAAAGATTGTGCTGGTTATCTTCAAGTATGTGTAAAACATTTGCAATCTTTACAGGAGAATTGTAATTAACGTATTCTGTAAATTTATTTTTACTAACATCAAAATAATAAAATCCTTTTGTCGTACCTACCCAGACCTTATATCCGCTATCAATACAAATGCTTAATACTTCAGATTGATTTAAATAATGTGTAAATTTATTCGTCTTTTGATTTAGCCTGTCTAAACCTAATACAGTACCCAGCCATACATCGTTGTTTTTGTCTTCCGTTATGCAGTTAATTGAATTAGTGATAATGCTGTTGCTGTCGTTTTTACTGTGATAATAATGCGTAAAAATTCCGCTTTTAATATTTATTTTATCAAGCCCGTAACCATAGATACCTGCCCATACATTTTGTTTATCTGTAAATAAGCATTGAATGGTATCACCTGATGTACTATTGTTGTTTGTAACATCGTTTAAATACTTTGAAAAGATATTTGTTGTAAGATTGAGTTTATAAAGTCCTCCATAAGTGCCTATCCATAGGTTTGAATCAACGTCTGCCCGCAGAGCCACTATATCATGATCAGGAGGGAGATTAGGATTACCTTCTTTATTTGTAAACCAGGTGTTTTTTCCAGTCTTTATATTTCTTTTATCAAGACCTTTTATTGAAGTACCAATCCACAGTATACTGTCATTTTGTTCATAAAAAGAATTGGCACCTGATTGTATATCAACATACGGAATATGAATATGAGGTAAAACTGCTTTGTATAAGTTGCCTTCATTTGTGCCTACCCAAAGTGTTCCGTCTTTTGAAAATGTGTATGAAATGGCATCAACATCTTTAAAACCGGAAACAGTATCTTCTATAAGATTGTATTGATTATACCCGGTTGCAATACTTCCGTAATGCATTTTTTTATTTAAAAAAAGATCATAGCGGTTGATACCATGTATATAAGTTCCTGTCCATATGCCACCTGCTTTATCTTCAGTAATAAAACTGGATATATCCAAAAATGATGTATCTGCCTTTTCGGGAGTAGTGGAATCGTATGGAAAGCGAATAAATTTACCCGTTTTCTTATCCAGCATCTGCAGTTCGTTTTTTTTCATGCTCATCCATAAATTTCCTTTGCTGTCTTCAAATATTGCTAGCACTATATCATCTATAAACTTATTATTTTCATCGCTATTAAAGTAGTTGGTAAATTGTCCTGTTACACTGTCGAGACGACTTAAGCCACCAATAGATTTTTGCTTTTTAAGGTTAGTCATGAAATTGCCATAACCTGCCCATATAATACCTTGTTTATCTTCATATATTGTATATATACAGTTAGTAGTAATATTCGAAGTAGGTTTTTTATTCATTGCATAATGAATAAATTTTCCGTTTGTTCCATCTAATTTGTCCAATCCGTTGATAGTTCCAACCCAAATATTATTTAGGTGATCTGCCATAATACTTATAATAGTATCATTGATCAGGGTGGAAGCATCGTGTGTATTATGTTGAAACGACATAAACGAATTTGTTTCGGGATCAAATTTTTCAATTCCAGCACCCGATGTTCCTATCCAAATAATTCCTGTCTTATCAATGGTAAGGCATGGGCCATTCTTTAATGATGCATCTTTATTACCTGCTTTATTTATAAAAGGTTTGAAAGCAGAACCATCATAGCGATATAATCCCCCTGAAGTTGAAATCCAAATATATCCTTGCTTATCCTGGATAATATTTCTGATGTATCTTAAGCCCGCAAGCGAACCATCCAGTACTTTAGCGAAATGAATATCCTGCGAAAGAACACAGGTAAATTGTAGCAAGAAAAAACCTGTTATTAAACTTTTAATCGACAATTTCATACCTAGTTATTTTAATTTCAGGTAATTGAATGATAAATGTTGTTCCTTCTCCTTCCTTCGTCTCCACTTTAATTTCACCACCATGCGCCTTAACAATATCATAACTCAAACTTAAACCAAGGCCCGTTCCTTGCCCCGTGGGCTTGGTTGTAAAGAATGGTTGAAATATTTTATCAACTATTTTTTGCGGTATGCCATTGCCGTTGTCTTTAATGCTGACAAAAATTTTATCACCATCTTTCTTCGTGCTTAATAATACAGTTGGTTCGTATCCTCCAGGCTGTTGTTTCTTTTTTTCTGCAATAGCATAAAAAGCATTATTGTATAAATTCAATAATACTCTTCCAATATCCTGCGGAACGATATTTATTTTTCCAATGCTTTCATCAAAATCTGTTTTCATTGTTGCATTAAAGTTTTTGTCTTTGCTACGTAAACCATGGTAGGAGAGACGTAAATATTCATCAGCAAGCTTATTTATGTCAGCTGGTTCTTTTAAACCACTGCTGCTCTGGCTATGTTGCAACATACCTTTTACAATGGCATCGGCACGTTTACCATGGTGGTTTATTTTTTCCTGATTTTCTGAAACATCTTTTGCTATCGCTTTTACTTCGTCATAATTTCCTTTTTCAATTTCTGTATTCATCTCAGCAATCAAATCAGTATTTACTTCACTAAAATTATTTACAAAGTTTAACGGGTTTTGAATCTCGTGGGCAATGCCTGCGGTGAGTTCTCCGAGGCTGGCCATTTTTTCGGATTGGATGAGTTGTGATTGGGTAGCTTTCAATTCTGATAAAGCCCTTTCTACTTTTTGTTTTTGTTGTTTTAATAACACATTTGCTTTTTGTTTTTGTTTACTATTCCGATAAAGAATAAATGCAAATATCAGGAAGACAAACAAGCCTGTGATAGATGAATAACTAATTACCTTTTGTCTTTGAATAGTTGCTTCTTTTAATTTCTTGTCTTTGGTTAGTAAGTCAACCTTAGCTTCTGTTTTCTCAATATCAAAATTGAATTGCAATTGCTGTATCTTCTTATCGTTATTATTATTATAAAGAGAATCCTTAATGCCGATAAACAAAACTGAACTGGAATAAGCTTTTTTAAAATCTCCCTGCATAGCATACGATTTAGCCAGTGCTTCATAAGCCGTTTTTATGTCATTCATAGAGTTAATCTCCTCCGCAATTTGAAGAGCCTTATTAAAGTTTTGAATTGCTTCTTCAATTTTTTCTTGTTTTAATTGTGTCTGAGCCAACCCTAAAATACTTTCAGTTAATTCCTTTTTTGTATCAAGACGTTTAGCTATTTCTATTGACGCATAATGATATTGATAAGCTTTTTCAAAATTTCCTTTCTGGGCATAAATCTCGCCCAAATGTGTCAAAGAAAAAGCTGCGTTTGAAGTGCCTTCATATATTTTATATGAATTTTGAAAATAGTATATAGCAGAATCATACATTTTTTCCTTCTGATAAATTTCTCCAATGTTCAAAGAGACTATCGCCACTCCATCCAGGTAATTTATTTTTCTAAAAATAGGTAAAGCCAGAAAGAAGTATTCTAGTCCTTTATCAACAGTGGCTTCTTTGTTGGTATATACGCTTCCAATGTTGTTATAAGAGGTGCCAATGCGAAGTTGGTCATTAATTTCTTCGGAAATACGAAGTGATTTAAGATGAAAGTCAATTGCTTTTGAATCATCGCCCATATTCAAATACATTGCACCTATATTACTATACATATTTGCAACACCTGTCTTAAACTGAATTGATTTAAAGATTTCCAGTGAATTTTGAAACTGAAGAATAGCCTCTGAAAAATTCCCTTGTTTGCTATATGCAACACCTACACTTTTCGTAGCTAAGCCTATTCCTTTTTTAAAATTGATTTTTTCGGAAACTATTTTAGCTTCATTGGCATAGCGGAAAACTTTATTAATATCGGAATTAAGATATGCTGAACTTAATGCGATTAGATTCAGAACTTTTAGTGTATCATCTTTTTGCGTATTAATCAATCCTTTTAAACTATCAATTTGGGTGCTTTGTGCAACACAATAATTACTCAGTCTCCAAGAGAAGAACGAGAAAGTAAGTATTAGGGTAAATATTAATCTTTTCATTGACCATTGTTTTTAATAAGTAACTGAATAATAAATGTTGTTCCCTCATGCTCCTTTGTTTCTACTTTTATTTCCCCGCCATGTGCTTTCACAATATCGTAGCTCATCTGAATCACGGATTTATTGGATTTAGAGATTTCCCTGATTTTATTAAGCCGTTTAATCTGTGTAATCATTTAATCTTTTTAATCTGTGATTCAGACAATAGGCAACTGAATAATAAACGCCGTTCCCTCACCCTCCTTGGTTTCCACTTTTATTTCACCACTATGTGCTTTAATGATATCATAGCTTAGGCTTAATCCCAGCCCTGTTCCTTGTCCTGTTGGTTTGGTGGTAAAGAAGGGTTGAAATATTTTGTCCAGAAATTTTTGGGGAATACCCGGTCCGTTATCTTTTACAGAAATGAAAACTTTATTGCCCTCTTTCTTTGTACTTACCCAAACAGTAGGAGTCTGAGTATTACTGGAGTCTGAGAACCCTCCTTCGGAAGGCAGGGAGGCTGCATAAATAGCATTATTAATTAAGTTCAACATCACCCTTCCAATATCCTGTGGAATGATGTTGATGGTGCCGATAGTTTCATCAAAATTCGTTTTCATTATTGCGTTGAAGGAATTGTCTTTTGCCCTCAATCCATGGTAAGCCAATCTTAAATATTCATCACACAAAGCATTAATGTCTGTTGGTTCTTTTTGGCTAGAACTGCGGCGGCTGTG
>JAYTTI010000046.1:0-8039 GCA_043745405.1 Ferruginibacter sp. | reverse complement strand
AAAAAGAGACGGCCCAAATAATAACGCAGATAACTGCAACAGTCCATAAAATGTTTGCCATGTTGAAAAGTTTTAAATTTTAAAAGATAATGTAGTTTAGTTATTCATTTTGGTAATTATATATAAAATATTCTGCCAAAATATTTAAGAGCTAACGAACTATCCATAACAATCCGTTTGCCAAACTTTATAAAAAAATTTCCTTAAATTGGGGAATTAGCTACTCATAATTTTAAACATAATTGCGGAAAATAATACCCTATTTTAAAATATCGCAGGTTTCAATTTTTTTGCTAGCGTTTTGCGTACTATAAATTTAATTTGCTTAAGGGTTTTATTTTTTGTTGTGTGAGGGCTTTGTGAATTTTTTTTATGGTTACTGGGGGTTAGGTGCTTTTGCCTTATAAGAATAGTTTTACCATAATTAGAGCAGTTGCCAGTACTAATTTTTGAGGGGGAAATTTCCTTTTGATTTCTTTCCTTCGCATTGAGGTCGTTTCCTACAAACCCTGTTTTGTTGCTAAAATGGCTTGAAGAAACTGTAATTTCAAACTATAATTTTTAATATAATGGAATTATCAGAACAAGTTGCACATCTTTTCCTGCTCGCATTACCTATAGCTTGTATTACCTGGACAAAAGGTTATGCGGAAAAAAGCAGAGTGATGAATTCTGAGATTATCCTGAATAAAAGAAAACTTCAAACTCACAATGTGCATGAATGCACAATATTGTTCATGGTTGGACAACTCATAATTTAAAAAAGTATAGTTGTAATTTTTCTTCACAAATATTCAGAGGTTTTTACAAGGCTGCTATTTTTAGTTTTTATAAACCATTACATCCTTTTACTTAAATTGGTTAAACGGCAGGCACCAATACACTGATCGCATCGGGAATGATCTCTGCCACCAGCTTCCTGATCTTTCCCAGGTATTCGCCATCCACTTGAAAATGCAGGTTGCGTTTGGAGGTAAGTATAAGCTGGGAAGTTTGTAACAGTTCGGTTTTTTTATCATTCAGCCGGCCACTGAAAAAGCGCATCTTGAATATTTCGGTGAATGATATTTTACGGATTATGACCACTTCAAAAAAATGATCATACAAGCTGCCCATTGGGTTGATCACTACACCGTTGCCATATTTAGTGCCGTTAGCAACTACCACCATGGCTGCATCCCGTTTGATATAACCCTCATCACATTTTATCTGCACATCCATCCGGCGATGTTGCCATAGTACCTTCCAGGCCGATTTAAAATAGCCCCACATGCCACGCGTGTTTTCTTCTTCAAACTTCTTCACCACAAATGCGTTGAAGCCGATATCACTTAGGTGAATGCAAATTTCATCGTTCACTTTTAGCAGGTGAATTTTTTTGGACGTTCCATGCTCAATAATTTCAAAAGCCTTTGCAGCATCAGCAGGTATATCCAGTTCTTTCGCCATGCCATTGGCAGACCCTGCAGGGAAAATGCCCAGTGGAATATCCCTGTCAAGGAGTGCTTCTGCTACCAGTTTCACAGTGCCATCACCGCCCACTGCTATCACCTTGTCTGGTTGCACCTGGTCAATCTTTTTCTTAAGCTCCAGCAAGTCACAGCTTTCGGGCAAAAAGTGCATCATGGCATTTACTGGTTTATCCTTGAAATGATCAGCAATCATTCCATTCCAGTCTGTATTGTTTTTTCCGGAAACCGGGTTAATAATAAAAAGTAAATTTGGCACATCATTGCTGGCTAACATACGTTATTGTTTTTTAAAATTAGGTTCATTTATGGCGAAAAAACTATTGCTAAAGTTATACCAAGGGTATGGACATACTAATGACATGGTACTGTTCGGACATGTTTTAGAAAAACCTTTAAAAGCAGTACATGTAACTAGCCGTGGCCCCTTGAGTAATCTCTTTAATCTTCTAAATCTTTTTATTGTAAAGCCGGTGGGCAAACAGATAGTTAAAACAACCTGGCAGGGACAAACCATTGAAGCGGTATCAGAGGATGATGGTTTTTTTGTATTGGAATGGCAGGCAGCTGAAAACACGCCAGCCGGCATTCACAACCTGCCCGTATCATTGACAGACGCAGGCATAGCCGCTGAAACGCAGGGCGAAATTGTGGTGCCCCATCTTACGCAATACGCATTTATTTCTGATATTGATGATACGGTGATGATATCGCATTCGGCTACCAGTCTTAAGCGCATGAAAGAACTGTTGTTTAAATCACCTGCACAACGAAGGGTGTTCGAAGATGTGGCAAAACATTACCAGTTGCTGGCACTGTCGAATACCGTAACTGAAGAACCAAATCCTTTCTTTTATGTTTCCAGCAGCGAATGGAACCTGTATGATTATCTCGTCGCAGTTTTCACCATCAACAAATTACCGCACGGCTCTTTCCTGTTAAGCCAGATTAAAACATGGTACCAGTTATTTAAAACAGGCAAAACGAAACATGAAGGAAAACTGTTGAGAATCGTACGTTTGTTTGTGCATTTTCCCCATCAGCGCTTTGTATTGTTTGGCGATAACTCCCAAAGCGATCCCTTTATTTATGAAACACTCACACAAAAATACGGCGACCGCATTGCTGCTGTTTATATCCGCAATGTGGCCACTGCCAACGAAGCAGCCACCGCAGCCGTGCTCCAAAAAATTGAAGCCCGTAATATTGCAGTATTGCAGTTTAAGCTTAGTGGGGAAGCCATTGCGCATTCCCGGGCAATTGGTTTGATAACGGTGGAAAATGATGTGTTAATAAATCTTAAACCAGGAAAGATAATTAAGTGAATGCATTTAAAATTCGCATATTAAAATATTAACTCTATCAAATGCAGTTTATAAAAAGTTTTATCTTCATTCTAATTGCTATTGCAATCACTGTATTTGTTCGAGGCCAAACTGTTTTTAAAACTCCCTCCGGTAAAAGGTTATTTCAAAAATACTATCTAGCTTTCAAATATTTATTAGGGTATCAACATAACTGAATATTATCTGGTTTTCACAATTTCATGAGCTTGAATTGAGTGTGTATTAATTTCCGCATGTCTGGGTGCTGGTTGTGTATTTCTGTTACAAGTACCCAATGCCCAATAGATAAGAATAAAAATCAGTACTGTACTAAAACAGCCTCCACCCAGCTTCTTGGCACCGTATCCAGCTATCAGCGTTTTAAATAAATTATTCATACATAAATTTATTAAAGGTATTGAATAAATCATGCCAAAACCAAGTAGAGAATATCAATGATACAAAGAAAATGAATGAGGAAGTAATCCGTTACAAAGCTACCATCATCAACAGAGCCCAACATCCTGGAAATAGTCTCTGGAGTAAACAGATCAGAATTATATTCCACTGTACAGTTGTAATGTCCTACTGACTTTGTCATCATCAATGTGAGATCAAACTGGAAAACACTACTATCGATTTCCAATGGAACAATTCTAAGATCAGGAATTTGCAGGGTTGATATTAGTGAACTTTTCAAATAAAAAACTACCTGGAAAATTGGAGCGGAAGAAACATTTATTTGACGTATTTAATTAATTTAGTTTATTTTACACCTCCTAATCTCCTTTCAAATACCAAAACTAACTTCTCGTATATCTTATGTCCATGCCTGTAAACTAACTGCTGACATTTCCAATATCCTCGATTAAGACTTCACGTGTGTGAGGCACCAAATATTTGTTTAATTTTTTATTGTTTTTTTTAAGCGCTGTACCTAATGTTGCTTCAATTAATGATTGCTTTTTGTATGCTCCTAAGAGGGAGGGGAAGTGGATGCCCTGTTGAACCATGTAAATGATAAACAGCTTTTACCTTATAACCATGAATAAGATATTTTTTTAAAAAAAATTATTTAGAAATGACCTGCACACCCTACAACTCCAGAACCGGTTACCTGTTTGTTTTTATGCTGTTGTTCAATCTTGCATTGTTGACAGCCGTAAATACAGCCAGTGCCCAATATAATTTTGCGCCAAGCAATTTAGCAGGAGCCTCCATTCTCAATCCTACATCTATACAATTTGGACCCGATGGGCGACTGTATGTTGCGCAACAAAATGGCATCATTATGATTTTTACTGTTAGAAGAGATAGTATAAACAAGTATTCTGTAACTGCCACTGAAACGATTAATTTAATCAATCTTATCCCTAATCACAATGATAACGGAACACTGAATACTACGGTAACAAAGAGGCAGGTAACTGGTATTTTAGTAGCGGGTACTGCCGCCAATCCTATTATTTATGTTTCTTCCAGTGATAGCCGTATTGGAGGAGGCAGTTCCAGCGTCGACACAAATCTGGATACGAACTCAGGAATTGTCTCTATTCTTACCAATAATGGAGGTACCTGGTCAAAAATTGATCTTGTACGGGGTCTTCCACGTTCTGAAGAGAATCACTCCTGCAATGGCCTGCAGCTGGATACGCAAAATAATAGACTGTACATGGCTCAGGGAGGTAATACCAATGCAGGGTCTCCTTCTACTAACTTTTCATATCTTACCGAGTTTGCCCTTTCTGCAGCCATCTTATCTATAGATTTAAGCGCTATTAATGCTTTGCCAACCAAGGGCAGCGGAAATACAGCGTATAAATATGATCTGCCTACCGTTGACGATCCCACCCGCAATAATAATCCTGATGGTACTGATGTAAATGACCCTTTTGGTGGAAATAATGGTTTGAACCAGGCAAAAATTGTAACCGGCGGGCCTGTACAGGTCTATGCATCAGGCTTTCGAAATCCTTATGACCTTGTAATTACAAAAGCAAGAAGGATGTACACCATTGATAATGGCGCAAATCCTGGCTGGGGCGGCTATCCAAACAACGAGGGAACTGCAAATGTAACAAATGAATATGTATCAGGGGAACCCGGATCTACCACCGCAAGCCTGACTGAAGCAGCTGTGAATAACCTGGATAACCTGCATTATATCGGCAATGTAGATACTTATGTACGTGGCAGCTTTTATGGAGGTCATCCCAATCCTATTCGTGCCAATCCGGCAGGTGCCGGTCTATATACAAATGAAGGCACTTTTAGGGTCTGGCGCAACAACACGTCTGGGCCAAGTCCTTTACCAGTTGACTGGCCGCCGGTTCCGAATGCTAACCCTATTGAAGGCGATTTTCAGATGCCGGGTGTAGAGGACCAGGCGCTACTCACTTTTAATTCCTCTACCAATGGAGTAACAGAATATACTGCTTCTAATTTTAATAGCGCCTTGAAGGGCTCTTTGCTTGCATGTTCCTACGAGGGTGATATTGTGAAAATTGGTTTGTCTGCCGATGGCACCAGTTCAACCAATTCCAAATCTTCTACTAATAAATTAAACCAGGACATTCCATTTGCTTCCGGCTTTGGATCACAGCCCCTTGATATTACCTCCCAGGGGGACAACGATATTTTTCCCGGAACGGTATGGGTTGCCGGTTATGGTTCTGCTGCTATCACAATATTTGAGCCGCAGGATTTTGTGGTTTGTACCGGTGCTTATAACAGCGCTGACGACGATCACGACAAATATACCAATGCTGATGAGGTAGATAATGGTACCGATCCTTGTTCTGCAGCGAGCGTGCCTCCCGATTTTGATCATGACTTTGTATCCGATTTAAAAGATACCGATGATGACAATGATGGAATACCTGATAAACTCGATACCTATGTTATAGACAATCAAAATGGTCTTGGTACCAATCTCCCAGTTAATTATGAGCTGTTGAACAATAACCCGGGCACTGGTTTTTTTGGATTGGGTTTTACAGGTCTTATGACAAATAAAACAAGTGATTATCTGCAATTGTATAACACAAATAATTTAATAGCAGGAGGTGCTGTAGGTGCTTTAACTGTGGTATCTGTTTCGCAGGGGGACGCATTGGGAAGCCTGAACAACCAGGAAAATGCTTTTCAGTTTGGTATAAAATCCGCACCCCAGTTCGGACCATTTACCATCCAGGCAAGAATGCTGGCCCCCTTCTTTAACAATGCTCCTAAAAATAATCAATCGCAGGGGGTATATATTGGTACGGGCGACCAGGACAATTATTTAAAGATTGACATCAATGCCAATGGTGGTTTAGGGGGTATAGAAGTGGTGTATGAAAATGCTGGCACTCCCACTACTTACCAATTTAATTTGACAGGTGGTATGCCAGGTACCTCTCTCGATCTATTTCTTTCGGTGGATCCCAATTCAGGACTTGTACAGCCTAAATATGCGTCCGATGGTGGTGTAATCGTGAGCCTGGGCACTCCTATACAGGTAAGTGGTGCTCTGCTGAACCAGTTGACGGGGGGGGCAGTTTATGCGGTCGGGATCATTTCTACGTCCCGTGGAGCAACGCCTTTTACAGCAACATGGGATTATATTCATGTAACTAATGATCCTGTAACGGCCACGGGTTCATGGCAGACCATCGTTCCTGCGGCTGGAATGGACACAGCCCGGGAAGAAAACTCCTATGTACAGGCAGGAGATAAGTTTTACCTTTTAGGCGGCAGGAGCATTAAGCCTGTACAGGCATACGACCCCATTAATAAGTCCTGGACGGATATGGCCCGGCCGCCGTTGGAACTCCACCACTTCCAGGCACTTACTCTCAACGGTCTTATTTATGCAGCGGGCGCCTTTACAGGTCCTTCTCCCCACGAAACACCTGTATCTTCAGTATATATGTTTAACCCCGTAAGCAATCAGTGGCTAACGGGGTCTACCATACCCCCCGAACGCCGGCGTGGATCGCCGGGTGCGGCCGTTTATAATAATAAAATTTACCTGGTGGGAGGTATTATAGATGGCCACTGGAGTGGATGGGTAAATTGGTTTGATGAATATGATCCTGTCACCAATACCTGGAAAGTATTACCTGATGCACCAAGAACACGGGATCATTTTCACGTAGCGGTTATTAATGATAAATTGTATGTTATTGGGGGCAGACGGTCGTCTGGAATTACAGGAGATGTATTTTCTTTAACAGTTCCCGAAGTAGACGTATTTAATTTTACTACGGGTCAATGGTCTACCTTACCCAGCACCAGTAATCTTCCCACACCAAGAGCCGGGGCGGCTACAGCTTCCCTTGATAACGAGGTAATTATTATTGGAGGTGAAACAGCACAACTTAACGCGAATAAAGAAACAGAAGCATTAGATGTTACAACCAATACCTGGCGGCGGCTTGCTGATTTACAGCAAGCACGGCATGGCACACAGGCAATTGTAAACAACAGGGGCATTTATGTGGCAGCAGGTGCAGGTACCCGTGGTGGCAGCGTTCTTTTAAACTCCCAGGAGCTATTTAATTTCTTTACACCAGGCACCCCTCAAGGCAGCCAGATTGTGCAAAGCCGGTTAACAGCACCCAGCAGGGTGAGTTTTGAATCTACACCTATAAATACAGACAGTATAAAGAGTATAACGATAACAAATACCGGGGGAACACAAGATATCCTGGTATCCTCCATCGTTGTTAATGGTGATACTTCTTACAAAGCAAATGTGGCTTTCCCAACGCCGTTTATCCTGTCAGTGGGTAAAAGCATTGTAATAAGTGTAACATTCAAGCCACGTTCATCGGGAGCACATGAAGCTACTTTGGTAATAACGCATTCAGGCCCGGGCACCACGGCTAACATTACATTAACCAACCAGGCTCTCACGCCGGTTTACCGGATCAATGCGGGGGGCCCGCAAGTCACTAATTCCATAGGCACTTTTAATGCGGATGCTTATTTTACGCCTAACCAGAGCTTTAGTTGGTCAACCACGAGTATTGTTTCAGCCCCGACCGACCCCGCTATTTACCAAACCGAGAGGGGCACAACTACCGATAATGGCATTTTCGGTTACGCCTTCCCTGTTGCCAATGGGCAGTACACCGTAGTATTACATTTTGCTGAAATCTTTTTTACAGCCATTGGCAAACGTGTATTTGATGTTAGTATGGAGGGAACAAAAGTGTTGGATAATTATGATATAGTTAAAAAAGCAGGTTCATTCACGGCC
>JAYTTI010000045.1:0-76778 GCA_043745405.1 Ferruginibacter sp. | reverse complement strand
CTTTACTATTTTTACTGTCACCATTAATTGCCCAACATGACGCATAGTATGTTCTGCCCCATGTACCAGCAATCCTATTACTGTAGAAGGAAGTAATTTTCGCCCAACACCTCTAAAATCTGTCAATGTATTTTCGTTGGTATTTTTCAATTGGGCCAAAGCCATATCAACCTGTTGGCTAAAACGCCTCATCAATTTGGTTACTGATAAATCAATTTGCGGAGATATATCTTCAGCCCGCAATTGCTCCAGTTGGGCAGCTGTAAGTGCTTTTGCCCTGGCGTAAGTAAACACCCTGTCTAATACCCCAGATAAATGTTGTAAATGAAAACCTGGAGATGCAACACCGGCCGGTTTTTCCCAAAGCAGGTTGTCGGGAAAATCCTGCATCAGCAAAGCCAATTCTTCTCTTGCCTGAAGTAAAGCATGTACAACCGGCTGTAATAAAGAAGGTATATCAGCAACAGGGCCACGTTGCCACACTTCTAATAAAGGTTGATTGGTAGCATTCATTGCAAAAGTATTTGTATTGCAACGTTACTACAGTTCAGTTAAAAAAACAGTTTTGATTTTTAGGAATGCGATAATAAAAGCCATTGAGGCATTTTTGCAGAAATGATTTTTTTAATGCCGGTTAACCTTGTTACCAAAGCAGTTTTATTATTGATATTTTCTATCCGCAGGCTTTTTGAAAGTTCAGGGGCAGTTGACATATTTTGTCCGTAAAACAAACCAGGGGATGCTTCTTTAAAAAGCCTTTGCTTTATTGTATTGTCCTGTATAGCGGCAATCCTGCATGCCTTATTAAAATCAGTATGCATACCATAGCTTTCTAAAATGGCAGGGCTGTCTTTTAATTCCGTATACCTTCTGTATTTCTTTACAAAATAATAGGTAGTATTATTTATTTTTTTTGTGTAAGAGGCGTAATAATGTTCCATACTGGTATATTTTATCTGTTGTAAAAAGGGACGGTGTTTAATTTAAATTAAGGGGTTTTTAAAACAGGAGATGGAAGTTTTCTACAATTAAACCAGTATTTTTTTGAATGGTTTTAGCGGTAGTTGCAGTACTTTAAATAGGATTGGGAAGCTATATATCTAATAATGAATAGTTAAAGCTATGAAATTAATCAGCATGAATAGTGCTAAAAATTACAGCATTTCAAAAGATGATTAGATTTAAAAATGATTACTTAGAATTAACAACAGTTGGAATCGGGAATTGTTCAACAGATAGTGAAAATCGCGGTTGGGTAATTAAAGCAATGTAAAACTAATACTTTTTTTTAAAAATCCAAATTGTAATTCTTAGATTGATTGTATTCTGAAGTTATGCAATATGTATTTCCAGTATAAAAAAACAAAAACGCCTCAACGCCTTAACGGCAAAAAAATAATGGCTGTTGAGCCATTAAGATGTTACGATGTAACATAAATAAAAACGTCTCATCGCCTTAGCGGCAAAAACAAGTTGGTTTTGTTACATTTGTTTTAAAAAATAACTATATGCCATTTATAGAGCTAGAGAAACTGCCAACAAAAGAAATATTTCCGGGATTTGCCGGTCGCTGCATCCATACCGGCACCATGAGTTTTATGTACTGGACCGTAGCAGCCGGGGCCACAGTGCCTGCACATTCGCACCTGCACGAACAGGTAGCGCAGGTATTGAAGGGCAGCTTTGAATTAACTGTTAACGGAGAAACAAAAATATTACAACCGGGTATAATTGCTGTTATTCCTCCTCATGCATTACACAGTGGCAAGGCCATTACAGAATGTGAGTTGGTAGATGTTTTTTATCCCGAAAGAGAAGACTATAAATTTTAATAATGGACATCAATTTAATAAATAAAACGGCCCTCGTTTGTGGTGGTTCACAAGGCTTGGGATTAGCTACGGCCAAAGAGCTTGCCTTGCTGGGTGCTACCGTTATTTTAGCAAGCCGCACAGAAGAAAAATTAATCAAAGCAGTAAAACTGTTGAGCAATGCTGCTGGTCAACAGCATTCTTATCTTGTAATGGATCTATCTGTGCCGGCAACTGCTAAAATAATTGTAGAGAACTGGGTAAAAAAAAATAGTCCCATCCATATACTGATTAATAATGCAGGTGGCCCACCCGCAGGGCCAATGATTGATACCGATGCTGCAGAACTGGAAAAAGCGTTTCTTTCACATGTTATCAGCAGCCATCTTTTAACGCAGGTTTTAATACGGGGTATGCAGCAGGCAGGTTATGGGCGCATCATCAATATAGTTTCAACATCTGTAAAACAGCCAATAAACGGGTTAGGTATTTCAAATACGGTGAGAGCCGCAATGGCTAACTGGGCAAAAACTTTGGCTAACGAAATTGGCCATGGGGGCATTACTGTAAATAATGTATTACCTGGTTATACCAGTACAGACAGGCTGCAATGGCTGTTTTCAAAACAGGCCGCACAACAAAATGTACAACCAGGGGATATTGAAAAAAATATAATCAATACCATCCCTGCCAAAAGATTGGGAAGGCCGGAAGAATTTGGCGCCGTGGCGGCATTTCTTTGTACACCGGCAGCAGCCTATATAAATGGGGTAAATATCCCTGTTGATGGTGGAAGAACGGCTGGGTTGTAAAAAACAAAAGTATTTACTAAACACAGTATGGCCTTTTGGTGGTTTCAGATAACCCTTAGCCAAAAACTCTCATTATCCGCAATTTATGCGGAGATTAGGCAGGATAATCTCCGCATGATATTATACCCCAATAATCTTTGTTCCAATAAAAAACCTCCAGAATTTACTGGAGGTTCTGTGGTGCGAGCCGGGGTTGAACCGGCGACACATGGATTTTCAGTCCATTGCTCTACCAACTGAGCTATCACACCTTAGTTTACAATTATTTTCCTTAGTCCATTTCCCGATACGTCGGGATATACACCATTCCCTTTCGGGGCAGCAAAAATAGGAGTTTCTGTTGAAATATTTCAAAACAACAGCACCAAATTGGTAAAGAAATAAAAAAAGGGTAGCAAAACCATGCCCACCCTGTGTTTGTATGATGATAAGTGTTATGTCAATTGCAAAGCGGCGGTTTGATTTATCAATAGTGAATGCTCAATCGTGAATTTATTGACCATTCACTATTGACCATTGACGAAACATTAGTTTTATTTTAAAGAGGCAATATCAATCACAAAACGGTAGCGAACATCTGCTTTTAACATTCTTTCATATGCTTCATTTATTGCTGATACTTTAATTACTTCTACATCACTCACTATATTATGTTCAGCACAGTAATCCAGCATTTCCTGGGTTTCTTTAATGCCACCAATTAATGAACCGGCAATAGAACGGCGTTTACCAATCAAATTAAAAGCACCTACAATAGAAGGTTGTGGTGGTACACCTACCACTACCATTGTACCATTGAGGGTTAATAAATTTAAATAATCATTGTATTCGTGCGGGGCAGAAATAGTACTTAATATAAAATCGAATTTGCCCTGCAGGCTTTTCATTGTTTCGGCATCTTTTGTAACTGCAAAATGATGGGCTCCTAAATTTAAAGCATCCTGTTCTTTTGATTTGGAGGTACTCAATACGGTAACATCTGCTCCAAAAGAAGCGGCAAATTTAACGCCCATATGGCCAAGGCCACCTAATCCTACGATGGCTACTTTGTGCCCTTTACCAATATTCCAATGCCGCAAAGGCGAATAAGTTGTAATACCGGCACACAATAAAGGGGCTACACCTTCAATCGGCAGGCTTTCAGCAACATGAAGTGTATATTTTTCATCCACCACTATTTGTGTAGAATAGCCTCCATAAGTAGGGTTGCCTTCTTTATCACGTCCATTATAAGTAGCCACCATACCATTATCACAATATTGCTCTTCATTGGCGACACAGCTTGGGCAGGTTCTGCAGGAGTCAACAAAACAACCTACCCCGGCTAATTGCCCAACAGTAAAATTTTTTACCCCGCTGCCAATACGGGTTATACGGCCCACAATTTCATGACCTGGAACCATGGGGAAAATCGAACCGCCCCACTCATTACGTGCCTGGTGAATATCAGAATGGCAAACACCGCAATATAAAATTTCAATTTGTACATCGTTTGTACCAACATCCCTTCTCTCAAAATTAAAAGGCGTCAAAGGAGTTGTGGCGCTTTGCGCAGCATATGCATTTACAGGAGTCATAAAGTATATTTTAAAAAATGAAATACAAATGTAGTTATGGAATGTTCGATTTTGAAGGATTCTTTTTACGATGAAAAATCTTTTATTGTAACGGCGTTAAGAGGGAGTAAATAACAGAATCAAGAAATTTTCCATTATAAAAGAAATTTTCTTTAAAATATGCCTCTTGTATAAATTTATTTTTTTCAAGTAATTTTTTAGATGCCTCATTGGAGGGATTTATATTTGCTTCTACAGAATGTAACTGCATAGTGGCAAAACCAAAATCAAGTACTGCGGATATGGCTTCCTGCATTATTCCTTTTTGATGATGGTCAGAATGCAGCAGATAACCTATTTCTGCACGGCGATGTTCCTTATCAACCTTCCAAAAACCAATAGTACCAATTAATAATGAAGTATTATTCTGTAAAGTAATGGCCCAGGTAATTGCTTCGTTGGCAACTGTGCCATCAGTAATTTTTTTAATTAATTGCAGAGCATCTTCTGTTGATACCGTTAAAGGGCGGTCAATATATTTCATCGTTTCTTTATTGGAACGGATGGCAATAATTTCATTCGCATCATTCGGCGATATTGCTCTTAATAATAATCGCTGCGTGGATATTTCGGGAAAGGGGATAAAATTTAAAGTGAGCATACTATGTAAAATTAGTGAGAACAAATATCAAAATATTTATTGTTTACAACAATAAAAAACCAAAGCATACAAGCTTCGGTTTTTATTTATAGTAAAATTATATTCTCTTTTAAAAGTTTTAATCTTAAAATTCTGCACTCTTTGGGTATCTCGGAAAAGGTATTACATCTCTTATATTACCCATGCCTGTAACAAACTGAACAAGACGCTCAAACCCAAGCCCAAAGCCTGCATGCGGACAAGATCCAAAACGCCTGGTATCTAAATACCAGTTTAGCTCTTCTGCCGGTATATGCATTTCTGCCATACGTGCAGTTAATTTATCAAGGCGCTCTTCTCTTTGCGAACCGCCGACAATTTCTCCAATGCCCGGTGCTAAAATATCCATCGCCGCTACTGTTTTGCCATCATCATTCAGACGCATGTAAAAGGATTTAATATCTTTTGGATAATTGGTTAAAATAACCGGTTTTTTAAAATGCTTTTCTACAAGGTAACGCTCGTGTTCACTTTGCAGATCCACGCCCCATCCTTCAATTAAATATTGAAATTTCTTTTTCTTATTGTGATTGCTTTCTTTTAAAATTTCTATTGCTTCTGTATAAGTAAGCCTTTCAAAATCGTTGTCTACAACAAAATTTAATTTGTCCAGTAACCCCATTTCACTTCTTTCGGCCTGTGGTTTTTGGTTTTCTTCTTCTGTTAAACGTTGCGCTAAAAATTCAAGATCTTCTTTGTTATGTTCCATCGTATATTGAATAACATACCTGATAAATTCTTCAGCAAGATTCATATTATCTTCAAGGTCGTTAAAAGCTACTTCCGGTTCAATCATCCAGAATTCTGCCAGGTGCCTGGTGGTGTTGCTGTTCTCTGCACGGAATGTAGGGCCAAAAGTGTATACATCACTAAAAGCCATTGCTGCCAGTTCCCCTTCTAGTTGTCCGCTTACAGTAAGGTTGGTGGTGCGGCCAAAAAAATCGTCGTTAAAGTTAATACTGCCATCTTCATTTTTTGGGGCAGTACCATCCAAAGGCAAGGTGGTTACCCTAAACATTTCGCCTGCACCTTCGGCATCACTTGCTGTGATGATAGGTGTATGCAGGTAAACAAAACCTTTTTCATTAAAAAATTTATGGATTGCAAAAGCCAATGAATGCCTTACACGAAATATGGCGCCAAATGTATTGGTGCGAAAACGGAGATGGGCAATCTCCCTTAAAAATTCAAGGCTATGCTTTTTAGGCTGTAAAGGAAATTTTTCAGCATCGCTATCGCCCAGTATTTCTATTGCAGTTGCTTTTAATTCTACTTTTTGCCCTTTTCCTAAAGAAGGAACCACTTGGCCGGTTACTTTTATGCAGGCACCGGTAGTTAAACGTTTTAAAATCTTTTCATCAAACAGGCCAAGGGTTGCTACAACCTGTAAATTATTATTGGTACTGCCGTCATTAAGGGCAATAAACTGTTTGTTTCTGAAAGTGCGTACCCACCCCATTACTGTTGCCTCAAAATTGGTTTTATCCCCAGCCAGCAGTGTTTTTATCTTTATTCTTTTGTTAAACATATAATTTTAATTGGCTGCAAATATAACGTGGATTTTGGTGGATTTTCACGGAGATTTGATAGATTTAAAGGATTATATAGATTATTGCTCTCAGGATTTTTGCAATCAACCAGGTGGAGATTCTTTTAATCAAAAAATCTACCAAAATCCACTTTAACTTTGCTATATGAAAATTGCCTTCTTCTCTGCTAAAACGTATGATCGTGAATTTTTTGACCGATATAATACAACTCACGAAATTATTTATTTTGACGCACCACTAAATGAGCAAACCGTTAATCTTGTAAAAGGTTGCAAAGCGATTTGCATTTTTGTAAACGATAGAATAACAAGTGCAGTCATCACAACTTTAAAAAGCAATGGTGTTGAATTGATTGCCTTGCGGTGTGCAGGATTTAATAATGTAGATATTGACGCTGCAAAAGCTAATAGTATTGCGGTTATGCGTGTACCGGCTTATTCTCCGTATGCGGTTGCAGAACATGCTGTAGCATTGATTTTGACGCTCAACCGTAAAACCCATAAAGCCTATAACAGGGTAAGAGAAGGAAATTTTTCGTTACACAGGTTAACAGGTTTTGATTTGCATGAAAAAATAATTGGCGTAATTGGTACGGGAAAAATTGGCCAGGTATTTTGTAAAATTATGCAGGGCTTTGGTTGTAAAGTATTGGCTTTTGATATAATTGCGAACAAGGATTTAGAGGCAACAGGTGTAGCATATTTACCATTAATGGAAATATTACAACAAGCTGATATTATTTCTTTGCATTGCCCCTTAAATGAACAGACAAAATATATCATCAATAATCAGGCAATTGGCCTTATGAAAGAAGGGGTGATGTTAATCAATACAAGCCGGGGAGCATTGGTTGATACTTCTTCCACCATTGAGGGTTTAAAAACCGGGCGTATTGGTTATTTGGGGTTAGATGTGTATGAACAGGAAGAAAAGCTTTTTTATAATGATCTTTCTGAAAACGTTATACAAGACGATGACATTATGCGCCTGTTAAGTTTTCCCAATGTATTAATCACTTCTCACCAGGGATTTTTTACGCAAGAAGCCCTGTCGGAGATTGCAAAAACTACTTTAGGTAATGTAGATGCATATGAGGCGGGAGAAATATTAAAAAATATTGTAGTTTAAAGGATAAAAAACTATTTAGGATAATGGAAATCAAATCAGAAAAAACATGCGAATAAATTTTTTTTTAGTTTTTAGTAAAAACTATGTAATATTGTATAAGATATTGCTGATAAGGTCAATCCATTTCTACTGCATCAGATAGCCAAATTCAATCAAAACCAAATTCTCTCCCGAAAAAAAGGGACTATTTTTCAGACTTTAATTAAGATCGGATTTTTGAAAAAATCATTTTCATTTCTTTATGTACGACACATTACAATTGAACGATATGCTCGTTCCGGAGTTGCATGATATTGCAGAGCAACTTACTATTTCCAACTATAAAAAACTAGAAAAGCAGGAGCTGATAGACAAGATCCTTGCTAAACAAATTTCTATGAACACACCAGCCAAAAACGGAGAGGAAGAAAAGCCCAAGCGTAAACGCACTGTAAAGCCGGCAGCTGATAATGCTGCTGTTCCGCCAGTAACAGCAGAAAAGCCTAGGGAGGAAGTAAAGCCTGACCATAAGGCAGCGCCAAAACACCAGGAATTTAAAAGTCCTAAAAAAGCTGAACATTTAGACAAAAGAAAGCAACCCATTATAAAAGACGAATCTGACGAAGACCTGCAGCCGATAACTGATGAGGAAAGTACCATACCTGCTGCCATAGCTTCATTGCTGCACGAAGAAGACGATGTACAACAGCAACAGCCTGAAGTACAGCAGAACGAAAACAATCAGCAAGGCAGTTTACCCAATAAACAATACCAGCAGCGAAGGGATCAACAGGTTTTTAATATTGAATTTGACGGTATCATTTTAGGCGAAGGGGTATTGGAAATGATGCCTGATGGTTACGGCTTTTTAAGAAGCAGTGATTATAACTACCTTTCTTCACCGGATGATATTTATGTTTCCCCTTCTCAAATAAAATTGTTTGGTTTAAAAACCGGCGATACGGTGTATGGATCTGTCCGTCCGCCAAAAGAGGGAGAAAAATATTTTGCTTTATTAAAGGTTGAAACCATTAATGGAAAAAGTCCCGAAGAAGTAAGGGACAGGGTTCCGTTTGATTACCTGACGCCATTATTTCCATTCGAAAAGCTAAATCTTACTACTTCAGCGAGCAATTATAGCACAAGAATAATGGACCTGTTTACACCAATTGGTAAAGGTCAGCGTGGATTGATTGTTGCCCAGCCAAAAACGGGTAAAACAATGTTGCTGAAAGAATTGGCAAACGCTATTGCAGAAAATCATCCTGAATGTTACCTGATGATTGTTCTTGTTGATGAAAGGCCGGAAGAAGTTACAGATATGGAACGTAGCGTTAAGGCAGAAGTAATTGCAAGCACTTTTGATGAACCTGCTGAAAAACATGTAAAAGTTTCAACCATTGCACTGCAAAAAGCAAAACGTCTGGTAGAGTGTGGTCATGATGTAGTGATATTATTAGATAGTATAACCCGTTTGGCAAGGGCACATAACACCGTTGCTCCATCAAGCGGCAAGGTATTGAGTGGTGGTGTGGAAGCAAATGCCATGCAGAAACCAAAACAATTTTTTGGGGCTGCCCGTAAGATAGAATTTGGCGGTTCATTGACTATTATTGCAACTGCTTTGGTTGATACCGGCAGTAAAATGGATGAGGTTATTTTTGAAGAGTTTAAGGGTACCGGCAATATGGAATTACAGTTAGATAGAAGATTATCAAACCGCCGTATTTATCCAGCCATTGATATTGTTTCTTCTTCTACCCGTCGTGACGACCTGTTACTGGATAAAGAAACTTTTCAGCGCATGTGGGTTTTGCGTAAACATATGGCTGATATGAATCCTGAAGAAGCTTTGAATACATTGCTAAAGAATATGAAAGGAACAAAAGATAATGCAGAGTTTTTAACTTCTATGAACGGATAAAGACAATTTAAAAATGTGAAAATATTTAAATGTAAAATTAAAAAGCCGCTGTTTGTTCAGCGGCTTTTTTAATAAAAAATGTACAATAAAACCCTGAAGTAAATGTTTTATAATTTTGTAAACGATTTAATTAAAATTCAGCTTTACTACATAGGGAAAGAAATTTTTATGTTTGCGTAACTATTTAAAGAGCAGGTATACATGGCAGTACATAAAATTTTAATAGAAGAATTTTTACAATTAGCTAAATTAAACCCTATGCTGGATGTACGCAGCCCGGGCGAATACCTGCATGCAAGCATACCAGCCGCATATAGTTTGCCGTTATTTAGTGATGAAGAAAGAAAAGTAGTGGGCACTGCTTATAAACAGCAAAGCAGAAAAACAGCAATCAAAATAGGCTTGGATTATTTTGGAATAAAAATGCGGCCAATGGTAGAAGAGGTAGAAAAGCTGTTTGGCAAAGCTGGCCAAAAAGAAACAACGGAAATGCAGCAGGTTGTTTTGGTTCATTGCTGGCGTGGCGGTATGCGAAGCGCAGGTGTGGCATGGTTGTTAGACCTTTATGGATTTAAAGTATATACTTTAACAGGCGGATATAAAGCCTATCGCAGATGGGTAAGGGAACAATTTGAAAAGCAGTATAATTTAACTGTTTTGGGAGGTTATACTGGGTCAGGAAAAACAATGGTGCTGCAGGAATTAGGTAAAACAGGTCACCAGGTTATTGACTTGGAAAAATTAGCAAACCATAAAGGATCGGCTTTTGGAAGTTTTGGTGAAAAACCACAGCCAACACAAGAGATGTTTGAAAATTTGCTGGCTCAAAAACTGGATGAAGCAACAACATTTTCTACAAGCAGTGTTTTGGAGGAAATATTTATTGAAGATGAAAGCCAGCGGATAGGGACAATAAATATACCGGGTAATTTTTGGATGCAAATGCGCAAAAGCAGTTTATTATTTTTGGATATCCCTTTTGAAGAAAGGCTTGATTACATAACTGAGGAATATGGCAAATTTGAAAAAGAAGGTATGGTAAATGCTATTGTACGGATTCAAAAAAGATTAGGTGGACTGGAAACAAAAAATGCCATTAATTATTTAACGGAGAATAATCACCGGGAATGTTTTAGTATTTTGTTAAAATATTACGACAGGTATTATGAAAAAGGGTTACACAACAGAGAAAATTTAGCTCAATTATTAAAGAAAATAGTTTGTGCAAATGGTGAAATAAAAAACAATACCCAAAAACTGATTGATGAAAAAACTACTATTATATAAATTATTTTTACTGTTTTCAATTTTACCTGTTAAGCTCTTTGCACAGGATATTACTGGCCTATGGAAGGGCGAACTGTATGTTGATTCTACAAAAAAATATTTACCTTACGAGATTTCTATCAGCGAGGTAAAAGGCAAACTGGTTGGTTATTCTCATATTATTTTTGAAGAAAATGGTAAACAGGAAACTGGTTTGCGTGATATTACCATTCAACAAAAAGATGTTAATATAGTTATTGAAGATATTAGCCTCCTGGATAATTCTTTTAGTTTTGTTCCGCCAAAAAACATAAAGAAAACAATGATGGTTATCTTAACCATCGAAGACACCATAATGAGGCTTACAGGTACATGGAGTACCAATCGTACAAAACACTATCTGGCAGCAACAGGCACTGTACAAATGCAGCGTAAAAATGATTATAAGGCTACTGTATTATATAAAAAATTAGACTCATTAAAATTAGCTGATAAAGTAGTGTTTAATGAACCTGTAAAAAAACCTGAGCCATTAATTGCAAAAGTGCCACCACCCGCACCACCAGTTGCAATGGTAACAAAACCTGTTGAAGAAAAAAAACCAGCGCCGACGATTGTAAAAGAAGCTCCGCCTGTGGTAACGCCGGTGGCATTAGCTAAAATTATTGAAGAAAAAAAGGCAGCGGCTCCAATAGTAAAGGAAACTCCACCTACCCCAAAAGCTGTAGCTGTAACAAAACCTGTTGAAGTAAAAAAGCCAGTTCCACCGCCAGTTGCAAAACCAGTTCCACCATCAGTTGCAGTGTTAACAAAGCCCGTTGAAATAAAAAAAGCTACGCCTGTTATTGTAAAGCCAATACCAGCACCACCTGTAGTTGTTGCCCCGGTTGTTGAAAAAAAACCAGCGCTTATAATTGTTCCTGCTCCTGCAACAGGTGCGGTTGATGTAAATAAAAGGGCTATCGCTACCACTCAGTCGGTTTTTTATACAGCCGATAGCCTTGTGCTTACCCTATACGATAATGGATATGTAGATGGCGATACCGTGAGTGTAGTGATGAATGGAGAAATAATTTTTTCAAAGCAGGGCTTATCAACGAGGGCAGTGAGCAAAACAATTTATATTACTAAAGAAACGCCGGATTCTATTAAGTTAGTGATGTATGCAGAGAACTTGGGCAGCATACCACCCAATACCGGTTTGTTGGTAGTACATGATGGCGAATCGGTGTATGATGTTCGTTTTAGTGCTGATTTAAGCTCAAACGCTGCCATTATTTTAACAAGAAAAAAGAAAGAGTAAAGCTATTCCTGTAATGATAAATACAAACACAATGGTGAAAGGAAGAGAAGCTTCATCACAGTACGAAGATAAAGAAGTAGTATATAAACTTACCCAATACTCGCATGGAGCTGGTTGTGGATGTAAGATTGCGCCTAAAATATTAGATGAGATTTTGTCCAGTAACCTTGCTGTTCCGGATAATGATAAACTGATAGTTGGTAATCATAGTAAAGATGATGCCGCTGTGTATAACCTTGGTAACGGTACAGCCCTTATTTCTACTACTGATTTTTTCATGCCCATTGTTGATGACCCCTACGAGTTTGGGCGAATTGCTTCTGCCAATGCTATCAGTGATGTATACGCTATGGGTGGTAAACCGGTTCTGGCTATTGCCATTTTGGGCTGGCCAATAAATATTTTGCCCCCGGCAATTGCACAAAAAGTAATTGAAGGCAGTAGAAGTATTTGTAAAGAAGCTGGCATACCATTGGCTGGAGGGCACAGTATAGATAGCCCGGAACCGATTTTCGGGCTTGCAGTAAATGGACTTGTTGCCATAGAAAATATAAAGCAAAATAACCTTGCCAAGGAAGGAGATATTTTATTTTTAACCAAACCAGTGGGGGTAGGCATATTAACAACGGCAGAAAAAAAGGGCTTGTTAAAAGAACCGGATAAAGGCCTTGCTGCAAAGCAAATGATGCAATTAAATATGGTGGGTGAAGCATTGGGAAAAGTAAAAGGGGTTACCGCAATGACAGATGTTACCGGCTTTGGATTATTGGGTCATTTAGTTGAAATGGCCGAAGGAAGTGGTTTAAGCGCACTTATAAATTTTGATAAAGTGCATTTAATAACAAACGATCTTGTAAATTACATTGATCAAAAATGCGTACCGGGAGGCACTCAAAGAAACTGGGATAGCTATGGTAGTAAAATAGCAATTATTACGGAATATCAAAAAGCAATTTTAGCAGACCCACAAACCAGTGGTGGATTACTAATTGCTGTTGAAGCAAAAGCAGCAGCAGAAGTTAAAGTTATTCTACAAAACAATGGCTTAGAAAAATTTACAACAGCTATCGGCTCAATGGTAACACAACAACAAAAAATAGTGATGGTAAATGATTAAACCAATGCATCAATTTTAGCTGAAAGTTTTCGGTCTTTTTCTGTAATGATATCACCGGCATCATGCGTATTCAGCCATATTTCTACCTTGTTGTACACATTGGTCCATAATGGATGATGGTCCATTTTTTCTGCAGCCATTGCTACTCTTGTCATAAAGCCAAAAGCTTCTGAAAAGTTTTTAAATTCAAATTTTTTGTAGAGTGTATTATTTTCTTCTTCCCACATAATATTAATTGATAATTGTTTAATGGATAATTTATAATTATTATGGAAAATTGTTAGCTGATGATTGATAATGGGGTTTCCATTTCAGTTTGTATTATCAATTATTTAATTAACAATTATCCATTAAAATATAAGGTGTTGTTTATGTTTTATTTTTTCATTGGTCATTTCATTTACAAGTTGCACACCCGGCAAAGTTTTAATGGAATATATTAATGCTTTTAATTCGTCAGTGTTAACATACTCTCCTTTTATTAGCCATAAATAATCAAGGTGTTTGAATTCAGGTAATAAATATTCCCCATCAAACTGGTTATTATATAAATAATGAATTAGGCAGGTAGAAGGTACGGGGTATTCATAGATAGAAAAAAAATATTTCCTTTCCTTCTTTGTCAATTGAATTTCAAAATCATTATTGATTCTAAAATCAAAACCCAATACCTGGTTTAATTGCCAACATAACTGGTAATCTTTAACAGATGCCACAATGCCCAGCAGTATGGAGTCTTCGAAAAACTCCCTAGCCAATGTTTCATTATCAATTTTGAGTTTCATGCCCTATCCCTAAGGATGATAATTTTTTAATTAATTCTTGAATACATATTTGCATTAAAAAACAATATCAAATACCAGTTCCTCATTGCCTCTTTTCACTTTTACTTTTGTGGCATCCCCTTTATTGAATTTACTTAATGTTTCCATATAAGTCTGTACATCGGTAAATTTATAGTCGCCAAGCTGTACAATAACATCACCAGCTTTTATTCCTGCTTTTTGAGCAATCTTTCCTTCGCTGATACCATCGGCACGTACACCAATGCCACTAAAAGTATAATCAGGCATTATACCAAGTGTTACTTTAAAACTGCTTTTACCAATGCTTAAAGTTTCCCTTGTTTTTGTAAATGCAAGTTTGCCTTTTTTGTTGGTATCCTCTATTAGTTTATAAATATATTTTAATACCATCCACTCGCCTGTATAATTTATTTTGTCAGCATCATCGCTGGGTTTGTGGTAATCACTGTGTACACCCGTGAAGAAAAATAATACGGGGATATCTTTTCTGTAAAAAGAAGTGTGATCGCTTGGGCCGGTGCCACTGCTGTCAAATTTAATTTTAAAAAATTTATCGTTGTCTGACATTGTTTCGCCCCAGGCAGGCGATGTACCATAGCCGCCAATATTCAACCCATGTGTACTGTCATTTAAACGTCCTACCATATCCATGTTAATCATATAGTTTACGGTAGCCATATCAACAGTAGGATGCTCAGTGAAATACTTTGAGCCAAATAAACCCAACTCTTCTCCCGAAAAACAAATAAACAGGTAGTTGTTATTTTTATATTTGGAAGCTTTCAGCAATTTACCCAATTCTATTACTGCTGCCGTTCCACTGGCATTATCATCAGCCCCGTTGTGTATTTGTGGTGTAATGCCCGTGTATAAACTGTTATGGTCTTCTCCATACCCCAAGTGGTCGTAATGTGCACCAATAATAATGGTGCTGGCTGCGTTATTATCAATAAAACCAATTACGTTATGGCCATATCTTTTTTTATCAACTATCTCTGTTTTTAGCTGGATATCAAGCGTAGCTGTTTCATCTTTAAAATAAGTTTCTTTGCCTGCCCTGGTAATGTAAACAACAGGAATTGTTGATAATTCTGATTTTGCTTTTGGATCAAATTGCAGCTCATCTTTAATAGTTGAGCTATTATAGATAAAAAATGCAATGGCAGTTTTTTTTGCTGCAGCAGCTGCTTTCAGTTTGATAGCATCGGTAAGATCAAAATGCGGATTGTTTTTATTAGCTTCCAATAACTCCTTTATATCATAAAACCAGGGGGTGCCATTTTCCTGTAAAGCGATTGATGCAGTAGTTGTCAAAGAACTGTTTTTACAAAACGACAGGGGAAAATAGTCTTTGTCAATAACAAGATCGTTGCCATTTACAATCAGAAAAGAACCTTTAGCAATCATTTTTCCATCATTTACCTCAAACTCCTGTAAAAAAGTTCCTTTTTCACCATAGGCAATTAAACCCGCTTTTAAAAATTCATTGCTGATATATTCATATGCCAGTTTTTCCCCGTTGCTTCCAGTTCTTCTTCCTTCCAGTTTATCGTCGGCCAGGTAATTTATATTTGTTTGTAAATTAGTTACAGCGGCTTTATCTGCTTTTTTTAGCCTTTGAGCGGTAGCAAATTGTATGGTAAATAAAAGGCAATATAAGATACGTTTCATAGATGTTTTTAATTGAGGAATGGTAAAGGTAATTCACGTAAGGCTTATTGTTGTGATGTATAGCCAAAATTTATTGTTACTAAAACAACACACTGATTTTTATAAGCTTATGCTTACCGGTTAATGTAATAAATTATTATTTTATACGTTACAAACTACCTCCGTGGCAATAGGTTATATAAACCTTGCTAAAACCCATGCAAACTAACATACCAGCTTTTATTTTAGGGCTTTACCCAATACCAATTTTACAGTTTAAATTTGGCGAAATTAAGATGGGCCAGCGAATTTTAGAAGCTATTATTATATAAATGAGTTTGAAGAAGAAAATATTATTAATTATAGGCTCTATAATTACTCTGGTTGTCCTGGTTATTATTGGGGTATACTTTTGGGCTATACAACATGCATCTACTTTATTAACCAAACTTGTTGATGAACAGTCTAAGGGTAAACTTGCGTTAACCATTAAAAAAGTAGAGTATAGTTTTTTCAATCATAGAATGGTTTTTATTCAACCTGATCTTACAACAAAAGACAGTACAATTCTAAAAACAGGGTACCATGTAAATGCTAAAAATATAACCTTAAAACTGCAATCTTTTGCTTTTACTTTTATTTTTCAAAAACAACTTAATGTTGACTCAATAATTGTTAATTCTCCTGAAATATCTGTTTTTAAATATAAGTATACAGAAGGCCCCAAGCAGAAAATTTCTCTTCCAGAAGAATTTGCGAAAGTTTATCAATCACTTGATTTGGTACTGCAAAAAATAAATTTAAATTATCTACATTTCGATTCTTCAAAGTTTACTATTTATGACCTTACCAAACCTGGCGTTGAACCTTTACAGGTATCAAATTTAAATCTAACCATAGACGGTGCGTCATCTACAGGCAAAAATGCTACAGACAATCGCTTTTTATTTGCAGACCGTATTTTGGTGGAAGTTTTTAATCAGGATATTCAATTTAAAGATGGGTTGCAGGGTATAAAATTTAAGCGGCTCCGGTTGAGCACTGGTAGTAAAACATTAAAATTGGATAACTGCACTTTGTATGGCAGAAAAACTGATTCTACCTACGGGGGATTGAATATTTCTTTTGAATCAATTAATATTTCAAATATTGATTTTAACAAATTGACCCAAAATAATATTCTAAAGGTAGACTCTGCGTTATGTATAAATCCTCATATAATGCTGCAACTTGCTTTAAATAATAAAAAAGCAACACCTGGTCTAATTAAGAAAGTGCCTGCTACAAAAGATTCTGTTGAATTGATTTTTAAAAAATTACTCGGTGATCTAGATATTGGCTATTTAGCTGTTATCAATGCAAGCATCAATATAGAATCAAAAAAAGAAGGTAAAATATCGTCTTATACTGCTGATAAAATTGACTTCGGCATTAAAGGGCTTGTTGTTATAGACGATCCGGCTATACCATTACATTTAAGCCAGTTAGACATTGCTGTTAGAAACTATACTTCTTATAAACTGGATAGTTTGACTACTGTTAAATTTGACAGTATAAAACTAATTGATAACAAAATAAAGCTTTCAAATTTTTCTTTAAGTACCACTAAAGAAAACAGGCAGCTAATTAATAGTACAATAAAAGCCAGGTCTTTTGAACTTTCTGGTATAAACTGGCAACAGCTTATTTATGAACAAAAGTTGTCAGCAGGAACTGTATCATTGGTAAACCCTGAAGTAAATATTATTTTACCAAATAAAAAATTAAAGGGCGCAAATGAAATAAAAACTAAACCTTCATTAATACCTGCTGCTATAAAGGAAAGACTTCAACTGAATAAGTTTTTTATTGTTGATGGCATGGTAAATATTAAAACCGGCAATGGAATAATTTTAAATGCAGCTCATTGTTTTGCAGATATAAAAGTTAACCAATTTTTAAAAGCAAATTCTTTACAGGAAAATATAGATGCTGTAAGTAATTTATCTTTTTCCAGTGCTTCATTCATTAACCCCCGTATGAAGGTTCTCGCTAAAGAAGGAAGCTATTCAAGTGTAAATAAATCTTTAAAACTTAAGGAAGTAAAACACACAAAAAATGATAATAGCATTGCTATAGACTTTAAAAACCTGGAAGTAACTGGCATTAATGTTGGTGAAGGAAACAATTATTCTGTTTCAAACTTATCCTGGGGCAATGCAAATATTATAGTAAACAAAAATCAGAACGATAAAAAGAAATCAGTTACAGATACCACTTTTAAGTATAAGGTTGTTGTCAGCAATACTTCTGGGGCCCCTGCCCACATTAGTTTTAATGGCCCAAATATATCTGCCTCAACTCAAATGAATAAGCTTTCTGTGGGCGAAATAATTTTACAGACTGGCGAAAAACCAATCATTAACGCATTTCAAATAGATGGGCAATCTATCCTGGTAAATCAAAATAAAACGGAGATTGGCTTAGGTGGGTTTACTATTGGCGACAAAAATACTTCTATAATTAAGAACATTACCCTCCGCTTACCAGCTAAAGAAAAAACAATAAAAATATTTTTGCCGGAACTGATATTTTCTACAGATATCAACAAAGGTATCAACGGGTTAATAACCGCTGACTTAATTGAATTGAATAAACCGGTTATTTCTTTTGAATCAGGTAAAGGCGTATTTACCGATAAGCCTGAGGAAGCAAAGCATAAATTACCATTGATACAAATCGGAACTGTAAAAATAAATGAACCATTAATTGGAAATCTGCCGGATAATTTGGCTGATAAAATGCAACTGGCAACAGGTGTTTCAATGTTTACAATGAAGGGTATTAATTCTGATGGTGAAGCCATAAGGGTTGATTCTTTAATGGCAGGTTTAAAAAAACCACGTTTTAGCAATAGCAAATTAAGCTTTGTTCCCACAGGAAAAGAACTTATCCAGCTTGGAGTAATTGATTTTACATTTAGCCCATGGGCTGATAGCATTAAAGAAAAATGGTCTTTTACAATTAATACTTTACACAGCTCTGATTTTTTAATAAATATCAAAAAGTCAGACACTGTAAAACAGGCTATTACTTTAAAAAGTTTAAACCTGCAAAAAATGGCACTAGGATCAATAAGTATAAAAAATTATAAAGATTTAATAAACAACAACCGCAACCTTTTACTTACAAATGCAGATGTTGTTATTGATAATGGCAAAACAATAATTGAAGTAAATAATTTGCAGGTTGACCGGAGTAAAAACAGGTTATCGCTTGATAGCTTTTATTTTTCTCCCATTTTAGACAGGGATAGTTTTATGAAAACAAAACCTTTTCAGGCAACATATATCAAATTAAAAACAGGCAATATTTTGGTAAGCGATATTGATTTTGCTCAAATGGTAAACGACACTTCTTTTGTTACAAAAAAAGTAAACCTGACAGGAGGTAATTTCGATTTATATAGTGATAAACGGCTTCCTTTTAACCATGTTGAAAAACCGATGCTAACCCAGCTTCTTCAAAAGCTAAAATTAAAAATAGCAATAGATTCCCTGGTGTTTAGAAATACGCAGATGCTATATGAAGAAATGAATGAAAGAACTCCTTTTTTAAGTAAAGTTACCTTTAAGGAAATGAGGGGTAATGTAGCAGGAGTTAGAAACTTTAATTATTCCCCAACTGACAGTTTGCGGTTTACTGTGGCCACAAGAATTATGGATTCAGCAAGAGTTAAAGTAAAATATGCACAATCTTATACTGATAGCCTTTCTGCATTTATACTTCAGTTGAATATAAGGCCATTTAATTTACCTGACATAAATCCTATGATTGTACCACTTCTTTCAGCAAGGGTAAACTCGGGATATTTAGATACGCTTAGTATGATTGCTATTGGCAGAAAATATATTGCACTGGGAAAAATGAAAATGTATTATCACGGTCTTGATTTTCAGTACCTTGATAAGGGAAGTGAAATTAAAAAAACCTTTAAAACAAAATTGATCAGTTTTTTGGGGAACCTGTTAACGCATAAAAATAATTCAAGCGGAACCGGTAAAATTTATTCCGAAAGAAATCCCGAAAAAGGGTTTGCAAATTATTGGATAAGGATATTATTGAGTGGTACACTTACCAATACTGGCATAAGATCAAATAAAAAGCAAGAGAAAAAATATCGTGAGGGGATTAAAAAATTTGATGTACCTCCAATTACAGAAATTTCAATTGAGTGATAATTTTCCATTTAAACCAGCTCAAAATAAACATCTCTTTACAATACAGGTATGAAAGTTTTTTCATTTATTTTACTGCTACTGTTCTTTTTAATTAATCCTTTACTTGCGCAAAAAGATTTATCAATACAAGGAAACAATCAAAATCCATTTGTATTAGGCATCATTGATACAATCAAATCTGCCGAATTGGGCAAAAACCGGATATTGAATATTTATTTACCTGAAGGATATTCCCCTGATTCTGCCATTGCTTACCCGGTTATTTATCTTTTAGATGGTTCGGCTAATGAAGATTTCATTCATATTGTTGGTATTGTTCAATTTCTAACAATGATAAAAACGATGCCTGCATCAATTGTTGTTGGTATTGCGAATATTGACCGAAGAAAAGACTTTACATTTCCTACCGGTATTGCAGAAGACAAAAAAAATTATCCTTCAACAGGAAGCTCTGCTAAGTTTATTGCGTTTATAGAAAAGGAACTTCAACCCTTTGTTGAAAGGAAATATAAAACCAATAATTCCAAAACAATTATTGGCCAGTCATTGGGCGGTTTACTGGCAACAGAAATATTACTAAAAAAGCAACGCCTGTTTAATAATTACATTTTATTGTAAGCCCCAGTTTATGGTGGAACAGTGAATCTCTTTTATCAGAAGCACCTAAACTTCTGGAAAAGCAACCAGCCATTGCTGTTAAAGTATATATTTCCGTTGGCACTGAAGGAAAGCAAATGGAAGATGATACAAAAAAATTGGCTGAAATTCTTGAAACATTTGGAAAAAAGGATATGGCCATTAGTTTTCTTTTTTTACCAAATGAAACCCACCTCACCATTTTACACAATAGCGTATATAAAGGGTTTGAAATTTTATATACTAAAAAAATTACGGAAGTAAAATAAATGAAGAAGAAAAAAACGGGCGGTTTAAATTTTCATTTAAAGATTGTATATACCACCCAGCTCATAACATAAGCGAGTGTTGTCATATATACCAATTGTATTAGCGGCCATTTCCAGCTTCTTGTTTCTCTTTTTACTACAGCCAGTGTGCTCATACATTGCATAGCCAATACATAAAATACCATAAGGGATAAACCGGTGGCAAGATTATATACTTTAGTGCCGTCCTGCCGTACGGCGGCGTTCATTTTTTGACGAAGTGTACTGCTGTTATCAGTAGCATCTTCTCCTACACTGTATAACGTGGCCATGGTACCAACAAAAACTTCCCTTGCTGCAAAAGAGGTTATAAGCGCTATACCAATTTTCCAGTCGAAACCGAGGGGGCGTATAGCTGGTTCAATAGCTTTGCCCAAAGTGCCGGCAAAAGAATTTTGTAATAGCGCTGTTTTTCTTTGGCGGTTTAGTTCGGTGCTTTGCTGTGGGTTTTGTTCTATCAGCTGCTGATATTTTGTTGTAACCGAGGCCATTTTTTTTGCCGGTCCGTAGGTACTTAATACCCATAATAAAAGGCTGATGACCATGATAACTTTGCCGGCTTCAAATACAAATATTTTTGCTTTTTCTACCATGGTGGTAAGCGCATTTTTCCATCTTGGGGCACGGTACACAGGCAGTTCTAAAATAAAAAAACTTTTCTCTTTGATATTAATGAACCACTTCATTATATACGATACCAACAATGCCATAACTGTACCCAGTAAATATAATGCCATCATCACCAGACCCTGAACACTCAAAAAACCAAAATATAATTTAGAAGGAATTACCAATGCTATTAAAATGGTATACACCGGCAGCCTGGCACTGCAACTCATTAATGGGGTAATCATAATAGTCAGTAAACGTTCTTTTCTGTTTTCTATACTTCTCGCACTCATAATAGCCGGTACAGCGCAGGCCAGCCCGCTTATCATCGGCATTACACTTTTACCATTAAGCCCTACTTTGCGCATAAGCTTATCAGTTAAAAAACTTATTCTTGCCATGTAGCCGGTATCTTCCAGCAAGGTGATAAGTCCGAATAAAATCATTATCTGCGGTATAAAAACCATTATGCCGCTAAACCCAGCTAACACACCATTAATCAAGAGGTCGCTCCACCATACATCCGGTAAAACACTGCTCAATACTCCGCTCAATTTTCCAAAAATCCATTCAATGGCATCCATTGGGTACTGGGCTACCCAAAATACACTTTGAAACAACAGGAATAAAACGGCCAGTAAAATGAGATAACCCCATTTTCTATCCAATAAAATATTGTCAAGTTTTTCAGTGAAAATCGCTTTTTTTAAAGGGTCATTTTCAACCACCGTTTGATGCATGATGTGTTTAATGTGGGCATAACGCTGCATTATTTCTTCAGCCTGAATGCGGGTAGAATTAAATTTATTTTCTTTTTCTATGGCTTCAATTTTTTCCTGTAAGGAAACGCCGAGTTTAAAATGTTTATGGTTTATAAGATAATGCAAGGCGGTATAATCACTAATGCCAGGGAGTATTTTTTTTATTTCAGCCACCGGTTTTTCAGCGAGGCTAAAATTATTGATGAACTCCCTTGGTACGCCGATTTGATTTGCTGCAGTCTGGTCAATTATTTTTTTTAATTGTGGTATACCTTTTCCTTTTCTTGGATTGATACTTACTATCGGTACGCCCAGTTCTCTTTCAAGACCGGCAATATCTATTTGTGTGCCTTTACTCCCTGCAAGATCCATCATGCTAAGCGCCAACACTACCGGTATTTTAAGGTCTATGATTTGTGAGCAAAACAACAGGTTCCGTTTAAGGTTACTTGCATCCGCAATCAGTAAAACCATATCAGGTTTTATATCTTCATCCTGTTGTAACAAAACTTTATATGCTACCCATTCATCAGCCCTTTTTGGGTATAAGCTGTATGTACCGGGTAAATCAATAAAGGTCGCAGAAAGGTTTTCAGAAATAGTACATTGACCGGTTTTTTTATCAACGGTAACACCCGGAAAATTGCCTACTTTTTGGTTTAACCCTGTTAATACATTGAACAAAGAACTTTTGCCGCTGTTGGGATTACCTACTAATGCTATGTTGATTTTTTTAGCCAAAATAAATTGAGTGCAAATGTAATGGCTATACGCATGCTGTAGTTACGAAATTAGAAAGAAGGTGGAAAGTACAAAGCCACCTAGGGGTAGAATAAAATATTCCGATGCAGGTTTAAAGGTTTTTTAAATACAGCTTTTTTCAGTAAAATTTATAAGATCACTAAATTAGTGATGCTGGTTTTAATTTGAGGGTAAAACTGCATGTAAAGATTATTTAAAATAGCTGCTTTTCCGGGTATTGGCGAATTGTCAGTATACTGAACGGGGGCATTTCCATTTCCTAAATCATTGCCTGTATAATAGGAATGTACTTGGTTCCAATAATATTTATTACTGAACGAATTACAGTAGACTTTTTTCCCGGTATGTGCATCAGTTATTTTTACTACCAGTTGCCCAACAGCTACATAAGACTTTACAGAATTATCCCTAGCAGCATAATTTGTTTGATAAATATATTGATTTCCAAGTCCAGCATTATATGGCACCGATCGAGGAACGGGACCATACCCACTTTCTAAATAGCGTTTGTTCAAATTTTGGGAAGCATAATTCAAATCTTGAAGTAAAATATCCACACTATCCATTGTAAGATCCAAAATCCAGTCAGGTTTAATGCTTTCCTTTTTGGCTTGCTTTAAAGTATAAAATCTTGTATTATATTGGTTTGTAAATGTAACGGTCAACTCCTGGGCTAAGTATTGCTGAAATCTTTTATTAGTTATATCTACGCTATGACTTTCTTTTGTGAGGAAAAATGCACTATCTCCGCCTGTTATAGGGTTTATAATTACATTAATAATTTTTTTATTATTGGCGTCCTCACCTGTCGTTTCTTTGGATGATTTACAAGAGGCTAAAATTAAGAGTGGAAAAACGGCGTAGAGTATTTTTTTCATAAATGAGGTTTTCAGTTAATGGTTAATACAAGGTAATGTTCTTTTAAAGAAAAACTAATGCGTTGTAAAAACTTTACCAGTAAAACCTATCTGCAATTGTGCTATTAACTAATCAAAAGATTTTTAAAATAAATCCTGAAATTTTTATCTCTATTTAGAAATTTTATACTAATACGGACAAATTTCCAACCACCTAACCCCGGTATTTTACCAATTATCATTTCAGATTAGTTTTTTTAGATTACATATAATCTTATGTAATCCTTTGCTGTAAATGATTTTAACAGTTATAATGCACCGCCAGCTACCTAAAAATAAATGGTACTATGTGTTGTATAGTACTATTATATTTTATATCTTTGTGATGTAAAGGTTAAAAGTCAACAATTGCGGGTGGATAATTCCGGATTAACCGCTGGCGAAACCAGGCTCAATAAACCCAAAAAAAATTGATTTTAAAACATTGAAACTATGAACATTGATAACACAGCAAGCCAGATGAGGAAAGGAGTTTTGGAATTCTGTATTCTTTCGGTGATAAAACAGGGGGAAGCTTATCCGTCGGATATTATCGACAAGATGAGAACAGCCAACCTAAATATCTTTGAAGGAACACTATATCCACTTCTTACCCGGTTAAAAAATGCAGAGTTTCTCACTTACCGTTGGGTAGAAAGTAACAGTGGGCCGCCACGTAAATATTTTTCATTAACAGAAAAAGGAGATGCTTTTTATAAAGAACTTGAAGCTACCTGGAACGAACTGGCCAACGCGGTAAAAGCGCTTTCAGATGCGGAACAGGAACACACGAGTAATACCAACTTCAACAATCCGCAATAAAAAGTATAAGTATTTACCGGTAGAACCGGTTTGTTGTGGATACAATCAACTAAAGAACAAGTAATACAATTAACCATGAAACAAGTAATAAATATCAACTTCCACGGACAAGTAGTTCCGATAGAAGTGTCTGCTTTTGACTTGCTTAAACAATATACAGCCAGCCTTAATGCTTATTTTGCAAATGAAGAAGGCAAAGAAGAAATCATCAATGATATTGAAAGCCGCATTGCAGAACTTTTTCAGGAAAGACTAAAGAAAGGTGTTACGTGCATTACTGATGATGATGTAAATGCCATCATTAAAAGTATGGGAAGGCCAGAAGAATTTGAAGGAGAGGATAGTACTACTTCTAATCAAAATTCTTCTTCTTCATCTTATGCCAATGCACAACAGGCTCAGCAAAATGCCGGTTTAGCAACAGGGGCCAGGCGCCTCTACAGGGATGAGAATGACAAAATATTAGGCGGTGTTTGTGCAGGCTTAGCCAATTACTTTGGCATTGACATAGTTATCGTCAGGATCATTTTTGTAGTACTCGCCATCTCTTTTGGATTTGGTTTAATACCGTACATTATTCTATGGATTGCTGTACCAAGCAGCTCTACCAAAGTAATTGGCGGCACCCGTAAAAGAATGTTCAGGGACCCGGATGATAAAAAAGTAGCAGGCGTTTGCAGCGGTATTGGTAATTATTTTGGTATAAGTCCATGGATACCAAGAGTATTTTTTCTGTTGCCTTTTTTATCTTTTGTTTTTAACGGAGACCACTGGGGGTCTATGGATTTCCCAAATTTTTTCAGATTTGGTTTTAGTCCGGGAGCCTTAATAATATATATTATTTTATGGCTCGTTATACCTGAAGCCGCCAGCACAGCCGAAAAACTAGAAATGAAAGGAGAAAAAGTTGATTTAAATTCTATTAAAAATTCTGTAGTGGAAGAAATGAAAGGCGTACAGCAAAGGGCAGAAAAGTTAGGTAATGGAGCAAGGGCTTTTGCTGAAGAAAAAGGAAAATCAATGGGTGCAGAAATGAGTACAGTAGCAAGACGAAGCAGCAGGTCGCTGGGTGATATCATTGTATTTATTGTTAAGGCATTTGCTTATTTTATTTTGGGATGTTTTGGTTTTGCTTTTGTAATAGCCTTGTTTGCTTTTGCCATAGCTTCTATTGGGGTTTTTCCACTAAAAGATTATTTATTAACTGATGGCTGGCAAAATGTTTTTGCATGGGGTACCTTGATATTTTTTATTGCCATACCTGTAATTGGCATCATTACCTGGGTTATTCGTCACTTGGCAAAAATCAGGACTAACAGCAAAGTTTTACGTTTCACTTTTTTTGGCTTTTGGCTGATTGGCTTGTTTTGTTTTATATCCATGATTGTGTCAGTTGCTAAAGATTTTAAATCAGCAAACAGCATTAATGAAGAAGAAATAGCGCTAAACAACTCAGGATTAAGTAAACTCGAAATAACCAGTAATTCCTCTTCCAAGAGATACTACAGGAACAATTGGCTAAGATTTGAACCCTTTCAAAATCTTGATGATGATACAGTATTTGTAGACAATGTGAGCATTAAAATTATAAAAGCAACCAACGATAGTTTTAAAGTAACCATGATAAAAATGGCCAACGGAAGCAGCAAGCGTGCAGCAGATACATTGGCAAGGCTAATTCAATTTAATGTGACACAGAAAGATTCTTTGCTGCAATTAGATAAAGGTATTGCTATTACAAAAGATAATAAGTTTCGCAACCAGCGTGTAATTATAACCATATATGTGCCAGTTGGCAAACAGATAAGAGTAGATAATAGTGTTGGCTGGGGACATAATATTCATTTTAACGGACCATGGAACAATAACGATTTTGACATTGATATTGAAGATGAAGAAAGAGGCTGGAATGAAAATGTGAATTACATAATGCGGGCAAATGGTTTATATACCTTAAACGGAAAGCCTGCAGATGAGTGGAAAAACGGGGATAAAAATAAGTCAAATGATGATGCAGATAATGAAGATGCCGACACGACAAAGGCTGGCAAAATCGATGATGGCTACCGTTACAATAGTAGTGCACAAAAAATAGATTCTTTAAAAGTTGATTTAAAAAAAGTGCAGCAGCAATACAAAGACTCTTTATTAAAAGAAGAAATTGAGATCAAGAAAAAGCAGGAAGAAAATAAAAAGAAACTGGAAAAACTGAATGTTACTAAAAGCGAAGCTGAAACATCAGGCGATTCAATCTTACAATCTTACAGTCCGGTAGCAAGTATTGGATTAATATAGTTTCAATAGTTGAGTTGAAGTGAAACAAAAACAAGGTCCCGCTGTAATTGGCGGGATTTTGTTTTAACCCATTCCTTGCATCAATATATTTTTTCTGCATGTTTTCCTCTAATAAATTTATTTTTTAAAAAGTAGTTTAAGTTATTTTTGTGCCTTATACTTTCTACACAACTATTCAAAACTATACAATGAAGAATACGCCTTTTACAGAAAAGCATATTGCACTTGGTGCAAAAATGGCTGAATTTGCAGGATACAATATGCCGATCAGTTACAGTGGCATCAGTGATGAACATGCTGCCGTGCGTAATAATGCGGGTGTATTTGATGTAAGCCATATGGGCGAGTTTATTTTGAAAGGCGAAAATGCATTGGAACTTATTCAAAGAATTACCAGTAATGATGCGTCAAAACTAACTGTGGGCAAAGCACAATACAGTTGCCTGCCTAACAACGAAGGTGGTATTGTAGACGACTTGCTGGTATATTGCCTGGAAGAAAACAAAGCCTATATGCTTGTGGTAAATGCAGGAAATATTGATAAAGATTGGGCATGGATAAACAAGAATAATGATAAAGGCGTAGAAATGCACAACATTTCTGACAACACCTGCCTGCTTGCCATACAAGGACCTAACGCCAACAAAATTTTACAAACCCTTACTGATACAGATATCCTGAATTTAAAATATTACACTTTTGTAAAAGGAACATTTGCAGGTGTAGAAAATGTTTTGATAAGTGCTACTGGTTATACCGGTGCAGGAGGTGTAGAGATTTATTTTGAAAATAAAGGCGATGATGCCAATAAGATATGGGAGGCTATTTTTGATGCTGGTGTTGCACAGGGTATTAAACCAATTGGCCTTGGTGCAAGAGATACACTTCGTTTAGAAATGGGATTTTGTTTGTATGGTAACGATATTAATGACGCCACTTCACCATTAGAAGCCGGTCTGGGTTGGATTACCAAATTCACTAAAGATTTTACATCCAAAGCAATCTTTGAAAAACAAAAAGCAGCAGGCGTTACAAAAAAATTAGTGGGCTTTGAAATGGTTGAAAAAGGTATTGCCCGTCACGATTATGTAATAAAGAATTTTGCAGGAACACCTATCGGTAAAGTAACTTCAGGTACCCAATCCCCATCTTTGGCAAAAGCAGTAGGGATGGGGTATGTAGAAACTAAATATGCGGCTATTGATACCGAAATTTATATCAGCATCCGCAATACTTTATTAAAAGCAAAAGTAGTTAAGATGCCTTTTGCATAATTGTAAATTAGCATAAAGTAATTCGCTTTAAATAGTAACAACCTATTATCATTTGATGTGTGTATTAAACTTAAAATTATCAGAAAATTATCATTTAAAAATGTCACACATTCACTTAACTACATTTATAAAGGCGCCGGTTGAAAGAATTTTTGACTTAAGCCGAAGCATTGCACTACATAAAATATCTACTGCCGGTACAGACGAAAAAGCCATTGCGGGTGTTACGAGTGGATTGATAGGTAAAGATGAATCTGTGACATGGCAGGCTAAACACTTATTTAAAATAAGGCAGTTTACATCCAAAATAACGGAGATGCAATTGCCGGTTTTGTTTGTTGATGAAATGACAAAAGGTGATTTCAAAAGTTTCAGGCACGAGCATCATTTTAAAAAAGTTGATAACGGAACTATAATGATTGACCTGGTAGATTTTGAAAGCCTTTATGGAGTGTTGGGAAAAGCTGTAAACAGTCTCTTCCTAAAAAAATATATGGAAAACTTTTTAATAAAAAGAAATCAGGTAATAAAAGAATATGCAGAATCTACAAGGTGGAAAGTGATATTAAATTAAATTTGCCCTGATGAAATCAACAAAACCAAAGCTGCATACTTCCCTATCTCCAGCCTTGTTACAATTATATAATGTGAGCAACAGTATTGTTGTAATCATAGATGTATTAAGGGCTACATCAACTATTGCAACGGTTTTATATAATGGTGCAAAATGTATTATCCCGGTAGATAGTGTTGCAGAATGTATACGATTAGGTAAACAAATTGAAGGTATTACCGCAGGTGAAAGAGATGGGCAGGTAGCAGAAGGGTTAACGTATGGCAATTCGCCGTTTGAATATCCCAGGGAATTTGTTAGTGGTAAAGCCCTGGTGCTTACTACTACCAATGGTACAAAATTATTACATATGGCACTTGATAAAGGCGCTAAAAAAATTATTACCGGTTCTTTCGCAAACCTGTCTGCCGTATGCAATTATTTAGTTGAACAGAAGAAGCATGTAATTTTAGGATGCGCCGCATGGAAAGACAGGGTAAATATTGAAGACACCCTGTTTGCCGGGGCAGTAATAAACCGCATAAAAAATCATTTTGATATTAACTGTGATGCTTCTCAAATAGCGGAAACAATGTATATGGATGCTAAAGAAGATTTGTTTGAATTTTTGAAAAATAAAAATGCATCCCATTATCATCGCCTAACAAACTTCGGGCTTGAAAAAGATATAAGGTATTGCCTAACTGAAGATGCTGCCAATGTACTTTGTGTGTATGAAGGAGGAAAACTGGTAGTAGGATAAATAGCATCACTAAAAAATATTTTACCCGGTTATTCCCTGGCAATTGCCACGTTATCATATTAAAAATATATCCGGAACTTTCTTTTTAAGAAGAGGTGATAATCTTCTTGATTAAGACGATGGGGACATTATTTTTTTCTTTACTTTTGTAAATTGCTTTTTTCGAAACAATGTACTTAATCTAGCCCTTTCAGCAAACTGGTAAACTAGGGTTAAAAATACATCCGAAATCCAAACAGGCAACTTAACTATTGTATGGCCTTATCATATCTCATTAAATACGTTTACAATACAGGTTCTGACGAGGTTATCCGCCGCGGAAAAAAAATTTTTACAATAGGGTATGTAGAAATGGCGGAGCATGATGAATTAATGAGTTCGGTTGTATTTAGAGTAAAGGATGATACCTATAGTACATTTTATAAAGTAGCGATTCAAAAATACAACGATCCCCAATCTTTATCGCTGCGTTGCGGATGCCCATATAACCTGGGAGATATTTGCCGTCACGAAGTAGCAGCGCTTTTTAAGTTACAGGAACTGATGGATAAAAATTTATTAGGTTCTTCCAATTTATTATACAACCAGCGGCATACGGTAGCCAAAATGAAAAACATAGAGGTAAAGGTAATCCGTGTCTTGTCATCACCCGAAATTTTTGAAGAAGCCGAAATAACTGTATTGAAAAATAAGGCCAATATATTGGTAGCGGTCAATGAACGGATTGAGGCAGAATTACAGTACGAAGGGGAAACCTTTCCATTGGTAATACAAAAAAATGATGAACGCAATTTTGATACATCCTGCAAATGCGATGAAAATGCACATCCGCTTTGTATTCATAAAACCATTTTATTTCTTCAGTTATTACAAACCTATGGCCCTTATTATTTTGATACTATTAGAAACTGGGATAAGGAAAAAAATAAATTGTTACAAATTTATGGCTACAGTTTAGCCGATGACATTGCAGGAAAATTTGAATTTATTTATAAGGATGGGAAGCCATTTTTAAAAGTACTGGATACAAATATTAAAAGAGTGGCAGCTGTTGCTCCTGTTGAAAGGCCTTCTTATATGTACGAAGCGCCAAGGCTGCAGCCAGAAGTATCTACTATAGATATTCCTGTAAAAAAATTAGGACTCATCTTTAATTTTAATACAACTACTTACCCCTATTTTACAGTTGATGCCATACAGGGGGATGCCGACGAAGACAATAAAAAAATGTTGGGTAAAACAGAAAAACTTGATCTTACAAAGTATGTAAATACAGAATTGTTTAGTGAAGATGATAAAATATTATTACAGCAGATAAGAAAATTGCAGGCTTCAGAAGTAAACAAATACTTAAACAGAAATTCGCCGTTTAGTGGTATCTGGGAAAATATTATACAAACAGACGGTGAAGAATTTCCGGAAGAAACCAAACTGTTAATCACAGAATACCTTCAGCCAAAATTGAAGAAATTATTCGAGGAGCAAAGCGCTAATCCCTTTGTTTATTATTTACCAAAAAACAAAGTTTTTAAAACGGATAACCTGGTAGAAGTTTCGCTAAACGAAAGCTTTATTGCGCCACAGTTTAAAATTGTTGCCAAGGATGATCTCTTTGAATTGCAGTGCCGTTTTAATATAAACGGGGCTGCCCAGCCGGTAACAGACAATGAATGCAATAACAGTATTTTGTTTTTATACAACCACATTTTTTACCTATGGCAAAAAGCAGAAGATGTGTTGCAGGCAGAAAAATTTATAAAGAATGGAAACATCAAACTCAGTAAAGAAAACTGGTCGGTGCAAATGCAAAAGATTGTTATGCCTTTAACAAAGGAATACAAGGTTGAGTTTGATAAATCACTCGTAAAAGAAATAAAAAGCGGCGAGCCTGAAGTAAAACTAATGTTGCAGGAAAAGGGTGACTACCTTTTGTTTCAGCCCATCTTTACTTACCAGGGATTTGAAACAAGGGCAAATGATAAAGAAACCATCACCATACCTGATGGAGATAAAATATTGATTGTACACCGCAATAAAGAAGCCGAGCAACGATTTAATGATATGCTCTCTTCATTGCATTCACAATTTATCCAGCCACAGGAAGGAAACAGTTTAATATTAAAGGGTGCAGATGTTTTGCGTAATAACTGGTTCTTTTTATTTGTAGATGCCATGAAGGAATCTAAAGTGCCGGTATTTGGTTTTGAGGCACTAAGAAACTTCAGGTTTAATACTGCCAGGCCGTCGACACATATTCATGTAAGCAGCGGGCTTGACTGGTTTGATGCTAAAGTGGAAATAGATTTTGAAGGGCAGCGTGTAGGCATCAGCGATATTAAAAAAGCATTGGCAGCCAAACAGTCTTTTGTTCAACTGGGCGATGGTACTCTGGGTATTTTACCTGATGAATGGTTAAAACGGTACTCGCTTTTATTTAAAGTAGGCGATGGTAAAAATGATAAGCTACACTTATCAAAATACCATATGAGTGTTATCGATGAGTTGTACGAAAACAGGGATGCCACCGAATTAAGTTTTGCATTAGATGAAAAATTTGAAAGCCTCAGGGAATTTAAAAACATTCCTGAAATAGCAGCACCAGCTGAGTTACAGGCGATATTACGCCCATATCAAACAGCGGGTTACCAATGGCTCAATTACTTAAATGAAGTGGGTTGGGGAGGTATTTTAGCAGATGATATGGGGCTTGGTAAAACGGTACAGGCATTAACCATGCTGCAACATTATAAAATGCAGGAAGGCAGTTTAAAGGCCATTGTAATTTGCCCAACAACGCTGATATATAACTGGGAGAATGAAATAAAAAAATTCACGCCACAGCTTACCTGGCGTATACACCATGGCAGCTTGCGCAGCAGGGATATTGTGGAATTGCAGAAAGTAAATATGGTGATTACTACCTATGGTACTTTGCGGAGTGATATACAAACACTCATGAAAATAAATTTTGATTATGTGGTGCTGGACGAAAGCCAGGCTATTAAAAACCCGACCTCAAAAGTTACACGGGCGGCCTGTTTATTAACAGCAAAAAATCGTTTGTGTATGAGCGGTACCCCACTTCAAAATAATACATTTGATATTTTTGCGCAAATGAATTTCCTTAACCCAGGCTTATTGGGCAGCATGGATTTTTTCCGAAACGAATTTGCCACGCCGATTGATAAATTTGGTGAGCAGGAACAAAAAGACCACCTGCGTAAACTATTATACCCTTTTATATTGCGCCGTACCAAGGAGCAGGTGGCTAAAGACCTGCCGGAAAAAACAGAAACAATTCTTTTTTGCGAAATGGAAAAAGAACAACGCAAAATTTACGATGCCTACAGAAATAGTTACCGGGATAAAATCATGGGTGTTATTGATGAACAGGGGATCGATAAATCGCAGTTGACCATTTTACAGGGCTTGATGAAGCTTCGGCAGATATGTGACAGCCCGGCTATTTTAAATGAAGAAGAAAAATATCCTAATCATTCTATCAAATTGGAAGAGTTAACAAGGGAAATATTTGAAAATATCGGCGAACATAAGGCATTGGTGTTTTCGCAGTTTTTAGGTATGCTGGCATTAATAAGAGAAAAGTTAACAGAACAGGGAATCAAGTATGAATATTTTGATGGCAGCACCAGCATTATCGACAGGCAAAAGGCCATTGATAATTTTCAGAATAATGATGACTGCAGGGTATTTTTGATTTCTTTAAAAGCCGGGGGTGTTGGGTTAAACTTAACTGCAGCAGATTATGTATACATTGTTGATCCATGGTGGAACCCCGCAGTAGAGCAACAGGCCATTGACCGTACGCATCGTATTGGGCAAACGAAAAATATATTTGCCTACCGCATGATTTGTATAGATACTATTGAGGATAAAATTTTGCAATTGCAGGAGCGTAAGCGTAAACTGGCAAGCGAACTGATTTCTGATGATGTTAATTTTGTAAAAGCACTCAGCAAGGCCGATGTGGAATATTTATTTAGCTAAATGCAATAAAGTAATTTTTTAACATGCTTACAATCCTTTACTCAGTTACGATCCTATAAAATTTTTAAGTCTTGCAAAATCACTTTTTGAATGTGATTCAAAGATGCTTTTAAAAGCTTTGCTCACAAACTTTACAATAGAAGGCAAGCGTACTGATGATAATTTTGTCGGGGTTTTCATATATGTAGATTTAATATGTAAAGCTAAATAACAACCCAATTTTTATCAAGGGTGGTTTTTCTTATTTTTTTTATTAGTATTTGCCGAAGCAATCCTGCTTTTTTACAAAAAATCGCTATTGGCAAATAAAACGCATATTTCATAATTTTATTATACCAATACAGGAGTTTATATAAATTATTTTAGATTTATAGAGGCAGCAACAGTCTGATGGTAACTGGGTTATACTAAATAAGGAGTTTTAGCAGGCGACTTTTCTCCATAAAAAATATAATTCCAATGGCTCCTGCTGTAACACAAATATCTGCTACATTAAAAATACCTGTCCTTAAATTATTAATACCAAGGTTCATAAAATCAGTTACATGACGGTCAAATAGAATCCTGTCAATAATGTTTCCAATACCACCGCTAAATAATAATGCCAGCGAAAACATTTTCATAAAACTCATTTTTTGCGCATTTTTAATTGTGTAGGTAAACAAACCCAACAAAAAAACTAAAGGTAAAATACTCAATAACCAAAAACTGGTTGCTTTTGGTAAACCATCACCAAGGCTTAAGGCCGCCCCGGTATTTTCAGCATATTGCAGCCTGAATGTATCATGAAAATAAGAAACCGTTTCCTGGTTTCTTAAATGAGTCTTTGCTATATTTTTTGTAGCCCTGTCGCAACTGATAAAAGCAAAGCAGGCCAAACAAAAGCATACTGTTTTTACCCAACTTTTCATAACTGTAGTATTGTGTAAGTATTAATCAATACCAAATAAGCATATTTGGTTTAATAATCAATAACCTGTTCTTCCATCACTACAGGCATTTTTCTAAATTCGTATTGTTGGTTGCGTAGCTGAGGTTCAAAGCCAGCTTCCCTGATGGCTTCCTGTATACCCTTACTAGTAAACCGGTGTGGGGCACCCGCAGCGCTTACTACATTTTCTTCAATCATAATACTACCAAAATCGTTGGCACCTGCATTTAAGCAAAGCTGTGCGGTTTTTTTACCAACAGTAAGCCAGCTTGCCTGTATGTTTTTTACATTGGGCAGCATAATCCGGCTCATTGCAATCATGCGGATATATTCTTCTGATGTGGTTAAATTATGTACACCGCGTATTTTTGCCAATAAAGTATCTACATCCTGAAAGGTCCATGGAATAAAGGCAATAAAGCCTTTTGCATTTTCAGGCTTCCGGCTTTGTACTTCTCTAAGCTTTACCAAATGTTCAAATCGCTCTGTAATAGTTTCCACGTGACCAAACATCATGGTGGCACTTGTGGTTATATTTAATTTGTGTGCTTCGTGCATTATATCAAGCCATTCCTGGCTGCCACATTTTCCTTTGCTTATAAGTCTCCTGACTCTGTCCGTTAAAATTTCGGCACCGGGTCCTGGTAAACTATCAAGGCCTGCTTCTTTCAATGCAACCAATACTTCACGATGGGTACTTTTTTCCAGCTTGGTAATATGGGCTACTTCCGGCGGGCCAAGCGTATGCAGTTTAAGATTAGGGTAAAGGCTTTTTAATTCTTTAAAAAGCTGTACATAATAACTAAGGCCAAGCCCTGGGTGGTGGCCACCCTGTAACAATAACTGTTCACCGCCATAGCGGATAGTTTCATCAATTTTTCTTTTATAGGTTTCAATATCGGTAATGTATGCATCTGCATGGCCGGGGATACGGTAAAAATTACAAAATTTACAATTAGCAATACAAACATTGGTTGTGTTCACATTTCTATCAATTATCCATGTTACTTTACCATGTGGCACCTGTTTTATTCTTAACTCATTAGCCACATACATCAATTCGGCAAGGGGGGCTTTCTCAAATAAATAAACCCCTTCTTCTGCCGTTAAAAATCCAAAGTTTAGCGCTTTCTTATATAAATTGCTTAATTCCATAAAACCATTTGAATAATTAATAACAAAATTACACTCATTAGGTTGTATATTTAGATACTGCCAAAATAATTATAACTTGCTGATGTTGGATTGCCCGTCTTTTGCCATGCTAACTCTAAATACTGCTGCATTTGTAAAAAAATTACAAAATAGCACTTCAATTTCAATGATGAATGTCTGTTGAATGAAAAAAATTATCCCTTTAATAATAACTGTCATTTTTAGTAACTATTGCTACGGGCAGGAAATATTGACACCGCAACCACAGGCAAAATTTATTACCAGGTTTCCATTTGTACAATATAGCGGAGGGGTGATGGTAATAAAAGCCTTACTAAATGATATTCCAGATTCACTCAATTTTGTATTGGATACCGGTAGTGGTGGAATTTCCCTTGATTCAACCACCTGTGCGGAATTTAAAATACCCAACAGGCCTTCAGATACGGTTATTACAGGTATGGGTAATAGCCATAAAGTTAGTTTCGCATTTAACCAAACCCTGCATTTTCCGGGATTAACCATTAACGGTTTAAACTTTCATGTAAACGATTATGATGTATTGACCAGTGTGTATGGCGAAAAAATTGATGGCATAATTGGATATAGCTTTTTCAGGCGCTATATTGTAAAAATTAACTTTGACAGTACTTTTATTGAAGTGTATAGTCCCGGCGAAATGGCTTATCCTAAAAGCAGCACAACGCTGCACCCTGTTTTTACCACCTTACCTATTCAAAATGTTCTCATTAGAGACAGAAGAAAGATGGACTTTAATTTTTATTTCGATACCGGTGCAGGGCTGTGTTTTTTAATGAGTGACCAATTTGCAGATGATAGCGGTATAGTAATGCCAAAACGCAAGCCTTTGTTAACCCAGGCAGAAGGAATGGGGGGTAAACTTCAAATGCGGTTGACTGTTCTTAAAATGGTGCAGGTTGGCCGTTACAAATTCAGGAATGTACCTACTTATTTATATAAAGATGAATATAATGTAACCTCTTATCCAAATGTAGGAGGTTTATTAGGGATTGATTTATTAAGGCGCTTTAATATGATTATCAACTATCCCAGAAGAGAAATTAATTTATTCCCTAACGGTCATTTTACAGATGAATTTGATTATGCCTATACTGGTTTAGCTGCCTATTTTGTTAATGGTGTCATTTTGGTAGATGATATTGTTCCAGGTTCACCTGCAGAAAAAGCAGGTATTTTAAAAGATGATATTATAGTAGCAGTCAATAACAACTTTAGTAATAACATTATAAAATACAAAGACATTTTACAGTCTGAAAGAAAAAAAATACAGATTATAATAAGGCGCAATGGCATATTGATACAGCTATATATACAACCTAAAAGTATTTTGTAGCGATACTTTATGGCAACTCTGCTTAACTTCGCCCATGATTCAGTATGAAAAATTTACCCTTGATAACGGGTTAAGGGTATTGGTACACCAGGATGAAAGTACCCCGATGGCAGTTGTTAATGTTATTTACGATGTGGGAGCAAGAGACGAAAGCCCCGATAAGACAGGGTTTGCACATTTGTTTGAACACCTGATGTTTGGAGGTAGTATCAACATTCCCCTGTATGATGAACCATTGCAGGTGGCAGGTGGCGAAAACAATGCCTTTACTACCAACGACCTTACCAATTATTATTGCCAGTTGCCGGCCGAAAATATTGAAACAGCTTTTTGGCTTGAAAGTGATCGCATGCTAAATCTTGCTTTTGATAAAAAAAGTCTGGAAGTGCAGCGAAAAGTGGTATGCGAAGAATTTAAAGAACATTATATCAATAAGCCTTATGGTGATGTTTGGCATAAAATGAGGGAGCTTGCTTATAGTAAACATCCCTACCGCTGGATGACAATTGGAAAAGAATTAAAACATGTAGAAGACGCTACATTACAGGATGTAAAGGATTTTTTTCATAAACATTACACCCCCATCAATGCTATTTTGGTAGTAGCAGGTAATGTAACCACCGCCGATATTAAAATACTGGCAGAAAAATGGTTTGGCCCAATTCCACCAGGTACAAAATACCAGCGTAACCTGCCGGTAGAACCTGTTCAAACTGCTCCCAGGTCAGTAGAAATAAAAGCCAATGTGCCAATAGATGCACTCTATAAATCCTGGCATATCTGTTCCCGTTTAGATGAGCGCTATTATGTAACCGACCTTATTACTGAAATTTTAAGTGGTGGCGGTTCATCCCGTTTATTTCAGGCATTGGTAAAGGAAAAGCAGCTGTTTAGCAATATTGAATGTTCGCACTCAGGCAGTACCGATGCAGGTTTGCTGACTATTGAAGGCAAATTGGTAAAAGGTGTAACAATGAAAGATGCAGAAGCTGCTATAATGAATGAAATTGATACGTTATTGCAAAACGGCATTACCGAAAAGGAGTTACAAAAAGTAAAAAACAAAACAGAAAGCATGCTGGCTTTTGAAGATATGAGTGTAATGAGCAGGGCCACTAACCTTGCCATGTATGAATTATTGGGCGATGCAGAATTGATTAATACAGAGCTGTCGAAATACCAGGCTGTTACTACAGCCGAACTGCTGAAAGAAAGTAAAGCAATTTTTAATGATAATAATTGCAATACACTGTATTATTATTCCAATAACTAAATAAGAAAAACCGGTTTTAAGAGATGCCAAAAGTAGAAAATTACATGCTAAACAGAACAAAAGCACCACATATAAAAGACGCCATAGAATTTAACCTGCATTTAAAACCCTACGAAAAATTTGTATTGGATAATGGAATAGAGGTATATGCAATTAATGCAGGCGCACAGTATGTACTGCAAATGGAAATGGTATTTTATGCGGGCAATAGTTTTGAAAAAAGCAATGCTGTGGCTGCTGCCACCAATTACCTTTTAAAGAATGGCACTTCATCAAAAACGGCTTTCGAAATAAATGAGCATTTTGAATATCATGGCGCCTATTGCAACAGAACCTGTCAAAATGAAACGGCTTCCATATCGTTACATACTTTATCAAAACATTTATCAGTATTACTGCCTGTTATAAAAGAAATGATTACTGATTCAGTTTTTCTGGAAGATGAGTTAGCTATTTACAAACAAAACAGTAAACAAAAATTGTCTGTTAATTTACAGAAATGCGATTTTGTTGCTAACCGTTTAATTGATGCCTATTTATTTGGCGAACAACATCCTTACGGTAAATATATTGTTACTCAAGATTTTGATGCATTAACTACCGGCCAATTGAAACATCATTTTCAACAATACTATTTAAACGGCCACTGTGTAATTTTTGTTGCCGGAAAATTACCCGCCAATTTATTTGAAACCGTAAATAAACAATTTGGCAAACTGGCGATAAAACCGGGCAAGCCACAAATAATAAATAATGCAACTCCTGCTGAAATAAAAAAATACCGTGTTGCCAACGATCCAAATGGTGTGCAGGGAGCAATCAGAATTGCCAGGCCATTTCCCAACCGGCTACATCCCGATTTTATAAAGATGATGGTGCTTAACACTCTTTTTGGCGGTTACTTTGGCTCCAGGTTAATGGACAATATCAGGGAAGATAAAGGGTATACTTATGGCATACATAGTTATGTGCAAAGCCATTTTCACGATACCGCTTTATTGATTAGTACCGAGGCTGGTAAAGATGTTGCCGAAGCAACTGTAGAAGAGATTTATAAAGAAATGAAAGTACTGAGAGAAGAATTGGTAGACGAAGAAGAATTACTATTAGTACGCAATTATTTAATCGGAAATATCCTGGGCGACCTTGACGGGCCCTTCCATATCATTGGCCGCTGGAAAAATATTATTCTAAACAATTTAGAAGAAAAATATTTTTACGACTCAGTTAATATGATAAAAACCATTCCGGCAGAAGAATTAAAAGAACTGGCAAATAAATATTTACGGCCAGAAGATTTTTATGAATTAGTTGTAATTTAAAAAGATAGTAAGTACATTAATAGCTGCGCTGCATTTTATAAAACTAAAAAATAAAAATCTGTCGCCATTAAAGGACAGAGTAAAGCAATTACATGAATTTTTTATATAAAATACTCATCACTACTGTAAATGTTTTTATACTTGCAGCCATATTACCCGGCGTTGAAATTGTAAACAACAATATAGTTACAGCAGTTATTGTGGCCTTAGTCTTAGCGGTATTAGATGCTATAGTTAAACCCTTACTCATTTTATTTACGCTTCCGGCAACAATTCTCACATTGGGCCTTTTCCTTTTTGTTATAAATGCCTGTATTATTTTAATTGACGCTCATTTTGTACATGGCTTTAAGGTAGATAGTTTTTGGCATGCCATGTTGTTCAGCATTTTACTGTCTTTCTTCAATTCATTTATACATAAACGGGCATTTCCGGAAAATAAGAAGGCTAATTAGTTACAAAGCTGTTCCCATTTCCTCTTCCCATCAACTCCTTAACTGATAACTATTTTTCGGTTTAATTTTTTTTGCTTAATTCGTGTTATTCGTTTTAAAAATTCGTGTTATTGGTATTTATAAAGTGGTTTGTACGCTCAATAACATCCATTAACTTCACATTCTGAAAATTGTAAAAACCGGGTATGCATTTTAATAGAAAAAATTATTCCGACGAAGACCTTGTCAATCTTTATAAAAATTTGTTGCTGCCAAGATTGATTGAAGAAAAGATGCTGGTATTATTGCGACAGGGAAAGATTTCCAAATGGTTTAGTGGCATCGGGCAGGAAGCTATCAGTGTTGGTGTTACCATGGCATTGGAGCCAGATGAATGGATAATGCCCCTGCACCGGAACTTAGGAGTTTTCACTGCAAGAAATATGCCTTTACATAAATTGTTTAAGCAATGGCAGGGTAGCAAAGATGGATATAGTAAAGGTCGTGAAAGAAGTTTTCATTTCGGCAACAACGAACATAATATTTGCGGCATGATTTCTCACCTTGGCCCTCAAATGGCTGTTGCAGATGGAGTAGCATTGGCTTATCAGCTTAGTGAAAAAAATAAAGTTGCTGTTGCATTTACAGGCGATGGTGGTACCAGCGAAGGAGATTTTCACGAAGCATTAAATGTGGCCGCGGTGTGGGATTTACCGGTAATTTTTATTATTGAAAACAATGGTTATGGTTTAAGTACGCCGGTTAATGAACAGTACCGCTGCTTTAGCCTGGCAGAGCGTGCAAGAGGTTATGGAATGGAAGGGATACAGATTGACGGCAACAATATTTTGGAAGTTTATGATACCATTTTGGGCGTAAGGGATTATTGTATAAAAAACCAAAAGCCTTATTTAGTTGAGTGCATGACTTTTAGAATGCGTGGGCACGAAGAAGCAAGTGGCACAAAATATGTACCTCCACATTTATTTGAGCTATGGCAACAAAAAGACCCTATCAAAAATTTTGAAAATTATTTAATTGAACAGGCTGTAATTACCGAACAAACTGTTACGGATGTACGCAATGAATTTAAGGAATATATTGAGTCAGAATTAAAAACAGGTTATGAGTCTCCACAAATTATACCTGACAATGAAGAAGAGTTGGAGGATGTATATGCCTCCCAGCTGCAAACACCTTTTTTATTTAACCAGTTACCCGCTGCATCATATCCTGAAAAACGTTTTATTGATGGTATCAGGGATGGATTGTTTCAATCTATGCAGCACCACCCAAACCTTGTTTTAATGGGGCAGGATATTGCAGAATATGGAGGGGCCTTTAAAATGACAGAAGGGTTTTTAGAAGCCTTTGGCAAGCAAAGAGTACGCAATACACCTATTTGCGAAAGTGCTATTGTAGGGATTAGTCTGGGCTTAGCACTTGAAGGGTATAAAGCAATGATGGAAATGCAGTTTGCAGATTTTGTTACTGTAGGGTTTAACCAGATTATTAATAACCTTGCAAAAATCCATTACCGTTGGGGCCAGAATGCTGATGTAGTTATTCGTATGCCAACCGGCGGGGGTGTGGGCGCAGGGCCATTCCACAGCCAAAGCAATGAAGCCTGGTTTGCACACACACCAGGTTTAAAAGTAGTATATCCGTCAACACCAATGGAAGCTAAAGGATTATTGATTGCAGCCATCAACGACCCCAACCCGGTATTATTTTTTGAACATAAGGCTTTGTACAGAAGTGTCACTGGGCCCGTGCCCGAAGAATATTATGAAATAGCAATTGGTAAAGCAAATATTGTGCAAAGCGGCGATGACCTTACCATCATAACCTATGGTGCTGGTGTTCATTGGGCTATGCAGTATGCAAAAGACCATCCTGCTGTTTCTATTTATATTGTAGACCTGCGTACACTTTTACCATTAGATTATGATGCAATAAAAACAGCCGTTGAAACAACAGGCAAAGTGTTGTTGTTACATGAAGATACTTTAACCGGCGGCATTGGCGGAGAAATAGCTGCATGGATTGCTGAAAACTGTTTTGAAAACCTTGATGCACCCATCATGCGTTGCGGAAGCCTGGATACGCCCATTCCTTTTAATATTGAATTGGAGAAAAATTTTATGGCCTATAACAGGTTAGATAGTTGCGTAGAAAAACTTATGAATTATTAGATAACCCTTTTTTGTATTAAAGTTTCACTCCTTTTATTAGTATGGCAGATTTTATAGATTGTTCTTTCAGGTGTAAAAACTTTTTACGTTCCTCATCAAGTATAAAATTTTTAAAGTCCTCTTCTGTTGCAAATTCTACCAAATGAATTTCGTAAGGCTGTTCCATATTTTTTTCTATAATTGATTTTTCATCAGTCCTTACCCGCAACAAAAGTTGTCCGTTGTATTTTAAAATTGCCGGTATTGCAATGTCTTCAAATTGATGAAAAATAGCTTCCTGTCCTTCTTTTATGTAAATGAGTTGAGTTATAAAAATCATCTGTTCTTATTTATATCTTAAAGGTAAGATAAGGGGCACATGTAAGTATTTTAAAAAACTTTATTATTTCGCTTCTTGCCCAGTTTCCTTATTGCACAAAATCTTAGAATATCTAGAAGCAATGCATGTAAGTATTCCTGAAATTATTATCTTACGGTAAGAAATAAACTTTAAAGATTTATAATTGGTAGCGTTTAGTAAATACTTATAATTTGTAAAATGGAAAAATCAGTTTGTATATCATTGATTTGCTTTTGCATGGCAATGATTATTCCTGTGTGCAATTTTGCACAGGGTTCAAAAGAAGCAATAAATAAAACGCAGAAATCAGAAGATAAGGTCATTCACCTGTTCAACGGAAAAAATCTGGATGGCTGGTATACCTTTCTGCAAAAAAGCGGCCGCAACAATGACCCGAAAAAAGTATTTTCTGTAACCAATGGAATGATACATATTGGTGGTGAGGAGTGGGGTTGCATTACTACCAATAAAGAGTATAAAAATTACCGGCTGGTAGTTGAATTTAAATGGGGCGGAAAAACATATGCATCAAGAATCAATAATGCCCGTGATTGTGGCATATTGCTGCATTCCAAAGGCCCCGACGGCGGCTCACAGGGGATATGGATGCATTCGATAGAATGCCAGATAATAGAAGGAGGTACCGGCGATTTTATTGTTGTTGGCGATAGCAGCGATGCCTTTCAGTTAACCACCACCATTGCAAAAGAAAAAACAGACGACAGTTATGTTTACTTGCCCACGGGTGATACCATTAAAATTATCAATGACCGTATTAACTGGTATGCCCGTGATGCCGGTTGGAAAGATGTCATCGGATTTCGCGGTGTGAACGATATTGAAAAGCCAATGGGCGAATGGAACAGAATGGAATGTATAGCAAATGATGGAGAACTTACTGTTGTACTAAATGGAACAGTGGTAAACCATGCCTTTAATGTTGAGCCCAGAAATGGCCGCATACAAATACAGGCAGAAGGTGCTGAAATATTATTCAGACTTGTAGATCTTGTACCGCTTGAAGGAAAATAAAAATGCCAACACTATTTTAAAAACTACTGTGCTAATAAATTCTTTATTGCTGAGCCGAATAACCGCTTTTCTTTAATTGTTCAAAAAGTTGAGTTGTCTTTTGGATGGAAGCATCATCATTAATATCAAAAAGCCGGAAGGTTTCTTTATCTCCTTTGTATAATGGATTTTCCTGCATATCGCCCTGTGATTTATAAGCAGCAATAACCCATTGCGCAATCACTTTATAACTAACCTGTTTTCCATGCCCAAAATGTGTAGCCACATCCAGGTAAAATGAAGGCGCATCTTTCTTCATTGTTGTTTCCGGAAAACCATCCATTACAGTAAAGGCTTCAGGCTTCTCATCTAAATAAGTGCTGCCTGCCAGTATGATGGGGCGGTTTGGCCCTTTGTATCTTTTAAGCGCCCGCAATGCCATAATCACGGCTGTTTTATGATGGCCATGCTGGCCTGCATAAGGAAGCATGGTAATTACAAAATCGTATTGCTGTGCAGCCAATATCTGGTCGAGTTTTTTTTCAATAAAAGGAATATCCCAGTTTTGCCCTGTAACATAAGGGATGGGGTTTAAATTATAATAATCGTCGCGTTGGTCAAAAAAATAATACTTCCTGATGCCCATAATATCACCTGCCTCCATCAGTTCCTGCTTTCTTATCCGGGGTAGCTCTGCCCGGCCAACAGTTGAATCTGTCAATTTAAATTTATAATAAACGGACCCAAGTTCTGAACCATTAAAACCACCCTGGCCATCTGTTATAAGGGCAAGGTCAACCGTGCCTTTCAGGTCGTGTGTAATTTTATACAGGATGATGGGGAAACTTGTTTCATCATCTGGATGCGCATTTACTACCAGTACCCTTGGCCCGGTTTGGGCCATCAGGATAGCAGAATAAAAGAGTATGCAAAACCAGGTGATGCTTACATATTTTAATGGTAAATTTTTCATGTTATTATTTCTTGATTTATGAAATTAAGATAATTGGTTTAGGCTATCAAAAGAAAATATAATTTTTTGTCTATGCATATTTCTTAATCTTCCTTACCACTTTTATCTCCTACAAACCAATGCTCTTTATCTTTAAATAATACATTAAAAGTAGTAAGCGAACCATAGCAGCGGATTATGTATTGCTGCATATTTACTTTTTCTTCATCACTAAGTTTTTTATTGCTGTTGATGTTTTGTTCCAGCACCCTAAGCCTGTCTCGCAGCATAACAATTTTATGAAAAAAATCTGCAACGGGGATTTCTTTTGGCTTTAAATTTTTATCAGCAGGCTGTAATAATAATGAGCCGCCGATCCATTTTTATCCCAGCGCAACAGGCTCCATAACATTGCCCCATAAACGCAGAATCTTTAGCAGCGATTTTTCTGTTTCTGAAACGGTCTCCACCTCTACCGTTATATTTTCGGGGATAATTTCATCGAGATGGGTATCAGTTTTGTCAATTTCCTTACTGCCATGATTTATAAAGGAAATAAGGTAGGTGGCATAGCGCACACCAATAATAACCCCTGGGCCGTATTGGGTATGTTGTAACCTGGTACCTATGCCTAATGTTGTTTGATCCATAAAAAGGGTTTATCAAAAATAGGAGTTTAACAGAATTTAAGGGCGTTCTTTTTTAGCTTCACCCCCTAACAATTCTTTTCTGAATTGATACGAAGCATTTAATATATACTGGTAAAAAACAACCGTAGTACTGTTTTGTGTAAAGTAAAAATCGGGGCGGTACAGCATCATAAAGCTATCAAGGTTCTGGCCTTCAAGATGTGTTATTCTTCTTACAAGTGTTTTGTTAAAACGGTAATTAACATACTTTTCCTGTTCTTGGTTTACCAACCTATTTTGCAGCGATTTCAGTTGCCTTTTTCTTTTAAAGCGGAACATATTGATGAATTCATCCAGGTCCATACCCGCCGCACCTGAGTAACCTGAAGTGCTTGTTTTTATTCCCGGCTTTTGGTAGCCGAATATTTTCGTATATTCCTCCCTGTTAGCTATCGAATCCTGTTTAAAACTGTTACTAAATACCCTTACTTCCTTTAAGGTTCTGAATTTTTCATCTACATGTATGCGTAATGAAATATCAAAGCTGCCTATATTTTCTATTTGTTTCACAGCAAAACGTGCCGTGGGCTTGTTAAGGTAAATAAAAGTGAGCGAATCCTTATCAGTAGCAGCAATATCATAGTGGCCGGTAGAATCGGTGATGGCAGTTGTTCCTCCGGTGCTTTTTACCAACACGTCTTTAACCGGAACTACTTTACTTGAATCATACACTGTGCCACTGATGGTAAATTGACCTCTAACAGAGCCAACCATCACCCAAAACAAAAGTATACAACAGAAAGTTTTTAATTGACAATACAAGCTATAATAATTGAAAGCCACAATATTACACTAACATATTTTCATCTGGCACTTCTACCCGTTCTTTTAACGACGATTTTGCGTTTTTAAAACCTCCTCAATAACCGCTGGATAATGTTGGTGTTCCAGTACATGTATTTTTTGGGCCAAGGAACCGGCCGTGTCCGACCCAGTAATTGTACATGTGGTTTGAAAAATGATGCTTCCATGGTCGTATAATTCATCAACATAATGAATGGTGATACCACTTTCTTTTTCTGCGGCAGCAATAACCGCTTCGTGTACCTTATTTCCATACATGCCCTTTCCGCCATATTTTGGTAAAAGCGCCGGGTGAATATTTATGATTTTATTGGGATAAGCCTTTATTAAGGAAACAGGTATTTTCCATAAAAAACCGGCCAATACTATAAAGTCGATACCTTTTTGCTTTAATTTATTGATGCATATATCTGTAGTAAAAAAAGGCTCTTTTTCTATTAATAAGGTATCAATAGCGTGTTTTTTTGCAATGTCTAATACACCGGCACCAGCTTTATTACAAACAATCAGCGCAACCTTACCGGCGTTTTTTTTTCTATCAAAATAATCAATTATTTTTTCTGCATTACTGCCTGCACCACTGGCAAATATGGCTATCAGAGGAGCAGTGTGTAGTTTTTTACCAGAAATTGTATGCCATACTTTTATCAGGTATTTTTTAAAAAAAGCAAATTGCCTTAACGGGATACTGAATAATAAAACACAGATGGGCCAAAGCAATGTGATTAGTATAATGTAGGCTATCACCCAAAATATCCCTTTTTCAATAGTAATTAATTCCAGTATTTTCCTTCCTGCATAACCACATAAACTTCCACCCAATGCAAATGTCAAAATAATCAATACCAGATTAACGCCATTTACTTTCCAATGTTGTTTTAATTTTTCCAGCATCCGGCAAAAATCAATCAAAAAATTGTGAATTGCTAACCAGCTCAAAAAAAAGATCGATAAAATTCTGTTTACAAAAACATGACAAATACTAACGCATAGGTGCAACAATCCTTTGAAAATCAAGCTGGGTAAGGAAAAATTTTTTTTAACAATGTTGATATTATGTGAACATACTGACTTATTTTTGCACCCATAGAAGGATATTCTTCCAATTAAGCATCCGAATAACTGTATGAGTCGCTATAGAAAAATCTTACAAAAAGTCTTCGCAAGTTTATTATTGATTACATTAGTTTCTTTAACCAATACCAGTTTTGCTGCAGATGGGGAAGCTATATTTAAGGCTAACTGTGCAAGCTGCCATAAGCCATTGGAAGATTATACAGGGCCAAAATTACAGGGTGCAAGGGAACGGGAACCTAGCCCTGATTGGGCAATTAAATGGGTTAATAATGTAAACAGCATGCTGGAAACCGATCCATATGCAAAAGGGTTATTAGCTAAGTATGGTGCAAAAATGACCCAGTTTAATTTGAAGCCTGAGGAAATAAAAGCTGTGTTAGATTATGCGGATGCCTATAAACTGCCAGTAACTGCAACTCCAGATGGAACCCCTGCAGAAGACAATTCTTTATTATTTGGGATACTTACACTTGTATTAGCTGTTATTGCTTTGATATTATTGCAGGTTAACAGCAGCCTGCGTAAATTGTCCGACGAAAAAGACGGCGTTCTTCGTTCTGAACCAGTTCCTTTCTATCGTAATAAAAGTTATATAATGATGGGTGTTTTGGTATTGTTTTGTTTGGGGGGCTATATAACAATCAATGCTGCAATGGGGCTGGGCCGTATGAAAAATTACCAGCCGGAGCAACCTATTTATTACTCTCATAAAGTACATGCGGGCACTAACCAGATCAATTGCTTATACTGCCATGGTGGTGCACAAGAAGGCAAACAGGCGGCTATACCTTCGGTTAATGTTTGTATGAATTGCCATAAAGCTATTAAAGAATATAAAGGAGACGTAATTACAAAAGAAGATGGAAAAGAAGTAAACGGAACTGCTGAAATTCAGAAATTATATACTTATGCTGGCTGGAACCCGGATGCAAAAAAATATGATAAACCAGGAAAAGCAATAGAATGGGTAAAAATTCACAATTTACCTGATCATGTTTATTTTAATCATAGTCAACACGTAACAGTAGGTAAGCAACAATGTCAAACCTGCCATGGCCCGATACAGGAAATGCCTGAAGTTTATCAGTTTAGCGAGTTAAGTATGGGCTGGTGCATCAACTGCCACAGAGAAACAAAAGTTAATTTCTACAACAAAGAAACAGGAGAAGGAAATAAATTTTATAGTATTTACGAGAAGTTTAGCAAGGATATAAGGAGCGGTAAAATGGACAGTGTAACGGTAGAAAAGATTGGCGGTACCGAATGTCAAAAATGCCATTATTAAATTAATGTGCAAATGCAAAAGTGGCATAATGTAAAAATAAAACACATTACTACCATTTTTAAATTTTTAAATTTTCGAATTTTCAAATTGTAATATGAGTAACAAAAAGTATTGGCAAAGTTTTGGAGAATTAAATGAATCAGCTGCTTTTAATAAGGCTGCGAAAGATGAATTTAAAGAAGATCTTTTGCCTTTAGAAGATTTGGATGATGGGTTATTGAATGTTAAAACTCCACGCAGGGATTTCCTTAAATATTTAGGGTTTAGTACTGCTGCAGCAACGATAGCGGCAAGCTGCGAAATGCCGGTACGCAAATCAGTACCTTATTTACAAAGACCAGATGATATTGTTCCGGGAATAGCAAACTATTATGCTTCAACTTATGTAAACGAAGGCGATGTTACCCCCGTTATTGTAAAACAAAGAGATGGGCGCCCTATAAAAATTGAAGGCAATGAAGGGTCTGCTGTTACAAATGGCGGAACCAGCGCACAGGTTCAGGCATCCGTTTTAGATTTGTATGATACTACCCGTTTACGCTACCCTATGCAACTGGCTGGCGATGGCTTTAAAGAAGTTACGTCATTTGATGCTTTTGATAAATTGATTGCTAGTGCAATGGAACAGACAGGTGGTAAACCAACTGTACTATTAACATCAACTATTACCTCGCCTACTACCCAACAAATTATTGCGGAGTTTATAGCTAAAAATCCCGCTGGCAGCCGTCATGTGCAATACGATGCTATCAGTTATAGTGGTATGATAATGGCTAATCAGGCCTGTTATGGAAAGAAGGCTTTACCTTCTTATCATTTTGATAATGCCAAACTCATTGTAAGCCTTGGTGCAGATTTTTTAGGCACCTGGTTAAGCCCTGTAGAGTTTGCTGCTCAATATTCAAAAAACAGGAAAATTACAGGAGAAAAACCTGAAATGAGCCGCCACATTCACTTTGAAGGCTCTTTTAGCCTTACAGGAAGTAATGCAGACGATCGTTATTTACATAAGCCATCCGAAACTGGTGCTGTAGCATTGGCGCTACTGGCAAAATTAGATAGCTCTGTAACTGCTCCTGCAATTGCTGATGCTGCCTTAAATAAAGGAATTACTGCTGCTGCTGCTGCCTTAACTGCAAATAAAGGAGCAGGTTTAGTAGTTTGTGGAAGCAATGATATTAAAATACAAATTATTGTAAACGCCATTAATGAAGCTATCGGTGCAAATGGCAAAACCATTAACTGGGCAATAACTTCAAACTACCGCCAGGGTGTAGACGCAGATATTGTGAAGCTGGTAGAAGATATGAATGCGGGCAGTATAGGTGCTTTATTGGTTTACGAAACCAATCCTGCTTATACTTATTACGACAGTAAAAAATTTACTGATGCGCTGAAAAAAGTTCCTGTAACAGTATCGTTTAACGGCACCATGAATGAAACAACAGAGCTATGCAAATTTAGTATTCCTGCACACCATTGGTTAGAAAGCTGGGGTGATACCGAAGCTAAAACCGGTTATTATAGCCTGTTGCAGCCTTCTATTTATCCATTGTTTAAAACAAGGGCATTTGAAACATCTCTATTAAAATGGAGTGGAAATGCCAGCGACTACGAAACATATTTTAAAAATTACTGGATCACCAAATTAGGTTCGCTTGACAATTACGATAAAGCATTACAGGAGGGAATTATTCAACCGGAAGCTTTAGTGATTGGAACTGCTGCTTTTAGTAACGCTTCAATTGCAGATGCCGCAGCAAAAATTGCAGCTGTTAAAGGCGGCACTTATGAAGTGGTTATCTATCAAAAAATTTCCATTGGTAGCGGTAAACAAGCCAACAATCCATGGTTGCAGGAAATGCCAGATCCTATATCTAAAGTAACATGGGATAACTATGCTTTAATGAGCCCTGCTTTGGCAAAAGCCATTTTAAATCTTGATGTGGTAGGAAGCCAGTACCAGGGCGATGGATACGAGGTACATCCTGAAAAACCAACAATTAAAGTAACCGTTAAAGGAAAGTCGATTGAATTACCGGTATTGATTATTCCCGGTGTTCATCCAAATGTGATAGCTGTTGCACTGGGGTATGGAAGAGAAAGTGCAGATAAAACAAAGTCAATGGAAAACTTAGGCAGGTCTGCAACTGGTGCAGGTTTTAATGCCTATCCTTTTGTAAGTTTTGATGGTGCCAGCTTTTGTTACTCAGCAACAGCCGATATTGTTAAAACAGGTAACACATATCCGTTGGGACAAACACAGGTACACGGTTCTTCAGAAAGCCGCCCTGTTATTTATGAAGCGAGCCTTGCAAGTTTTGTAAAAAATCCCGAAGCAGTATTGGAAGAACCAAATACTGAAAGGGAGAAACTGATTCCTTTTGGAGGAGATAATTATGTAAAAGATGCAACTATTTATCCCGATTTTGAAAAGCCGGGTATTAAATGGGGAATGAGTATAGATTTGAATACTTGTACTGGTTGCAGTGCCTGCGTAGTAGCTTGTACTGCAGAAAACAATGTAAGTGTTGTAGGAAAAACACAGGTGATGAAAGCGCACGAAATGCATTGGTTGCGCATAGACAGGTATTTTACCGGCGATATGAATAACCCGGATGTTGTTTTTCAACCCATGATGTGCCAGCACTGCGATAATGCGCCCTGCGAAAATGTTTGCCCGGTTGCTGCTACAAACCACAGCAGCGAAGGCTTAAACCAAATGACCTACAACCGTTGTATTGGTACACGATATTGCGCTAATAACTGTCCTTTTAAGGTCCGTCGTTTTAACTGGCTTGATTTTAACGGGGCAGATAGTTTTCCGGATAATCAATCGCCATTGATTGGTACTTATTTAAATGAAGTAACCGTTCAGATGAATGAAGACTTAACAAGGATGGTATTGAACCCGGATGTTACGGTACGCTCTAGAGGTGTTATTGAAAAATGTTCTTTCTGCGTACAACGTTTACAGGCAAGTAAATTGGTTGCAAAAAAAGCAGAAGATCCCACATTGGTAAGAAATGTAAAGACAGCCTGTATGCAGGCCTGCCCTACACATGCTATCAGTTTTGGTAATGTAAATGATAAGGAAAGCGATGTATACAAGATTAGGTTTGTAGATCAGAAGCATAGGAATTTTTATGTTTTGGAGCAACTGCACGTATTACCAAACGTTAGCTATCTTGCCAAAATTAAAAATTCAGACAGGCATGTAACAAATGAAAAAGAAGAAGAAACAGAAGGTGCAGAAAAAGCAAATAAGGTAGAAAAAGAACACGCACAATAGGGCCAGGTATTTTGGAAAAATAAAAAACTGATAGAGCTAAAAGCCAAAAGATATATGTCATTATTAAAGTACGAATCACAAATCAGGGAACCGCTTGTAAATGGTAACAAAAATTATCATCAGGTAACTGAAGATATTATAAGCCCCATTGAAATGAAGCCAACCCGTTTATGGTATATTGGTTTTTATATCAGTGTAGCCTTATTGTTATTTGGCGTGTACAGTATTTACCGCGAGGTGACCTATGGTGTGGGTCAGTGGAACCTGAACAAAACTATTGGATGGGGTTGGGATATCACCAACTTTGTATGGTGGGTTGGTATTGGCCATGCCGGAACATTGATTTCTGCAATTTTATTATTGTTTCGCCAGGGTTGGAGAACAGGTGTAAACCGTGCTGCTGAAGCAATGACGATTTTTGCGGTAATGTGTGCCGGACAGTTTCCTATATGGCATATGGGCCGTGTTTGGCTGGCTTTCTTTATCATGCCTTATCCAAATTCAAGAGGCCCTGTGTGGGTTAATTTTAACTCACCACTTTTGTGGGATGTGTTTGCAATATCTACTTATTTTACCGTATCATTATTATTTTGGTATTCTGGTTTATTACCAGATCTGGCTACAGTAAGGGATAGGGCTAAAACAAAATTGCGCAAACTATTATATGGTGTTGCTTCTTTTGGATGGACGGGAAGCACCAAGCATTGGCAACGCCACGAGTCTCTGTCATTGGTATTGGCAGGCCTTGCTACTCCATTGGTATTATCTGTACACACCATTGTATCTTTCGACTTTGCCACTTCAGTTGTTCCGGGTTGGCATACTACTATCTTTCCACCTTACTTTGTTGCGGGTGCTATCTTTAGTGGATTTGCAATGGTACAATCGCTGATGATTGTTTTAAGGAAAGTATTTGGTTTGCAGGACTATATTACTTTGGGTCATATTGAAGCAATGAATAAAGTAATTGTATTAACAGGATCCATTGTGGGCATTGCGTATATCACCGAATTATTTATTGCCTGGTATGGTCAAAATCCATACGAATGGTACGCTTTTAAAGAAAACAGGGCCAATTTATTCAGTCCTTACGGATGGAGCTATTACCTGATGATGTTTTGTAATGTGGTATCGCCTCAAATGTTTTGGTTTAAAAAATTAAGAAGAAATATCGGGTTTACTTTTTTCATGAGTATCATCGTAAATATAGGTATGTGGTATGAACGTTTTGTAATTATTGTTACTTCCACTTACAGGGATTATTTGCCCTCTTCCTGGAGTACTTATTACACGCCTTCTATTTATGAAATTGGGTTTTACCTCGGTACCTTTGGATTGTTTTTTACCTGTTTCTTTTTATTTGCCAAATACTTCCCGGTAATTGCGCTGGCAGAAATTAAAAGTGTTCTAAAAACTACCGGTGAAAATTATAAGCGGAAAATGACCGATATTGAAAAGGCGGATGCAGATAAGTTTTATATAGAAGAAGTGGAACATGCGCATTAGAATTAATAATTGATAATTAATAATTGATAATTAATATGGCTGGAGGAATTAAAAAATTTGTAGTTGGTTGTTTCGATGATGAAGCAGTACTGTTTCCTGCCGTGAAAAATGTTCGCAAGGCAGGGTACAAAATTCATGATGTGTATACACCATTCCCTATACATGGTTTAGACCATGCAATGGGGATAAGGGAAACCAGTTTGCATACTGCCGGTTTCATTTATGGTATTACAGGTACAGCCACTGCTTTAACATGTATTACCTGGATATTTACAAAAGACTGGCCACTTAATATTGGAGGCAAACCTTATTTTGCTTTGCCGGCATGGATACCCATCACTTTTGAATTAACAGTATTGTTTGCGGCTGTTGGTATGGTACTTACTTTTTGTTATTTGTGTCAGCTATCTCCATTTGTAAAAAAGCATCATTTTCATTTAAGGGCAACAGACGATCTTTTTGTGATGGTCATTGAATGTACCAATAAAACAAATGACGAAGAAGTGCAGGCTTTTTTGCAAAAAGTAGGTGCTGTAGAAGTAAATGTACAGGTTGCTGAAACAGGATGGTGGTTAGGAAGGTACGACAGGGAACAAAAATTATACAGGAGCCTGGAAAAGGGATATTGATTAAGCCAGGAATACTAAGTGTTTAAAAAGATTACATAGATACTACAAAAGAGGAAATGAAAAAAAATAATAGTATAACAATTTTGGTACTGGTACTTGCGGGTATAGCTGTAATTACTGGATGCGACAGCAAACGTGAACCCGGTAAAATTTACATGCCCGACATGGCTTATAGCCGTGCTTTAGAAACCTATGCTTTATTAAACGATACTGTTTTTACAAACGATCGTTCGCATCCGGGGCATGAAATTTTTTATAACCGCAAACCTGTAGATGGTACTGTAAGGGTAGGCGATTTATTTGCTTTTACTTTACCAAACGATAGTAACGGATATAAATTAAGTGCAGAAGTAAAAAATCCATTGCCTGCATTAAGCAAAAAGGAGCTTCAGGAAACAGCAAGGCTATTTAATATCAACTGTGCTATTTGTCATGGAGCTACAGGCGCAGCTAATGGTCCATTGTCTTCAAAAATTGGAGCAATAGCCAATTTAACAACGCCAGCTTATGTGGCAATGACCGATGGAACAATGTTCTATTCTATTTATTATGGAAAAAATAATATGGGAAGTTATGCTTCTCAGTTAAGCAGAAAACAACGCTGGATGTTAGTGCATTACATAAGGACATTGCAACCAAAATCAGTAACAACAGAAGCAACAACAGTAGCAACAGCACCAGCAAAAAAGGATAGTACAGTAACAAAAAAAGGATAGAAAATAATAGAATTCACTCAAAATACAGATTAGATGAATCAGTCATTCGAATTACCAGCCAGTTATAGAAAATGGACGATGGGTTTTATTATCGTCGGTGCAATTGCATTACTGTATGGTTTAATTATGTATCATCCTTTTACACACGGGGGGCATGGAGAAAATACAAACAGTACGCGTTTTTGGGCGGTATTACTACAAAATAGCGTGTATTGGTTATTGGTCGTAAATGCTTCTATGTTTTTTATAGGTGTAACAACGCTGGCAATGGGAGGATGGCAGGTGGCTTTACGCCGTGTTCCGGAAGCTATTTCAAGCGTGGTACCGGTTTTGGGTGTTATAGCTTTTTTAATTTTAATGGCAATTGTTTGGGGTGGTCATGATGATATTTATATGTGGGTAAATAAAGATACGGTTGCACACGATAAAATATTGCTTGGGAAAAGTGGTTTTTTAAACCCGGTATTTTTTACAGTGTGGAGTGCAATCACCATTTTTTTATGGTATTTTTTAGGGAACAAAATACGTTCGCTAAGTTTAGAAAGCGATAAAAATGGCCCAATGGACTATGAAACAGGTAATAAATGGGTCAAAAAAAATATTTTATGGGCATCATTTTTTATTGTGTTTTTTGGGTTAACAGTAGGGTCAACTATTCCCTGGCTTTGGTTAATGAGTATTGACGCTCATTGGTATAGCACCATGTTTAGCTGGTATACTTTTGCAAGTACTTTTGTGGCCGGCTTGTCGGTTATTGCATTGTTCATTGTGTTTTTAAAAAATAACGGTCAGCTTGAATATGTAACCGATGAACATTTACATGATATTGGCAAGTTTATGTTTGCGTTTTCTGTATTTTGGGCATACCTCTGGTTCTCCCAATATATGTTGATATGGTATGCAAATATTCCTGAAGAAACCGGGTACTTTAAAATCCGTGTTCAGGGTCCTTACAGCGGGATATTCGTTTTGAACCTGATATTAAATTTTGTATGCCCGTTGCTGATCTTAATGAAAAAGAGCTCAAAGCGTAACTATACTTTAGTAACTTTTATGGCTATCCTGATTATTTTTGGGCACTGGATAGATTTTTGGCAAATGGTTATGCCCGGCACTATGTATGGCCGAGCAGAAATGATGCCTTTTGAATTTGGAATAGCTATTTTATTTATTGGTATTATTATGTGGAGAGTGGGCGTGTATTTAAGCAGTTATTCTTTAACAGCTAAAAATCATCCTTTCTTAAAAGAAAGTATGATACATCATACATAACAGGTTTAGAAAAATAAAAATCAATAACAGGTTTGATAGATTGTTAAATTAAAACAAACCGGTTAAACAAAATAGAGTAATAACAATTACAGAAAATAATTTTGCAGCATGACACAAATTTTGTTGATAGCGATTGTAGTAATGATATTCGTAGTCATTTTTCAGATTGCGAAGGCCAGTGAATACGTAAGCGTTTTAAGAGGAGAAGAAAAAGCCCGTAAACAGACCAATAAAATAAACGCTTTTTTACTGATTTCTTTTTTAATTGCGGGTCTTGTAGGCGTATGGTGGTGCAACGATTTGTATTATCAGAAAACATTGTTTCCACAAGGTGCAGCATCAGAAATGGGTGAAAAAATAGACCTGATGCTATATATTACTATTGCCGTAACAGGGGTAGTATTTGTAATAACACAAATATTGTTGTTTTGGTTTGCGTTTAAATACCAGGAGAAAGATGATAATAAAGTTTATTACTTTCCGCACAACACCAAACTTGAATTACTGTGGACAACAGTGCCAGCTATATTTTTAACGGTATTGGTGGTATTTGGATTAAAATACTGGTTTAAAATTACCAGCGATGCACCAAAAGATGCGGTAGTGGTTGAAGTAACCGGTCACCAGTTTGGGTGGGAATTCCGTTACCCAGGGCCGGATAATATTTTGGGGAAGAAAAATTTTAAATTAACAAAAGGGGCTAATAGCCTGGGTGTAGATTTTAACGATCCCGCCAGCTTAGATGATATCCATGTTGGGGCTACAATGCATATCCCTGTAAATAAGCCAATCAAATTTGTAATTAATGCACAGGATGTGATACATGATGTTGGGCTGTCTCATTTCAGGATGAAAATGGATGCGGTTCCGGGGATACCTACAACACTGTGGTTTACCCCTATATATACTACTGAAGAAATGAAAGTAAGATCAGGCAACCCAAATTTTGTATATGAAATAAGTTGCGACCAGATATGCGGTAAAGGGCATTTTTCTATGCGGGGTGTTATTATTGTAGAAAGCGAGGCGGATTATAAAAAATGGTTAGCAACACAGGAGCCTGAATATTATACAATTTTTCCAGACAAAAAGCCGAAAACAATAATACCTGCTACAGCAGACAGTACAACAAAACAAGCACCCCTTGCAGCATTGGCTACTGGGAAATAATATTGGTTATCGAAAAAATATTTTAAGAACATGAGTACCACAGCAATTTTACAGCAAACAGATGTTCATGACGTACATGCAACACAACACGAACATCATCATCAAGAAACGTTTATTTCTAAATACGTTTTTAGCCAGGACCATAAAATGATTGCCAAACAGTTCCTTATAACAGGGATGATATGGGCTATTATAGGAGGGCTATTTTCTGTATTATTTAGATTACAGTTGGGCTACCCGGAATCAACTTTCCCCTGGCTGGAAGATTTATTGGGGCATTGGGCAAAGGGTGGAAAATTGCAACCTGAGTTTTATTATGCCCTGGTAACCATGCACGGTACCATCCTTGTGTTTTTTGTATTAACAGCAGGATTAAGCGGTACCTTCGCAAACTTTTTAATACCATTACAAATAGGAGCAAGAGATATGGCATCACCAATGCTTAATATGTTGAGCTATTGGTTTTTCTTTACTGCTTCTGTTATTATGTTTGCTTCTTTATTTGTGCAAACCGGACCAGCTTCCGGCGGCTGGACGATTTATCCTCCATTAAGTGCTTTGGGCGATGCTTCAAGTGGTTCTAAAATTGGGATGGATCTCTGGTTGGCAAGTATGGCAATGTTTATTGTAAGTTCATTGCTAGGTGGGTTAAATTATATTTCTACAATTCTTAATCTTCGTACAAAAGGAATGAGCATGACAAGGCTGCCGCTTACAATCTGGGCTTTGTTGTTTACCGCTATTTTAGGGGTATTATCTTTCCCGGTATTATTATCCGGAGCTATTTTATTATTGTTTGATAGAAATTTAGGAACCAGTTTTTTCTTAAGTGATATTTACATCAATGGAAAAATCCTGCCTAATGAAGGCGGTAGCGCTATTTTATTCCAGCATTTGTTTTGGTTCCTTGGTCATCCGGAAGTATATATTATTATATTGCCTGCAATGGGCATGGCTTCAGAAGTAATGTCGGTGAACTCCCGCAAACCAATATTTGGGTACATGGCCATGGTAGGTTCATTGTTTGCAATTGCCATCCTTGCCTTTTTGGTTTGGGCACATCATATGTTTGTAACAGGGCTCAATCCTTTTCTGGGGGCATTTTTTGTATTGCTTACTTTATTAATTGCCGTGCCTTCTGCAATTAAAGTATTTAACTGGCTTACTACATTGTGGCGGGGTAATATCAGGTTTACGCCTGCCATGTTATTTGCCATTGGCTTTGTGAGCATGTTTATTTCTGGAGGTTTAACAGGTATATTCTTAGGAAACTCTTCTTTAGATATTCATTTACACGATACCTATTTTATTATTGCGCATTTTCATATTGTAATGGGTGTGGCTGGTTTCTTTGGAATGTTTGCGGGGGTATATCAATGGTTCCCTAAAATGTACGGCAGGTTTTTAAATAACACATTGGGCTATATACATTTTTGGGTAACACTTGTTGGAGCTTATTTAATATTCTGGCCAATGCATTACGAAGGCCTGGCAGGTATGCCCCGCCGTTATTATGACTTTTCTGGCTGGGAATCATTTAAAATGTTTGCAGGCTTAAATCAATTTATAAGTTTTGTTTCTATAATAGTATTTGCTGCGCAATTATTATTTGTTGTGAATTTCTTCCATAGTATTTTTAAAGGACGAAAAGTAACTACAGCAAATCCTTGGGGAGCTAATACATTGGAATGGACAACCCCAATCAGGCCCGGACACGGTAACTGGCCTGGCGAAATTCCTGAAGTATATCGTGGTGCGTATGATTATGGTAAAGATGGACGGGATTTTATTCAACAAACAGAACCAATCGGCGAAAACGAAAGCCATCATTAAAATGAATGTGCTGAGTAAACAGTAGAATTAAATATAGTGAGTCGGAATTGTGACAATTAATAAGAGTTCATTTAAAATATTACCAGGCCTCTTCTGATTTTTTGGAAGAAAAAAGGTAAGGACTATGTCGAAGGAAAATACAATCATAGCCAATTCAACTTCTTTTGTATTGGCAGCTAAAGTGAAAGATTATTTTCAGTTAATCAAATTCACTTTGAGTTTTATGGTGGTGTTTAGTACCGTTGTAAGTTTTTTGATTGCACCGAACGATTTAGTATATGTGCGATCAAAAGTTATATCAGTTCTTTTACTTTTTGCAGGAGGAATGCTCATTACAGGTTCTGCCAATGCCATTAACCAGGTACTGGAAAAAAATACGGATGCCTTAATGAAACGTACAGCCAAAAGGCCTGTTGCCAGTGGAAGGATGAGTGTAAATGAAGCAACAGCTTTTGCAGTAATTGCCGGGGTTCTGGGAATTTTTACTTTGGCTTATTGGTTTAATTATCAAAGTGCGTTGGTAGGTTTGTTTAGCTTGTTATTGTATGGCTTTGTTTATACGCCACTCAAAAAAGTTAATTCAATAGCCGTTTTGGTAGGAGCAATTCCCGGAGCCATGCCTTGTTTAATTGGATGGGTAGCAGCAACAGGGGAGTTTAGCATTGGCGGATGGATATTATTTGGGATTCAGTTTTTGTGGCAGTTCCCCCATTTTTGGGCAATTGCATGGCTGGCACACCAGGATTATACCACTGCAGGATTTAAATTGTTACCGGGCGATAAAGGGCCAACAAAATTTACAGCATTGCAAACTATTATATATAGTGCAATGATGATTCCTTTTGGCTTATTGCCTTATTTTGCCGGCATTACAGATACTGGCGCAAAGGGAATTATTTGTATGGCAGTTTTATTTATTTGTAATTTGTGGATGGTATATGTGAGTGTGTTGTTGTTTAAAAATATGGATATCAAAAGTGCAAGAAAAGTAATGTTCAGTTCTTATTTTTATTTGATGATTGTATTACTGGCATTATTTGTTGGAAGGGCCTGAAACTTTTCTGTTTAATAAGTAAAATAAGCAAAGAGTATAATAATAATTGTTTGTAGAAATAAATGTTCATTACAAAGTATAAAGGGGTTTTAAACAGTAGTAAAAATTTGGTTGAATGAGCCTGTTGGTAATGGAACAAAAAAAAAGGATACATCCGCATAAGTTTACCCTTTGGGTAGGATTGGCAAGTATAGTAATGATGTTTGCGGGTTTCACCAGTGCTTATATCATTAAACGTAACCAGGGTAATTGGGTTAGTTTTGATTTACCCAAAGTTTTTTGGTATTCTACGGCGGTTATTATAATAAGCAGTATTACCTTATGGTTAGCAAAAACTGCCTTTAAAAGACGGCAGATGCTGCAATACAAAAACCTCGTGGTAGCTACTTTAATATTGGGAGTTCTTTTTATAGTGTTACAAATAGTAGGCTTTAAGCAGTTGCATGATAATGGCATAACATATAATGGAAACGTGTCGTTTTCATTTTTATATGTTATAGTTGGCTTGCATGCTTTACATGTTGTAGGTGGCATAATAGCGTTACTGGTAATGTTTGCAAAGGCATTCAGCAGACGGGTTAGAAACTATGACATTGTACCGGTAGATGTAATAAGTACCTACTGGCATTTTGTTGATTTTTTATGGATTTATTTGTTGATCTTTTTAATAATGATCAGGTAGAATTAAAGGAATAAAAAATAGTTGTTATTTGGTTGAAATAATTCGGGTAAAAGTTATTAAATAATATAAAGTTATATTAATGTCTACAGCAGCAGTACAACAGGGAACAAAATGGTGGAGTGGTGGAAGAAGCCCCTTCAATGCCAGCTATGGTAAGGTAATGATGTGGTATTTTTTAATGAGTGATGCATTTACATTTGGTGCATTTTTGATTAGTTATGGAACCATCCGCTTTAGTCAGAACCATTGGGTAGATCCTAACCATGTGTTTAATTCATTTCCTTTTGCAGGGCACGCTAATTTGCCATTGGCTTTTGTAAGTTTAATGACTTTTATTTTGATCGCCAGTTCTGTTACCATGGTATTGGCGGTACATGAAGGGCATAAAATGAACAGGGCCGGTGTAGAAAAATATATGCTGTGGACAATTTTGGGAGGTATATGTTTTTTGAGTTGCCAGGCCTGGGAATGGACGCATTTATTAACTGGTCATCATGAAGTATGGGTTAATGGTCATGCTGAATTATGGAATACCACAGTGGCACACAACCCTTTTGGTCCAGAAATAACAGTTGACGGAAAAGAATATGCAACACCGGGCCCGATTGCCTTTGGTAGTTATTTCTTTGAAATTACAGGCTTTCACGGCTTTCACGTTTTTAGCGGTGTAATTATAAATATTATAATGTATCTAAAAACCAGGATGAATCATTTTGAGCAAAGAGGGCACTATGAAATGATTGAAAAGGCTGGGTTATACTGGCATTTTGTAGACCTTGTTTGGGTATTTGTATTCCTTTGTTTTTACCTTATATAATTATTACTATTAACAATTGAACTATCAATAAATAAAAAATCATGTCTGCATCATTTACATCACAGGAAATATCATTTCATCCGGAACATGCTGATAATACAAAAGTAATCTGGAGAACATTCTGGATATTATCTGCTTTAACTATAGTAGAATTAAGTATTGGTTTACTAATTTATAATATTCATAAAGGCGCTAATCCCAACGCAACATTAGTACTTGCTTTTAAAGGAATGGTTTGTATTTTAACGCTCGCCAAGGCCTATTATATCGTTTCTGTTTTTATGCATTTAGGCGACGAAGTTCGCAACATGATTATGACCATAGTGGTTCCGTTGTGTTTATTTATCTGGTTTATTGCTGCCTTTTTATGGGATGGTACCAGCTGGAAAAATTTGCGTAATGAATATAATGGCACTACGCCAGTAGAAAAAGTAGAACCGGCTGCAAAAGAAAAAGGTGCGAAAGATTAATTACATAAAAAAATTATAATAAACCATCGTTCCATATTTGAGAACGATGGTTTATTATTACAAAACGAGGGGAAATAAAATATGAATAAGAGGGCGATACTTGGTTTAATGGTGGCCATAATATTACCATTTGCTGGATATTTTATAGTAAAATATTATGGCGAAGCAGCAGTTCAAATGCCACATAAATATTTTTTCGACAGTGTAGCCACTACCCAAAATAACGGCAAAATTGTAGTGGATACCATTTGGCACAAAGCAAAAAATATAACGTTTACCAACCAGCTTGGTAAAAAAGTTACGTTGGATGATTTGAAAGGAAAAATTTTAGTGATCGATTTTTTCTTTACCCGCTGCCCTTCTATTTGCCCTGGTATGGCAAAGTCTATGAAGCGTTTACAAAATTCGTTTATCAACAACAATGACACTATTGTACAATTTATTTCAGTAAGTATTGATCCCAAACATGACTCTGTTCCGCAATTAAGAAAATTTGCTGACCGGTATACTTCCAATCATGACGGCTGGTGGTTTGTTACAGGTGATAAAAAAGATATTTATGATTTTGCTTTAAATGAAATAAAAGCAAATGTTGCAGATGTAAATGTTGACACAGCATTTATTCATACAGAAAATTTTTTCCTGTTAGACAAAAACCGTGTAGTAAGGGGTTGGTATAACGGATTAGATACCGTAATGCAGGCAAAGCTTGTAAGAGACATTCCTTTGTTAATGTTGGAAAAAGATAAGAAACGCAGCTTTAAAGAATTTCTAAAAGAATTATTTGGCAGAAGCTAAGAAATAGTTATTAGTGATGAGTTATAAGCCCCATATTTCAGGTCGGCTAATTCGTAAATGATAAAATTTAGTGCGTGAACAGAAATTCGTGTAGTCAGTAAAAATTAGTGTAATTAAAAAGAAGAATATGTTACCACCTGCAATGGTTAAAAATGATTCAAAAGCTAAAATAATTATCTGGATAATATCAATAGTTGTTTTTGGTGCAGTTGCTTTTTTAGCAAAATTTAAATTAAATCTTGATTCTGGGTTTAATGTACATGTGTTTGCAAAATTTAATGCGGTAATCAATTCTGTTGTAGCTATTTTATTAATAGCAGGCCTTATTGTAGTAAAGCAAAAAAATTATGCGCTGCATAAAAAAATTATGCTTTCAGCAATAGTATTGTCTGTACTATTTCTCGTTTCATATATCTGTCATCATTTGCTGGCAGGCGATACAAGGTTTGGCGATATCAATCATGATGGTATTTTAAGTGATGAGGAAAAATCAGCCGTCGGCAGTTTGCGTATTATTTATTATATCATCCTCATTACACATATCCCACTGGCCGCCATCATACTTCCTTTTATTTTATTTACTGCTTACAGGGCTTTAATTGGCGAATATGAAAAGCATAAAAAATTAGCAAGAATTACCTGGCCAGTTTGGTTTTATGTAGCAATAACTGGTGTGGTGGTGTATTTGATGATTAGCCCATATTATAATTGATACTGGCTGGATTTTTATTTATGCAATAATGGTAATTATAATTTAACCATAGCTTATTGATGCCACTTTAATAAATAAGTGCTATTATCCTATATTTGTTTTTATAATATTATTATGCAGGAAGATATAATTGTTCAGATAACTGCCAAATTAAAGGACATCCGAAAAGAAAAAAACATCACTTTACAGCAACTTGCTGAATCTGCTGGTGTAACAAAAGGTATGCTTAGCCAGGTAGAAAATAACCGTACCATTCCTTCACTCACAGTTTTTTTGAACATAATAAAGTCGCTGCATATCGATATTAATGATTTCTTCACAGATTTTAATACCCAACAGGAAAGTAAGGTTATTTTTAAAAAGGCAGATCAATACCATGTTTTTGAAAAGGAAAATACTGTGGGTTTTCATTATCGAAGAATTTTATCGACAACTGTAGATGAGTACCACGTTGATTTTGTATTACTAACACTTATGCCTGAAGCAAAAAGGGACTTTGTACAAACCGATGCTTACGAATTTAAATACCTGATGAAAGGAAGGGTAGAATATACAATTGGGGAAGAAGTTTTTATAATGGAACCAGGTGATTCCATTTTTTTTGATGCAACAGAACCGCATAATCCTAAAAATATCGGAAATACTGAAGCCTTGTTATTAGTAATATATATTTTTAACACGCCTAAATAGTACCTTTTATGTTTACTTTTAATATTTTATTTGTTTACTTTAATTAAACATATTTTCTGTTTAGTAACATTAAGTTTACTTAAACTTAACTTTGTCACAACAATTTGTTAAATTAGCAGAGGTAATTTTGATATATAATTAAAAAAACTCTGTTTATGAAGAAAACTCCTATCAATTTAATGAGGCTATTATTGGCTTTTGTAATAATGTGCCTCCCTTGCTTTTTACAAGCGCAAAATATAGAGGTAAAGGGCAAAATTTCTGATGCGGCAACCGGTAAACCAATTGATGGAGCCACCGTTCAGGTCAAAAATTCTAAAGCAGGCACCATCTCCAATGCGACAGGTGATTTTTCAGTTACTGCAAACAAAGGTGAAAAATTAACGGTAAGTTTCGTTGGATTTGAAAGCCAGACTGTTGCTGCATCAGCCAATTATTTAACCATCGTGCTGCAGGCAGATAATAGGCAACTCAACGAAGTTGTAGTTACAGCATTAGGTGTAAAGAAAGAAGCAAAACGAATTGGGTATTCTGTACAGGAAGTAAAGGGATCGGAACTTTTGCGAGCCCGTGAATCAAATCCCGTCAACGGTCTTGTAGGCAAAGTGGCTGGTTTAAGCGTAGGTATAAACCAGGAATTACTGGCCTCACCAACTGTTTTATTAAGGGGTTCTCCATTAAATTTTTATGTAGTGGATGGCATCCCCATTAATTCGGATACATGGAATATAAGTCCGGATGATATTGAAACATACACCGTACTAAAAGGCCCTACAGCAGCAGCTTTATATGGTAGCAGGGGTATTAATGGCGCCGTAATGATTACAACAAAACGTGGTAAAAGAAATAGTAAAGGCTTTACGGTGGAAATAAACAGCAGCACCCAGTTTAACAAGGGCTTTATTGCGATACCTAAAGTACAAAACCAATACGGCGGCGGCGATAATCAAAAATATGCTTTTGGCGATTATAACAGTAATGGAACCGGCTCAGGCGTAAACGATAAAGATTATGATGTATGGGGGCCACGCCTGGATCAAGGATTATTATTGCCACAGTACGATGGGGCTTATGATCCAAATACTGTATATACAACTACTTTTCTTGACGGGTCAACTTTTAAAGGAAATATTAAACCAACTCCATGGATTGCCCGCGGTGCAAATAACCTGGAAAACTTCTTACAGGCCGGCATGCTGATTAAAAATAATATAAATTTCTCTTCGGTTACAGACCGCTCCAATATACGAATGTCTGTGTCGAATGGTTACCAGCGTGGTATTACACCCAACACAGGTTTAAATACAATTAATTTAAATCTCGTAGCAAGTTATGATTTAAGCGACAAATTTAAAATTGAAGGAAATATTAATTATAACCGCCAAAATTCAAAAAATATTCCTGATGCAGTATATGGCCCTAACAGTATTATTTATAGTATCGACATCTGGACAGGTGCTGACTGGAATGTAAAAGATCCTAATATTGTAAATTACTGGCAGCCAGGTAAAGAAGGTATTCAATCAAATTTTGTTGAATACAAACGTTATCATAATCCCTACTTTTCCAGTTATGAGTGGCTTAGGTCCCACTATAAAAACGACTTGTATGGATGGCTTGGTTTTACTTACAGGTTTAATAAAGACCTGGATGTGATGTTACGTTCTAATGTAACTACCTATAATGTTTTGAGAGCTGAAAGGGAACCATTTTCTGCACATCCTTACGGAGACGAACACAACCATGGTAACTACCGCGAAGATCGCCGTGACCTGTGGGAAAATAATACAGAATTATTAGTAAGATACAATAAAGAAAATATTGCACATAGCGGTTTTTCATTGAGTGCATTTGGAGGTGGCTCTATACGCAATATGAAATATACATCCAGCTACGTAAGCACGGATCAGTTGATCGTGCCAAATGTGTATAATTTTGCCAATTCATATAAACCCATCCGGGCTTATTCTTATGAATCTAACCTGATTCAGACAAGTGCCTATTATTCTCTGGATCTTACTTATAAAAAATATTTTACTATTGCAACTACAGGTCGTCTTGATAAAACTTCCGCATTGCCTGTAGATAAAAATTCTTATTTCTATCCATCAGTAACTGTAAGTACCGTAATTTCCGATTATGTTAATCTTACCAAAGCAATCAGTTTCCTTAAAATAAGGGGCGCTTATACTAATGTAAAAGATGGGGGAACCAGGGCATTTGCCGGTTCATCCTTTCAGGATCTTGGGGCAAGCAGTCCTGTTGGTTACGGCAATAATTATTATACGCCATATGACGGACCTTCCTATAGTTTGGTGCAACCGCCTTATTCTACAACGCCTGTTTACAATAATCAAACGGGTGCTTATGCGCCAAATTATACAATTAATCCGGGTGTAAAACCTTCTTCAAGAAGTAACTATGAGGCAGGTTTCGATATCCGTTTTTTGAAAAACATGCTTGGATTAAGTGCTACTTATTTTCAATATAAAGATGGCCCGGTTATATCCAATCAATCTATTTCAGAGGCAAGTGGTCTAAATTATTTTGTAACAACTGGTCTTACAACTAAAAGAACAGGTGCTGAAATTTCTTTAACAGGCACGCCAATCCAGAACAAGGATTTCCGTTGGGATATATTAATTAACTGGTCTACTTATAAGGAGGTATTTGCAAAATTTGCAGGTGATGCAACTACATTGGGTAATGGCACAGGTTACCCCTATAAAATTGGAGACAGGGTAGATCAGTTATATGGCAATTATGAAGCACTTACGCCTGAGGGTAAAGTAATTCATGACGAAAGCGGCTTCCCTATTTATCTTCCAAAATCACAATACCTTGGCCATGCCGATCCTGATTGGTCATGGGGCATTCACAACAAGCTTTCTTATAAATCGGTAAGTTTAGCTTTTCAGTTTGATGGAATGGTGGGCGGAAAAATTCAGGATCGTGTTTTACGTAAGTTAACTGAAGGTGGCCGTGGCGCCAATACAAACACTGGTAAAATTGGTGAAGCACGTCTGTATGAATCCAACCATTGGGGCGATGTGGATGCAAATGGCAATCCAAATTATAAAGGTGCAGTTGATGCAAGCGGCGTTCCTATTCTTGGTGGTGATGGGGTACAGGTTGTTGGTGGTAGCGGCCTTATTGAATATGACCCGGTAACAGGTGTAATTAAAAATAGTAAATCACTGTCTTATGCACAAAACAAAACAGCCACTTTCTGGATACAGGATTATGTAAGCAGTTTCTATAACGATCCGCAGCATACAATGGTTAATAAAACCTACGGAAAACTTCGAGAAATGGTATTGACGTATACATTCCCTAAAGAATTTCTTGGAAAAACTTTTAGTAAAGTAGAAATTTCTTTAGTAGGGAGAAACCTGTTGTACTTTTTCCCACAGGCATTTAAGGATATAGATGTTGATCAGTATCCTGGTCGCGACCAGTTTAACAGCATTCGCAGGGAATATAATCTGCAAACGCCCACAACAAGAAGCTATGGGTTTAATATTAATATTGTTTTTTAAAATATAATACATCAATCTAAAAATATTTGTATGAAATCGTTTAAACATAAAATAATTGTTGCGCTTACAGGTCTTGTACTGCTTACAGGCTGTAGCAAACAATTTGAAGACTATTCAAAAAATAATAACCTGCCTGTTCAGGTACCACCTGGTGTTATATTAAGGGCAGTATTAAATGACATTGTTGTGTTTCCTGGCGATTACCAGGATAAAGCAGGTCAGTATATTGCTTCCAACTATACCTACTATGGCGATAATAAATACTGGAATGGCAGTACGGGCTGGAACTTTAGCTCTTTAAATAATGTGCTGGCAATGGAAAATACTGCCGCTAAATTGGCAAACACCAGTAATAATCCTTACCATGCATTAGGATTATTTTTACGTAGTTTTTTCTTTGTTAGTATGAGCGAAAATGTGGGCGATGTGCCCATGACAGAAGCGCTACAGGGAATTAATAATATTGCACCAAAATACAATACGCAGAAAGAAGTATTTAAACAGTCATTAGTTTGGCTTGATTCATCTAACATCATTCTGACAGGCCTTTTGGCAAATGGGTTTCTTGAATTCTCAGGGGATTTTTATTACAATCCAAGTGATAATGCAAGCAGTGCCCGTGCGGCATTGGTAAATTGGCAGAAAGCTGTAAACAGTTACAGGCTAAGGGTATTGATTGAATTAAGCAAACACATTGGCGATGCAGACCTGAATATAAAAGCACAGTTCAATGATATCATCAGTAATCCGGCAAAGTACCCCATTTTTTCTGCCAATAGCGACAACCTGCAATATGTGTACAACGACAAATTTAATTATTACCCGGATAATGCAACTAATTATGGTAATAATGCAGGCCGTTTAAACCTTGGCGCAACTTTCTTAAATATCCTTAGTTCTTTAAATGATTTGCGTGCAATGGTGTTGGCAGAACCAGCCCGCGGTTTAGGCTTTGATGATACTGATTTCAAATCGTATGTAGGTGCGCCGCTTGGAGCAGATTTAAGTTTTTTGGCAACAGAATCAGGGGCAGGCCGATTGTCCTTATACAATTACAATCATTATTATTCTGGCCTTACAGGCGAACCAACTTTTATAGTAAGCTATGCTGAAGTTTGTTTTAGTATTGCAGAAGCTATTAACAGGGGATGGACAACAGGAAGTGCCGAAACATGGTACACAAATGGCGTAAAAGCAATGTTTCAATTTTATGGTATTAAAGATGGTGATAACACTGTAACGCTGCGCAAAGCAGATGGAACGGGTAATATCCTTTATACAGTTCCTTTTAGTTTTAACAGCTACTTTAATCAGCCTCTTGTAAAATACAAAGGAGATAACAGTGATGGGTTAACACAGATATTGACGCAAAAATACCTTGCTTATGCCCGCAACTCTGGTTTACAGGGATATTATCAATGGAGAAGAACCGGCGTGCCAGAATTTAACATAGGTGCTGGTACAGGTAATGGTGGTAAAATTCCAAGAAGATTTCAATATCCAACTAACGAGACATCAGTAAATGGAACCAATCTCAGCGCAGCAATACAGAGTCAGTTTGGTGGTGCAGGGGATGATATCAATCAGGATGTATGGTTAGTAAAATAAATCTGATACTGCTAATTTAATAAATACTTTATTGTAGGCAGTTGCCTGGCTCTTAAGGCGAAACTAATCGTAGTTTCGCCTTAATCTTTACCAGTAGTATTTTAATAAAATTAATCTCATGCAATTTTTTAAAAGAAAAAAAGGGTTTTGCTTTATTGCAATTGTATTATTTAGTTTTCATTTGCACGCACAACAAAAAAAAGCAACTATACTTTCTGTACCTGGAATCAACCAGTTTTGCAAAATAAATCCAAAAGGCATATCTGTACTCCCAAGTGGCCGATACCTAACACCGGCAGGAGACTTAATCCGTATTACCAATGATCCATTTGGGTTGTGTGTTTCTCCTGATGGTAAAAAGGCTGTAACCCTTCACAATGGAGTATTTACTATCATTGATCTTGCAACGTTGCATAACATAAGAGTTCCCGGATATGAAAACAAAATCAATTCGCCACTTGCGCATGAACCATTAAGCAGCTCTCCCTTTTCAACCGATTCAATTCTTCATAACACAATACCATCGGCCTTACCCCAGGGTTCTTTTTTAGGAGTAGCTTTTGCCGCAGATTCAAAAACTGTTTATTTAAGCGGCGGTGATAACGGTGCAGTGATTGTATATGATATTGAAAAATTGCAGCGCATTGATTCAATTTCTTTAAATGGAAAAATGAACGGAATTGATTTTGATGACAGCTTTATTTCTGACTTGTTATTAAATGAACCCAGCAATGAGTTATTAATTTTAGACAGGGGAAATTTTCGCCTTGTTAGATACGATATTGTTACTAAAAAAATCACCGCATCCATACCATCTGGCCGCCAGCCTTTTGGCCTTGCCATCAGTGCCGATAAAAAAATAGCCTTCGTTGCAAACGTTGGTGTGTATTCGTACCCGTTAGTTGAAGGTATGACGAAAGACAATTACAATTCTATGATGATTTCTCATCATCCTTACGGTGATAATACAAAAGAGTCTATTGAAGGTACAGAAACAGAAGGTAAAAAAATTCCTGGTGTCGGCAGCCCCCACTCACCTGAAGCTATGAGTGTTTTTACCATAGACCTTACCACCAATAAAGTAATTGACAAATTTAAAACAGGTTTCCAGATTGGTGAAATGATTGAAGAGGCAGAGGTAGTAGGTGGAGCAAGCCCGAACTCGATTGCAGTGGGTAAACAGTTTGCTTATGTAACCAATGCCACCAATGATAATATTTCTATCATTGATTATAAGCAGCATAAAATATTAGGGCATATTCAAATAAAGGTAGACAGGCGTATTGACAAATTTCGTGGGCTTTTGCCCTTTGGTATTACATTGAGTAAAGATGAAAAAACATTGTATGTTGCTTTGCTTGGCTTTAACGCAGTGGCAGTAATTGATGTAGCAACAAAAACTACTAAAGGGTTGATACCAACTGGTTGGGGGCCAACAAGGGTGAAGCTGAGCAGTGATGAAAAAGAAATCTACATCATTAGCTGCCGCGGCCTTGGCGCCGGGCCCAATGGTGGTGCAGGTTTTACAGCACCGCCGCAGGGAACTTATATTGGCGATATCCAGCTTGGCAGTTTTCAGAAAGTGCAGATGCCGTCTGCATGTGAACTGGCTGCTTATACCAAACAAACCATCCGCAATACTTTTGTAAGTACAATGGTTGCTGATAATAATAATCCATTACCTGCATTGCCGGGTTTACATCAAAGCCCGATAAAATATATTGTGTATATCACCAAAGAAAACCGGAGTTATGATGAAGTGTTTGGCCAGTTAAAAAATGCCAATGGCGATACTACCCTTGCCAGGTTTGGCGTGGATTGCGATTATACCTTGCCGGATTCTTTAAGGGCAAAATATGCACATCTAAAAGTTACGCCCAATCATCATAAAGCTGCAAAGCAATTTTCTTTCAGTGATAATTTTTATTGTGATAGCGATGCGTCCATACATGGACATCATTGGATGATGGGTGTAATACCCAATGAATGGGTAGAGGCCAATTCGAGCGTTGATAAAATTGCCAACTATTTTTCAAAAGCATCTGGCCGTCGTTTCCCCGGTTCTACAGGAAGCATGGATCCTGAGGATTATGCAGAGATAGGGGGTATGTGGGAAGCGATGGAAAGAAAAAAAATAAACTTCTACAATTTTGGCGAAGCCAATGAAACTGCCCATGTAAGGGAAGAGTGGATGGATACTGCAACCGGTGCTGCACATGGAGTAATGGTACCCATGCAGAAAGCATTGTTTACCCGGACAAGCCATAATTACGCAGGGTTTAACATGAATATTCCTGACCAGTTTCGCATGAAACAGTTTGAAGAAGAGTTTACAAAAATGTGGATCGTAGGGAAAAAGCCACTCCCATCCTTAATAACCATGCAGGTGCCCAATGACCATACTGCCGATGCAAGGCCGGAGGATGGATATTATTTTCCGCAATCCTTTGTGGCAGATAATGATTTAGCCGTTGGCCGGATATTACATTTTTTATCCCGTACCAAATACTGGAAAAATATGCTGGTGATAATTACAGAAGATGATCCGCAGGGCGGGGTCGATCATATTGATGCTCACCGTAGTATTTTAATGATGGCAGGGCCTTATGTAAAGAAGGGCTATGTAAGTCACACCCACGCCAACTTTGGTGCCATCTTAAAAACCATTTATAATATCCTGAACGTACCTTATGTAAATCAATACGATGTTACTGCATCTTTGTTACAGGATTTTTTTACGGATACACCAGACTATACACCCTATACTTTAGAGCAGCACGATGCAAGGGTTTTTGATGTAGAAAAAGCTATGAAAAAATACAAGCGCAGTATTGATTGGCGCAAAGTAATGCAGGGGCCTGGTATGGATGACGAAGAAGAGATACGTAAAAACCATTACAAACAAACTAAAGGCAAATAGCTTTAAAATATAGGGTATATTATTGTTGATACAAGACAATATTCTGTTACCAAAAATAAATAAGACAATGAGCTTTTTTGTGCCTTTTCTTTACATTTTTATATATTAAATAGACTTAACTTAATAGGAATAATAAAATTACGACAATGGTAGCTTGGGAAATACAGCAACGGGTAGATGAAGTATTGTCTCTATACGAAAAATTTGGCAACGAAGATTATATTGGTGAACCTGTTTCACAAATAGAACATATGTGCCAGTGTGCACAACTGGCTGAAGCTTCAGGCGCAGATGACGAACTTATACTGGCCGCATTTTTTCATGACATTGGGCATTTATGCGAATTCGCTTTTCCTGAAAAAAAATTGCAACATATGGATGGCGTAGGCATTGTAGATCATGAAAAACTGGGAGCCACTTATTTACACAGTAAAGGGTTTTCTGAAAAAATTGCAAACCTTGTTCAATCACATGTACAGGCAAAACGGTACCTCACTTTTAAATATCCTGAATACTTTGAAAAATTATCTGAAGCCAGTGTTAAAACACTGGCCTTTCAGGGCGGTGTAATGACGAAGGAGGAAGCGGATGCTTTTGAAAGCGATCCCCTGCATGAGCTGTATGTTCAGTTACGCCGGTGGGATGAGCAGGCAAAAGAAACGGAAAAACCATTGCCACCACTGGATCATTACAAACAAATGATGATGGCACATTTACAAATGAATTAAACGCCTTAAACTATTTAATTTTAAAATAGAACTTAAATAAATATACAATGATTAAAATGGTTGTTTTTGATATGGCTGGTACAACTGTAGATGAAGACAATGTAGTATATAAAACTTTGCAAAAAGTAATTAACGGGGCGGGCTATAACTTTAGTTTAAACCAGGTATTAAAAGAAGGTGCCGGCAAAGAAAAACTACAGGCAATAAAAGATATTTTAAAACAAGACCCTGAGCAGGAGGAAGATGATTTACCTGAACAACTGTACAGGATTTTTATTGCTGCGCTTGCCGAGGCCTATAATGCAATTGATATAAAACCGCAGCAGGGAGCAATAGAATTATTTAAAACACTGAAGCAAAAACATATATTGGTAATATTAAATACCGGGTATAATGAGTCAACTGCAAGATCTTTGTTAGATAAATTAAACTGGAAAGAAGGGAATCAGATTGATGGTTTAATTACAGCTTCTAATGTACAAAACAACCGCCCGTTGCCAGATATGATCCATCTTGCAATGGCACAATTTTTTATTACCGATGCCAATGAAGTAGTGAAGGTTGGCGACTCAATTATTGATATTGAAGAAGGGCAAAATGCAGGATGCAGTTTAAGCATTGGCATTACAACGGGGGCACATACTGAAGCACAACTAAGGTCTGCCAAACCTGATTTTATCATTCATCATTTAATGGAATTGGTGCCACTGTTAAATTAGGCAGCCTCCCTGCCCTCCAAAGGAGGGTTCAGGGCTCTTACAAAATGAAACAATTTTCAAATGATAATCCTACAGGAACCCTCCTTTGGAGGGCAGGGAGTCCTGGTATCCTCCGCTGGCTAAACAGATCGCCCGTTGTGTTTGTAAGCTATGTTTCTATTTGTTCTTTTATTGTGTATAGCTGCATGTATGGTTTTAGAAAACCTTTTACAGTTGGGGTGTATAGCAATTTATTTTTTCTGGGAATTTCTTATAAAGTATGCCTGGTAATTGCACAAGTATTGGGCTATATGTGCAGCAAATTTTACGGCATTAAATTTATATCGGCCATGCGACCACAAAAAAGGCCTGCATATATTTTAATTTGTGTGACCATTGCATGGCTATCGCTTTTTTTATTTGCAATTATTCCGCCGCCCTTTAATATTTTTTGTTTGTTCATCAACGGGCTTCCATTGGGGTTGGTGTTTGGGTTGGTATTTGGTTTTTTAGAAGGTAGAAGAACCACTGAATTAATGGGCGCTGTACTGGCAACCAGTTTTATTTTTGCATCTGGCCTGGCCAAAACAGTAGGCAAATGGCTACAGCTAAGTTTCAACATTTCTGATTGGTGGATGCCTTTTACGGCAGGGGCTATTTTTGTGATACCACTTTTGATAAGCGTATGGTTACTGGCACAAACACCTTCACCTTCAGCAGATGATATAGCTCACCGGACTATTCGTAACCCAATGACAAAGGATGAACGTAAACAATTTTTAAAACAGTTTGGGGCATCTATGATACCGGTAATAATAGCCTATGCGGTATTTACTATCGTAAGAGATTTTAGCGAAGACTTTGCCAACGAACTCTGGACAGAAACGGGCTATAAAAACAATGCAGCTATTTTTACAGAAACCGGTACCATTATATCTTTAATTACACTGGCAATTATCGGCGGTTTTTTTTTAATAAAAAATAATTACAAGGCTTTCCGTATGAGCCATTTCTTAATCATGTCGGGTGTTGCAATGTCACTTATTATTACGGTGTTGTTTAACCTGCACCTTGTAAACCCCTTTACCTGGATGGTTACTGCTACCGCAGGACTTTACCTCGCTTATATTCCATTTAACTGTTTATATTTTGAGCGTATGATATCGGTGTATAAGATAAAAAGCAACTTTGGTTTTTTAATGTACATCGCAGATTCGTTTGGGTACCTCGGTACGGTAGTGGTGTTGCTGATAAAAGAATTTGTTACCATAAAATACAGTTGGGTCAGTTTTTTTTCTGTGCTGTTTTATACAGCGGGCATAGTTGGGGTTATACTTATTGGCACCAGTCTTTTTATAAATGCTAAAATATACAAACAACTTTAATAGAAAAAAGCATGAGTAGTAAAAATGCAATTGTTGTTGGAGCAGGTATTGTTGGTTTGGCAACAGCCAGGGCACTTGCCTTAAATGGGTATTCAGTTACCGTAATTGAAAAGACCAATATAGCTGTTGGCGCTTCCATCCGCAATTTTGGTATGTTGTGGCCCATTGGGCAGCCTTATGGTAAATTATACAACAGGGCAATCCGAAGCAGGGATGTATGGAAAGAAATTGCTGCTGCCACCAACATTTGGTTCGAAGATACAGGCAGTCTGCATCTTGCACATCACGATGATGAATGGGAAGTGCTACAGGAGTTACAGGCAAATTTTTCGGATGCCGGAAGACCGGTAAAACTAATGGATAAAAAAACTATTGGAGAAAAATATCCCGTTGTAAATACGGATGGTTTGCTGGGTGGCTTGTACAGTGCTACAGAAACAATTGTCGACCCGAGAGAAGCCATTGCCAAAGTGCCCATTTATTTAAAAGAAAAACATGCCGTAGAATTTATATGGGGCAAAGCCGTTACCAATGTAGAAGAAGGGATGCTGTGGATGGGTCAGGAATATTTACAGGCAGATTTAATTTATGTGTGCAGTGGCGCTGATTTTGAAACTCTTTTTCCTGAGCAGTTTGCAGCATTGGATATTACAAAATGCAAATTGCAAATGATGCGTTTTTCAGAAAAAAATAATGACAGGATCGGTACTTCATTGTGTGGGGGATTATCGCTGATACATTATCATAGTTTCAAGGTAGCACCATCGCTGAAAAATTTAGTGCAACGTTATCAAAGCGAAATGAAAGCTTATCTTGATTGGGGCATTCATGTAATGGTTTCTCAAAACCAATCGGGTGAATTTACTGTGGGTGATTCTCATGAATACGGCAATACTTTTGACCCGTTCGATAAAGCCTTTATCAACAAAATGATAATGGATTACCTGCAGCAGTTTGTACATTGTGAACATTGGCAATCTGGGCAGACATGGCATGGTATTTATCCAAAAATGACTAACGGCGAATCAGGTGTTTTTTTAAATCCTTTGCCAGGTGTGTACATTGTAAACGGCGTAGGCGGCGCAGGTATGACGATGAGTTTTGGCTTTGCCGAGGAATGTATAAACAGCCTTTAATGTATGATTAATATTTCTTCAAACCTTTTCAACAATAATTTTCGACGTACCCAAATAACTAATAACAACTTTTAATACATCTCCAATTTGTGTAGTTTGAGCAGCGGTTTTATCAACCGTAATTTTTGCCTGTATTTTTTTATCAACCACATTTAAAAAAATACCATGAGGGGTTACTTTATATACGGTTGCATCAATTATTGTTTTCTTTTTAAAACATTGTTGCGCATATAAATATTCAGGAATATACTCACTTCTGAATAGCGCAGCAGTTGCTTTATCGGGCTTGTCAGTATTTTCCAGTTTAAAAAATACCGGCTCATTCAAATTGTCTTCTTTAGGTTTTTTTTCCCATGCGGATAATATAAGAGGAAAGAAAATATAACTGCCTGTTTCTTTTACAAAATAATCCTCTTCCACTTTTTTCAGATAGCCAACAAAACAGTTTTCAATGTGCGATTTATTGATGAGGTTATCCAATGCGTTGTTGAAATGAAACTGCAGGCAATCGGCAACCATCTTATCGCCCCTGGCTGATAAAGCAATCATAAAACTTACTTCGTCACCCACATGAAACTGGTGTATCCTTCTGATGATTTTTTCTTTCCTTAATTTTTCCTGTTCTTTTTCGCTGACGTTGCCACTGATGGTTTTCTTTTTTCCATTTACTTCATATTCTATGGTGGCATAGTCTTTATCGTGATTGATAAAACTGATTTTGCCCATTATTGTTTTTTCATCCATAACCACATTTTACAATTTTAATAACAG
>JAYTTI010000044.1:0-2228 GCA_043745405.1 Ferruginibacter sp. | reverse complement strand
ATTTTAATCCAAAATTTGCGAAAACATCCTTTTTTGGATGTTTTTTATTGTATTTTAGAGTTTGTGTATTAATTACATATTATTAAACAAAACAATTGCTATGTCTACAACACAAGTTTTTGTAAAACCCCATCTTGGTTTCTGGCAGATTTGGAATATGTGTTTTGGCTTTTTTGGTATTCAGTTTGGCTGGAGTTTACAAATGGGCAATATGAGTGCCATTTATGAATACCTGGGTGCCACTCCTGAACAAATACCCGGTTTATGGCTAGCAGCACCTATGACAGGCCTAATTGTTCAACCCATCATTGGGTATATGAGTGATAGAACCTGGCATCCCCAATTAGGTCGTAGAAGACCTTATTTCCTCATCGGAGCCATATTAAGTTCTCTTGCTCTTTTTATTATGCCCAATGCCTCAGCAATTTGGATGGCTGCCGGTACGCTTTGGATTTTAGATTCCTGTATCAATATTAGTATGGAACCTTTTCGGGCATTTGTAGCAGATAACCTGGATGAAAAACAAAGGCCTTTTGGTTTTGCCATGCAAAGTATGTTTATTGGGTTAGCTTCTTTTATAGCCGGTTACTTGCCACAAAAATTAGTGGAATGGTTTGGCGTATCCAGAGATAAAGCGGGAGGCTCCATTCCACAAAATATCATGCTTTCTTTTTATATTGGAGGGGCTGTATTTCTGGTTTCAGTTTTATACACGGTTTTTCGAAGTAAAGAATACCCACCGCCAGACCTTGACTGGAAAGAAAAAGTTAAGGAATCAAACAAAGGTTTTGGAGGGGGATTAAAAGAAATCATTTCATCCGTTGCCAATATGCCCGATCAGATGAAACGATTGGCATTGGTAAATTTTTTAACCTGGCCCGGTCTTTTTTTAATGTGGTTTTATTATAGTACCGGTGTAGCAACAGATATTTTTCGAGGTGATCCTAAAACAAGTAGTGATGTGTATACAAGAGGGCTTGAATATGCCAACACCACTTCTGCTATCCTAAATCTGGTAACTTTTGCCTTCTCATTTACCATTCCTTTTTGGGTAGCAAAATTGGGTAAAAAATATACGCATACCGCTTGTCTTCTCTTAGGTGGTATTGGACTAATTGCCGTTAACCACATTCATGAACCTTCTATGCTTTATATCGCAATGGGTTTGGTAGGTATTGCCTGGGCTTCTGTTTTATCTATGCCTTACTCAATGCTTGCCGGCTGTTTACCCGAAAATAAAATCGGTATCTATATGGGTATTTTTAATTTCTTTATTGTTTTACCCGAGATACTGGCATCGCTTTTCTTCGGAAAAATTATGTCAAACTATTTACATAATGACAGGCTGCTGGCTGTTCAGATAGGAGGGTTTCTTCTATGTTTAGCAGGCGTAGCTTGTGCTTTAATTATTAAAGAAAATAATAATAATAAAAAATAAATATATGCAAAAAAAAATGAGCTTGCTATTGGGGTTGTGGTTACTGTTTTTTATTTCACAAGCGCAGTATGCAAAACTATATCCCACAAATTGGTTTACCGGAATGAAATGGAATAAAGTTCAGTTATTGGTATATGGAGAATATGATGGTTTTAATAAAGAAAAAATAAAAATTAACTATCCCGGAGTTGAATTAGTAAAAGTTACACCGCTTGAAAATGGAAAATACATGGCCATCGATTTACAAATCAGTGCCCTTGCAAAACCCGGAAATGTATCAGTTAAATTCATAAATAATAATCAAGTACATGTAGTTAACTGGCCACTAAAAGCCAAAAGAAATGGAAATGGAACTGCCTATGCCCAAGGTGTGAATTCTTCCGATTTTATTTATTTTTTAATGCCCGATCGATTTAGTAATGGTGAAGAAAGCAATGATAGGGTGTCAGGTATGCGAGACCAAACCCTTAATCGTGATTCAATCTATCACCGCCATGGTGGCGATATGCAGGGTATTATTAATCACCTGGATTACCTACAACAAATGGGCGTAACCACATTGTGGATGACCCCTGTTATAGAAAATGATATGCCCCACAGAACAGAACATGGCTATGCATTTACCGACCATTATAAAATTGAGCCTCGTTTTGGTGGGGAAGAACAATATAAAAAATTGAGTGATGCGTTGCACAAACGGGGTATGAAATTAATTCAAGATGCAGTATACAATCATGTGGGTAGTTTTCATTTTACTTTTATTGATCAGCCTGTTAAAGATTGGTATCAT
>JAYTTI010000043.1:0-2235 GCA_043745405.1 Ferruginibacter sp. | reverse complement strand
CCCATTGACCATGCCATGGGAGAGAATATTTTACCGAAAATCCAGTCGAGGGTTAAGCTAAATTCAAGATGAAGGAGTATGCCCAGCTTCTGTAGTAAAAAATTGATTAAGGCAATCAATCCTAAAAAACCAATCAACATTGCAATTACATTCATGGATATTTTCATGCCATCTCCGGCACCATGACTGATGGCATCAATTACATTGGTATAAGGTGTTTTTACTTCCAGTTTTACCTTGCCCATTGTTTCACTTTCTTCCGTCTCCGGCCAAACAATTTTAGAAATAACCAGTGCGGCAGGTGCAGCCATTAAACTTGCTGCCAGCAAATATTCTGCCTTGGCACCAAAACTTACATACACCACTAATATACCACCGGCAATACATGCAAGACTGCCGCTCATGCTGGCCAGTAATTCACTTTTCGTCATCCCCTTTAAGTAAGGACGGATCATTACCTGTGCTTCTACCTGGCCTACAAAGGCACTGGCAACATTGCTCAAAGCCTCTGCCCCACTCACTCTCATTACTTTGTTCATTGCTTTTGCAACCAACGAAACTATGCGTTGCATTACGCCAAAATGATAAAAAATGGCAACCAATACACATACAAGAATAATGGTGGCCAATACACTAAAGCCAAAAATAAATACGCCTGGCGTTCCATAAGGAATTGAACCACCTGCCCGATTATCTGCCATCAAACCACCATAAACGAAAGCTGCACCCTCTTTGGCAAAGGCTTCAATATGTGTAATAATGCTGCCAATTTTCTGAAAAAAAGATTTTACTATAGGAACTTTTAAAATTAATAAGGCAATGGTAATCTGCAATAAAATTCCACTTACTACCAACCTGTAGTTGATTCTTTTTTTATTATTTGATATTAACCAGGCCAATCCTAAAATGAGAATGACACCAACGAGTCCTTGAAAGCGCTGCATAAGCAAATTGTGGTTTTAGTTTTGAAAGATATAGAAATAATGCAGAACAAAAATCTTTTCGGTTGCCGGCTAACTTCATATAATAAAAGCATTTACTTTTTTCTGCATGTTGGTATCCCTACTTGCCGCATGTTTGTAAGATTTTATACTTGCGCTACAATTGCCTTTTACTTATCAACATAACTGTGGCTGAGTAGATTTCAAAATGCTGCAAAAATCGTTTATGAAAAAATTATTTAGGCGTACTGAATAAATTTATCTGAAAGCACAATTAGTAGTTGATAGCTTTTCTTACTTTAAAAAAGGCAGAAAAACTGGGGTAAATATTATTTGCAAATAAAAAATATTCTTTTGTAAAAGTGATTGCTAATTAGTGATTGAACTGACTACTATTGGCACTTTCGAAACAATGGTAGTGCCTTTGCCAATTTCGGTTTGAATAAGTAATTCCCCACCCATTCTTACTACTCGTTCTTTCATGCCTATAAGTCCTAATGTTTTTTTATTTTTCATTTCTTTTGCGTCAAAACCATTTCCATTATCTTGTATAGTGAGGGTAAGAAATTTGCAATCCTTTACTAAAGAAGTTTTTACTTGTGTAGCATTTGCATGTCGGGCAATATTGGTAAGCGCCTCCTGGTACAAGCGAAAAATAACGGTTGCTATTTCTTTATCTAAATTTATTTCGGTTAAACTTGTAATAAATTGGCAACTATTACCGGTGCGTTTTTGAAATTCGCTGCATTGCCAATCAAGTGCGGCAATTAAACCTAAGTCGTCTAAAATGCCCGGACGCAGGTCGCTGGCGATTCTACGAACGCTTATTGCCATATCTTCAATTACAAGGAGCATACTTTTTAGCCTTTCTACTATGGCATTTTCTTTGGGAGTTATTTTTTTACTTATCCAGGATGCATCCATTTTTAAACAGGTAAGTTGCTGTCCGAGTTCATCGTGAATTTCTCTGGCAATTCGGGTACGTTCTTCTTCACGTATTGTTTGCAGGTGAGCTGCTAAAAGGGTAAGTTCCTCACGGGAACGTTCAATTTCTTCGACTTGTTTTTTTGTATCGGTTATGTCAAATATCAGCCCTATCAAAAATCTTGTGCCAGTTGTGTCTATATACCTTGTCTTTCTTGTAGAAATGATTAGTTTAGGGCCACCTCTCACAGTAATGAACTCTTCAGTAATATTGTCTTCCCCGCTTTCAAGCACTTGCTTGTCAATACGTAAAAAATGTTCCCGCTCTTCTGCTGTCACATCTTCGGCAAGTGTTTTGTTGATGATCTCT
>JAYTTI010000042.1:0-77881 GCA_043745405.1 Ferruginibacter sp. | reverse complement strand
CACAAAATAAATGTGGAAACTAAAAAAGAAAAAAAAGAAGCAAAAAAAAGAAAAAAGGTAGTAGTAGTAATAGTGTCTACTTTTTTCAGGACAAGACACACACAACCATTCACTTTTCACTTTTCACTTTTCACTTTTCACTTTTTTCCATTCCCAGGCATCACCTATTCCTTCATCCTGCACTATCCCGGTAAATACAAATCCATTTTTTTGTAAAATTCTTGTTGAAGCATTTGGCTCGGGTGCAGTTTTTGCCGTAACAATAATTTCAGGATCAACTGATGCTGTAATTACAATTAATTCCCTGCAGGAAAAAGATGCTATTCCCTGCCCTTCATATCTTTTAAAGGTGCCGTAAGCAATTTCAACCTTACCATCCACTGGTGCACCTATAAATCCACCTACACCAACAACTTTATCATCATCAATTACAAAATACCCTATCCATGGCGGGTTATAGCCTGTTTTATAATAATAGTCAGGGTATGATTTAAAAATTTCCTGACAATCGTCATTGGCATAAATCTCCTTACTTTTATCTTCATCAATATGTATTGGCCTAAGTATCATTATTTATGTATCAATATCCTCCATTATAAAAATGGCACCTTGTTTTTTTCTTGAAGTATTTGATTTAAAATTTTCACTTCATAACAATTGTGCTTTACAAAAATGAAGATAATAAATAATACCTTTTAAAAAGAGTGGCTGCAAGAAAACACTGTCAGGTAAACACAAATTTTTTTGAGCACAGATAGGTATAACTGGTTCCAAGCATTATTGAAACGGTCAACTTGCAAAGAAGATAATGTATATTGAAATAACTGGTAAGCAGGTAAATGGCCAATCAAGAAATTATAATACTGCCAAACCACATTATTATAAATCTAATTAGCTGGCCTGGCATCTTTCCTGTTTGCGCATTAAATGCCCAGTTGCGTGATAAAATAAATTGTACTATTGCCCCTTCAATATTACCTGTAGCATTGCCGGCTATACTCCAGCAATGAAAAACTTCCAGCAACAAAATAGTTGTTGAGAAATCTGCCAGCGATCCTAGTACTAGTGCTGCCGGTATTTTTATAAAATTTTGCATTGTTTGCAACAAATGACAAATCTTCCCTTTATAAATATTGTCGCTTCTGAAAACAGCTTCTCCTGACTAAAACTATCAGTAATTATTATGAAGATACCAGGGCTGTTTGCTATTTTGCTAAAAAGAGCAGTAATTTTTTCATTGAATGAGTTTTATAAAATACGCAATCATATATCACTAAATAATGAAGTTAGTTGTATGTTTATGTTAAGGCTTACAAAAACAGATACAAAATATTTTTAAATACAAAGTAATGGTTTGGCCCTTTCTGTCAGCCAGATTTTTGCGTGGAGAAATCCTAACTTTTTAAATATGCATTAGCAATTTTTGATGGTGTTTGGTCAATTCCATAAGCGGCTTTAATAAGTATAGATACAATATCATAAATTAATTTCTTCCTTTCGCTGAAACTGGCGAAGAAGCCTCATCATGGCATAACTGATTGGGTTAACCGACGGAATAAATGTTTCTCATTCATATCCTTTTTTTATGTCGAAAAAATGAATGAATCACGGATATTCTGTTTGGCGTTGTTACGGCACAAGCTGACCTTTTTATTGTTGCCAACAATCCCATCATTATGTGCTGCTAAACTTATAATAAAAACTTCATACTAATTCTGCTTCCTGAAGCTATTTCCCTCCCCTAAATATCACTTGAATATATAGAATTATTTTATCCTGTTTTTTTGCCTTTCTTTTATTATCTTGTAGCATGAAAAAAATAGTAGTGATTGCCTTGCCTTTTGCGCTTATCGTTTGTGGATTTAGTATTAAAACATTACTGCCTAAAAAAAATACTTTATTAAACCATATTGCACTGCATGTATACGACCTGCAAAAAAGCACTACGTTTTATGAGCAAATTGTACAGCTCGATTCAATACCCGAACCTTTTCATGATGGTAAACATACCTGGCTAAGTGTTAGTGCTGCCAGTCACCTGCACCTGATTAGCGGAGCAGAAAAACAAACCAACCATGATAAGTTTACACACCTTTGTTTTACTGTTCCATCGATGGACGATTTTATCGCCAGGCTTGATAAGGGGCAGGTGGCTTACGAAAACTGGGTGGGTGCTAAATCATCTATAACAACAAGGGTAGATGGTATTAAACAGATTTATTTCCAGGACCCGGATGGTTACTGGGTAGAGATAAATGATGATTATAAATAAATTGTTTTCCTGAAAAAGTTATCACAAAAATTTTATTAGAATATTTATATAAATTATTAACATGAAAAAAATATTGATCGCACTGGATTTTGAACCATCTGCAGAAAAAATAGCTGAAACCGGCAATACAATAGCATTGGCATTTAATGCAGAAATTGTTTTACTGCATGTTATTGCAGAACCTACTTATTATTCCTCTCCGGGATATTCGCCCATTATGGGTTTTAGCGGTTTTTTGGATACCATTGACGTAGAAATGACACAGGTGATGGCAGATAATATCACCAAACTGGCAAACGAATTTTTAGACAAATCAAAACAACATTTGGGCAATGCTAAAATTGAAACAATGGTAGCCGAGGGAGATTTTGCAGAAACGATAGTGGAATGTACCCAAAAAACAGGGGCCGATATTATCGTAATGGGCTCTCACAACCGCAGGGGCTTTGGTAAAATTTTAATGGAGAATGTTGCAGAAAAAGTATTGCATTTAAGTACCGTACCGGTTTTTGTAATTCCTATAAAAGACTAATAAAATAAACCCAGTTACAGGCTTACATAAAATTTGCCTTTTTCAGTTTACTAAAATATTTTTCATGAATAATTTATTTAAAGGGATAATTGCGGCCTATGGCGCAAAAAAATTAGGCGGTGGCTGTATCAGTACCGTGATTGTTTTTATGGTTATCTGGTGGGCCCTCGGCCATTGCAGTTAAAACGATTTATTACCCTACTATAAAAGATTGGTGGAAAAATCATTTCTTAATTACTTCGCAATAGCTGTTTTACAAAGACGAACTTAAAGTCATTACCATTTTTTCTGCCAAAGGAAATAAAATATTATTCTCCAGGTGTACATGCCTGTGCAGGTCTTCTTCAAATTCTTTAAGCTCGGCAAGCGTAACTGCAAAAGTTGTACAGGCGCCTTCAGGCGCTGTATAATTATTGGTTAGCTTCCTTATGGTGTACATTATTTCGCCTGCCTCATCGTGCTCACTTTCCAATACGGCAACCGGCCCTTTGATGTAGTTACTGCCGATGTTTTTCTTTTGTTTAAAATGATAAAATGATGCCACTTCTTTTATCCGGGGAAACAATACTGTTTCTTCTTTATGCATATGCAAAATTATTTCATTTTTAAGTTGATTAAATAAGCTAAGTACATCAATTAAAAAGGGAAATTTTTCGGCATGCTTTGCATCTACCTTGGTTAAGTGTGCAACAATTGTTGGCATCTATTGCTTTACATAATAGTGGTGATGAATTAATATATGCCCAATCAGCTGCTCAGCATTCATTTCATTAAACGGCATATTCCTATTGTTGGTTTCATCAGTTGCTTCCTCCAGTTCTTTCATTACGGCTTTAATTGAAAGCCCTTTCTGGGTGCAGGCTTCAGCCAATGTTCGTTTACCATTACAGCAAAAGTCCAGGTGATATTTTTCCAGTACAGGAACTGTTTGAAGGTGTTCGCTGACAATAAAGGCAAGGGTTTGTTCTGTAATATTTATCATAATAATATTTTTTACAAAACTGGTGGTAATAATCCATTGTTTTTATGACTGCAGTCACTTTGCAATTTTTTGCAGACTGATGTTTAAAAAAATGATGCCTGCAAAAAGTACACACGCTGCAAGCAACAGCAATTCGTTTATTAATGGCACGGGTGTATAAGTCATGGCTGCAATACCTTGTATCATTAAAAGTATTTCGTTAATAATAATACCCCCGGCAAAAACTCCGGTGCCTGTAATTGTAAGAGGGTTTAATGCAATTTGTTTTTCTGCTATAAAAAATCCAAGCAAAAACATGGTTATTACGCCCAGCAAAATAAGGTGCAGGTAGCCAATTACAATGGGGCGAAAACCAAATGCCAATACGCTAAGTGATGGTATTGTAGAACCCAGTTGCAGAAACAGTTTAATAGATAATGCAAGGGCTGATAAAAGCAGCAGCCATTGTGCAGTTTTATTTAGTACAATTTTTATTTCAAATAATTGCTTTTTTATTTGTTGTACAAAAATTATCCATCCTGCCATTTGGCTAAATGCAGCAAGTACAACAACAATATAGGCCCATTTTGGTATAGGCAGCCATAAAGCCGAAAGTACATAGGCTGGTACACAGGCCAAAGCAAATAACCAGAATATTCTTTTTAAAATTACAGTTGACAGGTTCCCGAAAAACTTATCTGTTGCCAATCCTAAACAGGTAAATAAAAACCAGCCGTTATACTGAAAATGTAAAAAGAAATAGACCGATGCCAAATACCAGTTTTGGTGCAAATTTTTTGTTACCATCATAAAAGCCAATGAGAAAGCACCTAAAGAAGAAAGTACATTAAATAACAGGGCTGCTTTTACCCACGAATGGCCAACTTTTTTTATCGATAATGTATTTAAATCTTTCCAGAACATGACCGCAAACACATACGAAACAGCAATAGATATATTAGAGAAAAATATTGAAAATAAACCATAGCCCTGCAAAGGAAAACTAATTAACATACCATACGCAGCAATAAGATTGGCAATAATCACCCATCTGTATCTTTTATAAATTGATTTATCTTTTTGTGCAGCAAGGTAAGCAACCAGTAAAACCATTAATGCATGTGTAACCCAACCTGCAAAAGCAAAATGTGAGTGCCCGTGTAATAAATGCTTTTGATCGATAAAGGGAAGGGAGAAAGCAATTTTGTAGCGCAATATCACGCCTATAAAAGACACTATCAATAAATTAAGTAATGCAATTTTAGTAAACCGCTTTAGTGGTGCATGCATAATACATTTTTGCTGCAAAGAAACTATACAATCAAAAATGACATTGTGATTTCAATCATATATCAGCAATACACTTTGCCTTTTGCAATAAGTAACTGGCCTTTATCATGAAGGTGCCTGATGGTACGTATTACTGTTTCAACCCTTAAGCCAGTCATGTTGGCAATTTGTTGCCTTGTAAGATTTACTTTATTACATTTGGAGCAAATATTTTTTTTGTTTTGTTTCAAATAATTCAGCAAAGAATTAATACTATGTTCCGGGGTTTGGCCCGCCAATTCTCTCAATAACAGAAATTTAAAACGAAGACGTTCTGACATTAATTTAGTAAACGCAAAATGAATATCGGGCCTTTCGGTAACAAGCAGATGGAAAGAAGAAATATGTAAACGAATTATAAGTGAATCCGTATCTGCAATGGCACTTGCGGCAAAGGGTTCGCCATCAAATAAGGGTAATTCGCCAAAACATTCTCCGGGTTCAATCATATTCTGGATAAACTCATTGCCACTATCTGTGATATTCACCCAACGTACACTCCCGCTTACCAGCTGGTAATAAAAACGGGCTTCTGCTCCCTCATTAAAAATTATTTCCCCGGCATTTACTTTTTTATAAGCTGCTCCAAGTGAAAGCAATATATCTGTATCAATAATCATAATACATGAGCATTTGATTTCCAAAGCTAACCGTAAGGCAGCCGCAGCAATATGATCTTTAGTAGGTACTTGTATGATTATTATCATATCCACCACTTGATTTTTTCTCAAGTTTACGGCCAATAATTGATAATATGACTGAACGCATAATCTACAATTGAAAGGCAAAGTAATCTTGTACCATCAATTTTAAACCAAAAAATTAGTTATGAAAAAATTAGCAGTCATTCTATTCGTGGGTATATTAATAACATCCTGTGGCGGTGGTGCCGACAGCGATACAAAAGCTACTGAAGACCCTTATGATGCTACCAAAAAAGCCGACAACGGCAATCCTTCCTATGACGCCAACAGAGGTGAAGGAAAATTTACCAAGGTAGAAGTTGGGGCAAAATTAGATGAAGCTATGGCCGGTAGTGGAGAAAAGATTTTTGGGGTAAAATGCAGCAGTTGCCATAAAATTACAGATGAAAAACTAGTTGGCCCTGGATGGAAAGGTGTTACCAGCCGTCATTCTGCCGAGTGGATCATGAATTTTGTAACCAATACAGATGCCATGATCACCAAGGATCCGAAGGCACAGGCCCAACTGGAAATTTGTTTGGTGCGCATGCCCAATCAAAATTTAAGTGATGATGATGCAAGGTCACTATATGAATTTATGCGGAAAAATGATGGTGTTAAATGATAAGTCGAATAAATAAATCCTAAACAACAAATTATTATGAAAAAGATAAAAATTAGCATAGCATCTATGGCCCTGATAAGTATGGTGCTGCTGGTCCATTCCTGCAAACCGAAAAATGCGGGCAGTGCCGTTAATTCAGACGCTGCCTCAAGGGCTTATGTAGCCCCTGGCAAGTACGATGAATTTTACAATTTTGTATCCGGTGGGTTTAGCGGACAGCTAAGCGTTTATGGATTGCCATCGGGACGTTTACTGAAAGTTATTCCTGTTTTCTCTGTTGATCCTGAAAAGGGATATGGTTACAGCGAAGAAACCAAGCCAATGCTAACTGTGTCCAATGGCTCCGTACCGTGGGATGACCTGCATCATTTAGACCTTTCACAAACCAATGGTGAAATTGATGGCCGTTGGATATTTGCCAATGCAAATAATACACCCCGGGTAGCAAGAATAGACCTGACTACATTCCGCACGGCAGAAATAATTGAATTACCAAACAGTGCCGGAAATCACTCCTCTCCTTTTATTACAGAGAATACGGAATATTTGGTAGCAGGAACACGTTTTAGTGTGCCTCCGGATAATGCAAATGGAGATGTTCCTATTAATAGTTATAAAAAGAATTTTAAAGGAAGTATAAGTTTTATAAGTGTGGATAAAGGAACCGGCAAAATGGATATTGCCTTTCAATTAAGGTGCCCCGGGGTAAACTTTGATTTGAGCCACGCAGGTAAAGGAAAATCTCATGGATGGTTTTTCTTTAGTTGTTATAATACAGAACAGGCCAATACTTTGCTGGAAGTGAATGCATCACAAAGGGATAAAGACTTCATCATGGCAGTTGACTGGAAAAAGGCAGAAGAGTATTTAAAAGCGGGAAAAGGAAAAAAAGAAGCAGTGCGTTATGCACACAATGTGTATGATGAAAAAACACATACTGCCACCAGCGAAATAAGAACTGAAGTAACGGTATTGGATGTTAAATATCTAAAAGATATCTGTTATTTTATACCCTGCCCCAAGTCGCCGCATGGCTGTGATGTAGATCCTACAGGAGAATTTATTGTGGGTAGTGGAAAACTGGCAGCCCTTATCCCTGTATTCAGTTTTGATAAAATACAAAAAGCCATAGCTGCAAAAGATTTTATCGGCGATTATGATGGCATCCCCGTAATTAAATACGAATCCGCGTTATATGGAGAAGTTAAAAAACCAGGCCTTGGCCCTTTACATACCGAATTTGACGGAAGGGGAAATGCAATCACAACCATGTTTGTATCTTCTGAAATTGTAAGATGGAATATCAAAGACCTGAAAATAATTGATCGGCAACCTACTTTTTATTCTCCCGGCCATTTATGCATACCAGGGGGCGACAGTAAAAAACCCAATGGTAAATATGTAATCGTTTATAATAAAATTACAAAAGACCGCTACCTGCCCACAGGGCCTGAATTATCACAAAGCGCACAGTTGTTTGATATATCCGGCGACAAAATGCAATTGATTCTGGACTTTCCAACAATTGGTGAACCCCACTATGCACAGGCTGTAGAAGCCAGGGTTATCAGAAACAATTCGGTTAAATTTTTTAAAATAGAAGAGAATGCAAATGCTTATGTATCCAAAGGAGAAGGAACGACAAAAGTAATAAGAACCGGAAATATTATAGATGTTTATATGACAGCAATCCGGTCGCATTTAACACCAGACAATATTGAAGGCGTAAGAGTTGGTGACGACGTTTATTTTCATATTACCAACCTTGAACAGGATTGGGATGTGCCACATGGCTTTGCAATAAAAGGGGCACTGAATGGCGAATTATTAATAATGCCGGGAGAAACACAAACCTTGAAATGGGTACCTCAAAAAGCGGGAATGTATCCTTTCTATTGTACAGACTTCTGCAGTGCACTTCACCAGGAAATGCAGGGGTATATAAGGATATCTCCTGCAGGCAGCAATGTTCCTTTACTATTTAGCACTGGTAAAAATTTACCCCCTGCTGATAGTACATCAACGGCAAAATAATTTTTATTAATTGCTGGCCGGTGTAATTGTTTTTTCATTGACATCGGTCAACTTTATTCGGACTAACAATTAACTAAAAAGATAAGACATGAAAAAGTATAAAATAATTTTTGCCTTTTTGCTAATGGTTTCTGTGGTTGCCTGTAATAATGCAGCTGATAAAACAACACCTGGTGATAATTCGGCTGCAACAATTGCCCCGGCAGGCGGACAGGAAGCTGTGCAGGATAATGAGTCTGCAAAAGATGTGGTTAAAGTTGCTATATCATCAAAAGACCATACCACGTTGGTAGCTGCTTTAAAAGCTGCAGACCTTGTTACTTCATTGTCGAATGCGGGCCCATTTACCGTGTTTGCCCCAACAAATGCCGCTTTTGATAACTTGCCTGCCGGAACTGTTGAAGGCTTATTGAAACCTGAAAAAAAAGAAGACCTGCAAAATATGCTACAGTATCATGTTACTTTATCGGCATTAAAAGCCGAAAGCTTTACTGATGGACAGGTTTTAGGAATGGTAAATGGTGACAATGTAACAATAAGTATAAAAGATGGCAAAGTGATGCTGAATAATAGTGCAACTATTATTGCCTCTATCCCTGCCTCCAATGGAATAATTCATGTAATTGACGGAGTGCTGTTGCCGCCCAAAAAAAAATAATTGAATGAACCTGTTTTTTTATTTGTTGATTAAAATATTCCCGGATGAAGAATAAACTAAGCAATGCCAGCATGTTGCTACTGTTCATTGCCGCAATCGGTTTGGTGGCTGTATTGTTTACACCCATCTGGCGAATAGAATTAGATGCCCCTCAATATCCTGAAGGGCTCAGCCTTACCATACATGCCAATGGTTTGCGGGGCAATGTTGATATTATCAACGGCCTGAACCATTATATCGGCATGAAAACATTGAATAATGAAGATTTTATTGAATTTAAATTATTACCCTATTGCATTGTATTTTTTGCAGCAGCATTTGCATTGGTTGCATTGATTAACAGAAGGCGGTTGCTGAATATTTTATTTGGTTTATTTGTGGCTTTTGGAATTATCGCTATGATTGACTTTTGGAAATGGGAGTATAATTACGGGCATAACCTGAATCCGAATGCGGCGATAATAGTACCAGGTATGGCTTACCAGCCACCATTGATAGGGTTTAAGCAACTGCTCAATTTTGGAGCCTATTCAATACCTGATACCGGAGGTTGGTTATTTATAGCCGCAGGAATATTATCGCTGGCATGTGTGTTAATAGAATGGAGGAAATATCTCGCTAAAAAAAGGGGGATGCTACCGGTAAATTATGGAATACTTTTACTGGCCCTGCTGTCGGCAAGTAGCTGTAACTCTTCGCCACAAGCACTTGTGCCTGGTAAAGACAATTGCTATGTGTGCAAAATGACTATCACAGATGCAAAATATGGAGCTGAAATACTTACTAAAAAAGGAAAGGTGTATAAATTTGACGATGTGCATTGCCTGCTTTCTTTTATACAGACAAAAACGATTGATGAAGGGCAGATAAAAGATATTTATGTAGTTGATTTTACGGGCAATCATTCATTGGTAAAAGTTGCTGAAAGCTTTTTTTTGCAAAGCGGTGAAATACATGCTCCAATGAATGGTAATGTAATTGCTTTTAAAGATAAGGATAGTATGAAAAATATAGCGGCTCAATTAAAAGGTGTAGCTATCAGTTGGGAGCGGTTAAACAAATGAAAGCAGCAATTATCATATTGTGCTGTTGCTATTTCCAGGTAAATGCCCGCAATATTCATGTAGGCATTTTGCAACAGTTTAAAACTATTACCGCTGCTGTTGCAGTAGCAACTGCAGGTGATACTATTATTGTTGACAATGGAATATATCATGAAAAAAACCTTGTTATCAATAAACCATTGGTTTTAAAAGGCATCAATCACCCTGTGCTTGATGGCGAAGAAAAATATGAGATTATTTCTATAAAATCAGACCATGTAACAATCGATGGATTTTTGCTGCAGCATACCGGCGTATCGAGTATGACAGATTTTGCAGCCATCAAAATTTACAACCGGCACTATGCAACTATCGTCAACAATATTATCAACGATGCATTTTTTGGCATCTACTCACAGCAAGGCATTAGCTGCCTTATACAAAACAATATACTTAAAGCAAATGCAACAGAAGAGCAGCAAAGCGGTAATGGCATTCATTGCTGGAAGAGCGACAGCATGCACATAATAGCAAATACCATCAGCGGGCACAGGGATGGTATTTACTTTGAGTTTGTAACCAACTCTGTTATATGGCGCAACAACTCATTTAAAAATCTTCGGTACGGTTTGCACTTTATGTTTTCCAATGACGATGCCTATATCAGTAATGTGTTTGAAAATAACGGGGCTGGTGTGGCGGTTATGTTTTCGCATGGCGTAAAAATGTTTAATAATTATTTTAAAGAAAACTGGGGCGATGCTGCTTATGGCCTGCTCCTTAAAGAAATCAACGACAGTTTTATTGAGAACAATCGTTTTGAAAAAAATACCATGGCTATTTACGCAGAAGGTGCCAACCGGATCAGTATTGAAAAAAATGTTTTTAAAAGCAATGGCTGGGCCTTAAAAATACAGGCAAGCTGTATGGACATACAATTGATTAAAAATAATTTTATCGGTAACAGTTTTGATGTTGGCACCAATGGCTCATTGGTACTGAATACGTTTAATAATAATTATTGGGATAAATATGAAGGCTACGACCTTAACCATGATAACCTGGGAGATGTGCCCTACAGACCCGTAAGTTTATACAGCATGATTATTGAACAGAACCCTCCGGCCATGATTTTGTTTCACAGCTTTATTATTTCGCTGATGGACAAAACAGAAAAAGTAATACCCAGCCTTACACCTGAAAATTTAAAAGATGAACATCCATTAATGAAATCGTTGCCATTATGATTATCGCCAACAATATCAACAAACAATTTGGAAAATTAAAAGCGCTGGACAATGTAAGTGTAACCTGTAACAGGGGCGAGTGCATTGCCTTGATTGGCCCCAATGGCAGTGGCAAAACTACTTTCATCAAATGTATTTTGGGTATGGTTGTTTGCAACAGCGGCTTTATAACCGTTAATGGAAAAAATATTTTACACGAATGGGAGTACCGTGCAGATATCGGCTACATGCCGCAGATAGGGCGCTATCCCGACAATATGACCATTGGGCAGGTGCTGAATATGATGAAAGATATCCGCAATAAAAAAAATGCTGCTATTGATGAAGAACTGATAAAAAAATTCGGGCTGGATAAATTACTGGATAAACGCATGAGGACTTTATCGGGAGGCACCCGGCAAAAAGTAAGTGCTGCCCTGGCATTTTTATTTAACTCTGCTGTATTAATATTGGATGAACCAACCGCTGGGCTTGACCCTGTAGCTGCCGAAATATTAAAGGATAAAATTATTGCAGAAAAAGCAAAAGGAAAATTGATTTTGATAACATCACATATATTAAGTGAACTGGATGATTTGGTAACACAGGTAATTTATATGCAGGACGGCAAATTGATTTTCCATAAATCCATCGGCGATTTAAGGACCGATACCGGGCAGGAAAAATTATCAAAAGCCATTGCATCAGTAATGCTAAAAAACAGGTAATGAAAAAAATTATTAAATACGTAATCATCGATATGCTCCGCAATAAGATTGCGGTGGCCTATACGGTATTCCTGCTATTGCTGTCCTTCAGCATTTTTAACCTTGAAGATAACAGTGCCAAGGGCCTGTTGAGTTTACTCAACATCGTTTTAATTATCGTACCGCTGGTGAGCATTTTATTTGCTGCAATTTATGTATACAACAGTGCAGAATTTTTAGAGTTGCTGGTAAGCCAGCCTTTAAAAAGAAATGCTATCTGGCTCAGTATTTTCGCCGGCCTTTCCTTTTCATTGTCATTGGCGTTTTTTATTGGAGTGGGTATTCCGGTAATGCTGTATGAGTTTAGTGCAACCAGCATCACTATGTTGCTAGTTGGTTTATTGTTAACGGTAATTTTTGTTGCCATTGCTTTATTGGCAACGGTACAAACAAGGGATAAAGCAAAGGGTATTGGTGTTGCCATTTTATTATGGCTGTATTTTTCTTTATTGTTTGATGGGCTGATACTGTTTTTATTATTTCAATTTTCAGATTACCCGATGGAAAAAATAATGATTGGCATCAGTGCCTTTAATCCAATAGATTTAAGCAGGATACTGGTATTGCTAAAAATGGATGTGTCGGCCCTGATGGGCTATACCGGTGCGGTTTTCAACGATTTTTTTGGAAAAACATTTGGTATGATAACCGCCGTATTTGTATTAGTTTTATGGATAGCTCTCCCGGCCTGGCTATCAGCAAGGAAATTTAACCGTAAAGATTTGTAACATGAAAAGACATGAATCACTGGCACCCTTATCGAGGGAACATCACGGAGCTTTGATACTGGCGCAACTCATTAAAAGGAATGCCCCGGCATATAAAAACTTACCCACTACAATAGCCGATAAAGTTGAGTACAGCATCAATTTTTTCAATAATGAATTGAAAGAACATTTTAAAAAAGAAGAGCTGCTGTTGAAAAAAGTAAAAACAATACATCCTTCCATTGCAACATTGTCCAAAGAAATTATAGACGAGCATGAGCTGTTAAAGGGTTTGTTTCTTTCTTTAGCAGAAGCCTATGACGCTGAAGCTGTTTTAAATGCACTTGGCAACGAACTGGATGCACATATCCGTAAAGAAGAAAGGGTTTTGTTTCCTTTAATTCAACAACATTGTCCGGAAGAAATGTTACAAAAACTACAGCCGTTACTGGCTTAAAAACTACTATGAAAAAAGATATTGAAAACCGCACTGATATTGAATCACTAATCAGAAGTTTTTATGAAAAGGTAAAAACAGATGAGACGATTGATTATATCTTTAATGATATCGTGAAAGTAAACTGGGAAAAACATTTTCCAGTAATGTCTAATTTTTGGGAGAATGTGCTTTTTTATACCGGAAACTATGATGGCAACCCGGTAGAGATACACCAGCACCTCAACAGGGTGGTACCCCTTACCGCAGCTCATTTCAAGCAATGGAATAAATTATTTTCACAAACAGTAGATGAGTTGTTTGAAGGTACTACAGCCATGCTTGCAAAACAAAGAGCTTTAAGCATATCTACCGTAATGCAGATAAAAATTTTAAAATAAGCTGACCGTATATAATGAACTTTGTTCTATTTAAATAAAGTTCCTGTTTTGTATGGGTAAGGTTACGAAAATGATTAAAAATTAAAAATTGTTATGGCGAAGTTTTGTATTTCTTTCCAGTGTAGATAAAATACTAATGATATCTGTTTTTACATTTTTTATATCGTCCTCGGTAATGGTGTCGTTAATGTCTGAAAGATGCTTATTGATTTTGCGCTTTGTTTCTATATCCAAAAATTTTTCCTGGTTATAATAATGTGCATTAAACAGCAGGGTTTCTTCTTTATGTGCAACCATGGCTTTTTTTTACAAATCTATAAAAGGAATCCACTAAATACTACACGAGTTTTTCACAATTGTAAATGGTAATAATAAAATAATATTGCAGTTTCTTTCTATTGTTGTATATTATCATTTTAGAAAAAATTGGCAGTTTTTCAATGTTCGGGTTAATATCAATTGCCCCATAATCAGGCTAAAACAATGGAGTATTGTACCCTATATTACCTTTGCCCTGTAGTTTGGTATCAAAAAAACTCTGCTTCGTCGCAACATTTGCATATTAGCCTAATTTAATGTAAAGTATCCCTTAATTTGGCGCTATGAAAAAGGCATGGCATGAAAAAAAATGGATAACTATACTAGGGCATGTAGCAGTATGGATACTATTATTTTCGCTTCCATATTTGCTTAGGTCGCCAAGCAACCCCAACCAGCCTGTACACCCGGAGCGTGATGACTCACCCGTTAAATTTATAATTTTCCGCATCAGCGACCTCATGCTGATTAGTTTTTTTTACATGAACGCCCTGTTGCTGATACCCCGTTTCCTATACAAAAAAAAATATTCCCTTTACACCTTTTCCGTACTGGTTTGCTTTAGTGCTTATGTACTTATTTACTGGTCTTTAATTATTTCGTTTCAAGAAGTATTTAAGTGGAACGACTTTAGAAAACACCTGTTCTTTTGTACATTCCTCTTTATATTTATATTGGCCTGCAGCATTGCATACAAAACAATCAGAGATAAAATAGTTTCGGATAAACTATCCAAAGAAAAAGAAAACGAAAATTTAAAAACGGAATTGTCATTGTTGCGCTCGCAGGTAAGCCCACATTTTATGTTTAATGTGCTCAACAATATGGTAGCACTGGCCCGTAAACAATCTAACCTTTTAGAACCGTCGCTTATTAAATTATCTTCGTTAATGCGCTATATGCTATACGAAACTGATGAAGAAAAAGTATCGCTTGAAAAAGAAACTGATTACCTGCAAAGTTATATAGACCTGCAACAGCAGCGCTTTAGTAAAAAAGTGACCATCAATGTAACCATGCATACGGCAGATAGATTATATGATATAGAACCCATGCTGCTGATACCTTTTGTAGAAAATGCTTTTAAGCATGGCACCGGAATGATAGAACAACCACAAATTGATATTGTATTAAAAGCAGAAAAAAATATGGTGAATTTTATGGTTAGCAATAAATACGATCCTTCATCCGTAGAAATAAAAGATAAAGCGAGTGGCATAGGATTAGTGAATGTGCAAAGACGATTGAATTTATTATACCCCAACCACCATACCCTGCAAATCACCAAAAAAGAAGGTATGTTTGTTGTTGAACTACAAATAAACCTAGCTTAATGATACGTTGCATAGCCATAGATGATGAACCACTAGCGTTGGAATTACTGGAAGACAATATCAGTAAATTGCCATACCTGCAACTGGTTGCCGCTTGCGACAATCCACTAGAGGCCATGAAAATAATGGAAAAGGAACCTATTGACCTTATATTTTTAGATATACAAATGCCCGGGTTAACCGGTTTGCAGTTTATACAAAGCATGACCGTAAAGCCGATGATTATTTTAATTACCGCTTACGAAAAGTATGCGTTACAGGGCTTTGACCTTAATGTTACAGATTACCTGGTAAAACCTGTTTCGCTGGATCGTTTTATAAACGCCTGTAACAAAGCCAAAGAATTATTCGATTTAAAAAAACAACCTAAAGTAGCCAATGATGCTGCCGGCTATTTTTTTGTGAATGTAGATTATAGCCTGGTAAAAATAATTACGGCAGATATTGTATATATCGAAGGTTTAAAAGACTATATAAAAATTCACCTTAAAAGCTCACAAAGACCCATTGTTACCCGCATGCCCATGAAAACCATTGAAGATCAATTACCGGCAGATGGGTTCATCCGAATACACAAGTCTTATATTGTTTCTATTGCATTTATTACTGCCGTTCGTAAATCAAGCGTATATATTGATGCGCTGGAACTACCTGTGAGCGATAATTACCGGGATAGTATAGCTGCACTTACCGGCAAATTATAGTGATCTTTTAACAACTTCCCTTTAACATTCATTTCGTCGCAACATTTTACCGGGTTATCTCATTTATAAAAAGCAATTAATACCCCACTGTAGATTTGTGTACAAATAATTTAACAATATGAAAAAGGTACTTTTATTAATCATCGTTGTCCTCACTGCAATTAGCGGGTATGCACAAATGCCCGGTGGTATGCCACAAGGAGGCACGGGTGGTATGGGTGGCGGAAATGTAGGCCATGTGTATGGTAAATTAACAGATGCTGATGGCAAAGGTATAAACGGGGCATCTGTAATGCTGATGCGTAATAAAATGGATTCTGCCACTAAAAAAACGAAAGAAGTTTTGGTAAAAGGATTGATTACTAAAAGCAATGGCGATTTTAATTTTGAAGAACTTCCGTTAAAGGGAGAACTTAAATTAAAAGTAAGTAACAGCGGATATAAGCCATATGAACAGGTTATTTCATTTTTTCCAAAAATGGCGCCTGGCGCAGCTAAACCTGCAGCAGGTGCAGCGCCTTCTTCCGGCGGCGGAATGCCTTCATTTGATAAAGATTTAGGCAACATAAAATTAACGCCTGATGCAAAACAATTACAGGATGTAACCATTACTGCGCCAACATCTTCTATCCGTTTAAATGCAGATAAAAAAATATTTAACGTAGAAAAAAATATCATGAGTGCAGGTGGTACAGGTGTTGATGTGATGCGTAATGTACCTTCTGTAAATGTTGATATTGACGGTAATATAAGTATCCGCAACAGCGCCCCTCAATTATTGATTGATGGCCGTCCCACTACCCTTACGCTAGACCAGATACCCGCAGATGCAATTGAAAGCGTGGAGGTAATTACCAATCCTTCTGCAAAATATGATGCTTCGGGTGGCGGGGCAGGTATATTAAACATTGTACTAAAGAAAAATAAAAAGAGCGGCTATAATGGTAATGTAAGAGCAGGGGTTGATAAATACGGAGCTCTTAATGGCGGTGGTGATTTTAGTTTTCGTCAAAATAAAGTAAACTTTAATGTTGCTGTAAATGGCAACCAAAATAAAAGTGTTACTACCAGCATAACAGATCGCATGAATTTAGATAGTCCGCAAACATCTGTTAACCAAAATGGCCACAGTAAATCAAATGGTGGCTTTTTGTTCGCCAAATTCGGTCTTGATTATTTTATTACCAACAGAACTACATTATCGCTAACAGGCATCAAGGTACATGGCAAGTTTGGAAATAATGAAACTATTGATATTGTTACTGACAGTTTAAACACTGCCGAAAAAGCAAGTTATTCAAGTGAGCGTATTACTAATAGCAATCGTGAGTTTAATGGCCAGGGCCTTGTATTTGGGTTAAAACATCTTTTTCCAAAAGAGGGAGAAGAACTAACTGTGGATGCCAATTTATTTAGTGGGAAAATGACTAACAGTTCTTTTTATACTACCAATTATTTTGGTTTTGACAATAATAATATTATCAATTCAGTTCTTCAAAAATCAATTGGCACAGGTAACGATAAAAATATAGTTATACAAACAGATTATGTAAAACCTTTTAGTAAACTTACCAAGTTAGAAGTTGGTTTAAGGGCTGCCATTCGCAGCAGGGAAAATTTTAATGACTATTATACCCACAACGATTCTGCTTATATATTGATCCCCAACGCTACCAGTAATTATACCAATTCAGATAATATATATGCTGCTTATGCAACACTCAGCAGCAATATAAAAGATTTTAGTTATAAATTAGGGCTGCGGGCCGAAAGCTCTGAATATAGCGGTAAATTAACCAATACAGGTGAAAGTTTTGGAAGCAGCTACCCCATTAGTTTATTTCCTTCTGTTTTTTTAACGCAACAATTTGCCAGCAAACAGCAGGTACAATTAAGTTATAGCCGCCGCATAAACAGGGCCAACTTTTTTCAATTGATTCCTTATACCGATTTTACTGATCCATTAAATATTACCCGTGGTAATCCTAACCTTGTTCCGGAGTTTACACAATCTTTTGAGTTGTCTTATTTAAAAACGTTTACAGGTAGCAACACCATACTTGGTTCTGTATATTACAAATACACTACAGATTTAATAACCCGTTACCTGATACCGGGAGAGAACCCCGTAACAGGCCAATCAGTATTGATTAATACTTATATCAATGCCAATTCAAGTTATTCTGCAGGTGCTGAATTAACTGCACAGAATTATTTGAAAAAATGGTGGGATATAAGTACCAATGTAAATGTGTATAATTCAAAAGTTAATACAGGTACGTTTACTAAGTATAATCAGCCGGCTTTGTGGAGCATGTTTGCTAAATTCAACAGTAATTTTAAACTGCCTTCAGAATTTACCATACAGCTTAGTGCAATTTATCAGTCTAAAACAAACCTGCCGGTTAGTGGCAATAACCCTGGATGGGGTGGCCCTGGAGGGGGGGGTAGTCAAAGTTCTTCGCAGGGATATATTTTACCATCATGGGGAATTGACCTTGCCCTTAAAAAAAGCTTCCTGAAAAACAATGCTGCAGCTGTAACACTTAGTGTGACTGATATTTTCAAAACAAGGGTAAGCAGTCAATATTCAAGCAGTCAATACTTTATACAAAGCTACGACCGCTGGCGTGACCCACCAATGGTTAGGTTAAACCTTAGCTATCGTTTTGGTAAAATTGATGCTTCCCTGTTTAAGCGTAAAACAACTAAGGGAGAATCCAATGCTACTGAAGGAGTTCAATAAATACGTGGATTAATGATACAGAACAGTTATACCGTAAATGGTGTAGCTGTTTTGTTTTATACTATCTACAGATAAAAATAAAATCAGGCAGTTCATTACATAACTTTTCAATCAAAATACTATAATTGCAATAAGCAGGGGTGAATTATCTTTATGCTTACTTTAAATAATTTATTATGGCATTAATTGCAATCATTTCTTCCAGTGTACGCATTGGCAGAAATAGCCACAGGGTAGCTTTGTATTTTAAGCAGTATATCGAACAGCACCAGCTTGCTTCCGTAACTATTTTAGATTTGCAGCAATACCAGTTTCCCATTTTTGAAGAACGTCTTAGGCTGCAGCCAAATCCATCAGAAAAAGTGCTGGAATTTGCTGAAAAAATAACAGCGGCAGATGGTGTAATAATTGTAACACCCGAATACAACGGAGGTTACCCAGCCAGTTTAAAAAATGTAGTTGATCTTTTGTATAACGAATGGCATCGCAAGCCTGTTGCTATTTCAACTATATCTGATGGTATTTTTGGTGGCACCCAGGTTATCACTTCCCTGCAATTTTCTTTATGGAAAATAAGGGCGTGGACAGTGCCTGCCATGTTTCCGGTGCCCTCTGCTCAAAAGGCATTTGATGAAAACGGAAACCCAGTGGATAAAGAAGGAACAGATAAACGAGCAGCCCTTTTTATACAGGAACTGATGTGGTGTATTGAAGCGAAAAATAAAATGTACCCCTGATAATTATTATACAAAGCATAACATGCAAAACAATTATTCCATCCCGGCACAAACCAGTATTGGCCATGTACATTTAAAAGTTGCTGACCTTAAAAGATCTTTAGATTTTTACAAGGGGCTTTTGGGTTTTGAAATAACTCAACTATACGGGGATAGTGCTGCTTTTATATCTGCCGGTGGCTATCATCATCATATTGGTTTAAATACCTGGCAAAGTAAAAATGCAACGCCCGCTCCAGGGCATCACACTGGCCTTTATCACCTGGCAATTTTATATCCTACCCGCAAAGATCTTGCTATTATTTTTAAACGTTTAAGCGATGCCGGTTATCCCTTTGACGGCGCTTCGGACCATGGGGTTTCAGAAGCACTGTATTTAAGTGATCCTGATAAAAATGGTGTTGAATTGTATTGGGACAGGCCCAGGCAAGAATGGCCATTAACCACCGTAGGTAATATTGATATGTTTACAAGGCCGCTTAACCTGCAGGATTTGCTGAAAACAATTGATTAACGATTTTAATGACGGGTATTTTTTAGAGTGCTCTTTTTTTAATAGTTAATTGCAGTAAGGGTTACACTATTTTTTCAGCCAAATCGTTCATGCCTGTACTCTGTACGACAGTCAATATTAATACCCGATTTTGTTGTAATATTATCTAAGAGTTTAATCACATTTTTTACACAATAAGCTAATGATCCCTGCTACCTGATTGTATTTCATTAATTTTAAAAAAAGAAATTACAACAGGATGACCAATAAATTTTTTAACCGTTTTTTATTATTATTTGCTTTATTATTTACGGGCATTTATGTCACAGAGGCACAAAAAAGTTTAAAACTAAAATATAAAAACTCTACCGTTTATGTAGGCATTGAAGTTGGCTCTAAAGGTGTAAAAATGAGTTTCCTCGAAATTGGCAAAAATGCAAAAAAGAATGGTGCATTCAATATTTTAAAAGATACTGCTATCAATACAGATTTTATTTCATTTACCGAGCCAACTTCCCAGGCAACAGTAAGTGCAATGAGTTCCCTTTATAGCACGGCTTTAAATACGTACGATATACCGGCAGAGCGCATTTTTACTGTTGTAAGCAGTGGTGTAAAAGTTACTGCTGAAAAAGAAGATAAGAGCAATTGGATTAAAAATCTGGTTGATTCTGTAAAATTAAAAATTAAAGAACCTAACCGTACAATAGAAGTTGTAGATGTAATAGAAGAGGCCCGTTTATCGCATCTTGGCATCGTTCCTGAATCAAAAAGATTCAGTACTTTTCTAATAGATATTGGAAGTGGAAATACAAAAGGTGGTTATTTTCCCAGCGGTAATGTAAAAGAGTTTAAACTTTTTCAATTGACATGGGGCACAAAAAGTACAGCCAATGCCACTGAAAAAAGAATGGAAGATGATAAGTCAGTCGCCAACTTTAACAAGCAATTATCAAGGGTACTTGCCGGCGCTGTTAATACCGAGGTAATTTATGGAGTAAATGCCAGCGGGGCATATAACCTTAGTGATAATATTGCTTTTAGCGGTGGCATTGTTTGGTCTGTAGCAACCCTATTATTTCCTGAACTGATAGATAATTCGATTGTGTCGGTAACTTTTGATGACGTTCTTAAATTCAATGAAAAACTGTATACAAATTATCCTTCTCTTTTAGATTCGGCAATTCTAAAAAATCTTAAGGACACTGCACTTGATAAAGGTGCAATTGCCAAAGAAATAAAAAGGGTACACCAGGTTTTTGATCAAAAATCTTTATTGGCAGGCACAGGTTTATTACTAAAAATAATGCGCCAGTTTGTAGGCATATATGAAACAAAGCAATTCTTTTTTGTAAAGAACGGACAGGTGGGATGGATTTCTGCATACGTTGATCAAAGCATAGTCAAATAATTTACTTGTTTCTTTTTGAAAATTATTGATACAGTAAATAGTAAAGATTTATGAGAGATACAAAAACATCATTATTACTTATACTGTCTTTATTTCTTCTCTCTTTATCATTGGTATTGTTATCTATCTGGGGGTATAACTTTTACTTTGCCACCCGAAACGATAAGGTAAAAAATGATACCCCAATAAATATTGTTTCTGCCGTTGGGCAAAATACAAATGCCATTCGTGATTCTCTTCAAAAAATTTATACAGCTACAATTGACAAGCTGGGCAGCCGGATTGATTCCACAAAAAATGCTGCCGACTCTGTAATTGGAAATGTAGATAATAATTTAGCAGAGATCAATAAACTAAAGGAAGAAATTGCAATAATTTTTAAAAAAAATAATAGCCTTGCAGACCTTGGTACAGCCCGTGAAAAAATTGACGAACTTCAGCAAAAGGTAGAGCAACTGCGCAACCGTAACCTTGATGTTGAAAAAGAAAACAAAAGGTTAAATGCGTTACTGGTTCAGCTTACCAGCAATAAAGCTGGTGTTGAGGAAAATAGTAAACACCCAAATACGATAGCCAGGCAGGTGAGTAAAAACACCTTTGCAACACCTGGGTTTATTGCATCCGATATGCACTTAGCGGCCCTGGCGGTAAATGATGATGACATAGAAAAAGAAACTTCTGAAGCGGATGAGACAGAAAAAATAACCGGGTCGTTTATTGTGAAAGGTAAAAATAATCCCGGAAGCAGTGCAGATGTAATGGTGGTGGTATTACAACCTAACGGGAAGGTATTACAAAACTCAGTTTGGGAGTCAGGTACATTTGATACCCCCGAAGGGAAAAAGACTTACTCACACAAAGTACATTTTGAATACCAGAAAGGCGAAGCAAAAAAATTGCTATTTTCTTTAAGTACCGATAAATTTGCAAAAGGGAATTATATATTTCAAGTTTATTACAATGGATCGGTTATTGGCAGAATGGTAAAAACATTATCGTAATTATTTGCTGATTTAGTAAAAACCCGCCACAGGAAATCTCCCGCACCTTGTCCGCACATCATTCTTGCGCCAGTTCGTAAAGTATTCCTGCACCAGACTGACACTGCCGGGCTTTATTGTTTTATTTACTTTTCTTTCCACAAAAAATTATAAATATCTTGACCTCTACGCTTACTTAAGTATAAAAACAATTTATCTTTTTTTGACAATATTTTTATCGTATCAATATTAATAATCGGAATAAATCCATCATCGTGACCCCAAGCACTCACCCTTCCTTTATTTTTACTATTCGTCAAATTTGACGATACGCATTTCTCTAATTCTTCTTTCGGTGGTGTTAAATCTATTTGCTCAGGTTTAATATCGTATAACTTGTTTCTAATAATTATCATTGAGTCATTCAACTGTTTATAAGTACAGTTTATATTTACTCTTTCATGCTCCTTACTTATATTGGGGCATTTGTAAATAATCGCCAATTGACAATCTGCTGTATCAAAAACAAAATTTATAGTTCTGATACTACTCTCAAAAGTGAAAGTCTTATTAGACATAGCCGTTAATCCATTAGAACCTAGCTTACTACTACCAGTACAGCTAACGAAGGTTACTAAAAGTACCAGCGCCATTTTTGAAATAAATATTTTCATCGCTTATTGATTATCAAAATTGTCCATCAGGTCAAGGACACCAGCCCTGTGTCTCCATATTACTAATCTTTGCACATCAAAACTATCCAGAATTTAAATAATACACTGCCCCAACATAATGATAATAGAAGTCCCTGCTTATTTTTCTTCTAAAAGACTTAAAGCAAATTTCAGCTGTTGTTCCATACTTATATGGGTATTATCTATTACAATCGCATCGTCAGCTTTTCTTAATGGGCTTACTTCCCTGTTTGAATCAATATAGTCACGCATCTCCAGATTATTTTTTACTTCTTCAATTGTTATGTTTGGATTTTTTTCAAACATTTCTTTAAACCTGCGTTCAACCCTTACCGATATATCTGCCGTCATAAATATTTTTAGTTCAGCGGCGGGAAATACAGTAGTTCCAATATCTCTTCCGTCCATCACAATCCCTTTTTTCTTTCCCATTTTTTGTTGTGCCGCTACCGCAAAAGATCTTACAGCTTTTATAGTAGCTACTTCACTTACATTTTCCGCAATTACCAAATCTCTTATCATATATTCTACACTTTCTCCATTTAAGAAAATTTCTGACTGGCTTGATTTTGAATTGTAATTAAATTCTAAATTGATGTTTTCTAATGCTTTCTGCACCTCTTCATTATTTGTCCAGTCGATATGATGGCGCAAAAAATATAAGGTAATTGCCCTGTACATGGCACCACTGTCAATATAAATATAGCCAAGCTCTTTTGCCAATTGTTTTGCCAAAGTACTTTTACCGCAAGATGACCAACCGTCTATAGTGATAATAATTTTTTTCATCATTGCAAAAGTCACTCAAAAAAATTAACCCTCAAAACAAAACAATATAATCTTGATTTATAAGCAAACTTCAAATGCATTATGCTGGAATCAGAAAAGCCATCTTTAAAGATGGCTTTTCTGTTTTATATTTATTTTTTAAAAAATCAGGCTTCTGATTTTGCTTCTTTGATAGTTATTACTGGCTTTAATGTAAAGAGTATTTTTTCTTTTGCTTCATCTAAATCGGCTATCAAAACATCTCCTTCTTTTACCGCCATATTTAATATTTCCTCAGCTAATGGGTCTTCCAGGTATTTCTGAATGGCCCTGTGTAATGGCCTTGCACCAAACTGAGAGTCATACCCTTTTTCGGCAATAAAATCTTTTGCCTGTGGTGTTAATTCCATTGAAAAACCAAGGTTCACCAAACGTTTCATTACACCTTTCATTAAAATATCTATTATCTCAAAGATATTTTCTTTGCTCAATGAATTAAATATTACCACATCATCTATCCTGTTTAAAAATTCAGGGCTGAATGTGCGCTTTAATGCTTTTTCAATAACAGCTTTGTTATTTTCATCTGCATTTAAAACCCTTGCTGCGGTTGCAAAACCTACCCCCTCTCCAAAATCTTTTAATTGGCGGGCCCCGATATTGGAGGTCATAATGATGAGGGTATTTTTAAAATCAATTTTTCTGCCCAACCCATCTGTCAATAACCCGTCATCCAAAACCTGCAATAAAATATTATAAATATCGGGATGCGCTTTTTCAATTTCATCCAATAATATAACGCTGTATGGTTTGCGTCTTACCTTTTCCGTTAGCTGGCCGCCTTCCTCATAACCAACATATCCCGGAGGAGCTCCAATTAAACGGCTTACACTAAATTTTTCCATGTACTCACTCATGTCGATCCTGATCAATGAGTCATCATTATCAAACATGTACCTTGCCAATGATCTTGCCAGTTCTGTTTTACCAACACCAGTTGGACCGAGAAAAATAAATGTACCAATTGGTTTTTTAGGATCTTTTAAACCAACACGGTTACGTTGTATGGCTTTCACCACTTTTGAAATACCCTCTTCCTGACCTACAACAGCACCTTTTAAATCATCCGCCATGCGGCGAAGTTTTTCAGTTTCGGCCTGTACCATTCTTTTTACAGGTATGCCTGTCATCATACTTATTACTTCTGCAATATCTTCTTCCTCAATCGGAAAGCGTTTATGCTTGCTTTCTTCTTCCCAGTCATTCTTCGCTTTTTCAAGTTCTTCCTGCAAACGTTTTTCGGTATCTCTCAAAGATGCAGCTTCTTCAAAGCGCTGGCTTTTTACAACCTTATTCTTTTCGAGTTTTATATCTTCAATTTTCTTTTCTAATTCAATTACCTCTTGTGGTACATTGATATTTTTTATATGCTTTCTTGCGCCTACCTCGTCCATTACATCAATAGCCTTATCGGGCAATAACCTGTCCGTCATATAACGCTCACTTAATTTTACGCAGGCATCAATTGCTGTACTGCTATAAGTAACATTGTGATAATCTTCGTACTTGCTTTTAATATTGGTAAGAATTTCTATTGTTTCTTCAACAGATGGCTGTTCAACAATTACCTTTTGAAAACGACGATCCAATGCACCATCTTTTTCAATGTGCATCCTGTATTCATCGAGGGTAGAAGCGCCGATACATTGTAATTCGCCCCTTGCCAAAGCTGGTTTAAAAATATTGGAAGCATCCAAAGACCCACTTGCTCCGCCAGCACCAACAATGGTATGTATCTCATCAATAAATAAAATTACATCCCTGTTTTTTTCAAGTTCATTCATAATCGCTTTCATCCTTTCTTCAAACTGGCCACGGTATTTTGTACCTGCCACCAATGCTGCAAGGTCAAGTGACACGACCCTTTTATCAAACAATACCCTACTCACTTTTCTTTGTACTATGCGTAATGCAAGCCCTTCTACAATTGCTGTTTTACCCACACCTGGTTCACCAATTAAAATAGGATTGTTCTTTTTACGGCGGCTAAGTATTTGCGATACTCTTTCTATTTCAGTCTCCCTGCCAACAATCGGGTCCAAAGATCCACTCTCTGCTAACCTGGTAATATCACGTCCAAAATTATCTAATACAGGCGTTTTTGTTTTTGGTTGATTTGCAGCGCCACCCCTCTGTGCTTTTTGCTGCTGACTATATTGTTTCTTTTCTTCATCAAAATCATCTTCATTCTCATCACTAAATTCTGCAGCCGGCGGGTTGCTGGTAACAAAACCTAATTCATTTTTAAAAATGTCATAATCCACGTCAAACTGATTTAAAATCTGTGTAGCAATATTTTCCTTATTTTTCAAAATAGACAACATCAGGTGCTCACTTTCTACCATTACACTTTTATGCGCTTTGGCTTCCAGTACGGTAATACGAATTACCTTTTCTGCCTGCTTTGTTAAAGGAAGAGAATTAATATTAGCAATGTTTTTACCTGTCTTATCTTTTACGGCCACCTCTATTTCTTTACGCAATTCGTAAAGATCTACATTTAGTGACTTAAGGATTTTAATGGCGGTATTTTCACCATCCCTTATTAATCCTAACACTAAATGCTCTGTGCCTATAAAATCATTTCCCAGGCGCAGTGCTTCTTCCCTGCTATAAGAAATGATTTCTTTTACTTGTGCTGAAAAATTGTTATCCATTCCGTTGAATTTAGCTTGTACAATAATAACGATTATTTATTAGATATAGTTTGCTGAAAAGGTGAAATGTTAATATGTTAAAAAATTTAGAAAATAGATGTTCAATGAAACAAAATGTAAAACCTCGTTATAAATTGAAGATTATAAGCAGCTTAACTTTAAAAAATGATTGCCGCTGCTTTTCTTAAAAAACTGAATACAAATTTTCCTTTACTTTACAAAGAACATAACGTCTGTAACTCCAAACTTATTTAATGAATGTCAAAATAGATACCAAAGAAAAATTTAATGTTATTACGCCGAATGAAGTAAATCTTACTGCTATAATGACAGAAGAACTTGTAAATATGTTGCTTAGTTACCAACAAAAAGACATTCCACATATTGTTTTAAATATGCATTTAGTTAATAGTGTTGATGAAAGCAGCGGTGAAAAACTGGCAAACCTGCAACAAAACTTTTACGAACACAATTGCTCCTTTGTAATATGCAATTTACAACCTGCTGTAGAAGATTTACTGGATAAAATGGAATTACTGGAAGTAATGAATGTTACGCCTACTGAAAGCGAGGCATGGGATATTGTACAAATGGAAGAAATTGAAAGAGAGATACTGGGCGATGAAGAATAGTAAGTGTAAATGAAACTTTGATTTGTTTCATCGCAATATTATTTGTTTTTAATCTGTTTATTATATATTAAGTTTATTTTTACAATAAATTTCTAACCCTTTATAAACTATGTTAGCATTAACCATACTTGGTAATAACTCTGCTATACCTGCATGGGATAGAAACCCTACTGCGCATATACTTCAATGTATTGACGAGTGTTACCTTATTGATTGCGGAGAAGGTACGCAAATTCAAATGGCCAAATATAAAATCCGCAGAAGCAAACTTAACCATATTTTTATTTCACATTTGCATGGTGACCACTATTTTGGTTTGATTGGTTTATTAACCAGTATGAGCTTATTAAACCGCACACAAGACCTTCATTTACATGCTCCGGCAGCACTTGAACAAATCATTACATTACAATTAACAGTAGCAGATGTAAGGCTGAGTTACCAGCTTTATTTTCACGCCATCACTTCAGAAAGTATCATCGTAAAGGATAGTAAAATTATTGTTGAAAGCTTTAGGGTGAGGCACCGTATAGAATGTTGGGGCTTTCTTTTTACAGAAAATAAAAATCCCCGGAAGATAGATAGTCAAAGGGCAAAGGCTTATGAAATACCTACCAGTTTTTATGAAAAATTACAAAAAGGGGAAGATTATATCACCAAAAAAGGCACCGTTATACCGAATGAAGAAGTAACTACCGAGGCTGTTAAGGCAAAAAGATATGCCTATTGTGCTGATACTATTTATGACGAAAACCTGGTAGAAAAGATAAAAAGCGTTGATTTATTGTATCACGAAACTACCTATCTGAAAGCGCTGCACCAGCGAGCTGCAGAGCGTTTTCATAGTACTACCGTTCAGGCAGGCGCTATTGCAAAAAAGGGAGAAGTAAAGAAGTTACTGATTGGCCATTTCAGCAGCAAGTACGAAATACTGGACGAGTTTTTAGCAGAAGCTAAAGAGGTTTTTGAAAATACTGAACTGGCTATACAGGGAACCAGTTTCAGGATTTAGGTAAGAATTATCAAGTAAATTTTATTTGCTAAAATCTATTACATTATTAAATCCATCTGCCATTATCCATTTGTAAAAACTGCCAAACCATTTACGCCATGCCTGTTCATTATGATTACTATCCGGGTCAACTGCATAATAAATCATAGCAGAAGATTTTTCACCTAATATATTAACCATTTTCTCTACTTCCTGTACATCGCTATCTCCCTCCTTTTGCCCAATATAAAAAAATAATTTACCAGTTAATTTATTGCCTTTTGCAATAGTCTGTTCTTTTATTTTATCGGCTGCTAAAAAAGAGGGAGAAAAAATACCTGCATTGCCAAATATTTGCGGATACTTTAATGCAGCATAATAAGCAATCAAACCTCCCATTGAACTTCCCACAACGGTTGTATTGCCCTGCGAAGACATTGTTCTGTATTGCCTGTCAATAAATGGTTTTAAAGTGGTGGCTAAAAAATCAACATATTGGTCACCTTCTCCTTTGCCAAATTGCTTATATTCATACGGATTGTATTCCGTCATTCTTTCAGGACCGCTATCAATTGCTACTACGATACAGGGAGGCGTACCTTTTTTTATCAGCGAGTCGAGGCATTCATCTACCGCCCACTCACCGCTAAATGCAGTGAATTCATCAAAAATATTTTGCCCGTCCTGCAAATACATTACAGGATATTTTTTATGATCGGTGGCATAATCAGGAGGCAGATAAATTGAGATCCTTCTTTTTCTCTCAAGCTGCGGTATAACAAAAGCAGTATCAATAATTTTTACATTGACTGATGCAGTATGCTGTTTAACTCTTGCAGCAAAATCATCCTTCCATGCAGCAACCGCAATATAAATAATTGTATCAGATACCAGGTTGATTGTACGGTTAGCAATATCAGCGCCATCTGTAACGCATTCAGCTTTTTGCCATTCTCCCCTGGTACATTTAAATTGGTAATTAGCCGCAGGCAAATTTTTTATTTGTAATGAAACATTATCAGTAAGGGAAAAACTATACTCAGCTTCACCGGGGTTCCAGTTATTAAAATTACCGGCCAAAAAAATAGTGTCAGTTGTATGAGCGTCCGGCCTTGATTCTATACGAAAATTAATTGTGTATTGAGAAAATACCCGTAAGCCAATCAATTGCAGCAAACATAACAACACATATATCCGCTTGTCTCTTTTTAGCATTCCTCAATCTTTTGTTATTATTTATTATTTACCGCACAGGGCTTTTACTTTTTGCTGTACATTTTCACTTAACGGTGTTACCGGTAACCTCACAATATTTTTAATAAGCCCCATTTCGTATAAAAAAGCTTTTACACCGGCAGGGTTATTTTCTGTAAATAATAAATTATATACCTCCAGTAAAGGGTCATTTAATTTTTTTGCTGTGGCAAAATCAAATTGTAAACCGGCTCTTACCATTGCAGAAAATTCTTTAGGGTAACAATTGGCGGCTACACTTATAACGCCATCAATACCACAGGCAAGTTCTGGTAAAACCAAATCATCATCGCCGCTTACCACTAAAAAATTATCAGGCCTGTCGCGTAAAATCTGCATGCACTGGCTGATATTATTCCCAGCTTCCTTAATGCCTGCAATATTAGCTACTTCATGAGCCAGCCGCAATGTAGTAGCGGCTTCCATGTTACGGCCTGTTCTGCCCGGTACATTATATAAAATAATTGGTTTGGGAGATGATGCTGCAAGAGATTTATAATGTTGAAAAATGCCCTCCTGCGATGGTTTATTATAGTAGGGGCTGGCACTTAACACTGCAGCTGCTTTCTGCAATGGGTAAGTTTGAAGCTGTTCAATTACTTCTTTGGTACTATTGCCGCCAATGCCCACTACAATGGGTACACGACCGTTTACTTTCTCGTAAGTAAAATTTATAATGTCCAGCTTTTCCTGTTTATCTAAGGTGGGTGTTTCACCGGTTGTGCCCAGCGAAACAATATATTCTACTCCACTATTGATTATAAAATCAATCAGTTTTTCGAGTGCCTGAAAATCCACTGATTCATTTTCATTAAACGGGGTTACAACTGCCACGCCCGTACCTTTTAACTGTTCCCTTAAGTTCATTGCTTAATTATTTTTGGTGAAGGTATTATTATGCAATGAATTTGTAAAACAAAAATCCCCTGGCGATGCAGGGGATCAAAAATTTTATATTGATTTTTACTTCAAATTATTTATTTGCCAATAATTGTCCAGATGACTGATTCAAAATTCTGGAATGGCTGAGGTAATTATTATCAGGACTAAAAATAAAAAGACAGGTACCATTTTTAATTACATCAATAATAGCTCTATGCAACAGCTCTGGTAATGCGGGGCAACCCCAGCTGCGGCCAATATAACCCTTAGAGCGGATCATATTTTCGTTTACATACTCTGCACCGTGTATTACAATATCTCTTTTACTGGCATTGTCATTAATTCCTTTTTCTATGCCTTCTAAACGCAATGAATATCCATTACCACCAGTATAGGTACCAAGGGTTTCATAAAACCCAAGGCTACTTTTTAAACTTTCGGGCTTATTTGAAAATTGCTTTGCAAATTCCCTACCAGATTGCATACCATGTGCTACGTATGTATTAAAAAGCAATCTGCCATTAGTTATATCAATAACAAATAATCTTTTCTGGGAAGAAGGCTTACTAAAATCGACAATTGAAATGATATTTTTATTCTCCAATTCACCGACAGATTTCATAACATCATATCCTTTAATAGCATAATTATATGCCTGGCGGTTTAATCCAAGTGAGCCGAGATTTAAACTGTCATAAAGATTTACAGTACAGGTTGAATCCCCGATAGCTTTCCACATTTGAAAATCAGCCAAGGTATAAGTATGTACATCACCGGTGACATCTAATACAGTATCCACAGGCTTTGCTTTTGCAAAAACAAATGGTATGTGTATACAAAAAATTAACAGGGAGCTGAAAAACAGGTAAACCTTTTTAATGGTGAATTTTTTCATAAGATTAAAGTGGATTTAAAATTCTTTCAAACGGATTGCAAATTTCGGGCTAATGAACTTTCATTTTTGTTAAAAATGAACTTTGCCCCTTTACAGTTTGCCATTTAAACAACAAAAAATAAAATAAAAAAGTACAAAATGCTAATAATTAACTTTTTAGCCCTGTAAATTATATTTGTTATTTTTTCAAATTTTTTGTAAAAAAAGAATTATTAAAATCTTAACGAAAAAGCTGGGCTTCTATTGCAATAAAGGATTAAAAATAATGGATTTTTTATACGGGACAGATTGTCAGTTTATTATCAATAAAAATTAGTTTGTATACCTGCTCCCGCGGCTTTATCTAAAAACCACTGAAGTTGTCCGGTAAAAGGGGTTATGAGTTGTGCCGGGAAATGTTGAATATCCTTTTTGCCTTCTATAACTTGTTGTACAGCAATGGCTTTAGTTTTTCCATATACTAAAAAAGCGATGTTGCGGGCCTTGTTAATTAAAGGGGCGGTAAATGTAATGCGGTAAACTTTTTGATCTTCTAAAAAAACAGCTTTTACCGAAGCAGTTGTATCATTCAATACAGGTGTATTGGGAAACAGGGAAGCCGTATGCGCATTATCGCCCAGTCCCAATAAAATAATGTCAAATACCAATTGTCCATCTTCAAAATAATTTTGAAGAGCCGTGTTATATTTTTCAGCTGCATAAGCAGGATCCAGTTCAGTATCTACCGCATATACATTTGCAGGTTCTATTTGTAATGGGTCAAACAAAGCAATCTTTGCCATGCCGTAATTACTTTGACTATCTTTCCTGGGCACATTGCGTTCATCCCCAAAAAAGAAGTCTAGCTTTTGCCATTCTATCTTATCCTTAAAAGCAGTTGAACTTAATAACTCATATAATCGCTTAGGGGAATTTCCTCCTGATAATGCCACTGAACATTTGCCCCTTTGATTAATTGCCTGTTTGGCAACTGTAACAAAATACGATGCCAGGTTCTCCAGTACTTCCTCTTCTGTTTCAAAAATATTTATTTTCACAGAGTTATTTTTTTCCATTAGTGGGTAATGTAAACCAATGAAACCCGTCCCTTGCTATCAATGCCTCTGCAAGTTCCGGCCCCCAGCTATCAGCAGAATAATTGGGGAAATTTAAACTTGCCCTTCCTTCCCAAGAACTTAAAATAGGCATCAGTAAATCCCAAGCAATTTCTACCTGGTCGCCACGCATAAATAAAGTCTGGTCACCTGCCATTGTATCAAGTAATAAAGTTTCATATGCTTCAGGTGCCTGGCTGGTATAAGTGCCTTTGTAATCAAATACCATATCCACTGTATTCAACGCCATTTCAAGTCCAGGGCGTTTTGCCTGTACCTGCAGACGAATACTCATTTCGGGTTGTATGCTTATAATGAGCCTGTTTTGCTGCCAACTTTCACTTACCTCTGCCGGAAAAATCTGGTGTGGTACATCTCGGAATTGTATACTAATTACCGAGGCTGTCTGGTGCATACGCTTACCGGTTCTAACATAAAATGGAACCCCTTTCCACCGCCAGTTATCTATAAAAAACTTAATGGCAGCAAATGTTTCTGTAAAAGATTCAGGTTGTACTTTTGGTTCTTCCCGATAACCAGGCACTTCTTTTCCTTCCATCCACCCTTCAGAATACTGGCCCCTCACCGTAGAAAAGCGTACATCTTCCGGACCAAATTTACGCATCGCATTCAACACATCTACCTTGCGGTTTCTTACTTCATCGGCATTAAAATTATTAGGCGGCTCCATAGCTACAAGGCAAAGTAACTGCAATAAATGATTTTGAATCATATCTCTCAATGCGCCAGACTTATCATAATAATCTCCCCGTTCTTCCACCCCCAGTTGTTCTGTTACGGATATTTGTACATGCTCAATATAATTACGGTTCCAGATAGGTTCCAGCAAAGCATTTGCAAACCGGAATGCCATAATATTTTGAACAGTTTCTTTACCAAGGTAATGGTCTATCCTATAAATTTGGCATTCATTGAATATCCCTTCCAACAATTTATTGAGCGACCGGGATGTTTCAAGGTCTCGGCCAAATGGCTTTTCAATTACAATTCGCGTTTTTTTTGTATCATCTGCCAGCTTGCTTTTAGACAAGTTTTCTGCAATAATGGGGAAATATTCAGGAGAAACAGCGAGGTAAAAAATAACGTTTGCCTCTGTACCCCATTCAGCATTATGCTTATTAATATTAGTGGAAAATTCTTTATAATTCTTACTGTCTTTTACATCAGCAGCCTGGTAAAAAAGGTGTTTACTAAACTCATCCCATTTGTCTTTTTTTGCTTTTCCCGTTCTTGAATATTGGTTAATTCCGTCCAGTATTTTTTCAGCAAACTGTTTATCTGTTAAAGCAGTTCTTCCAGTACCAATTACAGCAAATTGATCGGGCATCCATCCCTCTAAGAAAAGGTTGTACAATGCAGGCGCAAGTTTACGGGCATTAAGATCACCTGTACCTCCAAAAATGATAAATATAACGGGCTGCGATTTTAGGCTAGCGTACATATTTTGATTATAAATTTTGAGTTACTGATTATGCATTTTTTGAATTCGTATTCAGGTATGCATCACCGATATTATCTTGTAGTTATTCTCTAAGGAGAGATATTTTAATAAACGAATGATATAGTGTTTAGACGGCACCCTTTTCAAGCCCCATAAAAATTTTTATTAATAATCAACACCATAACTAATATTTGATACCTTATGATTTAGCTACCCATTGCGTATGAAAGAATCCTTCTTTTCCGATAAGTTCATAGGTATGTGCGCCAAAAAAATCACGCTGTGCCTGGATAAGATTTCCGGGCATTGTTTTATTCCGGATGTTATCAAAATAACTTAATGAGGCAGCATAAGCCGGTACCGCAATCCCTGCCTCCACAGCCTTTGATACTACTGACCGTATACCAGGCAAATTTGCTGTTACCAATTTTTGCACACCCTCATCAAGCAATAAATGTGAAAGGTTATTATTTTTTTGATAGGCATTGAAAATATCATTTAAAAAACCGGAACGGATGATGCATCCACCACGCCATATTTTTGCAATCTCCGCCAACTGAAGATTATATTTATATTCGGTAGAAGCTATTGAAAGCAAATGCATTCCCTGGCTATATGTTATAATCATACTGAAAAAAAGCGACTGTTCAAGTTGTGCCAAAAAAGCATCTTTATCTACCTGTAACACTAAGTCCTTACTGCTATAGAATGCTGAAGCTTCTTCTCTTAAGCTTTTAAATTTTGACAAGTCGCGCATGGATACGGCAACATCAATAGTTGGTATTGGGCCCTGCAAATCCATTGCCACCTGCGATGTCCATTTGCCGGTTCCTTTGGCCCTTGCCTCATCTTTAATATCATCCAGTAATAAATGATCAGTACCTGGTGCTTTGTATGTAAAAATATCTTTGGTAATTTCTATTAAAAACGATTTCAACCTTCCATCATTCCATTGGGCAAATATTTTTTGTATGGCTTCATTATCTAACTGTAAACCTTTTCGCAACAACTCATATGTTTCAGCAATTAATTGTATCAATCCATATTCTATGCCATTATGCACCATTTTTACAAAGTGGCCTGAAGCTCCGGGACCGATATAAGTAACGCAAGGTGCCCCGTCTACTTTTGCTGCAATAGATTCTAAAATTGGTTTCATCCTATTATATGCTTCTTTATCGCCGCCAGGCATCATGCTTGGTCCCCTGCGTGCCCCTTCTTCGCCACCAGATACGCCCATCCCAAAAAAATGAAATCCCTTAGTTTCCAAATAATCAACCCTGCGATTGGTATCTGTAAAATGAGAATTACCCCCATCAATCAGCATATCCCCTTTATCCATCAAGGGCAATAATTCTTCTATTACGCTATCAACAATTTTTCCAGCAGGTACCAGCATCATAATTGCTTTGGGGCTTTTTAAGCTAGCCACAAATTCTTTAATATCGTTGAAGCCTTTTACATTGCCTTTATCACTTTCCTGCTCCAATAATTTTCCTTTTGCTGCATCCTTATCATAGCCTGCACCTGCCACTCCATGATCGCCCATATTCAATAGCAGGTTGCGGCCCATGGTACCAAGGCCTATCATTCCAAAATCGTATTTTACAGTTGAATTACTCATTGATTGAAATTTTCTTTTTTAAAAGTTTCCAATATTTGTTTCGTTGTTTCAAAATTAAGGTGTTGAAAAGACCGGATACCCAATTTATTGGCAGCATTTACATGCATGATCCTATCATCAAAATATACGCATTGGCTGGGGTCTGCCTGCGCTATACCCATTGCCAGTTTAAAAATGCCCGGATCGGGCTTGCGCATATTTACTTCGCATGATGAAATAAATGCATCGAAGGCCTGGTGCAATTTAAATTTCTGCACCCGGTAATCATTTAATTCTTTGCCCTCATTATTGATGGAAATTATCCGGAAACCGCAATCTTTTTTCCACTCCTTCAGCCATTGCAACATTTCCGGCAATTCTACCGAACGTGAATACATAAAATCCTTAAAGTCCTGCCGTACAAAATCTCTTGGCTTATTAAATATTACTGTATCCAAATATTCATCAAGGGTAATGCTACCAATCTCATATACGTTAAATATAAAATTATGGAGTGCTTCTGTTTCACCAAAATCCAATCCAAATTTTTCTGTTGCTTTTTTTCTTGAGTCACCGCCCCATCCATTACTCAGCAAGATACCACCAACATCAAAAAACAAAATTTTAAGGTCGCTTATTTTTTGCATGATACTTTTATTTTTCCTGTAAATGTACTTTTTTTAACCGGCGCAAGTGCCTTTCTGCCCCGGTAAAACGGGCGTTTAAAAAAGCGGCTACCAAATCCTGTGCTGCCATGTTCCCTGTAACACGGCCACCGAGGCAAAGAACAGTAATATCATCGTCTTCGACACCCTGATGTGCCGAAAAATAATCAGTAATTAATGCGGCCCTGACACCGGAAATTTTATTGGCAGCCACCGATGCCCCCACCCCGCTGCCACAAATTGCAATGCCCCTGTCTATTTCTTTATTGGCAACAGCTTTTGCCAATGGCAAAACAAAATCAGGGTAATCATCATCCTTATCAAATGTATAGGCACCAAAATCTTTTACATCATGCTTTAGTGATAAAAGAAATGGATGAATGATTTCTTTTAATTCGTACCCGCCGTGGTCTGCTGCTATACCAATTTTCATATTTTACATGTTGACCATAAAATTATTTTTGTGTTAACCACAACCTGGACCCGCCCTTAATCCCATCCTGGTTACTAACTATTGTTATATTTTTATCAAGTTTAAAAATAAACTTCCCTGCATTTCCCCCGCTAATATATAACCTGTCATAATTAAACACTGTTTTTAAAACCCGTAGTACTTTTTTCATACGGTTGTTCCATGCAGCTTTTCCTGCTTTTTTGTATGCTTTTTCCCCGATGTATTCATCATAGGTTTTATTTTTTGCAATAGGGTGATGTGCCAGTTCGAGGTGAGGTAATAAATTTCCATCAAGTAATACAGCGGTGCCAAAACCTGTGCCAAGCGTAATTACCATTTCCAGCCCCTTACCACTAACAACACCCAAGCCCTGTAAATCTGCATCGTTAACAACCCTGACCGGTTTACCTAAAGCGGTTTGCAATTTTTTTGTAAAATCAACATCAGCCCAATATGCTGTACCAAGATTTGGTGCTGTTTTTATAATGCCGTTTTTTACATACCCAGGAAAGCCCACTGAAATTTTATTGTATGTGGGGAAATTTTTTACCAATGTTTTTATTGCAGCAATAAGGTTATCAGGAGTAGCCTTTAACGGCGTCACCACTTTTTCATAATCCATCAGCAGTTTGCCTTCGTTATTTAACAGTGTTGCCTTAACATGAGAACCGCCAATATCGATGGTTAAAATCTTTATTTGAGCTGTTGCCTTTGCCATATTTTAATTAACATTTAAGTTTTAATAAAGTTAAGTAGTATTACCTGTTTTCTATAACTGTTATATTGCCCGATCTGCCGGTTTTATTAAATACTTTAAATTTTATCATTCCCTTTTCTGTAACAGGCATAGTGTATACTTTACTTTTAAGCGTTGGCTCTTCACCGTTAGTGGTATACCTTATGGTTAAACCAGGGAACTGCACATTGGCAAAAACCTTCCCTTCCTTTAAAACAGCTCCGGCAAATGGAATACGGTAATTATAGCCACCGCCATAATTATCCAAACGTGGAAATTCCCTTGTGCCTATTATATTTAGATATTGGCTCCATGCTTTGTTATATAGGTCCGCAGCTTTTGTTGCATCGGTTTCGGTTGCCCATTGCGGGTTTTTAGCCCAGGCTCTTTCAGCTAATGCTGTCATACGCGGCAGCAACATATATTCTAATTGCTGTGATCCTTTAAGTGTTTCGCTCCAGATAGCACATTGCAAACCTAAAATATTTTCTTTACCATAATCTGTCAGGCGCAGTTTAGAATCATAAAAATACTTGTCATACGGTTTGCCTTCCTTATCTGCTTTAACATTTTTAAGATAATCATATGGAATAAAACTATAGGTTTTTTCAAGATCTGTATAACCACCCCAGTAATAACCTGGTTCGTCATAAGTTTTATACTGAGCCATATCCAGGTAAAAATTACTCACAAATGTTATCACTGTTTTATAGCCCGCATTGGCCAGCCTGTATGCAAGGTCTTCACTGCCCTCCGTATTGTTCCAAATATATAATTTAAAATCCTGGTTTATAAAATCGGGGTTGGGGATATTTACTTTCTTATCGTCGATCATTGTTCTTCGAAAGGCTATTTCTTCCCAGCCGGAAATAGTGAGCCCTTTCGCTTTTAAAATGTTGTTGACTTTTGATAAATAATAATACCACAGGCCGTCTGTATTTTTTATAGAAGGATTATTTTTTATCAGGTTGATACAATCAGGTGATTGTTGCCATACACCAGCAGGAACTTCATCGCCACCCAAATGAATAGTTGTTAAAGGCACACCGGCCTGCTGGTATAATTTTGTAATTTCTGTTACTACCTTTTCTACAAATGTATATACTGAAGGCAATGCAACATCTAGAACATTATCATGAAAATCCTGCGGGGTGCTATAAACAGACTTATCATTTACATCACGAAGAAAATATTGTAATGCTTCTTCCTTTTTCCCTTCTTTTATCAACCGTTCGTACCTGGCATCCATTGCTTTAATTGCGGCTCGTGCATGGCCCGGCGTTTCAACTTCAGGAATAACTTTTATATGCCTGGCATTGGCATACTGCAGGATTTCTATAAAATCTGCCTTGGTATAAAAACCACTTCCATACAAAGAATCTGTTGCCGCCCCTGAACCATAAGCTGCAGGCATATGATTTTTTTCACTAAGGGTATGGCCACGTTTTGCACCAAAGTCAGTTAATTCTGGTAATCCATCAATTTCAATCCGCCAACCTTCATCATCGGTTAAGTGAAAATGAAATGTATTTAATTTATACAAAGCTATCAGATCTATTAACCGCAGCACTTCACTTTTTGTTTGAAAATTACGGCCCACATCCAGCATAAATCCACGATACTCAAAACGTGGTGCATCCGTAATGCTAACACCCGGTACTGCAACTGATTTTTTACTTTTTCCTGTTTCCCAGAAGTTGGGAGGTAACAGGCTTTTGAAAGACTGAATACCATAAAAAGCGCCTGCTGCAGTAGAAGCCGCAATAGTAATTCCATCTGCATTACTATTCAGTTCATATCCTTCAGCCTGAATACCCGTTTTTTGCACCAGGCTAATACCCTTGTCTGTAGCAGGTTTAAAGGAGATAGATGGCTTTGTACCGAGCAATTTCGACAGGTCTGCAGCTAACATATCTGCATCTTTTTCAAATGCGGTGTCTGTATTTATTTGTACCCTGCTATCCAGTAAAAATGAACCTCCATTTTCCTGGTAGCTAGCAGGCGTAGGAAATACCTTGACCGTATTTGCTGCTGTTATTTTTTCAATTGCCTCGTTACGATTGTAAACAGCTGTTGCAAAATCTGACATTATTATACCATCAATGGGTTGTAAAGGAACCCGTGCGGTGGTTACATTTTTTATATCGATTCCTTTATCGGGTGCATTATCCCAAACAATATAAAAACCCTCTGGCTGATCATTTTTATTTAACATCGGTGCATCAAATACAAAATCAGTCGCCGCAATTTCACCAGGTTTTATACCATTGAATGAAAACGTCGGAGATAATTGAAAAAGGTTTCCGTCGAACCTTTTTAAAATTAAAACAGATTCACCTGTTTTTGAACCAACATTATTTTTTGAATTGAAATAAATTTTCCACCCAGTGGCAGGTAAAATTTGTTTTGAATTATTTTTAATAGACACCCTGGCTAATGCCTTGTTTTTACCTTCATAGTTATTGTTAACCGCAACAACAGAAATAGCAAGGTCACGGGAATCTAAATCTTTTTTGGATTGTGCAAATCCTGTAACAGGAACAATTAGCATGGCAATTAAAAATTTCATACAGAAAGCAGCAGTTGTTTTTTGTTGTTTTATCATCTTTATAAAAGTGGAAGTTTTTATTGTACAATTTTAATTGGTGCTAAAGTAAAGCCTTTTGGATAAATATTGCCGGAGAATTTTTAAATAAACCGGGTAAGGCGAAAACTTTTATTGCAAAGAAATTTTGTAATAAGTTGAAACTGTATAAATATATGTGGCTAAAAATAGAGATACTGCTGGTGGGAGGATTTCCTTTTATAATAAAGTAGGAATGGCATAAAATAACAAAGTATCGTTAAAGGCCTTAACGATACTTTGTTGGCCATGAAATTTAATCCACCGGGCCTAAAAATCTCCTCTATAATTTATTACCTTCTTTTGGGAAAACAACAGCAGGTTTAAACCTTTTTGCTTCTTCAAAATCGATGGTTGCGTAAGATATTACTATTACAATATCCCCTTCTGCCCCTCGCCTGGCTGCAGGCCCGTTGAGGCAACAAACACCCGTACCCCTTCCGCCCTTTATTACATAGGTTTCAATACGGCTGCCATTATTTACATTTACTACTTGTACTTTTTCATTTTCAATCAGGTTGGCTGCATCCATTAAATCTTCATCTAATGTAATGCTGCCCACATAATTCAGGTTTGCTTCGGTAATAACAATGCGGTGGATTTTTGATTTTAATATTTCTATTAACATTAGCTGAATATTTTTTTAGAGATGCAATTTAGGCAATTGTAAACATTTTCAACAATTGTATAAAAGTTTGCAAACAGATAACTTTTAAATTATTAAAGCATTTTTGAATTAACTACGGCTTATTTCATTATAAGATTATAATTATAATTTTATACTGGTTTTACTCAATTGTTTGATTGGAGTTATTTCCATCTTCCTGCATTCTACTTCTGAGCCTTCTGCCTGCAAAGCGATATGGCCTTTAACTGCAGTACAATTGAATCCATCATTTACAAGGTCTCCATTTACCCAAACCCTTATTGAATTTTTAAAGCACTCAATCGTCATGGTATTCCAATCGCCCAAAGGTTTTTCAGAATTATCCGTTAAGTTTTTTATACGCCGCTCTTTTTCTTCCGTAATACCCCAATCCTTTTTGAGTCCCCGTCTTTTTTCCATATCAATAACGGTGATATCTTCAACTATGCACCAAAAGTCGCCAGCATTATTGTGTTCCATTTGCACTTCAATTGATTTAGGAAACATTTTGTAAAGTGATCTTGGTGTAGAAGCATAAACAAGTATACCGCAGTTGCCAGGTTTACCAGCAAAACGATATTCAACAACAAGCCGAAAATTTTGATATACTGAATCAGTAATCAAGTGGCCTTGGGGATTACCCATACTTACCAGTATACCATTGCGCACAATAAAAGGATTTTTTGCCATTGCATTGGTATCCATTTCCGGCACATCTACATGCCAGCCAGTTAAATCTTTCCCATTAAAAAGAGAATGCGTTTGGGCAATGGCTTTATTAAAAAAAACTGGTACAATAAGCAGCAATAATACTAACGCAATCCTGCATTTATGCAAGGGCATAGTTTAATTTTTATAATTACAATAGAAAATTATTTTTTCAATTTAGCTACCTCATCATTATAAAACTTGACAGTCTCTATTACATCAGGCACATTATTTTCCCAGTTAGATTCATGCTCAATAGAAAACATTCCTTTAAATTTTTGCCTGTTCAATTCAACAAAAACAGGTGCAAAATCAATAACACCTTTTCCTACAATGGTATCGGCAGCATCGGTTTTATCAAAAACCTTGACATCTTTTAAATGAACGCCATAAATATGCCCTTCCAGTTGTTTCAGGCAATTAACAAGGTTTAATCCATTACGTGTCCAGTGGCCCAGATCTGCACAAGCGCCAATATTGGCATGCCCTTTAATTGCGGCCAGCACTGAATCAGGGTGTGAGTAGGCATTTGGTATGGGATGATCGTGAATAGCGATTTTTATTCCGTATACTCCTGCAAGACTATCGGCAAGGTCCCATTGCGTTTTAATAGGTTCAGAAGTAATATAGCTTAACCCGAATTCTTTAGCCAGTTCAAAAGTTTTTATCCATTCGTCCTTTCCATTGGGAGTTGTAACACCCATGGCCACCATTTGAATGTTATGCAATTTCAATACATCTTTTAGTTTTTGCCTGCCTGCTGCCGACATCCTGATACCAAAAGTATCCTTACTTGTTTTATCAAAGGGCTGTCCAAGAAAAGCTTCGATGTATCTTACACCGGCACTGTCGGCCTTTGCTATTGCTTCGCTCTGCGTAAATAAACGGAATGTCCAAAGTTGTACACCTATTTTCCAGTCGGCAGTGTTATCTATACTGGCAGTGGCAGTGCTATCTGTTGTTGTGGCAACCACATCTTTTGGAGTGGATGAATTATTACAGGAGGTAAAAATAAGAAGGGCTGCAATGCAGCTGAAAAAAGAAATTTTGTTTTTCATTTTGGCAAGTTTATAATTTATGAATTGTAAAATAATCAGCCTGTAATGTAGCATTAACAGTGATAATGAAAAAATTTTTTATAGCTTTTTTGAATAATGACGTCAAAAAAATTATTTTAATAAACAACCCCCGCCTGTTGCAATACCTTATCCATTATTTTGCTGACAGCTATTGTTAACCGGTGAGGTATCTTGTTGCTTTGCAATAAGCCATTGTTCAAACAATACATCACTTCTTTTATTTCATGTTCAAAGCCATTGCAGGCATGGGGCATAGAAAAATGCTCCTTGTTTCCATCATTTAAAATAAGAGTAAAATCAGTGGCCTTAAAAAAAGGGTTTGCAATTTTAATGCGACCCTTTGTACCAATAATTTCAGCTTCAACAGATGTATTAAAACTTATAGACGATAGTAAATGCGCTGTTTGTCCATTGGAATACTGCAATAAAATATTGGCATATTCATCCACCCCTGTTTCTGTAAGTTTTGAAACTGTTTTTATAGTCGAAGGATTACCAAAAATTAAAGTAGCTAAAAAGATGGGATAAATACCTACGTCCAATACCGAGCCTCCACCAAGGCTTTTATTATACAGTCGGCCATTAACATCAACAGGTGCAGTAAAACCAAAGTCGGCTGTAAGGTATTGAGGCGTACCAATGATATCATCTTTAATTAAGGAAACAATTTTATCAATAAATGGCATACAGCCGGTCCACATACCTTCCATTAAAAAAAGTTTGTTATTTGTGGCTGCTTCAATCATTTCAACTGTTTGTTGTGAGCTTAGAGACATTGGTTTTTCACACAGCACAGGCTTATTATTTTTTAAACAAAGTATAGTTTGCTCATGATGAAAAATATGCGGCGTTGCTATATAAATAATATCAACCTCTTCATCTTTTACAAGATCGTTATAATTGTTGTACACCTTACTGGCCTTATATTTACCTCCATATGCCTTTGCTTTTTCCATATCACGGGAAGCTACTGCATATACCTCTGACCCCTCCGTAAAACAAAGCGCCTCTCCAAACTTTTCTGCAATTCTGCCAGCACCTAAAATTCCCCAACGGTAATTTCTATTCATAATTATACTATTATAAAAATCCTACATAAAAGACGTCTACAAGTTTTTCAACATCCACCTTGAACAGCCGAAATGGCCAGTATTTCCTAATGGTGCTTTTAAATAATTAAACCCAAATTTTTCATACACTTTCATCGCCTGTTGCAATTCGGGCATGGTTTCTAAATATACATTTTCAAAACCATAAGCCGCAGCTTTTTGCAAACAGTTATCAATAATCATTTTACCAATACCTTTTCCCCTTGCAGCTGGCAGCAAATACATTTTTACCAATTCGCAGGTATTAGCTGGTAGCCCCTCAGTTGGATAAATACCACCGCCCCCTAACAATACGCCTCCCATTTCTGCCACAAAATAAACTGACAAAGGATTTTGAAACAATTCAAATAAATGATCAGTTTCCGAATCGTAATAAACCGTACCGGGATGATTTGCATCAAACTCTGCGAGCGTGTCCCTGATTATTTTTGCCAAATCAGCATTATCTATTTGCTCAATAATTCTTATTGAAATTGCCTGCTCCATAGTTTCTATTTGGATTGCTTGTATTTTTTTTAATTTTTTATTGGATAAAACTTTATCACCTACGGCAATTCTATTCCTTATAAAATAAAATAAAATTAATCATTTCATCGCATACAAAATATCTAAAATCCGCATTACAAATAAAGAACCCGTTGTGGAAACAACGGGTTCTTTTAAATATCAATTGACAATAACAAGAAATAAAATAATTTTTATCTTTTGTTATCAGATGCTTTTTATTTTTTATCAACCACAATAAAAACTGCACCCAATGCAGGTAATGATACTTTTATACCATTTGTTGTAACGGCCGAACGGGCTTTAAGTGTAGTATACGTAACCGGCCCGCCAGCATCGCCGGCAGGTCCGTTGTCGTTTACCAAAACTTTTCTTGAAAACTCGCCATTATCATTACTGCCCTGAAGGCTGTACCAGTAAAAGCGGTTGCCGCTGTAAAAATTTTTCATTTTAACTTCTACCGTTTGTGCCGTTGAGGATGTATTTACAATGGCAACATTTACCTGCCCGGAGGTATAGGTAGATGCGTAAGCTTGCACACTGGTGCTTCCTGTAACGGTGCTGTTAACCAGCCTGTCGCCTAACAATTTTTGTAAATAATACATATAATAAAAGCTGGGGCGTGGGCTCCATTTTGCAATACCACCCGGTTCATCCCCATTACTAAACATGCCGTGGTCGTCCCCATTGCTCCAGCCATTCAGTATATCCCACCGGGCCGACATACCATATTTATTTTTTAATGCTTCGCCCATTACTATAACAGCAAAAACACCACTGGTATTGGATACCTGTTGTTTTGAGCCCGTAGAAAACATGTTCCATTCATCCATAGCAATGGGCTTTATGGCAGTACCATATGACTGTAAAGTTTGTGTAACATATTCCATCATTGTTTGTGGAACTGACAAGGCAGATGATAAAATAATATTTGCATTGGCGTTGGTATTGTAGGGTGTAAAATAATTATGCACCACAAAAAAATCTGCCTTATTATTTATGCCCGGCATCATACCGGCGTTCCATGTTTTACGTGTATTGGTTTGCCACGACTCCGGCGAAGGTGCCTCTGCAGTTACCGAACCTATATAAATTTTTTTACCAATTTCTGTTGCAGCTTTTTGCATAGAATCTACAAACACTTTGAAATGCTGGGCATATAAAGCGCCCGTTAAAAATTCAGGTTGCCCATCTTTGTTGGCAGCAACATCAATGCGGTAGCCCCATTCCCAGTTACCATAATTTTCATTGCCAATTTCCCACAATTGTGTACGTCCATTGTCGTAGCGTACCCAATCGGCTGCAAGATGTGCAGCATCTGCTACAGGGTTTGTACCTATGCCATACCTTGCGTAACCATAATTGATAGTAATAATGCCTTTATTATTTGTTTGCTGCAACATGGTATAATAATTATCCAAATTGCATTGCCAGTTGTAATTTGTTTTGCCATAACTAAAACCCGAAGGCTCTTTGGTGCCATCATCTTTTGTAAACATAGTTGGCGCCCCTGGCGGATTTACACCTTGTTCCGCATTCCAGAAATAAGCATCGCTGGCGCTGCCACCCGGAAAACGGAAGATGTGCGGGTGAAGATTGGTAATGGGTGCTATAATCCTTGGGTCGCCCGCTACCGGTCCCATCCACCAAACTGCATTATGCCCAAATTCGGATAGGGGTATTTTAGTAATAATAGAAGTAGCATCCACAGTTATTGTATTGGTAACCGCTGATGGAATGGTTGCTTCTGCATAAGCAGAAGCAGTAAAGGTTTTAGCCTGCCAGTCGTCTAAAAAAAAGCCGATTGTATTTGCTGTTGACGGGTCAACTCCGGGGCTTACTGTAGTATCGGTACCACCAACTATGGGCGGTACTACTGGCGAAGGTACTACAGGTGGCACGGGTGTTTTTTTACAGGATAAAACAGCCAGTACCAATACAATTGAAACCAGTTTTAAAATTCGTTGAAAGTGAATCGACATTTTTTAGTTTAAAATTATTGCAGTTATTACCTTACAGTTTATGCAAAATAAGCATAAAGCTTATTTAACTGGCTTTCTTAAAAGTACTCTTTTATCCAAGTCAGATACTTTTACGACTATATTGCCATATTTCCTGAAAAACTTAATTGTCAGGTTGACTTTTTTGAGAAAGGATTTTGTTTTACATGGGTCAATTAATTATAAATTTTCTTCATCAATTTAAAAAAATCTCGTCAACAAATATCCACCCTTTATCATTTTTCCCCTTATGCCAGGCTGGTAATTTAGCAACCGGCACTACTACTATTTTTACATACTTTTCTTTTACTGGTTTAAAGTCCAGCTGATACCCTTTCATGTAGGCAGGAGCTTCTTTAACAGGTTGCTCCGGATTTATTTTTTTTATAAGGCTAAGATTCTCCGGCGAATTACCTGCCCATACTTCAACCTGGTGCGGAGGCATAATGTAACCGCCAATATTAATGATGCTGCTTACTGTAATGGATGAAATAGTTTGCAGGGTATCAAAATAAATAATTGCCTGCATCGCTTTCCCCCTAAAACCTATCCACTTACCATTCCCAAAATTAAAATCTCCTTTTTGTGCATCTACAAGGATAGTGGCCGGGATTGTTTTATAAGGTGCATCAGGAGAAGGTTCTGCTAAACGAATTGAATCAATCCTATACCCAGCTTTATAAAAAATTCTTTCGGTTATATCGCTGCTAATCCATCCGGGTTTAAATGCTTTTGCTTTTACCGTCATATTCTTATCCAGTATAAAATCGCCTTTATAGATGGGAGATTTTATGCTATCCGGCTCTGTTCCATCAGTAGTAAAATTTATCGTAACACCTTTTACATAATGCTTTAATTGTAGAACTGTTGGCTGAAGCAGTATTTGTTCTTCATTTTCTACTATTGGCCTGTTTAATTTTATAATAATGGTATCGCCTGCAAAACCTGTTTGTATACTGGTATTTTTAAATTGTCTTTTTAGCGCTGCAATATCCTGTACTTGTGCGGGTGTACTCCATATAAATAATTGTGTAAGTTTTGGTAATGTTGCCAGCACACCAATATCAGCAACATTTACACCGGTACCTGACAAGGATAATTGTTTTAACTCTTTTAAACTATTTAATGCAGGCAACCCTTTACCCTTGATATTTGTAAAAGATAAATTGAGTTTACGCAGGTTGGTAAATTGTGCAATTGTCGCAAGGTCATCATCTGTAACAGGCATCTTATTTAAATTGAGCGACACTACCTGTTCCTTCACAGTAAGCAATTCTTTTAACTGCTCCGCTTTAAATTGGGCTGCACTATAAAATTCAACACCTAAGGCTGGCGAACCAAGGGCCAGCGGTGCTACAAGCCGGTAATTATTCAGCAGCGCTTTTATTTTATTATCATCTGTAGGTTTAAAAATATACTCGTCTGTTTCAATAGTATTGAACAAAGCCGAGGCCAGCATACGCAGGGTATCCGTTTCCGTTAGTTCAGCAACTTTAACTGTATCATTTGCTCCGCTCCTTATCCAATGATACAGGATGCTTATTTCTTCATCGCTCAGCTGGGGCTTACCAGTCGGAGGCATATGTTTTTTATTCTCCAATGGCAGGTGTATCCTGCTAAGCATTAAACCAAAATTACTTTGTGTTGAATCCCATAGTGCACCATCTTTCCCCCCTTTTAATAATGCAGCAAATGATTCCATCACCAGCTGACCCTTGGCTTTTTTTGGATTGTGGCAACTGATACATTTTGCATTCAAAATAGGTTGCACCATATTGGCATATACTATTGCATCTTCAAACAAAACATTGGGCAGTAGTTTATCACTCGTAACAGGTGCCAATAAAAAATTATCGCCATGAGTAATATCGGCTCCCAGGTGGCCAGTAATAATAATTACACCTATACTGCTTATTGCTACCAATATTAACGCAGTTTTCAATCGCCTTATCTCTTTTCTGAAACTGTACCATGCAAAGCACAATAAAGACATTACAATACCGCCCCATTTATGCCAGGCAACTACTTCCTGAATATAGCCGCTCTCTCTTGAAAGCAACAAACCCATTAATGCAACAATTACTGATGTTATTGAGGCCAATAATAATAATCCATCTCCAATATTTTCCTGTTCGGCAGTAGTTGGTTTTTTAAAGCCTGAAAACAATTCCCAGAAAATACATAACACTACCAGTACTATGGGAAAGTGTAACAACAACGGATGCATGCGCCCGATGGTTTGCACAAACGGAGGTATTGATAAACGGTTTTCAAATATCAGTAAAAAAACCAGCAGGCAGTTCAACGCAAAACCAGCATTATACAAAATCGCTTTCCATCGCTGCATAAATTACTAAAGTTTATTCATCAATTAAATTAAAGTGGGCTCACTAAACAACGGGTGATAATTTATAAGGATATACTTTATCTGAGTTCCATTGAGCGATGTATAAATTTTCTTCATCATCCACACACACATCATGCGGATATTGAAAATATTTTATTGTCTGCTGCATCTCCTGCAGTTTATTGTCAACATATGTTGGTTCGCTGCCACCAAGGTTAGAAACAACTTTAAAATTTTTATCCAATATGGTTACAAAACCAGATTGTTTCCACAGGTTTGAATTACTTTGTAATACTGCAGCATACAGGTAATCTCCTTTTATCACCGGGCGGCAAACCCATGCGCCCGGCAAAGGAATGGTGTCAATATATTCTCCATTAAATGTATATCGCTTAAAAGCATTTTGCTGGCGGGATGTTACCAACAGGCATGGCCGCTTTGCATCCCTGTTATCTACACAAACGCCATGGGCATTTAATAAATGTTTTGGTTCATCACCACGCCCGCCAAAATGATTAATGTAACGGCCCTTTGAATCATAATGAATAATAAAATCTTTGCCATATCCATCTGCTACATAAATATCGCCATTGGCAGTAATGGCAGTTTCGGTAGGAATGTATTCATCTGCTTTTGAATATTGCCCCGTTTCTTTTGGATAATCCAATACCAGCAATACGCGGCCATCAATGGTAGTTTTAATTACCTGGTGACGGTTATTATCGCAGATAAATAATGTATCTGTACCGTTTTCATTGCAAAGCGTTAGTCCATGTGCACCCGGATATTCGGTACCCCAGGTAGTTAATAGTTTTCCACCTTTATCATATATGAGTACATTGTTTTTTGTTTCGTTGGTTAATAAAATAATACGGCCCTTGGTGTCCTGCACCATTTCATGGCAATCTTTTACAGGGTTAAGGGCAACATCTGCCTTGCTCCAATGATTATTGAGGCGATAGCGTTTGTTATTTTGCCCAAGCAAAGGATCTTCTTTAAAAGCCAATGATGGCTGGTATATTAATCCCGCTGCTGCGATAGAAGAATTTTTTATGAATGTTCTGCGTTGCATGTGATGGGTTTTTAAATGGGAATATTTTTTATAATAATTTTCTTTTCGTGAATTTACTTTCGGCTGGGTATTTTGAAGGCAGTGAATTATTTAACCAGCCCCGCTTTTGAAAATACTTTTATTGTTCGTTCGTTTTTTTAGCCGGGTTCAGTCAGTAATTGACCGCTATTACTTACTCCTTTTATAAGCAACCATAAAACCATAGATAACTCTGCAACGGATGAAGTAGCACCTACCAATATACTTGTAATAGTATGAAATTCAGGAAGCAGTATAAAAGTTGTAGCATCTATAACATAACAGATTCCACCGATTATTAAAAGTATGCCTAAAATTTTAGGAATAAAGGTTGATTTATAAACTAGCTGCCCAAATGGAATAAGCCAAAGTCCCCAAAAAATACCAATAATCACGTTTCCGTTTTCATACATTTTCATGCTCGCCATTGCTATTGAGTTTTGTTGAATTTGTTGAAAGTTGGCCATAAAAGTTTCTTTCAGTAGTATAAGTGCAAAAAATTGATTAAAAATTATCAGGAAGGCAATAGGGACAGATACAATAACCAATGCAAATAATGTCCTTGTTAAGTGGATATTTACATTTTCAAAAAGCTTATATAACGTTAATACTAAAAACACAAATACAGTTTGGCAAATTAAGCTACTATATATTCCTAGTCTAAAAAGAAATTCATTACTAAGAATATTTTTTGCCGTAGCACTTACATCACCGCTTACAATCAATTGTGAGGGTGCATACATAATACCAAATGCTCCAGTAATAGCAACTATAAAGTATAACAAGCCTGCAAGCCTTGCTGTTTTTTTTAAATTTAAAGTCGTGTTGTCCAAGATATTTATTTCTTTATTTGATAACGTTCGTGGAATTAGGTACAACAATTTAATTTAACTGCTAACGAGGTTGGTAGCTACGCCACAATTCCCTTCACCACTTTACCCGCAACATCTGTAAGCCTGTAACGCCTGCCAAGATGTTTGAAGGTTAGCTTCTCATGATCAATGCCCATCAAATGCAAAACCGTTGCATGAAAATCATTTACATGCACAGGATCCTTAATAATATTGTATCCGAACTCATCTGTTTCGCCATACACACCTGGCTTTACCCCACCACCTGCCATCCATATAGTAAAGCATCTTGGATGATGGTCTCTTCCATAATTTTCTTTTGTGAGCGCACCCTGGCAATAATTTGTTCTGCCAAATTCACCACCCCAAATAACAAGGGTTTCATCCAACAATCCTCTTTGTTTTAAATCGGTGATCAATGCTGCTGAAGCCTGGTCGGTATCTAAACACTGGCCGCGGATTTCTCCGGGCAGATTTCCATGACCATCCCAACCCTGGTGATATAACTGAACAAATCGCACACCATTCTCTGATAATTTTCTTGCCAGTAAACAATTGGCTGCGTAGGTTCCTGGCACAAGACAATCAGGCCCATACAATTTTACAATATCTTCCGGCTCCTTGCTTAGGTCTGTTATTTCGGGCACGGCAGTCTGCATGCGATAAGCCATTTCGTACTGCTGTACCTTGGCATTTATTTCAGGGTCGCCGGATTCTTTAAAAGTTTCTGCATTTAATTCTTCCAGCTTATCCAGCATTTTTCGGCGATCTGTTTTAGAGATACTTTCAGGATTGTTAAGGTATAATACCGGGTTATCACCACTGCTAAACTGTACTCCCTGGTGAATGGAGTCTAAAAATCCATTGCTCCATAATTTTGAATAAACACCTTGCCCGTTTCCTTTTCCCTTTGATAACAATACACAAAAAGCAGGCAGGTTTTTATTTTCACTTCCTAAGCCATAACTAAGCCATGATCCCATACTGGGGCGGTTGCCTACCTGTGCACCTGTTTGAAGAAATGTAAGTGCAGGATCATGATTGATGGCTTCTGTGTACATGCTTTTTACAAAACACAAATCATCTACTACTTTAGAAGTGTAGGGCAACAACTCACTGATCCATGCTTTTGCCTGGCCGTACTGATCAAATTTAAACATAGACCCGGCCAAGGGAAATTTTTTCTGGTCAGCCGTCATCCCCGTAAGGCGCTGCCCCATGCGAATAGATTCGGGAAGGTCCTGGCCAAACATTTCAATCAGCTTTGGTTTGTTCTCAAACAAATCCAGTTGAGACGGAGCCCCATTCTGAAAAAGATAAATTATTCTTTTAGCTTTTGGCGCAAATTGCGGCAACCCGCTTAACAACATTTCTTCATCAGTTTTACCAGAAAAAAGGTCTGGTATTAACAAAGAACCAAGGGCCACACTGCCAATACCCAAACTTAGTTTTGAAAGGAACCGCCGCCGGTTTAAGTGAAGGCTGTGTTCCAGTATTTGTTTATCCATAATCAGGTTTTTATAATGGCTTCTTCCATATTATAAATCATATTGATTAGTTTCATTAATGCAGCAGTTGTATTTGCATCAACCTTTTTATCCATCGCAAATTCACCCACATTTAATGTTGCGGCAGCATCCAGTTGCTTTTGTTTAAACTGTTGTAACTGGTCATCGTAATATAATTTTAAAATAGTATTTTCTTTATCGGTTGCAGTTCTACAAATAATGCGGCGGAATACTTTTTTTATTTTTTCTTCTGTGGTAGTATTTTCTTCCATCAGCTTTTGAGCAAATACCCTTGAAGCTTCCAGCACAGTCGGGTCGTTCATCATCATCAATGCCTGTAAAGGTGTATTGGTTTGTGAACGTTTTACTTCGCACTGGTCACGGTTACTTGCATCAAACAACATCATGCCAGGCGGAGGTACGGTTAATTTTATAAAAGTGTACATCCCTCTTCTATATAATGCATCACCTTTATCCTGTTTGTAGGTTGCCAGTACTCCCCTGCCTGAACTGGCCATTTCCCAAAGCCCTTTGGGTTGGTATGGTTTCACACTTGGCCCGCCTATTGTGTTTACCAATAAACCACTGCTATATAAAATAATATCCCTTACAAATTCGGCTTTTACTTTTTGCCGTGGAGAGCGTGAGAGGTAAATATTTTCAGGATCTTTTTTATAATTTTCTTCATTTACTTTTGACGACTGCCGGTAGGTAGCACTCATTACAACCTGTTTTACCAAACGTTTAATATCCCAGCCATGTTCCATAAAATCTGCCGCCAGCCAATCTAATAAAGCAGGGTTAGTGGGCAGTTCGCCCTGCATTCCAAAATCACCGGATGTTTTTACAAGCCCTCTGCCAAAAAATTCCTGCCAGATATGGTTTACAAAAACCCTTGCTGTAAGCGGGTTATCATTGCTTACCGTCCATGCTGCAAGGCCGAGCCTGTTTCTTGCATTCGTTGCCGTGGTATCAAAAGCCATTACCGATTTTATGGCCGTAGGAAAAACTTCATAACCCGGCTGATCGTATACACCGCGTTTTAGCAAAAATGTTTTGCGCAGTGTGTCCCTTTCCCCCATTACAGAAACCATCAGGTTGCCGGTATCTTTTTTATCAATAAAAGATAAAAGATTTTTAGTGTCACCATCTGTAATGTTAAGCACCGGCATTTTCGCCGGCTTTGATTGATTTACATCTCCTTCGTAACCTATCTCTTTTGTATTATTAAAAAAAGCAAATAACTGGTAGTAGTCTTTTTGAGAAATAGGGTCGTATTTATGATCGTGGCATTGAGCACACTCTACTGTTAATCCTAATATTCCTTTACCAAAGGTTTTGGTTTTATCAAGAATATAACTGATGCGGTATTCTTCAGGAATCACGCCACCTTCTTCTGTATATTTATGGTTGCGAAAAAAAGCGGTGGCCAGTATTTGTTCCTTGTTGGCATTCGGCAACATGTCGCCTGCTATCTGCCAGGTAAGAAAAGTATTGTATGGGATGTTTTTATTAAATGCATGAATTACCCAATCCCGCCATGCCCATTGTGTCCTGATATTATCATCCTGGTAACCATAACTATCGGCATAGCGTGAAATATCGAGCCAATGCACCGCCATCTTTTCGCCATATGCCGGGTTATTCAACAGTTCATCAACAATAGCTTCATAGGCATTTGCATTTTTATTTGCCGTAAACTGATCCATCATTTTTTCAGATGGTGGCAGGCCTGTAAGATCAAGCGATACTCTTTTTAATAAACGTTCTTTGTCTGCTTCTTCATTTGGGGCAAGCCCCTGCTGTTGCTGTTTGCTAAAAACAAAATAATCAATTTCATTTTTTGCAATCTCCTTATTTTTTATTTCAGGCAGATGCATTTTTACAGGTTTTACAAATGCCCAGTGCGGTTCATACTTTGCTCCCTGCAAAATCCATTTTTTAAACAAGGCAATTTCATTTGCCGATAATACACTTAAATGAGATGAAGGTGTTGGCATCAGGTAATCAGTATCGGTAGAGGATATACGCTTATACAGTTCTGACTCCTCGGGTTTAAAAGGAACCAATGCAAAAGCCCCTTTTGTTTCTCTTAAAGGAGCAAAGGCCGAATCAGGTATATCCAATCTTAAACCGGCTTCCCGTTTATTAATATCCGGGCCGTGGCACTTAAAACATTTATCAGATAAAATTGGCCTGATATTAAAATTATAACTCACTTTATCTGCCATGGCTGCAAAATCATTGTTTACATGCATACAGACAAGCCAGATGATAACGGTAACCAGCAACAAAGCAGATACTATTACAATTTTAGGTTTCATATAAAAGCCAGCAATCTTTTGGCAGCGTTGGGTTTGATAAATTATATTATTAAAATTACTGAAATTATTATACCAGTGTTAAGTTAATCGTAAATTATAAATAGTTGATGGTAAATAATTCAATATTGACCATTCACCATTGACTATCAAATTATCTTCTATTTAATTTATACCACCCTGGCCTTTGTATAATTTCACTGGCCCGTTTAATGTTAGTTTTAATACGGTGATATACTTATCCCTTATTTTTTCAGGAACATTTATAAACACCAAACCCGGCACCGGGCTCCATGATATTTTACCCACTACTTTGGCACGTAAATGTTGCGTAGTGCCCACAACAACAATATTCTTAATTTCATTAACCAATCCCTTCAACATAATATTACCCGCTGTTTGGGCAGGCAAAAAAAGATAAAGAGTGGTGGAATCTTTTGATAAAGTAGTGGGCCCATAAAAATGCCCCGGTGGCAAACCGGCGACTGTTCCAAATATAGCTTCGCCATTTTTTTTATTCCACCTACCTAATTCTTTTAAAATATTTACCTGTTCCGCAGGTATTGTTCCATCTTCTTTGGGGCCAATATCTAATAATAAATTGCCCCCTTTGCTGACAGCATCTACAAAAATAGTAATCACCTCAAAAGGTGTTTTATACGCCCTATCATCCGGGTGATAACCCCAGTTATTATTGGTAGTCATGCATAGCTCCCACCAGTTAAATTTTGGCCGGCTAACCGGAAAGTTTTGTTCCGGGGTTTCATAATCACCATAACCCTGTAATCTTCCGTTGATGACGGCCGCAGGATTTTTACCGAGTATTTGTAACCTCAATTGGTCTGCCTCCCATTCGGCTGCAGTATGTTCCCAATCACCGTCAAACCACCACAGATCAGGCTTGTAAGCAATATTTATTTCATCAATTTGCGCTTGAAGGAAATGTTGAAAATGTTTCCAGCGTTCTGGTTCGTCCGCAATTTTATAACGGTTACTGTCTTTTATAAATCCAGGATAATCGGGATAGCTCCAGTCAATTAAAGAAAAATAAGCGCCACGCCTGATACCCTGTTTATTCAATGCATCATAAAATGGTTGCAGTACATCACGTTTTGCAGGGGTATTATCTTTTACATTAAAATGATTTTGTTTGGTGGGCCATAACGCAACACCATCATGATGCTTGGTGGTGATAACGGCATACCTTGCACCTGTTTCTTTTATCAATGCGGCCCATGCCTCTGGATTATATTTTGAAGCGGTGAATCCTTTCAACTGTTCCATATAACCTGTATAACTAATTTTTTTATTATAAAAACTCCAGCTTTCATCAATGCCGTTTACTGCATAAATTCCCCAGTGTATAAATATACCCAGTTTGGCATCGGCAAACCATTGCATTTTATTCCGTATTGAGTCGGCATTTATTTTTTGTTGGGCAAAAATGGTAACAGAAAAAAATAGTAGGATGGTAAGCCCCAAAAAGTTTTTATAAAAAATTTTTATCGTCATGCTAAACACTAAACTGTTTATTTTGATTGGTCATTCTATTTTATTTTACCAACAGGTTTTTTGATGGCATTTTTTCCAGAAGCTGTAATTTATTGCTTTTTATCATCAGCCAAACAATTCGAATTGGCTTTTCTACAATGGCATGCCTTTTACCAATTTTTCTATATATAAAAAAGCCTGAAAACTAATACAGTATTAATTTTCAGGCTTACAGTCTATTTAAATTTTTCTACTTCGGCTTATTTGCGTTGTACCTTTTATCCGGTGTACCATCTTTTTTTACCGGGCCGGCTGGCTCAGTAGTTTTGTACCTTTTGTCGGGAGTGCCGTCTTTTTTTAATACCGTTCCATTAGACGATACAGGCTTCGCAGTTGATGTTGATGAAGGTTTTGTAGTTGTTATTGCAGGTTTTGTTGTTGCGGTAGTTGCTGGCTTTGCAACAGTTGTTGCTGTTGCCGGCTTTGTGGAAGCAGTACTGGCGGTTGCAGGTTTTGCAGTTGCAGCAGTTGCGGGCTTTGCCGCAGCTGTACTGGTGGTTGCTGATTTTGCTGTTGCCGCTGTTGCAGGCTTTGCCGGTTTTGTTGTTGGCTGCTGAGCAATTGAAAAAGTAATGCACCCAATCAAGATGGTTGCAATAAGAATAATTTTTTTCATCGTTATTAAATTTTAGATGCTAATGAATAAATATATTTTGAATATACATTACAAATGTATTGCCAGTTCAAAACTTGTATTGCCAGTTAACTAAAGTTTAACAATGCCAGCAAATTGGAATGGCTGCCACGTAAAAATATGATACCAAATAATTATTTCCAATCAGTCTACACAAACCTGATTAATCGTTATTTTATTTTGGTATTAGTTTGTGCAGTCTTGTATTACAAATCTGTAATGGCTTTGTATTTTGGAACCAGCAATTTCATTACAAACCATGCTATTAAATAAGCAAAAGCACAAATAGCAAACATAATGGTGTAGCCGGTTTCGATATGGCCCTTTGCCTTGTAATAATCAAATAAAGCACCGCCCAGTTTTGTAATTAATACACCTCCAATACCTCCTGCCATGCCGCCAATGCCTACAATGGAGCCAACAGCTTTTTTGGGAAACATATCGCTTACGGTTGTAAAAATATTTGCCGACCATGCAGAGTGTGCCGAAGCGCCAAAACCAATCAGTACAATGGGTATCCAAAAACTGATATGGCCAAGTGGCTGCGCCAGTAATACCAGTAATGGTATAAAGGCAATTACCAGCATCGCTTTTATACGGGCCGTATAAACAGGGTAGCCCTTACGGATAAAATAAACCGGAAACCAGCCACCGCTAATGCTTCCAATCATGGTCATGCTATACAGTACTGCCAATGGCAGCATCATGCCTGTGCTGCTGATTCCATGCTGGTCTTTTAGGTAAGCAGGCAACCAGAATAAATAGAACCACCACACACCATCCGTCATAAACTTTCCAAAAGTAAATGCCCATGTTTGTTTATATCCCAATAATTTATACCAGCTAATTTTTTCCGGTGGCTGTGTTGTTTCCGGCAGGGAATCAACATCGCTGTTTATGTAAGATAATTCTGTGGATGAAAGCCTTTTTTGTTCAACAGGTGTATCGTAAAATGCCCACCACAAAAACAGCCATAAAAAACCAATACTGCCGATGATTAAAAATGCAGCTTCCCAACCCCAGTTTTTTGCAATCCATGGTACCGTAAGCGGCGCAAGGATGGCGCCTACATTGGCGCCTGAATTAAAAATTCCGGTTGCAAATGAACGTTCTTTTTTGGGAAAATAATCTGCAGTTGCTTTTATCGCAGCCGGAAAATTTCCCGATTCCCCGATACCAAGTACAGCCCTCGAAAACATAAAACCGGCAATGGATACCGGAACACTTACAATGCCCACCCATTCCAACACCGTTGCAATACCCTGGCCAATAGGTATTGCCAAAGCATGGATGGCGGCGCCCAGCGACCAGATAATAATGGCTAGAGTATATCCTTTTTTAGTACCCAGTTTATCAATAATACGCCCCGCAAATAATAATGAAATGGCATACACAAATTGAAACACCGCAGCAATATTTGCATAATCACTGTTGCTCCAACCAAACTTTTCTTCCAGTGTTGGTTTTAGTAAACTTAAAACCTGCCTGTCGAGGTAATTGATAGTAGTGGCAAAAAATAAAAGCGTGCAGATGGTCCACCTGTATTTTCCTATGGCTTGTTGCATGCAATAATTTTGTTTTTTAGAATAATATACATTCACCGCAAAAGCTTTTCCACCAAGGGAAGTCTCTATTTTCTTTTTTGCCTTGATAAAAAAAAGTAACAAAAAAAATCAAGGCTGCATAAAAAAAGCTACGAAATTTGAACGCCTTGCTAAAATGAAATTAGCTCCATCTTTAAAACATATCCAGGCTTTTGTGCAACTTACACGCTAATAACAATGCCGGGCATTTGTAACATCAATTTCATTTCTTAACTACAATCATTCAAATTTTCTTAACGCCTTTTTTATGAGGCCGTAAAAAGCGTATGAGTAATCTTTATTATCCTTTACCTTATTTTTTTTACGATAGATAATACCTGCTCGGTAGTTGTTTTCAAATCGGTATACAATTCATTTTTAAGTACTTCATTGGTAATTAATTTACTTCCCATGCCCACAGCAACCACACCGCTTTTAAACCATGCTTTTAAATTATCTTCTGTAACATCTACACCACCTGTTACCAAAAAATCAATTTGCGGAAACAATGGTTTAATGGCTTCAACAAATGCTGGCATCAGCAAATTACCCGGAAATAATTTTATCATGGTACAGCGGGCTTTTTCTGCTGCATAAATTTCAGTAGGTGTGGTGCAGCCCGGTATCCACAATACTTTACATTGCTTTGCTGCATCAAAAATCTCACTATCAAATACAGGGCTTATTAAAAAATCTGCACCTGCTTTAAAAAAATTATTGGCTTCCTCAACAGATTTGATAGTACCCACGGCCAGCAATAACCCCTGCCATTGCTTATCCCTTTGCTGAACCAGTAGTTTAAAATTTTCAAAAGCATTCGCTCCCCTGTTGGTAAACTCAATGCTTCGGATACCTGCCTGGTACAGCGCATTGGTTACTGCTATACAAACCTCTATACTATCATGATAAAACAATGGCAGTATACCCTGTTCCTTTATTTGTTTTTTGATGATTTTATCATTTTCCATTGTAGTAATTTAATTGTTCACCCTTTTTAATACATCGGCAATTGATTGTTTAGTAGCATCTCCAATTTCCTGCAATTTTCCAACAGCCGCCGCCGCAGAAAAATCAATAATATTTTGTAAAGGATGTTGATTTGATAATCCATAAATCAATCCACCCATAAAGCAATCGCCGCTGCCCGCTTTATCAATACTCTGTTGCAACTGGTACTGTTTTGAAATAAAAACATCATCTTCATTTTGCAATAAGGCCCAATACGCATTTTCCATTCTAAAAGTATAAGCGATAGTGGTTGCTTTTTTAAATTGCTTTTTTAATTGCCGAATGCTTTCTTTTGCAGCCGCCATTAATTCTTCCGTTGTTTTATTTTTACTTTCTTTAATCAAAGATGATATGCCTAACAAACTTTCTGCTGACCACATATTTCCCATAATGACAGAGCAATATTGTACCAGCTCTGGCATTATACTCACCGGTTTTTTTCCATACTGCCACAACTTTTGCCTATAATTAAGATCGATGGATATTTTTATATTTTTTGCCACACATGCTTTTACTGCTTCCAGGCAAACATCAGCCGCAGATTGGGATACAGCAGGGCTGATGGCACTAAAATGAAACCAATCGCAATCATGTAACACTTTATCCCAATCAATCATACCGGGTTTTAATTCAGCAAAAGAAGAATATGCCCTGTCGTAAATTACGCCTGTATTTTTTAGCTCTGAACCTTGTGGTAAATAATAAGTCCCTATTCTGTTGCCACTAAAATGAACGACAGATACATCAATATTTTTTTGCTGCAAAGAAGAAAGAATTTCCTGACTCAAATAATTATCCGGCATAGCGGTTCCATACTTTACCGCAATGCCCCAGTTTGCCAATGCATGTGCTACATTTAATTCTGCACCACCGGTATAAACCCGCAGGGCATTTTTATTAAGCCAGTCCTGGTTTAATTGCGGACTCATCCTCAGTAAAATTTCCCCAAAACAAAAAACCTTTTTTATTGACAATTGAAATATTTTTGACTGGTTGCAAATGAATTTTTAGACTAATGAGTTAATTATTTATACGCCGCTAAATACAGAAAAGCCGCCATCAACCACCAGTTGAGAACCTGTTACAAACTTTGAGGCATCGCTTAAAAGAAATACCAGGGCTCCTATTAATTCTTCCGCTTTTCCAAAACGTTTGAATGGTGTATTATTGATAACTGCCTGCCCCCTTGCTGTAAAACTGCCATCATCGTTGGTCAGCAATTTTTTGTTTTGTGCCGTTAAAAAAAATCCCGGTGTCAGGGCATTCATCCTTATTTTATCGCCATAACGGTTGGCAAGTTCTACTGCAAACCATTGCGTGTAACAATCAACAGCGGCCTTGCCCATATTATAACCCAATACTTTTGTAACTGCCCGTTTTGAGTTCATGCTGGAAATATTTACAATACTGGCAGAATCATTTTTTGCCAGTTCATCGCCAAAAACCTGTGTGGGTAAAACAGTTCCCCAAAGATTTAAATCCATTACTGTTTTTAAACCAGCAATATTCATTTTAAAAATATTGTCTTCTGGTTGTACTACACCTTCCGGCATATTTCCGCCAGCTGCATTTACCAATCCATCTATTTTTCCAAAGCGGGCCAGTATTTTTTTCTTTGCTGCAATCAATTCATTTTCTTCCAGCACATTTGCCACCAATGCAATGGCTTTGCCGCCGGAAGCTTCAATGGCTGCAACTCTTTCATTAGCTACGGTTTCATTTCGCCCTAATATTCCTACAGTTGCACCGGCAGCAGCAATACCTGTAATAAAAGCGCCGCCCAAAATACCCGTGCCGCCTGTTACTAAAATTATTTTATCTTTTAATGAATAGCTTTTCAAATCTGACATGATTATTTTTTTTGATTATTGTAAAGCATTACCGCCAATGATTGTATAGTAATTTAAAAGTAGTTGTAATGGCGCAGTATCCAAAATTTTATAATCAATATAGATGTTTGCTGAATAAAATAAAAAGAGGCCCGATAACTCTCTTTAGAATATTTTCAAAGAACCATTCTGCTGGAATGCATAAACAATTTTTTTGTACGGTCTACCGGCTTAATGTGATTATAAGCATTTGGGTGCCTCCTAAATAACATCTATGCAATAAATCACACTAAGGTGTGATTTATTGCATTTTTATGAAATTTTTCTTTACTTTAGTGTCATAAATCACATTATAATGCTAATTAAGGAAATAGGTAAAACTATCAGGTCAAGAAGAAAGGCGTTAAAAATAACACAACCACATCTTGCCCAATTGGCAAAAGTGGCCACCAATACATTATATAAAATAGAAAGGGGGCAGGCAAATCCTACGATGGACATTATTGAAAAAATAACAGATGTACTGGGGTTGCAACTAAAGCTGGAAGTAAAAAAATTATAAATAAATATGCGTCATGAAAAAATTAGCCATCTATAGAAATAAGGAATATGCAGGCACACTTACTGAAGAAAGCCGTGACAGATATGTGTTTTTGTATGATGATGCTTACTATGCAGATACTACCAAGCCTGCAATCAGCCTCACACTTCCCAAGTTAAAAAAGGAATATATTTCACCGGTTTTATTTCCCTTCTTTTTTAACATGCTTTCTGAGGGCGTTAACAGGCAACTACAAAACAGGCTTCTTAAAATAGATGAGGGTGATCATTTTGGTTTACTGTCGGCAACAGCAAAATATGATACAATTGGCGCAGTAACTGTACAATCAATTGAATAATTATGAGTGTTCCACCAATAAAATATTGCCCGGGAAGCCTTGCAGAAGGATTCACTTCGTACAGTCCTGCATTTTTACGAAGGATGTTTGATAATAAACAGGTGAGCCATATTCTTCCTTACGATGCACCTCAGGTGAACGAAGAAGATGCCTTGCAATTTATGGAAAACAGAAAGCGCATATCCATTTCCGGTGTGCAGGAAAAAATGTCTTTACTGCTTAGTAAAAATAAATTGAGGCTTACAGAAGAAGGAGAGTTCGGCACTTATATTTTAAAGCCTGTTCCAAGAGACCTTAAAAAAGTAGACCAGGTACCTGCAAATGAACATTTGACCATGCAGATTGCAGCCCAGGTGTATAATATCAATACAGCAGAAAACGGAATGATTTTTTTTAAAGATGGTTCACCTGCCTATATTACCCGGCGCTTTGATGTAAAGCAGGATGGAACAAAACGTGGAAAGGAAGATTTTGCTTCATTAGCCGGCAGGTCAATAGATACTGCTGGTGTCAATTTTAAATACAGTTATTCTTATGAAGAAGCGGCGGCCTTAATCAGGCAATTTGTGCCTGCATGGAAAGTAGAAATTGAAAAATATTTTGTGCTTGTTGTATTCAATTATTTTTTTTTAAATGGCGATGCACATTTAAAAAACTTCTCCCTGCTGGAAAGTGAAACAGGCGATTATTTTCTTAGCCCAGCATACGACCTGATAAATACCCGGCTGCATGTGGATGATACTGATTTTGCTTTAGAAAGAGGCCTGTTTGCTGACAGCTTTGCATCAGAGACTTTTAAAAAAACATTTCATTCCGGAAAAGAAGATTTTGCAGAATTTTCTAAACGGATAGGTGTAAACAACGACCGGGTAGAAAAGTTACTGGAGCCATTTTTATTAAAACAGGATAAAGTTGAAATGCTGGTAAACAGGTCGTTTCTTAGCACGCCCAATAAAAGAGGATACCTGATGGAATATGGTTCAAGAAGAAACCGGCTTATTAAATAAACTTGTGGATAATAGAATATTTAATTCTTTGGAAGCTGTATAAAAATGAATTGAAGAACTTTTTATAATTGCAAAAAAATGTATGAATTTTTAAGACTTATTTTGAAAGGAATAAGGCTTGTTAAACAAAACAATAAAAAAAAATTGCAATGGCAGTATAGATTCTTATATCATATATTTACGCTAGCGGTCAGGCTAAATGACACTTCAAAAAATATTAAAGACTTTTAAAATTTTACACAACTCTATTCGGACTTTAAATAATGCCACCAACATTTTTCATATTTCTTGGACTAATTGCTTATTTCGGTTTAACAACTGTGACTTGCATTATATTTATTCCAATGCTTTTTTTTGACCGTAAAAGATTGTTTGCAAAAAAGGTTCTTGCGACAGTTTTAATTTCATTTCCTTGTTTAATGGTTATGGGACTTGTGTTTGTTATTATTTTTATAATTCCAGCACTTGTATTTTCATGGTTAGCCAACAGCGGTTACATTTCAAGGACACCAGGAATAATCTTAGCAGTAACTGGCTTAATAATTTTCGGTTGTTCAGTTGCGACATCAGCTTTATACTTGTGGTACTTCATTAGCAAACTTATTTATCAACGACTTGACAGAAAACCACTTCAAGACTTTTTAGACAATGATAAAGTTTTTAAATTTTTGCGGCCGTATCTAATTAAATTTAAATTTTATAATCCTGCATCTTAGCAAGTAGTAAATATCAAACTTGAAATAATAGACATCACTCCATAGCTTAAAGCGAAATCTATAAAATAATAATTAAACAATGAAGATTTTTATCTCCCACTCCTCACAAAACAAAAACTATGGTAATGAACTAGTCGATCTCCTTACAGGGATTGGAGTTAAAGATGACGAAATTATTTTTACAAGTAATCATGCGTATGGAATTCCAATTGGGCAAAATATTTTTGATTGGCTAAAAAGCACGATATCTGAAAAGCCTCATGTTTTGTATCTTTTGTCTCCCGAATACTATAGGAGTGTTGCTTGTTTAAATGAGATGGGAGCAGCTTGGGTTGTAGAAAACAAGCACACTATGATCTTTACTCCCGAATTTAACTTGTCGAGCCCAGAGTTCCTTATGGGAGCGATTAACCCAAGAGAAATTGGGTTCTACATTGATAATCACGATAAGTTGATTGCATTTGTAGAGTCTTTACGCATCGATTTTGTCATTTCGTTGAATCAGGTCTTAATAAGTCAAAAGATCAGGTTGTTTCTTGAGAATATAAAAACCTTTAAACCGATAGTTGTTTCTTCCCCAGAATTATCGCCGGTAGTAAGCAATAGCGTTTCATTCAAAGACCAAGAACAGGCAACACACGAGCAAAAAATACAAGTAAAGCCAATCGTCAATAGAACAGAAACGAATTCTGTAAAGTCAAGATTATTGATGGATTTAGAAAGTAATAAGCTAAAGGATGAGGATGTCCTTTTAATTCATTACATAATCGAAACTGGCCGATTCAAATTAGGTACTGGATGGAAATCGAGTCAAGAAATCGAGAATATTAAAGTCTGGGAAGAAGTTCAGGAGTTAAACCATTCACTGTCGACAAATTATGATAATGCTTTGAGGAGATTTGAAATGAAAAATGTTACAGAGGTTTCCGAAACTACAAGCTATGGTAACCCAAGAGAAATAAGTATAAAAGAAGAGATTAAGAATGAATTATTAAACATGTCAGACGAACTTCTATCTAAAATAGATGAAGTGTTCCAAAGGAATAAGAAAACAAGCACATGGTAAAAACCGCACCCAACAAATAAGTATTTGTAAAAGCGGGGGACCGAAGCTGTGATTCAACAATTACAATATCTCGTCTTGAAATAGTACCAAATAGCATCAAAATGGATAACATACAACAAATAATCAAAGCCTTAAAATAGGCTTCAAATTAATTTATACTGTCCCCCTAACTGTCCCCTGTAAAATTAAAAGCCCTGAAAGTTAACACTAACAAGGCTTTTAATAATTACAAAGTGCTCAATTCCCCAACAACACTAAGCCTTTTTATATAGCCGCCGGCTGTATTCTGACACTTAACCAATAGACGAACCCAATAAATTTTAGTAACTTTAGGCAAGTAAATTAATAAACATGCAATACGGACATATTTCCATAGACCCCGAGATTATGAGTGGAGCGCCGGTTTTTGTGGGAACCCGGGTGCCTGTTCAGAACCTATTTGATTATATTGAAGGCGGTGAAGACCTCGCTGAGTTTTTAGATGATTTTCCATCAGTTTCAAAAGAATCGGCTTTAGCAGTGCTGGAAATGGCAAAAAAATCATTAACATCTGAAAAGGTATTACATGAAAATTTTGCTTGATGAAAGTTTACCACGCAAGCTGCGAAACGACTTTGGTATTGACCATGAAGTATTGACAGTTCGTGACATGGGCTGGCTTGGAAAGAAGAATGGCGAGTTATTGAAACTTACTGTTGAAAACAATTTCGAATTATTTATAACAGTCGACCGCAATCTTCAGTATCAACAAAATCTTGAACGGTTTCCAATAACAATATTTGTTTTGTATGCAATAGATAATCGCAGAGAAACTTTAAGTAAACTCACTCCAAAAATATTTTACAGAATTGCTGAAGGGAATCTGCAAAACGTACTTGAAATTTATTAAAATAACCACCAGTAGCTATACATTGCATGGAACTAAAGGTGGAGCTTGACCCCTATTTCTTTACCCTTTTTTTTCTCATCGGATAATAGCTCTAAAAATAAAACTTAAAATTCAGGTAAAGCGAACCCTTGTGTGTCCCTCACATAATTAAAAAAGCCTTGAAAGTTAATACTATCAAGGCTTTTAATATTCACAAAGTGCCCAGAACAAGATTCGAACTTGCACATCCTTGCGAACGCTGCCACCTGAAGGCAGTGCGTCTACCAATTTCGCCATCTGGGCATTTGGGGTTAGGGCTGCAAATATAATTGACTAAACCGAAACATTAAAATCCCTTAATGCATCGTTTAAACTTGTTTTTAAATCGGTAGATGCTTTGCGTTGCCCAATGATTAATGCACAGCCAACACCATACTCACCTGCAGGAAATTTTTTGTTATAAGTACCCGGTATCACTACGCTCCTGGTCGGAACTACACCCTTTGTTTCTACAGGCTCGGCACCGCTTACATCAATAATTTTTGTGGACATAGTTAACACCACATTGGCACCTAATACAGCTTCTTTTTCTACCCTTACCCCTTCTACCACAATACAGCGGCTGCCAATAAAACAACCATCTTCAATAATTACCGGTGCGGCCTGCAATGGTTCCAGTACGCCACCAATACCCACACCGCCACTCAGGTGTACGCCTTTGCCAATTTGGGCACAACTGCCTACGGTGGCCCATGTATCTACCATTGTACCTTCATCTACATAAGCGCCGATGTTTACATAACTGGGCATCAATACTACATTTTTTGCCAGGTAAGCACCGTATCTTGCAACAGCATGCGGTACGGCCCTTACTCCCAGTTCCGCATACCCGCTTTTTAATTTCATCTTATCATAAAATTCAAAGGGGGGCAATGTATAGGTTTGCATTTGCTGTATGGCAAAATACATCAGTATGGCCTGCTTTACCCATTCATTTACCTGCCATCCCTGTTCGGTTGGTGAAGCTGTTCTTAGCCTGCCTTTATCTACTTCTTCAATAACCAATCTTACTGCGTCTGCATATTGTTCCTCTTTAAGCAGTTCCCTGTTTGCCCACGCTGTTAGAATCAATTCCTTTAGTTCCATTATATGTCAATTTATTTTAAAAAAGATAAATAAGCTTTTGTACCCTGCAATGTAAAGCCAATACGTCAAATTGTTGCAAGCATTAAGTTAGTTATGAACTATTTACTATTGACCACTCACAACTCACTATTCATTATTTACCTGCAAGGGTTGCGCAAGATACAAAAAGAATAAACCGAATTATTTTGAATTTTAAATCAATTGTATTGATATAACATTTCCATTTATGTAGTTGTTAAAACGGATTATATATCTTGCATTTACATTTATACATGATATGAATATTGGCTTTGATGGTAAAAGGGCGTTTCAAAATAAAACAGGGCTTGGAAATTATATCCGTTCCTTAATTGCCATTCTTACCCATCATTATCCTCAAAATAACTATACGCTATTTGCTCCGAAGCAAACAAATTTATTTGATATTGACTCTCATGAAAACGTAAACGCTATATTTCCTCAAACATTTGTTGGTAAGCATTTTGCGGGCTGGTGGCGCAGGAATGGCATCGTTAAACTGATTGCCGGCAGCGGTTTAGACATCTATCATGGAGTAAGTAATGAATTGCCATTAAACATTAAACGCACTGGTGTTAAAACCGCAGTAACCATACATGATATTATTTTTGAACGGTTTCCCGAAACCTATAATTTTGATGAACGCTATGTTCATCGGTGGAAGATAAAGCATGCCTGCAAAACAGCTGATGCCATTATTGCCATCAGCAAACAAACAAAGGACGACCTTATTAATTTTTATAAAGTACCTGCAAATAAAATTTTTATTTGCTACCAAACCTGTAACCCCATATTTCAGCAAACCATTTCAGCAGCCGATAAAGCCATCGTAAAAAGCAGGTACCGTTTGCCCGACAATTATTTTTTGTTTGTAAGTTCTATTGCGCCAAGAAAAAATCTTATTGCTATTTGTAAGGCACTGGCATTACTTAAAGATAAAATCGATATTCCCTTAGTTATAATTGGTAATGGTAAAAAACAAAAAGAAGAAGCCCGGCAGTTTATGCAGGCCAATGGTATTGTTAACAGGCTTATAATACTGAACGAAATGCCGATATCAAAAGAACCTGCTTTTACAACAGCCGCCGATTTTCCAGCTATTTATCAACAGGCACTTGCATTGGTATATCCATCAATTTTTGAAGGCTTTGGTGCACCTTTGCTTGAAGCCTTATGGAGTGGGCTGCCGGTTATCAGTAGCAATACAAGCAGCCTGCCTGAAGTGGCAGGTGAGGCAGCTTTGTATTTTTCGCCGGCCGACTATGAATTACTTGCCAAACACATGTACACAATAGCGACAGATAAAAATATTGCTATGGAATTAAGAGAAAAAGGGTTTATACAGGTACAAAAATTCACCACCCAAAAATATGCTGACAGCATTATGAATGTATACCAAAGTATTTTATGAGCAGCTTTTTAAACGATATAGATAATTGCCTGGAAGTATTGAATAAAGGAGGCATTTTTTTGTACCCCACAGATACTATCTGGGGAATTGGTTGCGATGCCACCAACGAAGAAGCTGTTGCAAAAATTTACAGCCTTAAAAACCGGGCAGAAGAAAAGAGCATGATTATTTTGTTGGCCAGCAAAAAAGATATTATTCAATATATCACTCAACCCGATTTATCTGTATTGGATTACCTGGATACCATAACAAAACCTACTACTGTAATTTATGATGGCGCAACCAGGCTTGCTGAAAATATAATTAATAAAGATGGCACTGTTGCTATCCGTTTAACCAGTGACCCTTTTTGCAAACACCTTATCAAAAGATTTAAAAAACCGATTGTATCTACCTCAGCTAACGTTAGCGGTTACCCGCCACCGGCCATATTTTCTGAAGTAAGTAATGAAATAAAAAAAGGTGTTGACTATATAGTTCAACACCGGCAGGATGATGTAAAAATTGCTGCACCTTCTTCAATAATAAGGTGGAACAAAAATGGAACACCTGTTATTATAAGGTCATAATTATAAAATTGTAAAACCAATACCTAACTGAAAACCCTGGCTTGTCCACTTATCCTGGTTAGCGATATCATTAAGGTTAGTAAGCCCAATTGCATAACGCCCATAAATTTTAAACATAGCCAGTTTAAGTTGCAACCCACCCAGCAAACTAAGGTTCCCATTTTTAAAGGCCTGTTTTCCATTTTCAACAAGGTTTACATTATTATCAAGCAATATCCCAAACTGCGGCCCGGCCTGAAGGGAAACCATTTTGCTTAGCTTATAATTTAACAGGATAGGGATGGTTAAATAGCTGAGCTTTATTTTAGAAATTTCACTTCCCGATAAGGAAGTGTACACTTTACTGAATTCACTACTGGTATCGGTGCTGGTCTGGTTGAATAAGACTTCAGGCTGTATGGAGAACTTACTTCCTAAGCCAACAGTAGCAAAGGCACCTGCATGATAACCATAAGTAAACCGGTCGCTAAATGGCTGGCCAGAAAGTTTACCAATATTAGTACCGGCTTTTACACCAAGACTAAAAATTTGAGCGTGTGCAGTTGAAAATATCAATACTGCAAGGGCGAGAGATAATAGTTTTATTTTCATATACAAAGTTTACGATTAAAATAGCTAACTATATGCCAATGATAAAATTTTACAGATAATTATTTGTTAATGAACTTTATCAGAAAGAATAACTGATGTTCAAAGTAAAAACACTTGTAAACCTGTTTTCTTCTGTTGATGGTAAATAATAATCAAAATATGCTTCTGGCTCAAAAGAAAATTTACCATAAACGTACATTAGGTCGATTGACAAGCCTGCCGATTCTACTTGATATGGAGAGGTTTTAAATTTTGGCAACCTACCTTTTTTATTTAAAAAATACAACAGGTTTGTAGCATTGGTGTTATGATGAATACTAATTTTACTTGTAGCGGTATTCAATAACAATGTTGGGATAAATAGTATTCCATCCTTTTTATCAAAAATATTATTCCAATTAAATTCATGAGCTGCCGAAATTATAAAAGTAAAGGCCTGTATATTGTTTGTTAAAGAATCGTACAAAGCCCGCCTGCGTTTTACGTCTCCATATTTTCCGGTAGAATAACCCAACGCCATGCCGGGCTGTATCCATTTTTTTTATAATTCAATGAAGTGTAAAAATCGTTTTGCAAAGGCGAAGTATAGGAAGAAAATATATCGTTGACGAAATAGTGGGTGTATACAAAAGCAAAATAAAAGTTTTTATTGTTTTGCAATTGATACCCCGGGGAAATGCTACATTGGTTTACACCAAAACCACTCACGCTATCATTAAGCAAATTGGCGCTGGCAGAAAAACTTACACCAGTTTTGTGATAGTAGGCAATAGTGGGCGAATAAATAAATTTATTAATGGACGATTGTTTAGCATTGAGTGCATTATTACGAACATTGAACAACCTGTTACCAATGCCTATACTTGCTGTGAAATAAGAAGAAGGTTTTTCGGAGCCAGACAAAAGTTCCATCAATTCATTCATTAACTCTGTCGAATCTTTAGCACTAACATTTTTAAGGGAATCTGTTTGCGCATAATTTTTTGCTGATACAGCCAATAAAAAAAATATAAGCAGTAAAAATTTTCGCATCAGTTGATGTTTGATTGTTGTTTAGGTAACGTTGACTGTAAAAAAGAAATTTAGTTTAACCAGTACAAAATATTGTTTAAGCTTTATACAGGTTTTAAAAACGCCATACAATTGATTTAATTGTAATTAAGTGAAATAAAACCACTACATTTGCAAAATTATTTATAACGAGTATTGCATGAAATGCCCGACAGGCTGTTGAAATTAGGATTTACTTTAACTTTTAAACATAGTATTCAAGTAGCGAAACAACAGGCAAATAGCATATCATGTAAACACAAAAAAAATTTACATGAATGCATTTGAAGCCTTAGGCTTAAACGTACAATTAGTACAGGCAATTACCGATTTAGGGTTTGATACCCCCACCCCAATCCAGGAACAGGCAATCCCCATTTTACTATCAGGCACTACAGATTTTGTGGGTTTGGCACAAACCGGCACAGGAAAAACTGCGGCTTTTGGCCTTCCATTATTAAATCTTATCAGCATTGCTGAGCGGCACCCGCAGGCATTGATTGTTTGCCCAACAAGGGAATTGTGTTTGCAAATAACCAACGATCTGGCAACATTTACCAAACACACTAAAGGTGTTTTTACAGAAGCTGTATATGGTGGTGCCTCTATTACCATGCAGATTAGAAATTTAAAAAGAGGCGTACATATTGTAGTGGCCACACCCGGAAGATTGATTGACCTTATTGAGCGCAAGGCAATCGACCTGCAAAAAGTAAAATATGTTGTGCTGGATGAAGCAGATGAAATGCTGAACATGGGCTTTAGGGATGATATTGATTTTGTTTTAAAAAATACAGTGAACAGGGAAAGCATCTGGTTGTTTAGTGCTACCATGCCACCTGAAGTAAGGGCAATTGCTAAAAACTTCATGACCAATCCCAAAGAAATTACTGTTGGTAAAAAGAACAGTGGTAATGTAAATATCGATCATCAGTTTTTGATAGTAGCGGCACACCACCGTTATGAAACATTAAAACGCTATATTGATTTTAACCCGGGTATGTACGGCATTATTTTTACCCGTACTAAACTGGATGCACAGGATATTGCTGAAAAATTAGTAAGGGAAGGGTATGAAATTGAAGCTTTACACGGCGATCTTACACAACAACAAAGAGATAAAGTGATGGGGCGCTTTCGCCAGAAAAATTTACAATTATTAATTGCTACCGACGTTGCGGCAAGGGGCATTGATGTAGATGGTATTACCCATGTTATCAATTACGAATTACCAGATGACATGGAAGTGTATACGCACAGAAGTGGCCGTACTGCAAGAGCAGGCAAAACGGGTATCTGTATTTCTATTTGCCATAGCAGGGAAAGTTACAAGATAAAACAACTGGAACGCATGGTAAATGCGCAGTTTCATAAACTGGATGTACCGAGTGGTAAAGATGTTTGCCGTAAACAGTTTTTTCATTTTATGGATAAATTAATGCTGGCTGATATTTCAAGCGGCGATTATGAAACATATATGGCCGACCTGCAGGAAAAATTTGCTGATGTAAGCAAAGAAGAAGTTTTGCAAAGAGTAGCCGCTATAGAGTTTAATCACTTTTTAAAGTATTACGAAAATGCACCAGACCTTAATTCGAACCTTAGGGGTTCTGATATGCGTGGTACTGAAAGAAGAGACAGCGCAAGCCGCGAAAGCAGCAACAGGGATGGCAGCAGAAGAGAAAGAGGCAGTTTTCAGCACGACAATGGGTACACAAGGTTATTTATAAACCTGGGCACCAAAGATGGTTTTTACAAAGCCAGCTTTTTAGAATTTATTTTAGATGAAAGCAATTTAAATAAAGAAGTATTGGGCAAGATCGATATGAAAGAAATGAACAGTTGGGTAGAAGTTGATAAAGCTGCATCTGCACAAATGATCAAAAATATTGATGGCAAAAAACATAACGGAAGACAGGTAAGAATGAACGAAGCTGATGGTGGTTTTAAAAAGCCAACTGACGAAGTAAGGTCTGACCGTGCAGAAGGAAGAAAACGCATTCCGCTAAGAAGATAAAAGTTGCTACGTAATTTCTATAGACACAAAAAAACTGCCGCCTTAGAAGCAGTTTTTTTATGTCTAAATTATAAAGTGTGGAAATTTAATTGAAGAAAAACGCTCCATTGATTACACTAATTCAATAACAGTTATCTCAGGCAAAACACCCACCCTGCCCGGGTAACCGATAAAACCATAGCCGCGGTTTACATATAATTTTTGTTTGGCTTCTTCATATAAACCAGCCCATTGTTTATACACATATTGCACCGGGCTCCATTTAAAACCAGCAATGTCAATACCAAATTGCATACCATGTGTATGCCCACTCAACATCAGGTCAATAGCCGGGTAATTTGTTTTTACCTGTGCATCCCAATGGCTTGGGTCGTGGCTCATCAATATTTTAAACGGATATTTTTCAGCTCCGGGATATGCAAGATCCATTCGTCCATGCTTGGGAAACCTTGCCTTATTGCTCCAATTTTCTATACCAATTAAAGCAATCTGTTCATTATTTCTTTCCAGTACTACATGTTCATTCATTAATAATTTCCATCCCAAATTAGCATGTACTTTTTTTAAATTTTCAAGGTTCTGTTCTTTGCTCATTCCGTTGTCGGGCCAGCTTACATAATCACCGTAATCGTGGTTACCCAATGTAGAGTATACGCCCATCGGGGCTTTCAACTGGTTAAACACATCCATATACTCATCCATCTCAGTTGCCCTGTCATTTACCAGGTCGCCTGTAAATAAAATGATATCTGCTTTTTCATTCAAAATTTCATTTACTCCATGCAGCACTGCTTTTTTATCTGTAAAACTGCCGCTATGAATATCGCTGATATGCAAAACTTTCATTCCCTTAAACCCGGCAGGTAAATTATCAAAAGCAAGTTTCACCCTTTTTACATCATACTTATATTTATTACCAAAGCCGTAAACAAGGCTTCCAAATAATCCTCCGCCTACAGCCAACCCAAGCCAGCTTAAAAAAACCGACCTGCTAATTCCATCATTATTGATGGCGTCTGCTTCTGTATTATTATAAAATAATTTTCCGGCCAGCCATTGAATGGCCCTTCGTAAATCATCCACCAAAAAGAAAATAACCGCAATAAATTTTGCAAGAAATAAACCAATTATTGTTGCAAATAAATAAGTCCTTACTTTTTTTGGTAAAAAATTTTGATCTGTAAAAGCAAATAATAAAAATCCCGCTACAGCAATGATCGACAGCGACCAAAATATAAGGTAAATAATGCTCCTTGTTTTGGGAGAGGCGGATTGGGAGACAGTTTTAACGGCTTGAAAAACATAAGTATCGAGCAATAACATTACTGCAACAAAAATAAAAGCACCAACAGGTGATCGCATATAACCGTAGTTAAAATTTGAAAAATGAAGTTAAGTTATTCCTATGGACGTGTAAACAATCAAATTGTTTTAATAAGGTTAATAATATTTATTTTACTTAACCGGTCTTTTGTGCCCTTCGCTCCATATAATAAAATCTTCCAACTGGTGACGTATGGCTTTTATAGCTTCCTGATCTGCAAAAATGCCATTTTCATCCAATAACTTATCAATAACAGAAATAGGCAGTTGGTTGGGGTGTACAGTAATTTTAAGATTATTTAATACAGCCGATAAATGATCATTGCCCCTTAAGTTACCGGCCCTTCCGGTTGATACGCCCACAATCAGTGCTTTTTTATGCCACCATATTGAAGGTAACTTAGTAGTATCAAACAACATCTTCAATACTCCCGGGAAACTGCCATTATACTCAGGCGTAATAAATATATACTGGTCGGTTGGTATTATTATATCATTTTCAATTTTTATAAAGGCGGCGTCTCTTGTTAAAACATTTATATTTTCAAGCGATAATAAACCAGCCTCAATACCTTTTTCTTTCAAAATAAGCTGATATTCTTTGGCTACTTTTAAAGTATTACTGCCAATTCTGTTTGTGCCGGAAATAATTGTATACATATTCTATTTTTATATCATCAAAGTTGGTTTGATAACAACCAAGATGCAACATTGTTGGCCAATTTTATGCCGAATGACTAAATTTGTTACTGTGTCAGGAACATTTGAGGCTATGGTTGAATTTCAAACAGTACCTTTGGCAATCCCAAAAAACAAGTTAGGGTTAATTATTAAAACAACTAAATTAAAACAATAAATTCCTTTAACCGGAATTAAGGTATGGCAAAAATAATAGGTATAGCAAATCAAAAAGGAGGTGTAGGCAAAACCACCACCGCAATTAACCTAGCTGCAAGTTTAGCAGTATTGGAATATAAAACCCTGCTTGTAGATGCAGATCCGCAGGCAAACAGTACTACCGGTGTGGGTTTTGACCTGCATAATGTAACACTTAGTTTGTACGACTGCATGGTAAATGAAACCAATGCAAAGGATATTTTATTAAAAACAGATATACCCAATCTTGACCTTATTCCATCACATATTGACCTTGTAGGTGCAGAAATTGAAATGATTAATTACCCCAACCGTGAAGGGGTGTTAAAGAAAATACTGGAACCCATTCGTGATGAGTATGATTTTATTATAATTGATTGCTCCCCTTCGCTTGGGTTAATAACTGTAAATGCTTTAGTAGCCGCGGATAGTGTTGTAGTACCTGTACAGACAGAATTTTTTGCCCTTGAAGGTTTAGGAAAATTATTAAATACCATAAAAATTGTTCAAAACAGGCTAAACCCTGAATTACAGATTGAAGGTATTTTAATGACCATGTACGATGGTCGCTTGCGTTTATGCAACCAGGTTGTAGCCGAAGTAAGAAGGCATTTTGAAGAGATGGTTTTTAGCAGCATCATTCACCGCAATACAAAGCTAAGTGAAGCTCCCAGTTTTGGAAAGCCGGTAATTTTATATGATGCTGACAGTAAAGGCTCTGTTAACTATCTTAACCTGGCAAAAGAAATTCTACAAAAAAATAATTTTACAAAAATTAAAGAGGAAGACAGGATAATTAACTGATTTACGAATCTGATAATTTGCTAATTACTGAAACAGCAGTTTTTATATTAGCAACAATTTTTTTATTTATCATTACCAAATCAGCACATTAATATTATTATGGCACAAACAAATAAAAAAGACGCTTTAGGAAAGGGTATTCGTAGTTTATTACAAAATATAGATGCTGATCTTAAAAGTACTGCAGGTAGTTTAAAAACAGAAATTGTAGAAAAAACTACTGCCATTAACCGTATTGCTTTAGACCAGATAGAAATAAATCCAAAACAGCCACGTAAAGATTTTGATGAAACTGCATTGAGCGAATTAGCTTCTTCATTAAAATTGCATGATATCATCCAGCCATTAACTGTTAGCAGATTGCCTTCGGGCAAATACCGGCTTATTGCAGGTGAGCGCCGCTACAGGGCTGCAAAAATTGCCGGCCTTAAAGATTTACCTGTATATGTTCGCCAGGCAAATGATTCAGAATTATTAGAGCTGGCCTTACTGGAAAATTTACAACGGGAAAATTTAAATGCCATTGAAATTGCACTTAGCTATAAGCGTTTAATGGATGAACTGGATTATACACAGGAGCAGGTAGCCGAACGAATGGGCAAAGAACGCAGTACGGTCACCAACTATATCCGCCTGTTAAAATTGCCACCAGATATTCAGGTGGCGGTACGTACCGCGGTAATATCAATGGGCCACGCCAGGGCATTGATAAATGTAGATATGATAGATAAGCAATTGTTTATTTTTTCAGAAATAAAAAACAAAGAATTGTCTGTAAGACAAACTGAAGATCTTGTTCGTAACATGTATACGGGCAATAATGCTGTTAAAAATTCTGTAAAAGCATCATTACCTCCTGCGTTTAAAAAGATAGAAGATAATTTAGCATCTCAATTTAATACCAAAGTAAAACTGGTCAACAATAAAAAAGGGTACGGCTCAATAACTTTTGAATATTATTCGCTCGACGAATTAAATGGCCTGCTGGATAAATTGAACATTAAAGTAAGTTGATGCGAAAATTATTTTCAATATTTTTTATATTTTTTTTACACCTGTTTTTTTGCCCTGTTTTTGCCCAGTCAACAAAGGATAGTAATGCTGTTAGTACACAGAAAATAAAAGATACCAGCAATAAAAAAGCTATTGAACCATTTAGCCCACGCACTGCTACTATACGATCGGCAATTTTACCAGGTTGGGGACAAGCTTATAATAAAAAGTATTGGAAAATACCTATTGTTTACGCTGCATTGGGCACCACTGCTTATTTATTTTTTTATAATTTAAATACATACAAATCGTTAAAGCAGGCTTACATATATAAAATTGATACAGATCCCGCTAATGATGCACTGATTGATCCTTTGTATAAAAACCTTAACGCAAATTCTTTGCGTGTCTACCGTAATGAATTTCGTAAAAATGTAGATTATTCTGTTTTATTTTTTTTAATTTTTTGGGGATTAAATGTTGTTGATGCAACGGTAGATGCACATTTAAAAGCATTTGATGTAAGTGATAATCTTAGCCTGCGAATAAACCCCGGTTATAGCCCGATGTCAAATACAAACGGAATTAGTTTTGTATTTGACATTCACCCCAAAGCAAACAAGGGATTTAAATAATTATCTTTACATTCTTTAAATAAATACCATCAACAAACAGCAGTGTTGCAAAAAAAATATGAATATAGCGTTAATAGGTTACGGTAAAATGGGTAAAGCTATTGAAGAGATTGCTCTACAAAGAGGCCATAGTGTTAATTTAAAGATTGACATCAATTCAATGGATCAGTTTACAAAAGAAAACCTGCAGCAATGTGATGTAGCAATAGAATTTACAGGGCCACATAGTGCGGTTGACAATATTATTGCCTGCCTCAATGTGGGCCTGCCGGTTGTTAGCGGCAGCACCGGCTGGCTGCAGCGTTGGGAAGAAGTAAAAACTATATGCAACAATAACAACGGATCATTACTGTACGCCAGTAATTATAGTGTGGGAGTAAATATTTTTTTTGAAGTAAATAAAAGATTAGCGCAGTTGATGAACCAGCATGATGACTATGAAGTAAGCATGACAGAGATACACCACACCGAAAAAAAAGATGCTCCCAGTGGAACTGCTATTACCTTGGCCGAACAGATAATTGAAAATATCGCACGAAAAAAACAATGGGTAAATAAAACAAGCCTTTCGCCTGAAGAACTGCTTATTATAAGTGAAAGGATTGATCCGGCGCCAGGCACCCATATGGTAAAATACAGTTCAGCCATTGATGATATTGAAATTATTCACACGGCACATAACCGTAAAGGGTTCGCTACCGGCGCAATATTGGCCGCAGAATTTTTACACAACAAAAAAGGAGTATTCAGTATGAAGGATGTATTAGGTTTTTAATTTTTAGTTAAAATATTTCGTTGAAAATATGTTGAAAAATAATAAAATCCGCTACTACAAAGCATTTGGATCATCATTGGCAATGTTAAACATAAATAAATCATCTTCAATATTGTATAAAAGGAAGACAATTTAATTTTTTTCTAAAAAAAAATTGACCCGATACGTTTTTGCCTTATTTTTGCACTCCATTTAAAAAATGGTGAGAGATTTGGTAGCTCAGTTGGTAGAGCAATACACTTTTAATGTATGGGTCCTGGGTTCGAGTCCCAGCCAGATCACAAAGCCGCTTCGTTCTTGAAGTGGCTTTTTATTTTTTGCAATTGAAGTATCGCTATATAATCTGCTTTTTTCTATTTTTATGTGATGCCTTACATATACATTCTATATTCTGCCAAACTTGGCAAATATTATGTTGGAGCTTGCTCAGATTTAAAAAGACGGCTCTATGAACATAATATTGGCCATTCCAAATTCACTT
>JAYTTI010000041.1:0-29936 GCA_043745405.1 Ferruginibacter sp. | reverse complement strand
GTTGATCACCAGTCAGCAGGCTTCTTTAAAAATTGCACATAACCTTATTAAAAAATACAGGGATTTGCACAGGGTTGTAAATGCTGAGGTATAACTTTTACTCAAAATGCCCCATTAGCTACGGGGCATTTTTATAAATAATATATCTTAATATAATAAAATGCAGGCTTTGCTTTAAATGGGAACTATACTGCCACATTTAAAACTACCGTAAAAGTACTGCCAGTACCATACTCGCTTTCTACAATTATTTCTCCGCCCTGTGCTTCAATAAATTCTTTACAGATTGAAAGGCCAAGCCCGGTGCCATCTTTATGTGAACCCGGGATACGAAAATAACGGTCAAATATTTTGTCTTTATACTGTGGTTCAATTCCCTCACCGGTATCTTTTACTGTAAAATAAATTTTTTTTTCGAATGACCTTATATTTATAAAAACAGTGGAATTATCGTAAGAATAACGGATGGCGTTGGATAATAAATTAGTAAGTACCCAGGCTGTTTTTTCACTATCGGCCAAAACTACCGGCAACTGATCTGGTACTGAAATATCTAATTGAATATGTTTTTGTTCAGCAGCATTTTTGCTGGCGTTGACGGCATACGACAATATTTCTTTTGCATCACTGTTAACAATACTCAATTGTATTTTGCCGCTATCCACCTGTGTCATATTCAGTAACTCGCCGGTTATTTTTAACAACCTGTTGGTATCATCCTTTACGCTGGCAAGCAATAGTTGCTGCTCAGTATTTACTTCGCCTGTTTGTCTGTTTTCCAGCAACTGTAAACTAAGCATGATGGAAGAAATGGGTGTCTTTAACTCGTGCGAAACAGTAGCTATAAAATTTGTTTTGGCTTCATTTAATTCATGGTAAGGGGTTATATTACGCAGCACAATTACCTGCCCTATCACTTCATTATTGGCCAGTACATTAATGGTATCCTTAGAGAAAAAACTTTCTTTCTCATCCGCATATATCTTTAATTCCTTCTTTGTTTCCGCCTGCAGCAAAGTACGCATCAGGTCGTTTCGTAGGGCTATATCCGCTGAATATTTACCAATGATGTCGCTTTCTTTAAGTCCTAGAATTTTTTCAGAAACAGCATTTACAAATAAGATATTCTTTTTATCATCCAGGCCAATAATACCATCTTTCATCTGGTTGATAATAGTCTCTATCCTGCTTTTTTCAAACTTTATTTTTGCCAGGTTACTATGTTCATATTCATCCAGTTTTTCAGCCATGCTGTTAAAGGCATTAGCAAGATCGCCAAACTCGTCCTTCTGTTCCAGGTAAATCCGTTGGTTATAATTTTTATTGGCAATTTGCCTGATACCTTCTGAAAGCTTTGTAACAGGGTTGGATATTATTGCCGGGAAATTATAGATAAATGTTATACTCACTATTATCAGCAATGTAAAAATAAGTGTGAGCCAAAACCTGGCATCTTCTACCGTTTTTTGTACTATGTCATTTTTTTTAAGTATTGCATTTTCATTAAGATCGTTTATTATTTGCAACGACTGGCGCAACTTTGGGTAGTTGGAAGAGTCGGCAGGGTTTATTGTTAGCTCAGTAAAATTTTTTCTTAACTCTTCCGTAGTTTCTTTTTCACCAGGTTCTGTTATGTTAGCTTCCTGTTTTTTTAAATTATCCTCAAATATCCTGAAGGCATCTTTATTTGCTGGAATTTCTTCCAGTGCCTTTAGCATATTGTTGGCATACACCAATGATTCATGGTTATTTTTTAATACCCTTTCAGCATCGTTACTAAGCCGGTTGATATAAAAAAAGCTGAGGATGCCAAATGATACTATGACTGCAAAAAGAAAAGATAGCCCAAACGATAATTTTGTTTTTAGTTTCATGTCAGGATAAAATTACAATGTCAATATCTGATTCGGATAATTTATTTAATAGCTGGTTAAAAACCGGCGTGCTGACAATTACATTAAATAAAGTAAGGTGTGGCTTACCAATGCAAATGGTAGTAATATTCTGTCGGGCGCTTTCTTCTAAAATTCCTTTGGCAATATTGCTGCTTTTTACTTTGATGATCTCTGCTCCCAGTTCTGTGGCCAGTTTAAAATTATTGATCAAATATCTTTGCGATGCAAGCCCTATCTTATCACCAGCCTCTTTTGGTGTTTGTACATACAATACAAACCACTTACTGTTGTAATAAGCTGCCAGCCTTGCTGTTTTACGGATAACTTTTTTTGCTATCTCATGATTACTGCTGATACATGCCAAAAATCGTTCAGTTTTTAAATGTGAATTACGGGGTAATTCATTCTCAATTTTTCGTTCTACCTGGCTCGCTACTTCTTTTAATGCGAGCTCCCTCAATTGCAAAATACGTTCACTTTGAAAGAAATTTTTTAATGAAACTTCAATCTTATCAGGCGAATAAATTTTACCTTCTTTCACCCTGATAATAAGTTCATCGGCAGTCAGGTCGATATTCACTACTTCATCTGCTTCCCTTAAAATGCTGTCTGGTATCCTTTCTGCAACATCTACGCCCGTAATTTCTTTTACATCTGCGTGAAGGCTTTCTATGTGCTGGATATTTACAGCGCTGATTACATTGATGCCGGCATCTAAAATTTCCACCACATCCTGCCAGCGTTTTCCGTTTTTGCTTCCTTCAATATTACTATGCGCCAGTTCATCTACAATTACTATTTCGGGGTGCAGGTTAATTACAGCCTGTACATCAAATTCTTCCAGCTCTTTTCCTTTATAAAATAATTTGCGTCTTGGAATTACCGGGAGCCCTTCCAGCAACGCATGTGTTTCCTTTCTGTTATGGGTTTCAATATAACCAATCCTAATATCCACACCATTCCGCAGCAGGGTGTGTGCCTCCTGTAACATCCGGTACGTTTTACCTACACCTGCGCTCATGCCCACATAAATTTTAAACTTGCCCCGCCTGCTTTTACGGATGAGGTTTAAAAAATGTTCGGCATTGGTTTCCTGTTCGGCCATGGCTATTCTAATTTGTCCAGCTCAATATTTAACTGTAAAATATTTATTTTTTCTGTACCAAATAAACTCATCAAGGGCTTTTGTGTTTGCTGTGCCACCAGGTTGTTTATTTTGTCGGTAGTAATATTTCTGGCTTTTGCAATTCTTGCTACCTGTATCAATGCCGCTTTTACAGAAAGGTCAGGATCCAATCCACTACCAGAAGCAGTCACCAGTTCAGCAGGAATATCATTTTTATTAACATCAGGGTTGTGTACCAAAAAACTATCCACCCTGTCCTGTACCTGTTTTAAATAATCGGGGTTAGATGGCCCCTTGTTGCTGCCACCGCTACCAGCGGCATTATAGCCAACTGCAGAAGGGCGGCTGTTAAAATAATTGTCAGCAGTAAAATTTTGGCCTTCTAGTTTATAGCCTACTACCTTACTGTTTACGCTTACAGTTTCGCCCTGGCCCTTGTTGGGGGCAGCCTGTGCAATACCCCATATAAGCAAGGTGTAAATACCCACAAATACCACAATAGATACAAAGGTGAGTTTTAAAGCGGGAAGAATATGTTGTTTCATTTTTTTATTTTAATTGTTTTTTAAAACCATACAGATACTAACAGATCCAATAATTTAATACCGATAAAAGGAACGATAATGCCACCAAGTCCATAGATCAATAAGTTTCTCCGTAACAATGCACTTGCACCAATTGGCTTATATGCCACACCCTTTAAAGCCAACGGAATCAGCATTGGGATGATAAGTGCATTAAATATTATAGCAGATAAAATGGCACTTTCCGGACTGTGCAAATGCATGATATTTAAACCTTGTAATGCCGGTATGGAGGTGATGAATAAAGCCGGAACAATAGCGAAATATTTAGCTACGTCATTGGCAATAGAGAAAGTGGTCAATGTACCCCTTGTCATTAATAACTGCTTGCCAATTTCTACAATTTCTATCAGCTTGGTTGGGTCATTGTCAAGGTCAACCATATTGCCCGCTTCTTTTGCAGCAGCAGTACCACTGTTCATAGCAACACCTACATCAGCCTGAGCCAATGCCGGCGCATCATTGGTGCCATCACCCATCATCGCTACCAGTTTACCACCTTGCTGTTCCTGTTTGATATAGTTCATTTTATCTTCCGGTTTTGCTTCCGCAATAAAATCATCTACACCTGCTTTTTCTGCAATAAATTTGGCTGTTAATGGATTATCGCCTGTTACCATCACTGTTTTAACACCCATTTTACGGAGGCGTTCAAAACGTTCCTGCATGCCAGGTTTAATAATGTCCTGCAATTCTATAACGCCCAGCACTTTATTGTTTTCGCTAACCACCAATGGTGTTCCGCCATTATTTGCAATTACTTTTACTTTTTCAGTAGTCTCTTCCGGAAAACTATTACCAGCTTTTATCACCATATTTTTTATAGAATCAAAAGCACCTTTTCTTATTTTTAATCCGCTTGGTAAATCAATACCACTGCTTCTTGTTTCGGCAGTAAATTCTATAAATTTTGCACCTTCTATTGTTGGGACAGGCCGAGGCCTGTCCTTACTGGTGATGCTGGCCAGTTCAACAATTGATTTTCCTTCAGGTGTTTCATCAGCCAAAGACAACAATGCACAGGCTTCTGTAAAAGCTGCTGCATCAATTCCGTTGGCAGGATAAAAATTAGTGGCCTTTCTGTTACCAATAGTGATGGTACCTGTCTTATCCAGCAACAAGGTATCAAGGTCACCGGCTGTTTCTACGGCCTTACCACTTTTTGTGATTACGTTGGCACGTAAAGCCCTGTCCATGCCGGCAATACCGATTGCACTTAATAAGCCGCCAATTGTTGTTGGTATTAGGCAAACAAACAACGAAATGAATGCGGCAATGGTAATGGGTGTATTGGCATAATCGCCAAATGGTTTTAGGGTGATGCATACAATGATAAATACCAATGTAAACCCTGCGAGGAAAATTGTTAGCGCTATTTCGTTGGGTGTTTTCTGGTGGCTGGCACCTTCTACCAATGCAATCATTTTATCAAGAAATGATTCACCAGGTTCTGTAGTTACCCTTACTTTTATTTTATCAGATAATATTTTTGTACCACCGGTAACAGAACTTTTGTCACCACCACTTTCCCTTATTACTGGTGCACTTTCGCCCGTGATAGCGCTTTCATCAATAGTAGCAATACCCCAGATGATTTCGCCATCCATCGGTGTCATATCGCCTGCTTCGCAAAGAAACACATCTCCCTTTTTTAATTGAGAAGAAAGAACGATTTTTACTTCATTTACATACATTTCGCCTACAGGCTGTATCCATTTGGCAGGTGTTTCTTCTCTTGTTTTTCTTAATGAATCTGCCTGGGCCTTTCCTCTTGCTTCTGCAATAGCTTCTGCAAAATTGGCAAACAACAGGGTTAACAAAAGAATGAAAAATACGATGGCGTTATATACAAGGCTACCTTGTGCTTTTTCGCCGGTGGCTATGCAGATACATACTGCCAGCATTACCACCGTACATATTTCTACCGTAAACATTACAGGGTTGCGAAACATGATACGGGGATTGAGTTTTATGAAGCTCTGTTTGAGTGCGGTGTTTATGAGCGCTGGTTCAAACAGTTTGTTAGATTTATTTTTTGACATTGTATTATTATTTTGTCAGAAATTTTGAAATACGAATTTGAAATTATTTTTTACCGCATGCCAAAGTATTCTGCTATTGGTCCAAGAGCCAGTGCCGGGAAAAACGACAGGGCGGCTATTATAAATATTACTGCAAAAATCATGATGGCAAAAGTGGAGGTGTCTGTTTTTAATGTGCCTGCACTTTCCGGTACGTATTTTTTTTTTGCTAAAATACCCGCAATGGCGAGTGGCCCAATGATTGGTAAAAACCTTCCCAGTATTATTACGATGCCGCAAGCAATATTCCAGAATGGGGTGTTGTCGCCAAGACCTTCAAAACCACTGCCATTGTTGGCAGAAGAAGAAGTAAACTCGTACAGCATTTCGCCAAAACCGTGGTTGCCGGGATTGTTTAACCACGACGCATACGCTTCGGGGTTATGGGCATATAAATGCGATGCGATGGCAGTACCAACCAAAATTAAAAATGGATGCAGTAATGCAATAATGGCGGCTATTTTCATTTCTTTTGCTTCTATTTTTTTGCCCAAAAATTCGGGCGTACGGCCTACCATTAAACCAATGATAAAAACTGCTATGATCATAAAAATATAGAAGTTTAAAAAGCCCACACCTACCCCACCATAAAAAGAATTAATCATCATTCCGAGCATGGCAAACATGCCGGTTAGTGGTGTAAAGCTATCATGCATGGCATTTACAGAGCCGTTGCTGGTAACCGTTGTAGTAATGCCCCAATACGCAGATGCTGCAGGGCCAAAACGTACTTCCTTACCTTCCATGCTACCCAGGTTTTGCAACAGCCCCATTTTGTGAATGGCGTTGCTGCCTTTCATTTCCAGGTAGACTGATGGTATTACGAGGAGTAAAAAACCAATAGTCATTACCCCAAATACCATCCACGCCAATCTTTTTCTTTTTAGGATATAACCCAATGCAAAAATCATTGCGATGGGTATTAAAATGATACATACATTCTCTACCATATTGGTAAAGTAATTTGGGTTTTCTAATGGGTGTGCACTGTTTACACCAAAATACCCACCGCCATTAGTGCCAATTTGTTTTATAGCCACCATAGCTGCTGCAGGGCCCCTTGATACATTTACAGTATCGCCCTGCATAGAAATAAACTGGCCTTTACCCTGGAAGTTCATAGGGGTGCCATTGAATAGTAATACAACGGCTATTACAATTGATAAGGGCAATAAAATCCTTGTGCAGGACTTTACAAAGTAGCTATAAAAGTTGCCTAGCTTGTCTGCATTTTTTTCCTTCATTGCTTTAAAAACCACTGCACATGCAGCCATACCTGTACCTGCACTTACAAACTGAAAGAACATTAATAATAATTGCCCCAGGTAACTTACGCCGGTTTCGCCGGAATAGTGCTGCAGGTTGGTATTGGATACAAAACTAATGGTGGTGTTAAAAGCAAGATCGGCTGTCATTGATGGATTACCATCAGGATTTAGCGGTAGCCAGCTCATATTCATTAACACCAGCATAGAAAATAAAAACCACCCCAGGTTTATTACAAGCAATGCAACTAAATTCTGTTGCCAGGTCATTTCCTTTTCCGGTTTAACGCCGCCTATTTTATAAAATAATTTGTCCAGTGGATTGATGATGGGATCAAGCCAGGTTTTATCACCGTTGTAAACTTTACCAATATACCTGCCCAAAGGAATGGCCAGTAAAACAGTAATGATAAACATGGCGAGTACACCAAAAATTTCTGTGTTCATAATAATGTGAATTGTGAATTATCAATATTGATAATACTGTTTTAAAATTTTTCTGGCTTTACCAATACATAACAGATGTAGCAAAAAACCAGGATGGATAAAATAAAAAGTAATAACATAGTTTAAAATTTATGCCTGATGAGGTGATCAGATCTTGTCAAAAAAATCGATTGATTTAAAAAAAAGGGCAAATGCTACAATGCCTGCCACAATTAAAATAATAGCGAGTAACATAATTTATTGTTTGATGAATTTATAGATAAGGCCTGCTAATATGATTAACAAATAAAAGGTCACAAAAAGGTGAAAAGGTTTTATTTTTTATTTAAAGTGTTGAAAATGGTTTTGCATATTTTCTGTTTGATAAGGGTATGCCAAACGATATGCCCATATTTAAATAACGGGTATTGAAAAATTATAACCCATTACAGTAAAGGGTTTCGGGAAAATTTTATGAAACGATGTTTTTTGCCAAAATAAAAAACCCTTCCAAAATGGAAGGGTTTTTTATCAGAATGGTATAGTATTATAAGTGCGCAATTCGCTTGAGCGGGATATTGATTACCGGTGAAACAACCAGCGGAATGCGTTCGATAGCAGTATCGCCCATTTCCAGTCCGAATGCTTTTTTATCAGATTGCCCAAGATTTAATATAGCGAAATAGGAATTCAGGATGAAACTGTCTTTAAACGAAAACTCATTTTCAATAGATAGAAATTTCTGTATTAACACATACCGCACATCCGCGGAAATATTGTGTTTGTTTAACAACGGAGCTGCCTCATTTGTACCAATTTCCAAATCATGGTGTTCAACCATTTCTTCCATTACCTTTTTTAGAAAAAGGTTTATTCTTGGCTGAATGCGGAAGCCTAAACGAAATTCTATTCTGATGATTTTATCATGTTCAATTTCTTCAACAGAATATTCCATAGTGTATGGCTCATCTGCTCTGTCGATATGAACAAACCAGTACACATCAGCACGTTTGGGCCGTTTACTAAAAATGGATTCTAAAATTCTTTTTTCAACATTTTTTTGATTATTGGCTTTGGTAAGATAAACAAGGTGAGTAGCATATTTTGGTTCCGATAAATTAGCACTCAAATTATGCAGGGCAGGTACAAAAGGGCTGATAGGTTCGAAGTGTAAAAAACGGTTAGTAATTTTTCTTGCCCTATACCAAATAAACATGATGAACACCAATATTATTTCGAATATCAAAAACATCCACCGTTGTTTTATCTTGGCAACATTGGCAATAAAAAAAGAAAGCTCTACTGAAAGGAAAATAGCAAGTATCAACAATAAAATTGGGGTTGACCATTTTTTTATAAACTTCATGTAATAGAACATCAGCATGGTTGTCATTAACATGGCTATAGTAATAGAAAAGCCATATGCAGCCTCCATTGCGCTTGATTCTTTAAAATAAAGCATCATTATTACACAACCAATCCATAAAATCCAGTTGATGCTTGGAATGTAAATTTGCCCCCTCACATTGGTTGGAAATTTTATGGTGATACGGGGCCAGAAATTCATATTTACTGCTTCACTGATTAATGTAAACGACCCGCTGATCAATGCCTGGCTTGCTATGATTGTTGCCAGAGTTGCTACAATAATTGAAGGCAACAAAAATGAATGAGGTATAATTGCATAGAAAGGATTGATACCATCCAATGTTGTTTTACCGCTTTTTAGTAACCATGCCGCCTGGCCAAAATAATTAGCAACCAATGCAACTTTTACAAATATCCAGCTTACCTGGATATTTTTTCTTCCACAATGCCCAAGATCGCTGTACAATGCTTCTGCCCCGGTGGTACATAAAAATACAGAGCCTAATAACCAAAACCCTTTAGGGTAGTGACTTAGCAGGTCATAGGCATAATATGGGTTAAAGGCTGACAATATATGGGGATAGTAAGTTACCTGAACAATGCCTAAAATCATGATCATGGTAAACCACATAAACATGATTGGCCCAAAGGAGCTACCAATTATTTTAGTACCAAATTGTTGAAAGAAAAATAATAAAGAAATGATTGCGATTATAATTCCAATGGTAAGTGCATTGCCGGGTACAATAATATTTTCCAATCCATGAACACCATTTAGGCCTTCTATGGCAGAAGATACTGAGATGGGTGGTGTAATAATTCCATCTGCTAACAAAGTCGCAGCGCCCAATGCAGCCGGAAAATAAAGCCAATGCCTGTACCTCCACACAATGGCATATAAAGAAAATATACCACCTTCTCCTTTATTATCTGCCTGTAGCGTAAGCAGTATATATTTAAAAGTAGTCTGCAGGGTCAATGTCCAAAACACGCAGGAGATGCCACCATACACCAATTGATCTGTAATAGCTCTTTTCCCAATTATTGCTGAAAAAACATAGAGGGGAGAAGTACCGATATCACCAAAAATAATTCCAAGTGTAATTAATAATCCGGCGCTGGTAACTTTCTTTAAGTTAGGATGCATAGTATGTTTTAGTTAAGAGTAAGCAGGCACAAAACAAATTTTTATACCCCGATGGCAAATTCTATAATTTTTGCAGAAAATGATTTATCTGACTGTTATTATAGCAGGATAAAGTCAATAAACTTGTTGCCGGCATTAACTTTTGCAAAACTATTTGATTAAATGCATCGCTAAATTCAATTTATTTAAAATAATCAAAAACCCTCCGTTTTGGGAGGGTGATTTTCATTTTGAAATGGTTTAAAAAATTTTATACTCCTCAATTTTTCTATACAAGGTGGTTAATCCAATATTTAGCAGGCGGGCAGCTTCTGTTTTATTTCCCTTTGTATGATTTAAAACCCGCTGAATATGTAATTTTTCAACACTTGATAATTCAAAAGCCGACATACCACTTTGCTGGTGCGTATCATTAATTTGTAATTCCACCGGTAAACTGTCTGCTGTCAATTGAGCCCCTTCCGCTAAAATTACGCCTCTCTCAATTACATTTTTTAATTCCCTTGTATTTCCTTTCCATTGATGGTTTTGTAAATGAGCAATAAAATCCTTACTCATCCCTTCAATGCGCTTATTGGTTTTTTGTGCAAATAACTGTAAAAAATAATTTGCCAAAACAGGGATGTCTTTCTTTCTATCCCTCAATGCAGGAAGCATTATAGTAAAAACATTTATCCTGTAAAAAAGATCCTCTCTAAACCTGCCGGTTTTTACTTCCTCCTGTAAGTCGCGGTTGGTGGCGGCAATAATTCTTACATCCACTTTAGTTGATTTTGTATCTCCTACTTTTATAAATTCATTTGTTTCAAGCACACGTAATAATTTTGACTGCAGGTCAATATGCATCTCGCCAATCTCGTCCAAAAATAAAGTACCTGTATTTGCTTCTTCAATCAAACCTTTTTTATCTTTTAATGCACTGGTAAAATCACCCGCTTTATGCCCAAATATTTCACTCTCCAGCAACTCTTTACCAAAGGCGCTGCAATTGAGTGCCATAAAGGGTTTACCCATTCTTTGGCTGCCGTTATGTATGGCCTGTGCAAATACTTCCTTACCAGTACCCGTTTCTCCCAATAATAAAACACTGGCATTTGTAGGGGCTACTTTTTTAGCAAATTCAATGGCTTCCTGTATCAATGGGGAAGAACCTAAAATACTTTCAAAGCCATATTTTTTTCCCACCTGTTGTTCCAGTTTTTCAATTCGTTTTTGCAATTGTACTTTTTCCAGGGCCCGGTTAATAAGGGGGATTATTTTATCATTGTCGTTGCCCTTGGTGAGGTAATCAAAAGCACCATTTTTAATAGCCTGCACACCATCTGGAATATTTCCATAGGCAGTCAATAAAATGATTTCGACAAGCGGATATAAATTTTTTATTTCTTTAATCAAATCAACACCATTGCCATCGGGAAGTTTTACATCACAAAGCACCACATCCACTGTAAATTGTTCCAGCTTTTTTAAACCCGCTTTACAGGTAGCAGCTTCCACTACCTCAAAACCTTCCAACCCGACAATACGTGCCATCAGCATCCTTAGTTTTTCTTCATCATCAATAATAAGTATTTTGCTCACAGCTTATTTTTTTTCAAATGTAGTGAAATACCCTGTTGGTTAAGTTGCAGGAATTTTAAGTAATTTGTTAGAAACTGTTTAAATTTGGCTGGCTGCATAAAATCTGTATGCATTTGTTAAGAACTAATACAGTAGAGCTTTCCAGTAATATTTATTCTTACATGTTCATAGCGTTCTTTTGCCTTGCATTTAACCATTAAAAACAAAAAGCAGTAAACAATCTATAATAAAATTTTAACTTGATTTAACGGCAAAAAATAAAAAAGACCATTACAAAGGAATTTACCAATGTAACAGCCCGCCTGCTTATTATAAATTTTACGGTTTTTTAATTCGCTATAAAAACCTTATCATCAACCGGTACATTTGCTTCAATTTTTGTGAAATTCATTTCTCCCTGCATACTGGTGCCCACATAAGGAAAAATATAGCCATTGTCTGTTGCTTTGTAATTGGAGTAGCCATTCGTTGCTTCTTTTTCTTCACCATTTATATTTTGCATAGAAATTGACTTAACAATATGATTGCTTTTTGTATCTATAAAATAAGTAACTACTTTACCCGATTTTAATGTGGCTTTTAATTTATAACATTCAAAGCTGTCTACTTTCTCTTTCCCCAATAACTCCACCTGATGCCCTTTTTCCTTATAGTTAAATAAATTTCCCTGCAAATCAAGTGCCGATGAAGCAGATTTTACCTGGTCATCTTTCATTGCTTCAGGAGAAGTTTGGCCCGCGAAAGGCATAAAACTCCAACCGGCAGTTGGTGTATAAATCTGGTATCCGTTCATCCCCATTACCGCGATATCTATACGCTGGCCAACCATTTGTGATTTTGTAATCGTTAAATCTATATCGGCTCCATTTGCATTCATGGTAGCTTCCATACGAACTGTTTTTAAAGATGCCAGTTTTTCTTTTCCACCCAGGGCATCAACATATTTATTCACAACTTCGTCAACAGTTTGTGCTGTTACTGTTTGTACACTTATCAATGCTGCAATAGCAGCTATGCAAAATTTTATTTGTTTCATGCTTTATTTTAATTGGTTATTTAATTTATTAAACCTGGTTTTATTAATTAATGGTGAACATTTTTTCGTCTACAGGTTTATTTACTTCAATTGTAGTGAAAACAATTGTTCCCCTTTCAATTGTTTGAGAAAAAGGAAATACATAACCATCATCAGTCTTTTTGAAATCACCAAATCCAGTTTCAATATCTGTATCGCCATTTGGGGTTTTCATTTTAGTGATGGTTTTAACCTTAAAATAGGTTGTAGCATCTATAAATAAAATATGTTCGCTTCCAGCCTTAGTGGTAACTTTTAATTTATAGCATTCTGCCGTATCAACTTTTTCTTTACCCAGTAATTCTACCTGATTTCCCTTTTCTTTGTAATTCACTAGTACACCCTGTAAATCAAGCTGGCCCTGCGATGCCTTCACCTGGCCTGCTGAAATTTCTTCAGGACTGGCTTGTCCCATAAAAGGTAAAAAATCCCACCCTTTTGTTGCATTAACTACTTGGTAACCTTCCCCCATTCCAGGCACAGAAATATCATTACGGGTGCCTACTCCATTTACTCCTGTAGTTGTAACCCCTACATCCATTCCCTGCACATTTAGGCTTCCAACCATTTTTACAGTTTTAATAGACAATAACTTGTCTTTACCGCCAAGCGCAGTGATGTACTTGCTGATTATTTCATCAACAGTTTGTGCTTTTACTGACTGAACACTTATTAATGCTGCAATAGCTAATAAGCTAATTGTAATTTTTTTCATGATTTTTTTTAGATTGATGATTATATATTAGGTTCAAAATTTTGTTTCAAACGGTTAGGTAATTTCTATTTTATGTATTGAGATTTTAACAGAGTCGTTTTCATTTACTCCTGCGAATATCACTTCTATTGTATGAGCCAAAAAAAATCCACCTACTGATTTATGGTTGCTATACAAACTGCAAATAGTTTTCTTTTGATCCAAATCATTCACTAAAGATTGAGAAAGCAAAGAACTGGATGCATTAAACCAATAACTTATTTCGCTACCTGTTTTAGTACTCAATTTTATTCTGTAACAATCATTTCCACTAACCACTTCCTTTAATGCCAATACCGCCTGTGAGCCATTACCAATATAATTTAAAAGAGGCTTTGTAATAAACGGTTCTATTTGTATACCTGCAACTACCGCATTAAATAATTCAACATTGCTGGTTGAAGGTGCCAATTCAATTAAAGTATTTTTTTCACCTGTAAGCTGCCATTGCATATTAAAACCAACCGGGCTCAAATCATTTTGCACTTGATATATTTTTACAAAATTTGTATTGCCCAGCATCGTAATTATCCCCTCCATGTAAATGGATTTTATTTCATCGGGCTTATCAAAGCCCCCCCTTGCCTGAATGTGTTTTTCAATTATTTCATCAACAGTTTTACCCCTTGCAAATTGAACTGCAACCAACAACAAAACAAACAGCCCCATTAAAACAATACTTTTCATACTACAAATATAAAGTTGAAAGATATACGAAAATTGTGCTACTTGTACAATAATTGATAAGTGGAAGCAGCCCGCTACTAACGGTTAAAACCTTCTATAAATAAAACTAAGGAGTTATGCTTATTTTAGCACAGGAAATTTCCATTTTTCAACGTAAAATTTTAGTATGTGGTTTTCTTTAAAAGGCAATATTGTAGATGTTTTTAATAAAGAAATTTTCTATGGCGAAGTGTTGGTTTACAATGGTAAAATAAAAGAAGTCATTAAAACAACCGGGGAAAACTTTGCTGAAAAATATATACTTCCGGGTTTTGTTGATAGCCATGTGCATATTGAAAGTTCCATGCTTGTACCATCTGAGTTTGCCAGGCTGGCCATGGTACATGGTACTGTTGCTACTATCAGCGATCCACATGAAATTACCAATGTTTGTGGTATGGCCGGTGTTGACTTTATGATAACTAATGGTAAAACGGTTCCATTTAAATTTAATTTTGGTGCCCCAAGCTGTGTGCCGGCAACTATTTTTGAAACTGCAGGTGCTGCATTAACTGCAGCCGATGTGGATGTTCTGTTACAAAAACCTGCAATAAAATATCTTAGTGAAATGATGAATTTTCCGGGTGTGCTCCACCAAGATGATGAAGTGATGAAAAAAATTGCAGCTGCAAAAAAATATAATAAACCCGTAGATGGGCATGCTCCGGGGTTAAGGGGTGAAGCCGCAAAAAAATATATTGCAGCAGGTATCAGTACCGACCATGAATGTTTTACTGCTGAAGAAGCGCTTGATAAATTACAATATGGCATGAAGATATTAATCAGGGAAGGAAGTGCTGCCAAAAATTTTGAAGCATTGGTTGACCTATTAAACAACCATGCAGAGATGATGATGTTTTGCAGCGATGATAAACACCCGGATAGCCTGGTGGAAGGGCATATCAATTTGTTATGTGAAAGAGCGGCAGCTAAGGGGATTGATGTTTTTAAAATTTTGCAGGCTGCCTGCATTAACCCTGTATTGCATTATAAAATTGATGTTGGCCTTTTAAGGGCAGATGATGCTGCTGATTTTATAGTGGTAGAAGATCTTATCCATTTTAAAACCCTTCAAACTTATATTGACGGCGTGTTGGTGGCGGAAGAAGGAAAGTCATTAATAGAGTCCGAAGCATCAGGGCTTATTAATCAGTTTGATTGCTGCGAAAAAAATACTGCCGATTTTTCAGTTGCTTATAAAGATGAAAAAGAAATTTTAGTAATAGAGGCAATTGAAGGACAATTAATCACCAATAAATTAAAATTTTCACCAAAAATTGTAAACCGAGAAATTGTTAGTGATACTACAAATGATGTTTTAAAAATTGTAGTAGTTAACCGATATAAAAATGCACCGGTAGCAAAATCTTTTGTAAAGAATTTTGGATTACAACAGGGAGCCATTGCTTCTTCAGTGGCGCATGACAGTCATAATATTATTGCCGTGGGTGTTGATGATGAAAGTATTTGCAAAGCAGTCAATTTGGTAATTAGAGCAAAAGGCGGCGTAAGCGCAGTTATGCCTGGTGGCAATAGTGATAAGGTGTTAGCTTTACCTGTTGCCGGATTGATGAGTAATGACAATGGTTACACTGTAGCAGCAAACTATACAGCTATTGATAAAATGGTAAAAGAAAAATTGGGTTCTATCCTTGCTGCGCCTTTTATGACATTATCTTTTATGGCATTGTTGGTTATTCCGCATTTAAAATTAAGCGACCTAGGTTTATTTGATGGTGACGGATTTGCATTTATCGAATAATTTTTTTCTCGATGAAACTTACCACATATTAATTTCTTAGTTAGTCGTTTTTGCTGCCACTATTTTTACTGAAATACTATCTGTTTTTTTAGGCGCAAAATATTTTGTTTTAAAATCAACTGATTTGCCCGGCGCAATTAAATCGTAAATGGTTTCAATATCTTTTTCCAGCAAAGTACCGGTTTTGCTAAAGAAAGATAACTCTAATTGTACATCTTTATAAGTGCACACCTTAGCAGTATTGGCGATACTTCCTTTTATAACTGTTTGCCCGATAAGGTTACTTTTATCATGACTGTTGACCGTTAAAAAAGATACAGGGTTTTTCTTTTCCTTTTCTTCCAGTATCTGCGTGGCCTTTTTATATGCCTCTTTTTCTGAGGCTATCTCTTTGGCCTTATTTTTACAGGCCAATAAAAACACAATACATGCTATTGTTATAAAACTTATTTTTTTCATTGAATTATTTTACACAATAAAAGTAAATATTTGTGAAATAGATTGTTAAAGTAATACCTGTTTATGCTTCAGTCCCTAACCATAACGCACCACCAATACTATTTTGTTCAGCTCCGGTTACAGACGATAATACATTTGTTTCTTCCCGCCATCTTAATACACCCATCAAAGCCATTATTAATCCTTCTTTATATTGTACCAGTTGTTCATCCGGTACTACTACTTCAATTCCATTTTCATACAATAAATCAGTAATCCTTTCTATTAAAAATGTATTAAAAGCACCCCCCCCTGTTACCAGCATTTTATTACCAGAACCCTTTGATTCATTATTTACAATTACTGCTTTTACCCGCAGGGCAATATGCTCGGTGTAAGTTCGCAAAGCATCCTCTACAGAGAGAAGAGCGCTTTCTATTATCGGGTAAACTATTGTTGTTCCAAAACTGTTGCTTAATGATTTTGGAGCAGGTTGGCTGTAATAATCAAGCCCGTTTAATTGTTGTAATATATTGATATTTATTTTTCCGGCAGAAGCAGTTTTTCCTCCATCATCATATGGCAATCCCTTTTGTGCAACCAGCATATTCAATATCCGGTTGGCAGCACATATATCAAAGGCTTTATAATTTCCTTCATTGCTTAAAGAAATATTTGCAATACCGCCTATGTTCAACAAATAATTATAATCGCCCAATAAAAGTTTTTCGCCAATCGGCACTATTGGTGCCCCCTGTCCGCCAAATGCAACATCTATATTTCTTAAATCGCTTACTACAGGCAGTTTGGTAACAGCCGCTATAGCAGCACCATCACCCAGTTGTGCCGTCATTTTTTTATTGGGCAAATGAAAAGTAGTGTGCCCGTGAGAGGCAATTAAATTAACGCGGTGGTGCAAATTGTTTTCTTTAATGAATTTATTTATTGCATGGCCAATGTAATGGCCATATGCTGTGTGCAGCAATTGATAATTCAAGGCAGAAAGATCAATAGCAGTTAACAGTTTATTTCTCCATTCATCAGTATATGGTAAACATTGGGTTGCAATAATTTCGTAATTCCATTTACCTCCGGTTTCAGTGAGTTCGGTAAAAGCTATATCTAATCCGTCGAGTGAGCTGCCACTCATTACACCAATTGCCCTGTAAACCATATTCTTTTTGAATTTATTATGCTTATTTTTACAATATAGATGATAATGCAATTTCAAATTTCATATTCAAAGTTTCAAAATTATATTCATGGTAATTAATCTCAGTGATCAACATTCATTGATAAGTAATTGGGTTAGCGAATTAAGGGATGTAGAGATCCAAACAGACCCGATGCGGTTTAGGCGAAACCTTGAACGTATTGGAGAAGTAGCCGCTTATGAAATAAGCAAAAAATTAGCCTGGAAAGAAAAAGAAATCACCACTCCTTTAGGTATTGCTAATTGTAAAATATTGGAATCACAACCGGTATTGGCTACTATTTTACGGGCCGGACTTGGTATGCACACCGGGATGTTAAACTATTTTGACATGGCGGGAAATGCTTTTATAAGCGCTTACCGAAAACACAATACAGACGGTAGTTTTGAGATAAGCATTGAATACATGAGTTGCCCGGAAATAGATGATAAAGTGATAATTCTGAGTGACCCAATGATTGCGACAGGAGCCTCATTGGTAAAAGCCATACAATACCTAAAGGGCGAGGGCGTTGTTAAAGAAATTCATATTGTTTGTGCCATAGCCTGCACCGTGGGTATCGAATATGTTTTAAGGGAGGTACCCAAAGCTACCATCTGGTGTGGTGATATTGATGATGAAATTACAGCAAAGGGTTATATTGTACCTGGTTTAGGAGATGCAGGCGATTTGGCATTTGGGCAGAAAATTCAATTTTAAGAATTGGTTTTTAAATTGTAAGGCATCTTTAATATTCTAAAATCCAGATGATATCATAATCGACAATAATATTATGTGTTGTTATTGTAATACTCCGATATAAATATTGATTAACAAACTTTTACCGACACCCTTGCAGCTATTTGTTGCAAATGCTTATCTTTAATTTTCTGAATGTCATCGCATAATGAGAAAACTAGCCATAACTATCTTTACACTATTCTTTACCCTTTTAGTTAAAGCCCAGGATCCACATTTTTCACAATTTTTTGGTTCACCGCTTACCTTAAATCCTGCTTTTACGGGTAAGTTTGACGGGCAATGGCGCTTGGCGGCTATTCATAGAGATCAGTGGCCCTCTATACCAAAAGCTTATGTAACAACCGCGGCTTCTTTTGATTTTGGCATCTTAAAAGGCAAAATTCCTGAAGGGGATGTTTTTGGAATTGGTTTTTCAGCTTTAAGCGATGAAAGTGCAGATGCTGCCTTAAAACAAACATATGGTTCGCTTTCAATGAGCTATCACAAAGCATTGGATGAAAATGGATGGAATACAATTGGTGCAGGTTTTCAAGCTACGTATTCCAGCGCTATATTAGATTTTAGTAAATTAACTTTTGAAGACCAGTTAACACAAAACGGATTTACCGGTACCACTTCCGAAAACCTAAATTATGGTTCTACCCAGAGTTACTTCGATTTGAATGCCGGAATTTTATTTTCAGGTTCAAGCGACGGTATTAATAATTATTATTTTGGCACTTCGGTATATCATATCAATAACCCCAACTTAAGTTTTTTAGATCAAACCTGGAACCTTGCATCACGTATATCGGTTCATGGTGGTGGTTCATTTCCCCTCGGAGGTAATCTTTCCCTATTTACTTCGGCCATTTTTCAATTACAAAACAAAGCTACAGAAGCTGAATTAGGCGGTGCGCTGGCAGTTAATCTTAATGGCAATGATGCTAATCCTACCAGCGTATATGTAGGTTCATGGTATAGGGTTAGTGATGCTATCATTCCTTATGTAGGTATAGAAATAGAAGGTTTGCGTATTGGCATCAGCTACGATGTTAATGTAAGCAGCCTTAAAGCAGCTACTGAAAGCAGGGGTGGTTCTGAGTTTTCTATTATTTATATCAAAAAACCACCATCCGGCAACAAAAATATTCCTTGTCCTAAATTTTAATTTGGATTTATCTTCTTAAAATGGAGGAACAATTACATAGTTCTTCTTTATTGAAAATTAAAAGAAAAAGATACTAAATCACCGGCCTTCCACTTACATATTTATTTTCCTTCACATAAAAACGATAAGGCAATAATGCATCAGCGCCGGCATAGTTTACGCCTATCCGTTTGCTGCTGCCAATTTCCTTTTGATTGATTACATAATTAGCTGATGCAATATAAATAGTATCATCCAGTAAGCTTATACCGGAATGTATTTTGCAAATACCCAACGCCTTACCCACATTTCCGGGGCCCTTGGTTAATGTATTTGTAAGTTTTTCTTTACCGGTTCTTTGCAACATACTATTAATACCTTCTATAGGCTCTATGGCTCTTATTAAAATAGCATCCGGAATTTCTTTGTCATTGGTTACTATATTAAACATTTGATGGATACCATAGCATATGTAAACGTATGCTGTAGCGGGTTGTGCGTACATATGTTCATTGCGTTTGGTTCGTCTGCCTTCATAAGCATGCGAGGCTTTATCTGTAAAGCCAGCGTAAGCTTCTGTTTCAACAATTCGCCCGCTGGTCACTATGCCATCAAGGTTTGTAACGATGATTTTCCCTAATAAATCACGTGCAATCAGCACTACATTTTTACGTTTGTAAAATTCAATCGTTAATTTCTTCAACTTATCTGTACTTTTAAATACAAATTTAGTAAATCTCTTAAGGTGAATTTTTGCATTACATGGTTTTTTGCGATGCAATAGCTGTAAAGAGATAAGGCTGAATATCCAATACAAAAGTTGGTATAATCAATAACTATGAATAATAAAGTATGCTAAAAGATATTATAATAGCTATCCAATCCTACCTGGAAGCTCACCGCTTTATTGTAAAGCACCGTTTATGGAAATGGATTTTTATACCAGGTATATTATATGCCATTCTATTTGGTGTAGGCATTTATTTTTTCTGGATCAGCAGCGGCCAGGCAATTGATTATTTTTTATCTGTTACCGGAGTAAAAAACTGGATGTATACACTTGAAGGAAGCTGGCTTAAATTTCTTTTTATTTTTGGCCAGGTAATTTTACAGCTGATACTGCTGCTTTTTTATTTTTCTTTATTTAAATATCTTTTTTTAATTATTGGCTCTCCTCTATTTGCTTATTTAAGTGAAAAAACAGAAGCCATTATGGAAGGCAGGGATTTTCCAATAAGCTTTGTACAATTATTAAAAGATATTGTACGTGGTATAAAATTAGCTTTGCGAAATACTTTGTGGCAAACAATATATACTTTATCTATTTTAATATTATCCTTTATTCCTTTTGCAGGATGGTTTACGCCATTGATTGCATTGATAATAGAATGTTATTTCCTGGGTTTTGCGATGTTGGATTACAGTTGCGAAAGAAATAAATTATCTCCGGCACAAAGTATTGAATTTATCGGCAAGCATAAAGGCCTTGCCATTGGCAATGGAATAGTTTTTTACCTGATGCACATGATTATATTTGTTGGTTGGGTACTTGCACCCAGCTATGCTGTTATTGCCGCTACCATAAGTTTTTATAAAACAAAGCCTGCTAAATTATGAGTTCTGTTGTTTATTTAATTCCTTCTGTATTGGATGAATTGGCCACTAATACCATACCGCTCTATATTATAGATGCTGTTAAAGATTGCCAGGTAATTTTCGCAGAAAACGAACGCACAGCAAGGCGGTTTTTAAAAAGTATTTGTAAAGAAATTATCATTGATGATTATGAATGGTTCACTATACACAAGGCAGAAGAAGAGCAAAGAAATACTTTCAGGCAGAAGATAAAAGATAAAAAAAATATTGCCATTATTAGTGAAGCGGGCTGCCCTGGTATTGCAGACCCCGGGCAAATATTAATTGACATTGCCCAACAAATGAATATTACCGTAAAGCCTTTGGTGGGCCCAAGTTCTATATTGCTGGCATTAATGGCAAGCGGTATGAACGGGCAGCAATTTGAATTTGTTGGCTACCTGCCTATTGACAATGGCGAAAGAATAAAAAGCATAAAAGAACTGGAGCACTCATCACAAAAAAAAAACAGCACTATTATTTTTATCGAAACGCCTTATCGCAATAATCAATTGATTGAAACCCTTTTAAAAACCTGCAAGCCGACCACCAAAATTTGTATAGCTGCCGAACTAACCGGGCCAAACGAATACATAAAAACCAAAACAGTAGCCGACTGGAAAAATGAAAAAAACGACTTCCATAAAAAGCCGGTTATATTTTTATTGAGTTCTTTTTAACAATTATTGGTCTACTGTAACTTCGTAAACAATGTATTGAGTATCTCCACGCCACGGCAATGTGCCATTTTTTTGATTGTACCTTACTTTTACCCTTTTACCCTCACAATTCTCAAGTACATGAGCAATGCTGTCACTTGCAACTGAAAAAGGAAATTCTTTTGAAGTTAATGTAATATTATTGTCGGTTGTTGACAGGCTTATGAGCAGGTATCCTTCCCATGTTTTAAAAACATTTCCTTTGTAAGATATTTTTTGCATTTTTCCACCTTGGACGCCATTACTATATGTATAATAATATTTCCACCAAAAAATAAATGCCAATACCACAATGGCTATTAATGATAGCCAACGGATAAATTTAATAAAGCCACTGGCTTTTTTAGGCTGTAATACTGTTTGTTTACTATTTTCCATTTTTTTTATTTACAAGTTAATTTAATCCATAATTATCAACCAAATAAATTAGTGCCGCCATATTAATAGCCCCAAGGTTCAATTCTCTTTTACTAACATTTTCGAATACATCTGTAGCTGCATGGTGTACATCAAAATAACGCTGGCTATCCGGCATCAACCCAGCCATGGCTGCGCCAACCTTTTTTAATGGCCCTACGTCGGCACCGCTATAACCAACAGAAAAATCATATACACCATAAGGGTAAAATAAATTTTTCCATTGCTGTATTTTATTAGCCTGTACCCCATTCATTTCAAGATTGAATCCACGTGGCGTAAATCCGCCTGCATCACTTTCTAAAGCAAACAAATGCGTTTCCTTATTTTTCTCGGCAAGCTCAAGGTATTTTTCTCCACCCCTTCCTCCGTTCTCTTCATTCATAAACATTACCGCACGAATGGTTCTTTTAGGCCTTATCCCTGTTGCCTTTAATACCCTTAACACTTCAATACTTTGTGTTGCCCCTGCGCCGTCATCCTGCGCACCTTCTGCAAGATCCCAGCTATCTAAATGCCCGCCGACAGTAATTATTTCCTTAGGAAATTCGCTGCCGGTTATTTCACCCACTACATTATAAGAAATAGTATCAGCAAGCATAGCGCTGGTGTTGGTGAAAGAAGCAGTCAAAGGCATTTTTAGTTTTAATTGTTTGCTCAGCCATTCAGCATCATTAGTACTAATTGCTACTGCCGGAATTTTGGGGAACGAATCGTTATACTGTGTTGCCCCTGTATGAGGATAGTCATCAAAATTACTTGCCAACGAACGAACCATTACACCAACTGCACCATAGGCTGCAGCTTTTGATGGGCCTGCCCTTCGGGCAACACCACTTGTGCTATATGCTTTAAATGTTTGTATAAAAGCAGGGTTCATAACAAAATTAAAAAACACAATTTTTCCTTTAATAACAGCACCCCCTAAATCATCCAGCTCTTTAAGGCTTTTTACTTCAACCACACCAGCAGTAATACCCTTTTTTCCAGTTCCTTCTGAGTTACCTAAAGCACATAAGTGAAGTTCATACTTAGGCATATTGCCAACCTGTAAGTATCCTTTCTCTTTTTCGCCACGTATCCAATGGGGTACCATACAGGCTTGCAGGTAAACAGTATCTGCACCGACTTCCTTTAACATTTTAGCTGTGGCCTCTATTGCTTTTTGTGCCTGCAGCGAACCGCTCAACCTGGGGCCTATTTTCTTACAGAGGTAGCGCAGGTTTTCATAGGCTGTTCCATTAATTAAAACATCATCGGCTATTTTTCTAATGATTATAGAATCGGCATTTTGAGCTTTAACCCCCAAAGAAAATAAGCAAACAAAAACAATAAGTATACTTTTTTGTATCATAATTATATTTAAGTAAACAAACTTACCAATTTAAATGTAAAACATAAATGTAAAGATGCTATGAATAATTAATTGCTAAATTGCATCCGGTATAAGGATAATACTTTCTTTTTAAAAATACGTATCATGAACATTGCGATTGTTTGTTACCCTACTTTTGGAGGTAGTGGAGTTTTGGCAACAGAGTTGGGAAAAGCATTGGCAGACAAGGGGCATAACATTCACTTTATTACTTATCAGCAACCGGTAAGGTTAAGTCACTTTCACACCAATATTTTTTATCACGAAGTTAGGGTACCTACTTATCCTTTGTTTGATTATCCCCCTTATGAAACGGCACTGGCCAGCACAATGGTAGATGTTATTACCAATAATAACATACAGTTACTTCATGTACATTATGCCATACCACATGCTTCTGCAGCCTATATGGCCAAGCAAATACTTGCTAAACAAGGTAAACACATTCCTGTAATTACCACCTTGCATGGTACGGATATTACACTGGTTGGCAGGGATAAGACCTATCGCCCTGTAGTAACTTTTTCGATGAATGAAAGTGATATCCTTACAGCCGTTTCAAATAACCTGAAAGAAGAGACTTATAGAAATTTTGATATTGAAAAAAGCATTGAGGTTATTCACAACTTTGTAGATGTAACGCGGTTTAACAGAAAACCTGTTGATGCTTTTAAAAAACTGATTGCACCTAATGATGAAAAAATAATTGTACATGCCAGTAATTTCAGGAAAGTAAAAAGAGTAGAGGATGTAGTAAAAACTTTTTTACTGATAAATGAAAAAATGCCTGCCAAGTTGTTATTATTGGGTGATGGCCCGGAACGCAGTTCAATTGAGGGCCTGGCAAGAGATAGTAACGCATGTGATGCTATTAAATTTTTAGGGAAACAGGAGCAAATGGAAGATATATTGCCTATTGCTGATTTGTTTTTATTAACCAGCGAATACGAAAGCTTTGGCCTTGCTGCGCTTGAAGCCATGGCGGCTGAGGTACCTGTAATAGCGACCAATGCGGGAGGTTTGCCAGAAATAATAATTAATGGAGATTGCGGCTATATGAGTAATGTGGGTGATGTAGATGATATGTGTAAAAATGCCTTAATAATTTTAGCCGAAAAGGAAACTCATAAACGTTTTAAAGCAAATGCCCTGGCTCAGGCTAAAAAATTTGATATTGTAAATATAGTACCTCAGTATGAAAAATTATACCAGGGGTTGATTTAATCATTAACGGCGGCGTAACCATTGTTCAGGATTGACTTCACTTTTTTCGTTGCTGATGATTAGGTCCATAGCACCGATACCATCTAAATTAGCAGCAACTTTTCCTATTACCTGGCCAGTTTGTACCTTTTGCCCCTTATTTAAATTCACACCCGTTAAATTACTGTAACCCGTAAAATAACTACCATGTTTTACAACTACCATTTGTACATCGTCGTAATTATTTACCAATACAACTTCGCCGCCAAAAATTATTTTTACCGGGGTGCCTATTTCGCAGCCAATTGAAATTCCTTCGCTTACAATTACAATGTCGCCCACTTTATTAGAACCATAATGTAATAAAGGGTATCCTTTATCAACAGGCCATGGAAGGATACCTTTGTTTTTTATAAAATTTTCATTTAAAGTTATATCCGCATTTGAATTTAGCAATACACTTCCCTGGGCAACCGGCGTTGTAGTTTCCTTTTTGGGAGATTTTGTTATGGTTTTGGTATTAGCATTATCAGTAGTATTTTCAGCTGCATTTTTTGATGCCTTTAATTCAGCATCCTTCATTTTTTTATCTGCTGCTGCTTTGGCTGCTGTTTCTCTTTTAGCTTCTTCAACAGCTCTTCTAATAGCTGCTGTAATGGCATTGCTTACTTTTTGCATTTGTTTTTTCTTGGCAGCCACTTGGTTATTTAATTCTTTTCCCTTTGCTTTTAACTGTTTAACCACTTGGTTTTTTTCTTCTTGCTGGTTTTGTAAAATATCAGCTTCTTTGCCCTGTATTTCCAACACTGCACTTTTCTTTTTCTTATTACCACTTAATTCATTAATGCGGTTTCTTAATAATTCCTGTGTACGTAAAATATTTTCACCCTGCATCTCCCGGTAATTTCTATAACTTTTTAAATAAGTAATTCTTTTAATAGCATCATTAAAGCTTGAGGCCGAAAATATAAAATTTAAGAAATCTGAATTGCTCCTGTTTCTGTAAGAATAAATCATGCTTTTGGCATAATCCTGCTTAAGTGTATCAAGCATTAGCTGCATTTTATTAATGTCCCGCTGAGATTTATAAATAGTGTTATTCAGTAAATTAATATCCCTGTTAATATTATCTATTACGTTTTCCTGCAAGCCTAATTTCTTATTTATTAATGCAAGGGAGCTGATATTTTCTTTTGTAGTTTTTTTATTTTTATTAAGCAGGGCCTGCGTTTCTTCTATCTCTCTTTTTAGTTGCTGGCGCTGCTTTTCCAGCTCCTGCTGTTCACTGGCAGCAGGCATTTGGGCAAAACTATTTAAACTAAAAATGAAAAATGAAAGAACGGTTACAACAATTTTGATCATGTGCTGAATTTACTGGATAAACAAAAATACATTTAGTAAGTGTATAAACTTATTAGTAGAAACTAACAGGTGTGCATAAAATGCAAATAACGCCTACTTGCGTTTATAATTTTTTGGAATTGAAAAAATTATAGACAAATTTTTGTTAAACTCCCATTGTTTAAAATCCAATTGAATGTCTAGTTTATTTTTTTCTGAAACAGTTATTGAGCGGTATGTAGAAAAATTGATGCCGCCATTATTTTCAAAATTATCATACGTAATATCTGCAGTTCTGTTGCGGTTGATATTTACATCATCTAATTTACTATGCACCACAAAATGGTTGCTTTTATTAATGGTCAATAAATTTTTGAAATGTTCTCCGATGGTGGCGAGTAATATTTTTGTATCTGTTTCTTTATAACTCACTACACTATCTTCAAAAAAAACAAGGTTTCCAACGAGCAGGTTTTGCAGGGTTTTAAATTCAAAGGGTATTTCGGTAACTTCCTGCAAATAATCAATTGATCTGTATAATGCCTTCTTATTGATTTTATCCAATATAAAAACACTGTCTTTATTTATCAATACCCTAAATGCTTCGATATTAAATACAGTAGCATAACCAGATACCCAGATAAGGCTATCTTTTAAGATTCGTATATAAGCAGTAATATTAGGCTGGTCGCCTTTACTGCTTTGATACTCTACTTTAACTTTTGCAGAAAATGTTTTAAAATCATTTTCTTTTTTATGTACATCTGCCAATGCTTTTTTAATTACTAAAATAGAATCTTCTGCAGATGGGTTAGAAATATTGACAGTAACGGTATCCTTTTTAGCAACATCTGCCTGTATTTTTTTTGCAGTTTTGCAACTGCTGATTGACATAATTGCCAACAGCGAAAAAACGACTATACGCAACGTAATATTTTTGGTATGAAATAAAATCATGGATTTATATTCGTTTTAATGTTTACCTGTATGACCAAAGCCGCCCTGCGCTCTGGCTGTCGAACTTATTTGCTGTGCTGATATCCATTCAGCTTTTGTAACAGTAGCTATAATCATTTGCGCAATACGTTCGCCATGATTAATTGTTTGTGGCTCCTTGCTTAAGTTAACAACAATCACTTTTATTTCACCGCGATAATCACTGTCAATTGTACCAGGAGTATTTAAACAGGTTAAGCCAAATTTTATAGCAAGCCCGCTCCTGGGCCTTATTTGAGCTTCATATCCTTCAGGTAGTTCTATAAATAAACCCGTAGGTATTAAAGCTCTTTCTAAACTTTGCAATACTACAGGTTCTGTAAGATTAGCCCTTATATCCATACCAGCTGAACCTGTAGTAGCATAATCAGGTAATTGATTAGGAGATTGATTTATAATATTGATGGCTATATTTTGCATAAGCGCAAAGGTAATGATGTGTATATGATTTATTACGGCAAGATAAATTTTAATAGCAACCAATTATTTTATTTTTGCAACAGAATAGTGGCATACGCTACTAATCCTTCTTCCCTTCCTACAAAACCCATTTTTTCTGTTGTAGTAGCTTTTATAGAAACATCATTTATTTGTAACGAAAGTATGCCTGATATTACCTGCTGCATTTGTGGTATGTAGTCTTTTATTTTGGGCGCCTGCAGGCAAAGACTGCTATCTATGTTTACAATAGAATATCCTTCCTTTTGAATTAATTCAAAACTTTTATGCAATAATATTTTACTATCAATATCTTTTAAAGAACTATCGGTATCAGGAAAATGAACCCCTATATCGCCAAGACATGCGGCGCCAAGCATGGCATCACAAATTGCATGTAACAATACATCAGCATCACTATGGCCCAAAGCTCCTTTGTGGTGTGCAATTTTAACTCCCCCTAACCAAAAATCCCTGCCACCAACCAGTTGATGAAAATCTATTCCAAAACCAATTCTAAAACTCATACCATTTAATTTTACAATATTTTAATAAGCGCAAATGTACATTAGTTGTAAAACAAAAGAGCGTTCTGCCTTACGACAGAACGCTCTTCAATAAAAATGGATATTAATTATTTAGCAGGTGCAGTATTCGCAAAGTCAAACACTATACCAAATCGGATGGTATTTGATAAGGGATTTCTATTAACACCGCTGCCCGAAGGAATAAGGTAAGAAAAGTTTAAACCAAACATTTCATATTTTAATCCAGCACCTAAAGAAAAGAATGTCCGGTTTCCTTTAGAAGGGCTCTCATAAAAATAACCCGCTCTAAAAGCAAATTGGTTTTGATACCAAAACTCTGCACCTAAAGAAGTAGTAAATTCACTTAATTCTTCAGAAAAGCCGCCAGGGGCATCTCCAAATGATTTAAACCAACTGCTTACAACACTTGTGCTGCGATAGTTAGCTAAACCGGCACTATCACCTATTGCAGGAGGAGTAGGTACCATAAGCTTATTAACATCAAGTCCAAAAGTTAATTTACTATCACTATTAAAAACAGTTGTATAAGTAGCTCCTAAACCCATGTTGGCTGGTATAAAATCTTTTTGTGTAGCATCATTGGTATAAGAAATTTTAGCACCAAGATTACTTAGTGAAATACCATAAGTTAAACCTGCCCCATTTTCTTTAACACCATTATAAAACATACTTAAATCAGCCGCAACGGAAGTACCCGGTTTGTAAATAGTTCCACTTCCATTAGGGTCGCCACTTGCCAAACTCGAATTTATGTAACGTATCATAATTCCTAATCCTAATTTTTCATTTAATTTTCTTGAGTAGCCCGCATCAATAGCATATTCCCTTGGCCGGTACTTCCCTAACTCGGAACCATTATTATCGGTAAACTGAATATCCCCTAAACTAAAATACCTTAGTGAACCAGATATAGCCTGAATATCATCTAATTTATAAAAACCGGTCATACTCGCTAAATAAACATCATGTATATCCAGCCCCTGTAACCAAGGAGTATAACTTAAAGCGAGACCCCCTTTATTGGTATTGAAAGGTGTTTTGGCTAAATTCCAAAACGCCGAACTGGCATCAGCAGAAGTAGCTACACCAAGATCCCCCATACCACCACCGCGGGCATCCGGAGAAATTCTTAAAAAAGGTACGGCTGTAGTTACAACATTTATAGGCTGGGTTTGTGCATTTACAACACTGATTCCAAATCCCAGCAATAAAATTAAGGCAGTTAATTTAATAGTTACTTTTTTCATTCGTAATTTTTGTCTTGTTTAGGTAGACATTCAATCAATAAGCGTAGAATTTTTATGGGGTTTTAAAAGAGTATAAACCGTTAAAAATTAAAAAGTATCAGTTTTTGGTGAAATTAGAAGATTTTTTCCAATCAACCGCATAACCTGTCAGCTAATAAACAATTTTATAAAAAATTTCACCCCACATTTATTCATGTATCAGGTTTAAAACGACTTAAAACAATATATTATTGTATTTAAAATAGGCTTGTCAAAAACTATTGTAAAAGAAAAATGTTATTTTTTTAATATAAAAGATATCTAACAATTATTATTGGCAATAATTTTGTTATAATATTTGTTTATTTCAATTTATCAATAAATTTTAAAATAAATATTATACCAAAGATTTGCATTCTACGTTTGTTCAATAAGATTTTTGACTGCTAATATTTTGGTAAATAATATTAAGTAAAAGATCATTAGAGGCTTTATGAGCCAAAATATTTATATTTGCTTTTAATTCCTCATATACAATAATAAAGAAAACCTTTCGTTAAATAATTTACTAAACGAATGAACATGACAAAACAATTTTCAGGCAAAAATTTGATAATCCTTGTACTTGCAGCACTTTCATTAAGTGCCTGTAAAAAGGGGGGGATTTTCGGTAAAAAGCAAAGTAAGTCTTCTGCCACAGGCTGGAACTATGATGATAAAAACATG
>JAYTTI010000040.1:0-8350 GCA_043745405.1 Ferruginibacter sp. | reverse complement strand
ATTATGGCAACTTAAGCGGTACCAGCATGGCATGCCCGTTGGTAGCCGGTATTGCAGCCTTAACGCTTGAGTACTTTCCTAACCTTAGCGCAAAGCAGTTAAAATATGTAATTGAAAAATCGGCCGTAGCGCCAAAAGAAAAAGTAACCAAACCCGGTACCGATGAAAAAGTATCCATGAGCGATCTGTCTAAAACCGGCGGCATTGTAAACGCTTACGAAGCAGTAAAACTTGCCGCAACCCTCACCGGCGAAAATAAAGTACAATTACCAAAGCCTAAAATGAAGAAGAATAAAAAAGGATAAACTTTAAAATATTATTTACAAAATCCGGGGTATTGTTACTTCGGATTTTTTTGGGGACAAGTTTTAGTTTAAGTCCATTTTGGTTGATTTACTGTCAACCTATTTCAGGACAAGACACACTGCTGATGATTGCTGCAACGTCAAGCCCCAATTGCACAAAACCTTTTGTTGTACGCATACCCTTTCTACTCGGTCGTCTATAATGTGGGTCTGTATCCACCGAAAGACTGTCGCCTGTGGGTGGGGCAAGGCAGGCTCTTGGGCAGGTTGGCTTCTGTGCGGTGGGTTTGTGTGCCTGACCATGTGCCTGACTTGCAGCGTTGGCTTGTTAGGGTGGTCGTGTCGCTGGGTTTGTCTGTCTGGTCGGTAAAAGTATTAGTGTGTGTCCAACTATTGATTGTCTGTAAGGTAATTTTGGCAGTCTGCAAGAAAAAAGTATTTGTCTGTACGGTAATATTGTCAACCTGTACGCTAATAATATATGTCTGTAAGCAAATATTTGTCGGCTGGTTGCTAATATTGAAAATCTGTGTCTGAAAATATACAGTCGGGTAGGTAGGTTTGAGTTTTAGGTATGTGTCCACCTGCCCGATTGTTTTAAATTAACGGTCTTTCACATTAGTAAATTCAAGTCCGCTTACTTGTTTGAATTGTGGGCTGCTTGCTCCAAAAACTGACTTCACATATTTTTTGGTGTCTAACGCTGTTTGTACTAACCCTGTCAATGGATTGTACAAAGTGGTGTTGCGATTAATTCTTGCGTTGCTCCAATTTGTGAAGGCATTTACCAAATCAGTGTTGGATGCTTTTAAACTGTCTAACTTGGTTTGAAGTGTCGCTACTTTTAACTCTGTCTCATTGGGTTTGTAGTTGGCATCTTGTGAAACGGTTTCTATCAGTTTTGTAAAGTGGTCTATTAAACTATCATAACTCTGCTGACTGGTAGAAATTGTTTTGTCTGTTGGTGTTGATGCATTTGGGTCGGCAGTTGTTGTTGGTGTTTTTGTGCCGCCGTTTGCTTTTGCACCTTGTATTTTTCTATTTATGGTTTTTGCATCTGCAACTGCTAATGCTGATGCACCCGAAACGGATAATGCGTTTACTACTCTTGTTGCTAACGGCTTTAAGTCTTTAAATGCTAACTGCCTTGAGTTGGTAGCATTGTCAAAACCTGTTTTGGTTGTTTTTACTTGTTGCAAACTGGCTTTAGCCTGTGTTTGCAAGTCTTGCAGTTTTGCAATTGTTAAAGCATCTTTACTTGGATTGTAAGTTGCTCCATAGCCGTTGCAGAAAGAAATTAAATCTTCAAAGTTGGCTACATTTTTTGCGTTTCCTGTTTCGGATGTACCTGGCATAGTTTTAAAATTTAGAGATGATTAATTTATTATCACCATAAATCTATTGCAGATTTTATTTTGAAACAATACTGCCAAGTGGGATTTAACGAAAAGGAATGTTAAAAAAAAGAGCGGGGGTAGAAACCCCTGCTCGTTTTAATCCGTACCCTATGAAAACAATAGATTGTTTGATATAATAGTTTAACCACAAATTACCAATGATTTGCTTACCAAAATATTCTTCAGCCTTTTTACTGGATATAAAGTAGAATCTTTATACTTAGAAATGGGTAATAAAATTTAGTGTTTTGCATAATTTGGAAAAAAATAACAATTCTTTTTAATAAAAATTGAATTGTTTTTAAAACCATCAATAGGGTAAAACATAAAATCTCCTTGTGAATTTGCCAAAAAGGAATATTTAGTATTACGCACATAATATTTTGAGGGTTTGAAGATCGAATATGCATTTTTATTCTTAGCAAATGTGATTGCATCAATAATAAATTCAGTACAATAAAGTTCATCTTTTGTAAAAAGATTAAATTTTAAGTCAAAGATTACATTTTTCTGTTTAACAGAATCAATAAAATAATATATCCGTTTTAACTCAAAGCTATCCAGATTGGTTGCAAAAATTCCCGCACTTTCATTTTGAGGGTAAGACAAAAATTTTTCTACAGGCTCAATTATAATGGTTCCCTTGGGGTTAGAATAACCTCCTAAAATATGTGCAATTTCAAGCACACTATCTTCTTTAATCACAATCCCGCAGTGAGAAAACATTTTATCAGATTTCGAAAAATTGCGGATAATATCACTTTCAATATCAGTACCTCCACGGAATACAATATCGCCTTCACATAAAAGAGCATTTATGCTGTCTATTTTCTTCGCAAATATTTTACTGTCTTTTTTATCTTCCTTGGAAGCATTATTATAATTGCATGATAAACTTACTGCCAAAAGATTTATTAAAATAGCTTTCAGCAAGTATTTTACATTTTTATATTTACAGAGTAAAAGGGGGATGAGTTACTTCTTTTTGAATAAAACAAATGGGTAAGAAACCGACACATTAAAATTTGAGCCATTGTGATTTGTTTTACCGCCGTATTTTGAACTTCCTTGTAAATAATCTATGTTTTGATATAAGGGTTTATTTAGCCCAAATATATACCCAGAAAAAAGCCTTAGAATTTCCCTTTGTTTATGTTTTAATATAATGCCCATGCGGCATACGGCAGTATAATTTAACGGATTTCTTCTGTAAGTGTTGATTGTAACTTCTAAATTATCCCCATTTGGCCCATACATTATGCTTTGGTATTTATTGTCACCAAATTTTGATGGATCTTTTACAAAGCCAACTCCTAAACCCATTGAGCCAGTAGGAACTAAAGAGATGTTGTTTGCTATTTTCAACTCAAGATTAAATATTTTATTATAAATTGCTTCAATTTGGGGATATGACCTAAGTGTTATGTACTCAAGACTTCCAACCGTTGCATATTCAGAATAAAATCTATTAATAATTTGCTGAGAAGTGTACAACAATTCTACGGCATTCGTTTTACCAAACTTATATTCTAAACCTAGTGCTAATAAGTATTTTGATGATTTTACTTGATTGGAAAATGTTTGATCAAAATTATCTACTGCAATATTATTTTTGCCGCTCTGAAAAAATTTTCTTCCATAATATGGAATTATTCTTATACTCTGAGCATAAGTAAATATAAATGCTATAACAAATAACGCTATTAAGAATATCCTTTTTGCCAATTTAATAGCCAAGTTTTAAAGGTTGATTACCGTAAGATACATTATTCCATAAATAGTTATTTAGGTTTGCAGAGTAGGCTCCTTTTAATGCATAACATTTTAAAGTTAAGTTTGCTGTTTTAAGGGCAGAACCACCGGAATACAATGTTTGTCCAATTTTGTTGCATTCAACACCTCTATTATCCATCCACATATCGCCTGATGCCCCATTTTTACAAACGCCAGCCCATTGAAAAATATAATTTAACCGTAATGACGAACCACACACCGGAGTTGAAACATTGACGACATTTCCTACCCAAGATTCGAATCTGAATCGAAAGGATAAAAATTCTGCTCTATACTCACCATTAGCAACTATGTAACCTCCAGGTAAAGTTCCTCCAATAAAATTATAATATATTTTGGATACGATTTCTTGTTGTTTTCCAGCCTTCAAACAAATACCCTGCCCTCCTTTTGATCTGCTTAATTCAATTTGATATTCATTCCAGGTTATTTCATTGTTTCTAATTTTTTCTAAAACTTCTAATACCGGCTCATTAACATTTGTAAATAACATTACATTAGTGTTATTATTCAAAAAGGCATTAGTTTTTAATAAATTATAAGCATTTGCTACTGAAGAATCAATTGCGCTACAGAACTCATTATCCATATCCACTTTTACCAAAAAGCCGTTTAAGCTAAAAATCTTATCCTGATTTAATAATTGTAGTAAGTAATCACTATATAAATCAACATTAAAGGAATCAGTAATTGTAGAAACAATGTTATTGTTATTAATATGAGAACTTGATTGCCTGTATTTGAGGGCTTTGAAATTATTTTCGTTTAAATATTGAAATGCTTTTTGTTCCTCTCCATTTTTATTTTCAGTAACTTTTAAATAGTTGGACACGCTTGAAAAAGTGACCATACCTTTATTAATTGTAAGGTAAGTATTAGCTGATTGTAAATTTACGGACTCATCTATATTTTTTTGGCAAGCAGAAAGAATAAATACAACAAGTACACAAGGCAACATTAATTTTTTAAAATTCATAACAGTAAGTTTTAGTTTTATGTAATACGCATCCTAATATTTTGTTTCACTATAAATAGCTGTCAAACAAATTATATTACAAATTTGTATCAAACCCTACAAACAAACAATTGAAATTTTGCATAACTTCATTCAAATTTTGCATAACAATGTTTAATAATCAAAGACTAAAAAAATTACGCTTGGATTTAAAACTATCTCAAACTCAGATGGCTGGAAAGTTGAATATGGAGCAAAGTACCTACAGCCGTTATGAAACGAATAAGGCAGACTTAAATTTAAGTTTACTTCAAAAAATTAAAGATGAATTTGGTGTTGAGCCAAGTGAATTCATTACAAATAATAATTCTGTAGTAACATTTGAAAACGGAAGTACCAACAATGGGACTGGTATCGTACAATTACAAAATTATTATGCTTTTCCAAAAGAAATCCTGGAATCCATGTTAAGCAATCAACAAAATATAGTTAATCTAATTAAAGAGGTAATTAATAACAACATCACTAAGGCCTGATTTTATTTGCTTATTGCATTCATTTGTTAGCTTTTCCCAGAAAACACATAATTCACTGTATAGGATTTGAGCATTTATTGTCGTTTAGAGTGTCACCATGTCTGCCAATTGGGTGGTGGGTGTTCTCGGTGCCGAGTAAAGATATATTGCTAAAGTGCCATGTTGTTGATGACAGGTGTTCGTCAGTCGGGGTGGGTGGGCTGTGCGATGGCATTTTTAGCTCTTTTGCAAGGTTGGCTTTTGTGTATTGGCTTTGGGGCGCCTTGCAAATGTGCTGCAATGGAGGGTTATCTATTAGAGTTTTTGTGTCTAATATTAGGGAGTTTGATTTGCACAATGTGCCCGTTGTTAAATGAGGGTTGCATACAACAGTATGTTTTTATTGTAAAACTGTAAAGTATATTGAGTACAACGATTCAGGAGATTTTAGAAATAAAATTGATTAGAATATGAGAGTTACATTAATTATGACCTGATTTATATGTTATTTGCTTTTGTAAAAATTACCTTCTTACTCATCATAAGTTAATTATTTTCTCACTCTCTCTCCACTCCAACCCTCTCTTCGTAACTTAGCCCAATGAATTATTTAGACGAATTGAACGAACCACAGCGGGAGGCAGTAATGCATTTGAGCGGGCCTATTATGATCATTGCCGGCGCCGGCAGCGGCAAAACAAAAGTGCTTACCACACGTATTACACACCTGATGGCGGCTCATAAAATTGACAGCTTTAATATACTGGCACTCACTTTTACCAATAAGGCTGCCGCCGAAATGAAGGAAAGAGTGGAAAGAATTTTAGGCAATACCGAAGCCCGTAATTTATACATCGGCACTTTTCACAGCGTGTTTGCAAGAATATTAAGAGCCGAAGCACCCAAGCTGGGTTACCCATCAAACTTTACCATTTACGATACCGATGATGCAAAGAGTGTGGTTAAAACAGTTATCAACGAACTGGCATTAGATGATAAGCATTACAAACCAAATGTGGTGTACAACCGCATCTCCTCCGCAAAAAACTCACTGATAGGCGCTGCTGAATATATGAACGACTGGGCCTTGCAGCAGGAAGACAACAGGGCAAACCGCCCCGCCATCGGGCAAATTTACGATGCCTATGTAAAGCGCTGTTTTAAAAACGGCGCTATGGATTTTGATGACCTGCTGTTTAAAATGTATTTGCTGTTAAAAAACTTTCCAGAGTCGTTAAGTAAGTACCAGCGCAAGTTTAAATACATTATGATTGATGAGTACCAGGATACCAACACGGCTCAATATGAAATCATAAAACTGCTGGGTGCCATGCATGAAAATGTTTGTGTGGTGGGCGATGATGCTCAAAGTATTTACAGTTTCCGTGGTGCCACCATCGAAAATATTTTACAGTTTCAAAAAGATTACGACGAAGTAAAACTGGTAAAGCTGGAACAGAATTACCGCAGCACCCAAAATATTTTACACGTTGCCAACGAAATTATCGGAAACAACAAAAATCAGATAGAAAAAAAATTATTTACCATTAATGAAGCAGGGGAAAAAATTTCATTGGTGCGTACCATGACGGATAATGATGAAGGTAAAATGGTGGCCGATACCATACAGGAACAAAAACTCCGCAATCATTATTTCAATAAAGATTTTGCCATACTGTACCGCACCAATGCACAGAGCCGAAGTTTTGAAGAGGCCCTGCGCCGTATGGGTATTGCTTACCGCATTTATGGCGGCATGAGTTTTTATCAACGCAAAGAAGTAAAAGATTTTATTGCATACCTCCGTTTGGTTGTAAATCCAAAAGATGAGGAGGCGTTAAAACGTATCATCAATTTTCCGGCAAGGGGTATTGGTAAAACAACGGTTGATAAAGCGGTGTTGTATGCCAATGAAAATAACCTGAGCATGTGGGATATCATCAGCAATGCCGGTAAGTATGGATACAAAAGCGGAACGCTGGAAAGTATCGACAACTTTGTAACGATGATAAAAATGTTCCAGAGCGAACTACAGAAAAAGAATGCGTACGACCTGGCAATAATTGTTGGCAAAAGCACCAACATTGTTAAAGAATTATTTAATGATAAAACAAGCGAAGGTTTGGCCCGTTACGAAAACGTGCAGGAATTATTGAACTCAATTAAAGAGTTTACCGACACAGCCTCCCCAAACCCCTCCCAAAGAGGGGCTTTTGAAGACTCTGCAAATTTGAATGACTCTGCTGGATTTTCAGAGTCCAAGGTTTCCCCTTCGGGGGCGGAGGGGGCTGGAGATAAAAGCCTTGGTGGATATCTGCAGCAAATTGTTTTATTAACCGATGCTGATGATGATAAAGGAAACGACGATGTGGTAAAGCTGATGACCATACATGCGGCAAAAGGTTTGGAGTTTCCGGTGGTATTTGTTGGCGGGCTGGAGGAAACTCTTTTTCCGAATGCCATGAGCATAAATACAAGAGAAGAACTGGAAGAAGAACGCCGTTTATTTTATGTAGCCATCACCCGGGCAAAAAACAGGTTATGGTTAAGTTATGCCAATGCACGTTATCGTTTTGGACAACTACAGCAAAATGATCCCAGCCGTTTTCTGGAAGAGATTTCGGAAAACTATGTGGCTAAAAGTTATGCAGGTGGGGCTAATGCCAATAATGGAGCAGGGTGGAACCAGGGTGGTGCAGCAGAACGCATGCAACGCAATTTTGGTAATGGCGGATGGAATGCAACAAAGCGTGCCGAAAAACAATATGGTGCTCCCACTGCAAAAAAAACAACAGAAACTTTTTATACAAAGCCTGCAACAAACAAAGCTGTTGAGCATACACCTACCGAAAATTTTGAACCCAGCGATACCAGTAACCTGCAGGTAGGTAATAAAGTAGAACATTTAAAATTTGGTTTTGGCGAAGTTTTAAAAATGGAAGGCGCAGCCCATAATCCAACAGCAACGGTGCTTTTTGAACAGAATGGCGAGAAAAAAATAATGCTCAACTATGCTAAGCTTCGAATAGTTGAGTAATATTTTAAACTTGAATTGGAAGATATGCTGGCTGGCTTTGCAGAAATGTACCGCTCCTTCTCTTTTGGAGAAGGAGATGGAGGATGAGGCCGGAAGGTGCAGCCCATAACCCCATTGCCACTGTAAATTTTGATTTGAATGGAGAAAAAAAAATAATGTTGAATTATGCCAAGCTGCGGATAGTAGAATAATTTATGACCAAAACACTTTTACATATCAGGTTCTGGCAGTTTAACCGAGAGGTTAAGGGGCTTGGTTTATATTTGCTTGTATTTATTGCAATAGCGGCTGTTCTTTCCTTTTTCACTTATAATCAATTTAAAAACAATACAAATGCCTGGTACATT
>JAYTTI010000039.1:0-30177 GCA_043745405.1 Ferruginibacter sp. | reverse complement strand
TTCATCAGGTCGCCGGTACTATGCGTTTTATAAAAACCAGTATCTAATTGCTGGTAATGTTCAAAAACCTGGTTTTTTTGATCATACTCAATAAGCCGACTCATTACAATAATAGTCTGCCTCATTAGGAACATAAATATCCCACTTATGATCGCCATTACGAGTAAAGTTATTCCACACCACAAAAATTTCTCAGCAAAGCTTTTTTTTTCTAAGGCTGATATTATTTTGTATACAATAAAATCGTAATCTCTTTTAGCGGAGCCCTCAACGACGGAACTAGCGTCATCTACTTTTTGTACCACGGTATTAACAACATAGCCTGTTAGCTGCGGAGATAATATCCTGAAATAATTACTTAATATAATAAAGAGAATGCCCAATATTAACCGGAGACGGTATTTCCAAAAAAAATGATTAAGAGAAGCCAGGTATTTCATCGGGTGTAAAAATAAATTAAAAGAATCATTAAAGAGGGATTTGTTCAATCAGGATATAGCATATATATTTTTATAAAAGCGATCTTATAAATTATCCAGGTCATTAAACTTTTTATTACCTAAAATATCTTTAAAGAGCTGAAGGTTCTTTGCATTTTGCAGCGCCTGCAAATGACGTTCATGATGCATGTCAGTACCTACAAGATCGACAAGACCATTTGTAAATAAATATTTGGCGGCTTTAGCAACGGGCTTTCCATAATACCCGGTTATGGACAATAAATTGACCTGTAATAAAAATCCCATATCCCTTAAATGGGTATATGCATCAAAATCTTGATGATAAAAATGATATCGTTCCGGATGTGCCATAATTGGGCGGTGACCAGCCGCTATAATTTCGAATGCAATATGATGCAGGTTGTCTGTTGGTGTGGCAAAAGATTGCTCAGTTAAAATAATGTTTTTGTGAATAGATAATAATGGAGAATCACTTCTTAATAATTGTAAAAAATGGTCATCCAGCATGTACTCTGCAGCGGCTGTTATATCTATGTCAATTTTTTCCTCTGCACAAGCTTCTTTCAGCTGATTCAATGCAATATTGATGGTAGTTGGTGTATTCCGGTAAAGGTCTCCAATTATATGTGGGGTAGCTACAGTTTTTCTTATCCCCAATGCATAAATGCCCTTTACCAGATATATTGCAGTTGCTATATCCGGAGCGCCATCATCAATACCCGGAAGAATATGAGAGTGTATATCTGTTGTTACAGGAAGGACTTCAATTTCAGGTATTTTATTTCGCTTTAAAAAGTCAAACATAATATAAAAGTAAAGCAAAAATAACGCCTATCAATCTATCTCTTTACGAAATACCGTATAATAATACTGGTGAAGTTTAATGATAGGTTTTAAAATAGAAACAATAAAGGGAAATGGAATCTTATTTTTCTTCATAGCTAAATAATCTCTGCGATTGGCCCTTAGCCGGATTGCAATATTTTTATTACTTTGCCCCCCTGCCCTCATCTTAACAATCAGTTTAGGTAAATATCTTGCACTGATCCGAAAACGAAAAAGATAGCGGGCCATAAATTCATAATCCGCTGCAGTAAAATAATGCGACTCATATCCACCAAGATCGGCTATAAGGGAAGTACGAATGTAAAATGTAGGATGTGCAGGCATCCAGCCATATCTAAACCGAAAGCGCTTGTAAGGCACGCCCTTCCAATAACGAAGAACATTTTGCATATTCAACTGCTCCACATAAACAAGGTCGCCATATACTGCATCAACCTGGTATTCATTAAAACAACCAACAATATCTTCAATAACACTTACTGATGCCAGTGTATCATCACTATTTAAAATACCAATAATATTTCCCGTTGCTAACGCTATACCTTTATTGATGGCATCATACATACCTCTATCTGTTTCGGATATCCACTTGGCAATATGGTCATCATACCGATGAATAATATCCAATGTACCATCGTTAGATTTTGCATCAATGATAATATGTTCAATATTGGCATAGGTCTGATTAATTACAGAATGGATACATTCTTCCAGGTATTTTTCCGAATTATAAGTTACTGTAAGAAGTGTTACTTTCATGCTCTGGTTAAAATCAATTTTTCATTTATAGAACAAAAATGCACTTATTTTCACAGGATATAACTACCATGTATAAATATTTTTTACCTAAAAATGCTCTGCCGGCTTCGAAATAATTAATTAAAATTTTTAGACAATGCAAATTTAAGAATTGACAAATAGCAGAAACAGGTCGTATTATATTCCTACTTTATTTTCAATTTTTCACTTGTATTTTCAGGCACATTTCTTATTTCGGTATTACCACCTCCATCTAACGTAAGATTAACAGGCTTGTTTGTTTCCCATGCACCTTTGGTAAAGTCGGGTACATCAATACTGAGTGAGCGATTGCTCACAGATTTTTCACTCAAAGGTGCTATAGAACTCCACAATGCTGCATCATAAACATCTTCATCAAGTGGTAGCCCATTTCTAAGGCAGTCTATCAATCGCCAATCCATAATAAAATCCATACCTCCATGCCCTCCTACATTTTTTGCAATAGCACCAATATGTTTTACTATCGGAAGTGTATATTTTTCTTCCAGTACTTTATATTCCACTTCATTTATCCATTCATCACCAAAAGAAATCTTTTGTGGTGCAGGCCACTTATTGGCCATTCCTTTTGTACCACTAATTAAATGAATTCGTGAATATGGCCTCGGGCTTGTCACATCATGCTGAACTATTATTGTTTTACCTTTTTTGGTTTTTATAGCGGTAGTATTCATATTGCCCCTAAAGTGTTTATCCTTAAATTCATTGTAAAAGTTATCTGTTTCTGCTTTTTCTTTTGCAATTGCCCCCATCATAAAATCATTCGATGAAGTAGACACAAGGTAATCCATCTGATCGCCCCTGTTTATGTTGAGACATTGAGCAACTGGCCCCAATCCGTGGGTTGGATATAAATTGCCATTGCGGCTGGCATTTTCTTTTAGACGCCACATTTCTGCATAACCTGTTTTACTAAAATTTAAATCTCTTAAATCATGTATGTATGCACATTCAGCATGAATCAACTCTCCAAATAAACCATTCCTTGTCATATTCAAAGTAAGTAATTCAAAAAAATCATAGCAACAGTTTTCCAGCATCATGAAATGCTTTCTTGTTCTTTCAGACGTTTCTACAAGTTGCCAGCATTCTTCAATAGTCTTTGCTGCAGGCACTTCGGTGGCCGCATGCTTACCATGCTCCATTGCATAAACAGCCATTGGTGTATGCCAGCTCCAGGGTGTTGTAATATATACCAGGTCAATATCCTGCCGGTTACACAATTCTTTCCATGCCTCTTTACTTCCGCTGTATTCTGTAGCTTTAGGTAAACCCATCTTTTGTAATATTTTTTGAGCAGCAGCAACTCTGTCAGGATATTGATCACACAAAGCTTTAATTTCTACTCCTTCAATAAACGACATCCTTTCCACAGCTCCAGGGCCACGCATGCCCAAACCAATTATACCAATCCGTACTTTATCCATTTTAGGTGCCGCATAGCCGCACATGTTAAAAATGCCCGATCGGGGCTTGTTATCGCTCAACGACAAACGATCAGTTTCATCAGCAATTACTTTTGCAAAAGATGAAAAGCCTGTTACCAGGGCTCCGCTGCCAAGTGTTATATTCCGTAAAAAGCTTCTCCGTTTTGATGCCATAAAAAATAAATTAAAATTTCGAATTATTTGCAATTTTTGATCGATGTTTCCTGCTTAGGAATTCTCTTTCCATTTATAATTTCCATCAAGAAAAATTTCTTTCCCCCAAATGGGTAATTCCCGCTTTATTCTTTCCACAGTTTCCTCGCAGGCATCTATAGCTATTTTTCTATGCCTTGAAGAAGTAAATACAAACAAACAAATTTCACCCGCATTTACTTTACCAAGGCTATGATACACATGCATACAGGTAAGCGCATATTTAGCAAAAATAGCTTCTCTTATTTCCTGCATCTTTTCTATGGCCATTATTTCATAAGCGGTATATTCTATTGCATTTATTTCCTGCTCACCAATCTTATCGCTTCTCACCTGGCCAAGAAAAATATTGTGTGCACCAATATCTGTTTTGGCACTATGCCTCTGAATGCTGTCTGCGATAAATACGGCATTTATAGCTCCCTGGATAAATATATTTTTTGCATTTTTATTTGGCATAAATGGTATGCTATTATGATTTTTACAGTGATATTATTTATTTTATTTTCCAAATGTATTGAACAATAATTTAATAGCATCAATAGAAGTGAAGGGTGGAAATTAATCAGCCATTTTCTATAGCTAGACACAAGTATGGGTTTTAAATTTCTTGTAAACTTTTGTCCCCAGCCTGAAAATGTGATAAAAGATACAAATAAAAAAGACCTTTGTTAAAAGGCCTCTTTTGGGGGATACAACGAATAATTTAAAGCGGAGATATTAAATCAGTATTGTTTTATAAAAAAGTAGAAGTTGACCGATATTGAATTTAATGGTTTTATTTATTAGGATATTAAATTTTTTCGGTTAGTCTGGATAATTGGATAAGATTGATATAACTAATATCAATCAACTTCTTACACAAAGATGATGTTATTATCAATCGGTAACAATAGCAATATTTCGCAATTTTTTCAATGTGATAATTTCATTCAAGTCCGTAGTATACCATTTTATACATCGAAAGAACACGAGTGAATAATAGTAGAAATACTATGTTATAAACATTTTATTCACAATTTAAATAATATTGAAGTATTTAATAAGGGTGGCTGCAATCAGATTTAATTATTAAACTGTTTGATTAAAAGTCAAAAATAAGTATTGGAGTAAATAATCAACTTTTAAGAAAAGAATAAAATATTAATGATTAACTATGTCTGCCAGCAATATCAAACGTTCTTCGGGTACTGAAATTTTATCGGCCTTTTCATTGCCTGGATACGTAAAGGCAACCTCGTATTTATTCGAACTTTCCTGATAATTGCATATAATTGCATTACCCGCAGGCTTATATTCTGTATCTAAAAGAGTAACAGTCTGGCCAGATTTATATTTCATATTACAGTTTTTAGATGGCTAAAAATATAAATTTATCAGGATATCTATTTAGGTAAATTGTCCACACCCACTAATAAAAATTGTGGATATTATTATAAAAATAAAAAGTAATTAAGAAAGAGGCTATTGATTTATTCACCTGCAATTGCTAACCGGAGAAATTAATTAAATCCCTCAATGAAACCAACAAGAAAATTATTTTTACATTTTTAAGTTGCAGGTAACTTGGGATTTTTTTTGCAGAAGCCCATTTTTACAAATAGTCATTGACCTTTAATCTAATCCGCTTACGCAATAGCAGCAGCCATTTACAAGATAAAGAGATAATCTATTTTCACTATTTTATATATTTATTCACTTAAATATCAACTAAAAAGTACTTATTATAAATTTAGTAATGGTAATTATTTTAATTTTTAATAAAGGTATAGTTTAGCAAGTACTAAATTTACCGCGCCTTTGAAGCCGGTTTTTTATTCCTAAATGCGTGGATATTCAATCGTACAAAAAAGCATTTTATACCAGCTATGCAAAAAAAAATTACTTCCCTGTTCATTACAAGCCTTTTCTGTATAGGTATTTATGCTCAAACCAAATTACTTGACAGTCTTACTGACTGGATCAAAATGCATCCCAAAATCGATTCCCAATATATTATTACCCTTCACCGTATCAGTTACCGGCTTAGTGAAAATGATGTAAAAAAATCTTTTGCCTATTATGAAAAAGTAGTAGCTCTGAGCGATAGTTTAAATTTTACTTACGGCAAATCCCTGGCGCAAATTAATCTGGGTATATTATTGTATACCTCAGCAAACTTTGATGCAAGTAACAAGGCATTTTTTAGAGCAATTGATTATGCAGAAGCCTGCGGAGCCATGCGCCTAAAGGCGGTATCACTAAACAATATCGGCGATAATTTCAAGACAATTAAAGATTTTGAAAGATCCCGTGAGTATGCTCGGCAAGCTATTGACATCAATATAAAAATAAAGGCCTGGCGGGGTGTTGCCATTAATTATGAATTATTACAGCAAAGCGACTTGGAAGAAAAATTATATGATGAGGCAAAAAACCATTTATTGATGGGAATGCCTTTTGCTCTAAGGTCAAATGACAGCTATGTATTATCACAGTTTTATGTAGGGTTTGGAAAATTAATGGCAATAAACAATAAAACAGATTCTGCGATATGGTATTTTCAAGAAGCAATGTACAAGGCCAGGCAGGAAACCGAATTAAGAAATCAATTTCAGGTGTATGTTGCAGAAGCTACTTACCTAAAAAATATATCGGTTCAAAAAAAAATAGTGTTGCTGGACAGTGCTTTAAAAATAGCCAGTAAAACCAGCTATATGGAAGGTATTTCTAAGGCAGCAGAACAATTATCGATGGCATATGACCAAGCTGCAAATAAAGACTCTTCTTTATTTTATTACCGCATGTACCGAAAGTCTGCTGACTCTTTGTTTTCAGAAAACAATAAACGCAATGTAATAATAAAGGAATCTGAATGGATGATAAAGCGAAAAGAGATCGAGAACAAACATTTATTGGAATTATCACAATTACAACATAAAGACCTTGCCATTAAAAATAGTTTATTAATAGCAGTACTTATTTCTTTGTTACTCGCCATCATTATTGGTTTTTTTATTTACAGAAATGCAGATGCTAAAGAAAAGCGCACCGAAGCCACTTTGAAGCAAAAGATTGCCGAGATAAAAATGCAGGTGTTGCGTACACAGATGAACCCCCACTTTATTTTCAATAGCCTTAATGGTATTGAAAACTTTATGATGCAAAATGAGAAAAGGCTTGCAAGTGACTACTTAAATAAATTTACAAGGCTGATCCGCACTATTTTAGATAGCAGTTTAAATGAGTTGATACCTGTAGCAAAGGATATGGAAGCACTTCAATTATATATCGACCTGCAACAGTTAAGATTTAATAATAAATTTACTTATACCAGTTATGTAAACCCACAAATAGTAGACGGGGATTATAAAGTACCCTCACTTATTATACAGCCATTTGTTGAAAACGCTATTGAACATGGCATTGCACACAGTGAAAGAACTGATTGCACTTTATCTGTTACAGCGGCTATTAACGGCAGCCACCTGCTGTATGTAATTGAAGATAATGGAATTGGAAGACAACAGGCTGCTGAGTATAATCAGCAAAATAAACGGCAACATAAAAGTTTAGGCATAGCCATTACAGAAGATAGGATACGTATTTTTAATGGAACAGAAAAAGGAGCATCAGATATTGTTATTACAGATTTGTACGATTCAAATAACGAGCCCTGTGGAACAAGGGTAGATGTAAAAATAAAATTGGTTTAAAATGGAAAAAATTAAAGCCATCATCATCGACGATGAATTAAGCAGCTTGCAAAACCTGCAGCAAAAACTGGCAGAATTTTGCCCATCAATACATGTTATTGCAACGGCGCAAAAACCAGAGGATGCAATATTGCTGATCAATTACCACAAACCAGATGTGATTTTTTTAGATATTGAAATGCCGAAAATGAGCGGTTTTAGAATGCTGGAAGAATTGAAAGAAGTTGAATTTGAAATTATATTTACAACAGCTTATAATCATTATGCAATAGAAGCCATACGAATTGCAGCTTTTGATTACCTGCTAAAACCTATTGCCATAAAAGAACTGCAGCAGGCGGTTGAGCGGCTGAATAAAATACACAATTATCAAACCAAAGAAAAAATAGATATCCTTAAATCATCATTAAACGATAAAAAATCGCAGAATGATAAAATAGCTATTTCTACTTCTGAAGGGCTGGAATTTATTCCTATTAAAAACATATTGCACATAGAATCAAACAGCAATTACAGCAAGATATATTTCCAGGACAAACACACACTAATGGTAACTAAGCTATTAAAAGATTTTGAAGATATGCTTGTGCCCTATCACTTTTACAGGGTGCATAATTCGCACCTTATCAATTTAAATTATATTCAAAAATACCTGCGTAGCAATGGTGGCAGGGTAATGATGCAGGATGGCACAGAAATAGAAGTTGCCAGGAGGAAAAAAGAGGAATTTTTAAAAATGATATCTGGTTAACATTATTCCACCGCAAAATCAATCTTCACCGTAATAGAAGCCGTTTTATTTTTTGCGTTGGTATTAAATGCCCCGCCATAACTGTAATCTTCGTTGCTGTTTTGCCCGGTTATCTGAAAAACACCCATGGTAGCTTTTTTAATTTTACCTAAACTGCTTCCCGCATTTTTTGCGATTGTTTCTGCACGTTGCTTTGCGTCAGCACTGGCTTTGGCCAACAGGTCTACTTTAAGTTCAGATAATTTGGTATAATAATAAGACGGAGGAGAAGAATTAAATTCAATACCACTTTCAATCAATTCGGTTACCTCTCTCGAAATTGTTTCTACCTTAATAATATCTTTTGAATCGACGGTTACATTCTGTTTAAGATTAAAACCTGTAAACTCGCTTCCAACTTGTTTGCCCTCGGCATCGTATTTCGTATTAAACTCTTTATCGATTGAAACGGCCGAGAAAACCATTTCCACATCAGCTACTCCCTTGCCTTTCAGGTAGGTTCTTATCTTTCCTTCGTCTTCTTTCAGTGACGAGTATGCGCTTTTTAAATCCATCATCTTACGGCTATAGTTACCCGTCCAAACGATTTGATCGCTGCTAAAATCTTTTTCTGCCAGCCCGGTAACGGTAATGTTTTCACTGGATTTAAATTTATACTTATAAGCAGCTGCTATAACAAAAAATCCCGTAATGATTGCTATTGCAATGATGGCTGAATTGATATATTGCTTCATATAAAAAATTTAATCTAAAATAACCCTTTCTCAGCAGCCTGAAAAATATGATGAAATTATGTTTTGTTAAAAGTCGCTCCCACCCTTTCGATTTTCATTTATATAATTAGTGAGCATTCTACACCAACTGGTGTGTCTGCTTAATAATTCCCATCACAAACACACTTTGCACTTTACCCATGTTTTCAATCTGGCTTAATTTATTTACATGAAAATCGTAAAAGGCATTCATATCTTCACATACCACCTTTAGCATAAAATCAAATTCACCGGAAATGCTGTAGCATTCAATTACTTCATTTAATGCCTGCATGGTATCAATAAATTTTACGCCCGCTTTTTTGCTATGTTCTTTCAGCGATACATAGCAAACTACCATCAATCCTTTTTTTACGCTGGCATGATCCAATAAAGTTGCATATTGTTTTATCACCCCGCCAGCTTCCATACGCTTAATGCGTTCATGCACCGGTGTAGTACTCAGGTGCATCTGGTCGCTTATTTCCTTTACCGTAATTCTTGCATTTTTTTGCAGCAGGTGCAATATGGCCATATCCTTGCTGTCCAGTAAAATCTGACCAGCAGTTGAATCTTCTTTTGTAGCAGCTTTTGGCATTGTATAAAAGTTCTTTATTCTGTAATAATGTGTTTTTAATACTCTTTGTCCCAAAGTTATATAATTGTATAGAATATTCTACTACAATTGTACATTTGTATCCTAAATTAAAAAATATGTCAACCATAACACAAAATTCAATCGATTTCAGCCTTAAAAATAAGGTTGCAGATATCAGCCTTGCAAGTTGGGGCCGAAAAGAAATCCGTTTAGCCGAAGCCGAAATGCCGGGCTTAATGGCATTAAGAGAAGAGTACGGACCAAGCCAGCCGTTAAAAGGTGCACGCATTGCCGGTTGCTTACACATGACCATTCAAACCGCTGTTTTAATTGAAACGTTGATTGCCCTTGGCGCCGAAGTTAAATGGAGCAGCTGTAATATATTTTCTACGCAGGACCAGGCTGCTGCTGCAATTGCCGCTGCTGGTATTGGTGTTTTTGCCTGGAAGGGACAAACACAGGAAGAATCTGACTGGTGTATTGAACAAACTTTATTCTTTGGTGGTGCTGACCGTCCGCTTAACATGATACTGGATGATGGTGGAGATTTAACCAATATGGTATTGGATATTTATCCAGAACTGATAACCGGCATCAAAGGTTTATCAGAAGAAACTACTACAGGTGTTCACCGTTTGTACGAAAGAATGGAGAAAGGTACTTTACCAATGCCTGCTATCAATGTAAACGATTCTGTTACCAAATCTAAATTTGATAATAAGTATGGTTGTAAAGAAAGCCTGGTAGATGCCATTCGCCGTGCTACTGATGTTATGATGGCCGGTAAAGTTGCCGTTGTTGGTAGTTATGGAGATGTGGGTAAAGGTTCAGCTGCTTCATTAAAAGGTGCAGGCTGCCGTGTTATAGTTACTGAAATTGATCCAATCTGTGCGCTACAGGCTGCCATGGATGGCTTTGAAGTAAAGCCAATGATTGAAGCTGTTAAAGAGGCCGACATCGTTGTTACAGCATCTGGTTGCCGCGACCTGATCACTGAAAAACATTTTCGTTTAATGAAAGATAAAGCCATCGTTTGTAATATCGGTCACTTCGATATTGAAATTGACATGGCATGGTTAAACGCTAATTATGGCGATACCAAAAATACCATCAAACCACAGGTTGATATGTACACCATTGAAGGTAAAGATGTAATTATTTTAGCTGAAGGCCGTTTGGTAAATCTTGGTTGTGCAACAGGCCACCCATCATTTGTAATGAGCGCTTCTTTCACCAACCAGACTTTAGCACAAATTGAATTGTGGTGCAACCCTGGTAAATACGAAAACAAAGTGTACGTGTTACCAAAAGTTTTGGATGAAAAAGTTGCCCGTTTACACCTTGCAAAAATTGGTGTGGTATTAGATGTTTTATCACCTGAACAAAGTGCTTACTTAGGCTTGCCAAAAGAAGGACCATTTAAGGTTGATCATTACCGTTATTAATATTTTGCGAAAGCATTTTAATACAAACCCACTTCTCAGGAAGTGGGTTTTTTATTTTTGTCCGGACTAAGAAGCTATGTGCAACTTCATTGGCGTCGCACACTTTTAGCATATAGCATTACTGAACTTTTATTGACGTGTAGATATATTTGCTGTTTTAAATAGTTACATTCGTTTGTAAATATTTATAATTATTTGAAGTTGCGTAAATACAAACTTCGCACGCCACTGTGTACTATAATATCGAAAATGTATCTAATTGGAAAATTGAATTGATTCCGGCTAATTGTGACAGAACCCTAATAATATGAATCTAATTGAAAAATTTAAAATTGGGATAGACGAGAGACATGTTCATATTCTTAGTACAATCTTTCTGTTAATTTTAATATTTATTACGTCATGTTTGACCCCCACAAATCTTGAATTCTTACCTATAATAGTGTTAATGGTAGTTGACTTATTATCCCTTGTTGTCGGCATTATATTAATAGCTTTTCGACTCCAAAATAAATTAGTTCTAAGAATGAATTTTTTTTATAGTTCTTGTGCAACAACATGTGCCTTGGCTTCAATATTATATTTTATCTACTTTATTATTGGTGACTTTAATGTTTTTTCAATTTCTTCTGGGGCTATTGGAATAATAAACATACTTATTGGAGGATATATTTATCGGGATATTTTTGGCAAGATTAAAGTCACTAATAATTAGGCCGCGGCGTGCAGTCGAGTAAGCAATAGGAGTTTCACCCCAAGCTCCTCGCCCTTATTGGTGTTCCTCCCCTCAACCTAAATACAACAACGAATCTCGTGAGCCGCCGTTGTGTCTTGTTGACCAACGGCCGAAGCTTTAACCAGTAAAGCCTTTTTGCCCTTGTTGGTGTTGCATCTCTCAACCTAAACACAACAACGAATCTCGTGAGCCGCCGTTGTGTCTTGTTCAGGCTAACCGGGAATAATTTTAATTATACGCATAATTCGCTAAGCCTAAAATATAATTAGAGGCAGCTTAAGGAGGCAAATCCATTAAAAATATTAAGTTGTTGATGAATATACCCAAACATGGTTATAAGGTAGAAATAAATTAACTTTAAACATCAAAATACTTAAAGCAAATAATCATGCCGACACAATTTAAAATCGCAATTACAAAGGAAATCATCAGGCATGCTAAAAATTGCGGAATCGATAATAATATTGATAAAATTGGAAATAATTGCGCTATTGCAATTGCTTTGATGGATATTTTTCCAGGTGTTTATATTACTGATTACAGCATTCATCCGTTTGGAATTTATTTTGAAAAAGAATTAAAAATACCGATGCCATTGATTGCGCAGCAGTTCGTAAAATTATTTGATGGCTTCCGTCTTACCCCCAAATTGCGTTTACTGCTTCCTGCATTTGAATTTACACTTGATGTTCCTGATGAAGTAATTGAACTTATCAATATTGATGAAGTAAAAGAGTGGATTGAAGGAAATAAGAAAATTGAAATAAGGCGAACTGTTGGCGCCCTCAGCATTAGTAAATGAAAACATCAACATAGGTTTCAGTCACCCCAGCGTCTTGTAGGTAATCTGCGATAAAAAAATCTGTGTTGAAATTGCCGACCGCAGCTACGGATAAAGAATACACTTGTTATTTAAGACTGGAATAAACAATCGCTTCAAATTTGGCTTCCACATCGCCATGACTATTTGGATTCTGCTGCGTCATAAAAAGACAAACGAGATGCGCTTTGGGATCGGCCCAGTACGTAGTGCCATAATATCCGCCCCATGCGAAGGAGCCTGCATAACGTGGCCCCCTGGCTGCTGTCTTTTCAAGAGTAAGACCAAAGCCTAAACCCATATTGTCGTCACCAAACATACCTTCTTTTAACTGGCCGCTGGTCATCATTTCCACCGTTCTTTTTGAAAGTATTTGGTGTCCGTTGTAGGTGCCGCCATTCAGCAGCATCTGCATAAAAACTGCATAATCAAAAGTAGTGGAGGAAAGCCCTCCCCCACCAGAGAAATAATGTTTGTTCATAAGGGGATAATCAGGATCAATATGGCGGAATGTGTGATTCCACTTAATAACATGATGCAAAGAATCTTCAGTATAAACTGTCGTCATTCGGTTTGCTTTTGAAGCTGGTACATTGAAATAAGTATCCTTCATGTTAAGTGGTTCAAAAATATTTTTAGTTAAAAAATTTTCCAGGCTCACACCGCTGATCACTTCTATCAAACAACCCAGCAAATCCGTGTTCAATCCATATTGCCATTTTTCACCCGGCTGAAAACTTAAAGGTAATTTACCCAGAGCCTTCATTTTTTCCAGCAGATTGGCATCAAAATAACCAAGTCCTGACGGAATATGATTTTTTGTATAGATAGCCTGAACTTTTGAACTTCCTATATCTGTATAATCAAGCCCCGAAGTATGCGTAAGCAGGTCACGAAAAGTAATTTCTCTTTTTGCCGGAACAGTGGTGTAAGTAGTATCGGCATCATTGAATTTATCCAGCACAACAGGGATTTTAAATTCAGGAATAAAATCTGAAACAGGCTCATCTAATAGTAATTTCCCCTGTTCATATAAGATCATAATACCTGCACTGGTGATGGCTTTTGTTTGAGACATGATACGGAATATCTGGTCTTTCTGCATCGGCTTTTTTGTATCTGCATCTGCATAGCCATACCCTTTGTATTGCACCACCATATTATCCTTGATTACAATAGAAACAGCGCCTGTCAGCCAGTTTTTATCAATGTAATCATTTACCAATCCATCGATCATAGCTAATTTTTTATAATCAACTGAGTTGTTTGGTGAGTTCATTTGTATTACCTGTGCCCGGATAACTGTGGGCAGTAACAGGATAATAACTGAAAAAAGAACAATCCGGGAGTTAACAAACTTAATCATAGTAGTTGTTGAGTTTAATAGTGGAAAGATAATACAAAAAGAAATACTGTGTTCAAGTTTGGCATCCACACCATGCATATCTTTTGTGATAAAATAGAAACTGCTAAATACTGATTTTATCGATCACTAAAAAGCTATTAAACAATTAATTTTTCTTTCATTCAGTCACTATTCATTTCTGAGTCCAGGTAAAAAAAACATTTGCATATTTGAAATGCAAATAGTATACACCGGCTTTTAAAGGTTTAAATTCAAAATCCCCTGTTTCACAAATGCCAAAATTTTGACCTTCTTTAAGAAAAGTTTGCTGCAAAGCCGGCAAATCAGTTCCATCTTTTGTAATAAATTTTATCAGCTCAGGTGTGCTGTCTTATGAGCTATCATACAAAGATTGGGTTATTCATTGTGGCTGTAAAAACAAAGTGTTAAGCACTAAAGCGCCCTCTACTTAAAAGTGGTTTTTTAAATGTATGTTAATGTATTATCTTACAATAACAAATAGACTTTAAAGACCTTTCTTAAAAAGGCCACTGAAGTTGTAACAGAAGCGTAATAAAATTTATTTTTAGACAAATAAGATGATTGTTATTAATAGGTTTAAGGGCTATAATGAAAGCTGAATTCCATTCATTAATATTGGTTGCAGCCTTATAGGCATTTATGCAAACATTACCTGGAATGAAGATTTTTATCCGCAATTTTTTATCAATTGATAATAGATGAGCCGAAGCTATAGAATTTGGAGTACTTAAACAATTTAATGATGTTTTTTAACTACTATGAGGTTGTTGTGAATTACAATCAGGCAATAAAAATTTACACACTTTTAATTTCTAATACTTGATGTTTAAACAATCAGAGAAAAATATAAATGAGTATTTTCTACTCTTCCTGTTAATAGGAATTGCCCTTAATGCTGTTTCTCTTTTCACCGATATTATGGACCAGGATAGTGCCCTCTATGCATCAGTGGCAAAACATATCGCTTTATCGGGCGATTGGATAAACCTAATTGGATATGGCGGCGATTGGCTTGATAAGCCCCATCTTCCCTTCTGGCTAACGGCCATAAGTTTTAAAATTTTCGGTATCAATTCTTTTGCATATAAACTGCCATCATTTCTTTGCTGGCTTGTGGGAGTTTATTACACCTATATACTTGCTAATACATTCTATGATAAATCAACTGCACAGGTAGCAACTATTATTTTTATTACATCACTCCACCTGATACTTGCAAATTTCGATGTACGTGCCGAAGGTTATCTAACAGCATTTATTGTAGCAGCCATTTTTCATTTATATAAATTGTATAAAGATGATACATGGATAAAGGTATGGCCAGCCGCATTGTTCTGCGCAATGGCAGTTATTACAAAAGGGATATTTGTTTTAGTAACTATAGTTGCGGGATTTTTTATGCACTGGCTTTTTACCAAACAATGGAAACAGTTTGCAAACTTAAAATGGTATGCACTTGTTTTGCTTACTTTAATTTTTATTACTCCGGAATTATATTGCTTATATGCACAGTTTGATTTACATCCGGAAAAAATAGTTTGGGGAAAGCAAAATGTTTCGGGCATAAAGTTTTTCTTTTGGGACAGCCAGTTTGGCCGCTTTTTCAATACTGGTCCTATAAAGGGAAAGGGGGATCCTTTATTTTTTCTTCACACAATATTGTGGGCCTTTCTTCCCTGGAGTATTGTGCTTATAGCAGCATCGGTTTCTGTTTTTAAATCAATTAAAAAAAATATCAGGACTGAAAAAGTAATTATTACAGGGTCAGCACTTGTTACCTTTATTGTTTTTTCTATATCCAAATTTCAATTGCCGCATTATATCGTTATTCTCTTTCCGCATTTTTCAATTATCTGCGCTGCGTGGCTTTTGAAATTGCAGAACAGAAAAACAATTAAAACCCTCAATATTACTGCCTGGATTGTTTATATTGTTTTGATTGCAACCATAGTGCTGGTAATTATTTTTTTTAAATTTGAAAACCCGGTTTTATTAATTGCCTGTATAGTTGTTACAACAACTGCATTTATATGGCTGCCTGCTGAAGATTTGCTTACCCGCTTTATAAAAAGAGGGATTTGTTTTGCTCTTCTTACATCGTTTTTTATTAAGACATTTATTTATACAGAACTGATGAGATACGATGCAGGCATGATTGCTGCACGTTGGCTCAATCAAAATAAAAAAGTTGAAAATACAGTAATGCTTAACTGCAATAATTTCCCTTACGAATTTTATTCACGGTGCAATGTGCAGCGAAGGGAAATAATTACCGCCGCTGATTTTCTAAAGCAAGACAGTTCAATCATTGTTTTTGGGAACCTTTCATCAGTGCAAAAAATAGATACAATGAATGTGAAAACAGAAATACTAAACAGTTTTGAATATTTTCGTATTACAAGACTGAATAAGGAATTTATCGATGAGGAAACAAGGAAGGAGCAAACAGAAAAATATGTATTAGCCAAATGCACTCTTAAAAAATAATTATGTTTGAAACTTTTTTTAAAATAATAAAGTTTGGAAGTACAGGCTTATTAGGTATGGGTATTGATTTTGGTACTACATGGCTCTGCAAAGAAAAATTGAAACTGAACAAATATTTAGCCAGCTCTATCGGCTTCGTGCTGGCTATAATCAATAATTATATCATCAACAGAATCTGGACTTTTAAAAGTGCTAATCCGCATTGGCAGCAGGAATTTGGGAAATTTTTTCTTTTTGGTGTTATTGGACTTTTCCTTAACAATGGGTTTGTCTATTTATTTCATCAAAAACTTAAATGGAACTTTTATATGGCAAAACTTGCAGCTACGATTATTGTTTTTTTATGGAATTTTTATACAAACTACTATTTGAATTTCAGGTAGATTTGGATGTGGTCAACAAAGAAAATCTATAGTGTTTTTGTAATTGTTGTAAATGCTTTTATTGGCTGGCCATTCCTCACTCTTTTTATATTCCTAAATATGTAAATAGACTCACAGTACACCTGGTACTATAATTAATTTGTGTAATTTTTAATATTTTCCGATTGTATTTTACATTACACATCCATTGCATCATACACAATTACCTTGCTCCATAAGTGCCCGTAATTTTTAATAAATGCAAGGTGTATAGGATGATCCTGGTATGTTTTCTGCCCTTCAGTATCATCAAAAAACATTAATTCAGATACATGCCAGCTGGTGTCAACAACATCTCGTTTTTCTGTACTGGCAAGTACGCCTACATGTAACTTACGGATGGTCTCAATTTTTTGCAGTGTTTGTACACCTTCCACCAGTTTATCCCTGTCGGCAATTGAATCAGGATTTTTTAACCAGAAAAATACATGATGCACCAATTGCTTTTTGTCGCCTTTTGTATGTACTGGAATAGCTGAAGCCGCAGTTCCTGCTGCCATTGCTGCTGCAATAGTTAAAAATTTTCTCCTGATAATTTTAGCCATGATTACTTATTTTTAATAAAAATACAATAAGAATCATTATCGGCTATTTGTAATTTTTCAACATAGCTGAAAGAATGAGAACAACAGATGAGCATTATGATATGCACGGGTTTTCTTAACTTCAATATAATGAGAGTATGCTTTTTGCTTTTTTATTTAATTGCAAGCCTGCTGGTTTTTGCCCAGCCAAAAACAGATACGCTATTACAAAACATGCTGCTTCGCAACGGCAATGCGCTTGTACAGCAGGTTGTACAACAAAAAGACAGCTTTCGTTTACAGATTGTTTATACACAAATAAACAGGGATAAGAATAATAAGCCTTGTTTTAAAAATTATTATTTTAATACAGATACCAATCTTTATTTTAATCCTGCTTCTACAGTTAAACTTCCCCTTGCCTTGCTGGCCTTGGAAAAACTAAATGGTTTGCAGAAAAAAAATGTAGACAAATATACCCGGCTGCAGATTGACAGTAACTATATAAAACAAACCGCAGTTACAACAGACAGTACTGCCCAAAATATGCGGCCCTCAATAGCACATTATATTAAAAAGGCTTTTTTGATAAGTGACAACGATGCCTATAACCGCCTATACGAATTTACCGGCCAGCAGACAATTAACAGAAACCTGCATGATAAAGGCTATAAAAGTTTACGCATTACCAGGCAGTTTCTTGGTTTAAGTGAGGAAGAAAACCGTCACACAAATCCATTTCGTTTTATAAAGGAAGATGGCAGTTTAATTTATATGCAACCTGCTACTCACAATACAGATTCATTTTACTTTGGAAGATCCATAAAATTGGGAAAAGCGCATTATGACAGTCGTGATAGCCTGGTGAATGAACCTATTGATTTTACAAAAGCCAATAATGTTCCGCTGGAATATTTACAGCAGATGCTGCAATCGGTCTTGTTTCCTTTATCGGTACCGGCAAAACAACGATTTAATTTAAGTGATGATGATTATAAATTTCTTTACCAATACCTTTCTCAATACCCGGCAGAAACAAATTATCCAAAATATGATAGTAACCAGTATTATGACAGTTATGTAAAATTTTATTTTAAAAATGACAGCCACCAGGTACCATCATATATACGTGTGTTCAACAAGGTTGGCTGGGCTTATGGATTTTTAATAGATGTATCGTATGTTGTTGACTTTAAAAATAAAGTAGAATTTATGCTTAGCTCAACGCTTTATGTAAACAGCGATGGCATATTGAATGATGATAAATATGATTTCGAAACAATTGGCTGGCCCTTTCTATACCAATTGGGTCAAACTGTTTATCAATACGAATTGCACCGCCAACGGCAGCATAAACCCGACCTGCAAAAATTTAAGCTGCAATATGAACAACGGGATATTAACGATAAACGGCCGGTTATAAAAAATGTAGATAATTAATTATGCATTGTTCATTACATGAATAGTCTGGGTCCGGTTTTTTCACTATAATCAGGGTAATTTATTTTTTACAACCGAAAAACTTTTACAGGCAGAGATAGTTTATACAAATTAACTTTAATATTTATTCCATGCCAAATTAAAAATTAGTTATATGAACCTAAAATCTTTCTTTCTCTCCATTTCAATAGTAGTCACTGCTGCTGCTATTACCAGTTGCACCAACAAAAATGATAAAACGTTAAATGGTGCTTCAGAAAAAGACAAACCCAATACGGATTATAAACCTGCATTTGTAGGGCAAACAAGAATAAAGAAAATAATAACTGCTACACCATATAAAGTAGAGAAAATTGCAGAAAATTTAGGGCGGCCCTGGGCAATTATTCCAATGCCAGATGGCAGATTGCTCACTACAGAAAAATCGGGTTTTATGAGGATTCTTTCTGCCGATGGTGCAATTCTTAAAAAGGTAACTGGTTTTCCGGCGGTTGATGATGGCGGACAGGGCGGTTTACTGGATGTTGCACTTGATCCCTCATTTGCTGAAAATAAAACCATTTACTGGGCATTTTCTGAAAAGGTTGCTAATGGTAATCTTACTGCAATAGCCAAAGGGCAATTGTCTGGGGATGAATTAACAATACAAAACCCAGTTGTAATTTTTCGTGCAACACCAGAGCTCCCCAACACTAATAATCATTTTGGTTCACGCCTTGTTTTTGATAAAGACGGGTATCTTTTTGTAACTGCCGGGGAAAGATCAATTTTAGAAGGAAGAAAGCAGGCCCAGTTATTAAGTGCAGGAATTGGAAAAATATTTAAAATAACAAAAGAAGGTAAACCAGCACCGGGCAATCCTTTTTTAAATCAGCAAGGTGCTATGCCTGAAATTTATGCTTACGGCATACGCAATCCTCAAAGCCTTGATATTAATCCTGCTACAGGCGAATTATGGGAAGCTGAATTTGGCCCACGTGGCGGGGATGAACTGAATCTTATTAAGCCTGGTAAAAACTATGGCTGGCCGGTAATTACCTACGGTATTGAATATGACGGAAATAAAATTGGCGATGCCATTCAGCAGAAAGAAGGAATGGAGCAACCGGTATATTATTGGGACCCCGTTGTATCGCCCAGTGGTATGGTGTTTTATAACAGTGATTCAATTGCTGAATGGAAAAATAATCTTTTCATTGGCTGCCTGAGCAGTAACCAGATTGTAAGGCTTGTAATTGAAAATAATAAAGTGGGCGGTGAAGAAAGTTTATTATTAGATAAAAAAGAAAGGTTTCGTGATGTAGCCCAAAGCAATGGTAAATTGTTTGCGGTTACAGATGGTGGAAATTTATATAGAATCAGTAAGAATTAGTAGAACTTTTTTGCTGTTTTAGGTGTAATTTAAATATTCAATTTTGAGTAATTTACTGTTTGAACATAAACTTAAAAATGCAATATTTTGGCTACAAATATAAAAGTGAAAAGCGGCCTTATAGCTTATTGATATTATTCTTAGCTAATATAATTTGTCTCCTCTTTTATTCAACTATACATGCACAAAGCTGTCCACCAAATATTGATTTTGAAAAAGGAACTTTTGAAGGATGGATTTGCTATACCGGGTATTCAATAGCAATTGGTGATAGTAATGCAATCCAACTCACGCCATCCAATGGGCCCGTTATTGGCCATCATACGATCTTCACCGCCGGTACACATGACCAGGATATATATGGACATTTCCCTGTTAATTGCCCCAATGGCAGCGGGCATTCAATAAAGCTGGGAAGTTCTTTGATATCCGGTGGCTCGGCAGAAGGAATATCCTACGAATTTACAATACCTGCCAACGAAAACACCTATTCGTTTGTGTATAATTATGCCGTAGTGTTGCAGGCGCCCCATCATAAGAAAAATGAACAGCCGCGGATGGAAATTGAGGTTTATAATGTTACTGATGATTCCGTGATTAGTTGCGGTTCAGTTACCTATATTGCAATTGGCTCATCGCTTCCGGGGTTTCAAACATCAGGTGTATTTATTCACCCAGACACTACAGCTGTATTGTATAAACCATGGACAACAGCATCTGTTAATTTATCGGGCAATGCCGGTAAAACAATCAGGGTATCTTTTAAAACAGGGGATTGTGTTTTTGAAAGGCATTTTGGATATGCCTATATTGATGTAAACTCCGACTGCAGCGGAAATTTACCCGGCACCACTTATTGTGCAGATGATAGTGTGATTTCTGTAACGGCACCGGATGGTTATGCAAACTATACCTGGTACAGTGATAGTACATTAACAACTGTATTGGATAGCGAACAAATTATCAGGTTAAAGCCACCCCCTGTGGCAGGCTCAGTTTTAGCAGTACAGCTAGATCCTTATCCAGGATATGGCTGTACAAATATTTATTATGCTAATTTTAAAAACACATTGGTTATTCAGGTAAATGCAGGAAGAGACACTTCTGTCTGTAATCAAACACCTGTTCAAATTGGTGCTATTTCCAAACACGGTTTAGTATATACCTGGAAACCACAGACCGGTTTAGACGATCCCGAAATTGGCAATCCATTTGCTACCCCCGATAAAACCACCGCTTACATTTTAACCACTAAAACAATTGGAGGTGGTTGCATTTATAGCGATACAGTAATTGTAAAGACTTCTATAATTGACAGTTCTATAAAAATAGTTGGTAAGTCCTCTTATTGTATTGGCAGTGGCGATAGTGCTGTTTTAAAAGTACAACCTGTTCAAAATATGCAATGGTTTAAAGATGATATTTTAATCAGTGGGGCCCGTGAGCCAACATACCGGGTTACTGAGAGCGGAGTTTATTATGCCATGTTGATGAATGATGAGGGCTGCAAAGTATTTTCACCAAAGCAGGCTATCGCTATTGAGAATGCAATACCGGGAATTATCTTTCCACCCGTATATGCTATTATTAACAGCCCGCTTGTATTAAATGCGAGACCAATTGGTGCAAATGTTTTATGGAACCCGTCAACCAGCCTTGATAATCCTGAAAGTTTTACACCTAAATTTAATGGAGCATCTGATAAATTGTATACAATTGAAATTACAACCAATGCAGGATGTATTACAGTTGATACACAACTTGTAAAAACGGTAAAGAGTGTTGAAGTATATGTGCCCAGTGCATTTAGTCCAAATAATGATGGCATAAATGATTATTTACGGCCAATATTAAAAGGGGTAAAAGAGATTGGTTATTTTAGAATATTTAACCGTGTAGGGACAGCGTTATTTGAAACAAAAGCTAATAACCTGGGGTGGGATGGAACTTTTAAAGGATTACCGCAAGGGGTGCAAACAGTCGTATGGGTATTAGAATGTGTTGGCGTAGATGGTGTTGTTTATTATAAAAAGGGCATCAGCGTTTTATTAAGATAGGAATGAACTTTCCCAGTTGTAATATCGATAAGATTTTCCGTTGCAGTACCTCTAACACTACATTTTACCATTTACTTTTCTCCAATTAAATTAATTACAACTATTTATTTTATCCATTTTGTTTCGCTCCAATTAGTCGCATTGTAATTGTATATTTAGTTTATGAAGCAACTATTTTTTTACTCCTTATTAGTGATTGGAACGGTGTTACAATTGCAGGCCAAAATAATTGTAATGAATACACAGGTGTTGGTAGTTGGGGGAAGTACAGGAGGGACAGCCGCTGGTTTACAGGCTGCAAGAAGCGGAGCCAAAACTGTTATTGTAGAACAAACAAATATGCTTGGGGGTATGTTAACTGCTGCCGCAGTTAGTTGTACTGATGGCAATGATGGGCTAAAAAGTGGTATTTGGCAGCAGTTTAAGGTGGCGTTGCATCTGCATTATGGCAGTTCCAATTTAGCAAGTGGTTGGGTAAGCAATACCTGTTTTGAACCGCATGTTGGCGATAGCATTTTTAAAGCCTGGGCAGCCAATGAAAAAAAACTAACTGTATTGTACAATTGGTATTTTGATAAATCCATTGTTATGGCAAACAAAATTACCGGCGCAGAATTTATAAATGTAAAAGGAGAACACCTCATTGTGCATGCCGCCATTGTTATTGATGCTACTGAACTTGGCGATGTATTTGCATCTGCCGGGGCCTTGTACGATGTTGGTATGGAAACCACAAAATATAGTGGTGAAATAGCAGCGCCAGGAAAGAATGATATCATACAGGATTTAACCTGGACCGCCATTTTAAAAGATTATGGAAAAGATGCTGATAAAACCATTGCAATGCCAAAAGACTATTCTGCGGCAAAATATTATTGCAGTACCAGCGATGCTCCATGTAATGACAAACCTTATAAATTAAATACACAAACTGTGCTGGATTATGGCAAACTAACAACTACGGATACATTACAACACAAATACATGCTTAATTGGCCAATTCATGGTAATGATTACTACCTGAATGTAATAAAAATGAAACCACTGCAACGTGAAGCCGCTTATGTAAGTGCAAAAAATAAAACTTTGGGATTTATTTATTTTTTGCAGACTGAATTAGGGTATAAAAATATTGGATTTGCAGAGGATGAAGTCAGCAGTGGTATGGCATTGATACCATACCATCGTGAAGGCAGAAGGGTACGGGGGTTGATAAGGCTTAACATTAATTACATAAAAAATCCCTATCAATATAACCTGTATAAAACAGGTATTGCTGTAGGGGATTATCCTGTTGACCATCACCATGGGCAGTATCCTGGTAAAGTACCACTAATTGTATTTCCACAAGTGCCTTCTTTTAATATTCCCCTCGGGGCATTGATACCTGAAAAAATAGATCATTTGATTGTTTGTGAAAAAGGAATTTCTGTTAGCAATATTGCCAATGGAGCTACCCGTTTACAGCCGGTTATTTTACTAACCGGGCAGGCTGCCGGAGTAATGGCAGCGCAATGTATTGCAAAGCAATTATCGCCCCGGAATATACCGGTAAGAGAAGTGCAGGAAGAGTTGCTAAAACTGAAATGTTACCTGCTGCCTTTCTGCGATGTTGATCCATATGATCCCGCCTGGGAAGCCACACAGAAAGCCGGTGCAATCGGCCTTATTGCAGGTGTGGGGAAAAGTATTGACTGGGAGAATAAAACTTTTTTTTATCCTGATAGTACCATTAAAAATGCAGATGTTCAAGAAAATTTACAGCAATATTTTAGCAGAAAAATTTCTGTCACAGCAAAAGACGAATGGCTTACTATTGGGGGTGCAAAAAATTTAATGGATGCATACTTCCAGCATTCTGCTGATAACCAAGCCAGCACTAAACCTTACTCAAAGAATGACTCACATTATGCTATTGATGCCACCTTTTGGAAAGATACATTGCACCTTGATAATTTTGATATGGCAAGACCAATAACAAGAAAGGAATTGTCTGTATTTTTTGTTTATTATGCAAAACCATTTGTTGATTTTGGCATTGATATCTATGGAAATAATGCAAAATAATGTTCCAATAATAATGTCTGTTTATTTGGGGGGTCAGAGAATATTATTAATAAAGGGAAGGTGTTACAGACTTTCATTATTTTTTATAAAAATTAATACACATAATCATGCACTTTAAAAATGACAGTACTTTTTTGCAGGAAAAGTATTAATTTGAATTGATGCCATGTCTTTTTTAATAAATAGAGATATCAATTAAAGCAATATTTACTACAACAATTATATAAGTGAAGCGGATAAAAATTTTAGATAGTATACGTGGGTTAGCCGCTATTATGGTATTTTTCCATCATGTATTTACAAGATTCCCGTCTTTGTTTGAAGGCAAATTTCCTGCATGGTTATTAGTAATTTTTCAATTTATATCCGATTTAAACCTAAAGGCGGTAATGCTTTTCTTTTTTCTTTCGGGATTTTGTATTTACCTGAGTTTGAAAAATGATTTGCCTGTAACTTCCGGTAGTTTTAGTTATTATGCATACCGAAGGTTAAAGCGCATATTGCCGTTGTATTATTTTGCCATGCTGTTTACTTTTGTTTGTGGCCTGTTTATTAAAACAGTTTATGTAAATGACGACTTTAGTTTAAAAACCCTATTAGGGAATATTTTCTTTCTGCAATCTTCAAAATCGTACAAGGGCAATTGGTTTGCTCCTTATGGCGATAATGGCCCGTTTTGGTCCTTATCGTTTGAGATGTTTTATTATTTTTTTATGCCAGTATTTTTATTGATTTTACTTAATTGGTATAAATCATCAAAACTCACTATGCCCATAAACCGGGTAGCATTGGTTTTGTCTTTCTTCATTTCATTGACTTGTACATTTTTGAATAAACAGTTTTTTGTACCATACATTGCTTTTGCCACGCTTTTCTATGTTTGGTACGGAGGATTTTTTATTGCGGCCACCTGCATCGAAAGAAAAAGGCAATCTACCGATATTATTTTATTGCTATTGCTGACGATTTCTACAGGAGCAATCTATTATACAAAGCCAACAGCAACTAGCTATTTATTATTTTTTGGCGCCTGTATTTCTGCCGGGGTTTACCTGCTTTACTCTGTAAGAAAAAAATTACCAGGGAATATTGTTGCCGCTTTGGAAAATGTATTTAATTTTCTTTTTTACAGAATTGGTACCGGCAGCTATGCACTTTACCTGCTGCATTATCCTTTACTGATGGTGCTGAAACAACAGGCTTATTTAACCTTGTTGCAATTAGTTGCTGTAATACTATTATTCAGCATTTTTTGCATTTTTTTGGAACAATATTTTGTAAGTAAAAAATGGCTGTTTCTAAAATTGCAGATCGGAAAATAAAACTGCTGATACTAACCTGTTGCTTGTAATGCCTTGAATTTATCATAATTGATATCTTACTGGCAGCATCTTTAATATTAGTAATAATAACAATAAAATCATTAACACAGTTCCTATAGCTGCAATTATATTTATAAATTTTTGTGCCTTCAGATTATTTTTGAATACTTTTTCAATTGCTTTAAATATCATTAATCCCATTATTCCGCCTAAAGGTGTTGGTAATTACATCTGCATTATCAAAAGCCCCAACTCTTAAAATAAATTGAAGTCCTTCAATCACTAAACTAATTAAGAAAAATAAGAAAGTTTTTTTCCAAAAATCCAACTTTCAAATAAAATTCCTGCATATATTCCAAGTGGTACAAAAATCACTACATTCAAAATCATTTCACTTAAATCAATTTTTACCATTTTAAATTAAAGACAACTGATCTCAGGACGAGACAGTTGTACGCTGCTTTATCTGTCAAGGAACATAAGAACTTTATTTATTAGCGAAATTCTTTTATTAGTAAACGGATGGTCGGTATGCCAAACCTCATAATCAAAATATACTTTATTTGAACTTTTTATTGCATCGGCTATTTCTTTATTATTAGAATGTTCATCAAGCATTATTATTTGTTTATCACAGAGTGCATTGGCTCCCTGTGCTAAGTTAAAGTAATTAGGTTCCTTAACTACAGTCTCATAGATTGCTTTGGTGGAAGTATTCAATACAAAAATTTCACCACCTTCTTCTTTCACTTTTTTAATCATTTGTTGCTCAGATTTTATGTTTTTAAACTCATCATAAATGTTCCAGGTTGACAAAGCAAACCCTTTTTTCACACTCGGAAGCTCTTGCAATGCTTTAAGACAAATCCAACCGCCCATACTATGTCCGAAGAGAACAATATTTAAAGTGTCAATTTGTAAAGAGTCTTGATACTTTTTACAAAAACTAACAACATTCACTGCATCTTCTACACAATTCTTAAAACCAAATTGTCCCTTGCTACCCCATGAACCACGATAATTGAAGTAAATAACATTCCAACCATGAGCTCTTACAACCTGTGCTAAGTCAAGATTACGCTCATTCCCAGGGAAACCATGTAGTAATAATAATGTAGGATGCTTTTGTCCACCGTTAGCTTTATAAATAAAACCTTGCATAAGACTGTTGCCTGATGGAATTGCTAGTTCTGTAAAACCAGCAGGAGAGGAATTATCCCATGTAATGTCTTTTAAAACAATACTGTCGGATTGAGGAAAAGCATTTGTTGATAAAAAAAAGGCAAATAATAGAAGGAGATTTGTTGAAAATTTATTCATATAATTTGTTTGAAAATGTTGGTCGTCAAGTAGCGCACAACGGCAGTTTGTAAAATGCCTTGTCGTTAAACAAATATACACACAATGTGAATAGTTAAAACAGCGTATGGTTTTTGTTATAGATTGCTTATGCAATTTATCCGCCCCAGTCTTGGTTCGTGTCCCCATGAACCATTTCTTCATTCTTTTAAACCTGTCTTCAAAACTCTTCTCTTACATCTTTTAAAAAATAAAATTTTTTTTGTTACATTCATAAAATCCAGCTGAAGACTATTTGCATCGATAAAGGTCTCCAACAAGAAGCGAGTGCGGTGCTAAAGGATTCATGTGTATGTAATTTAATTTTTGCAACATCACATGCCTGCTATATAAATGTATTGCCAGGGAGTCCCTTTGCCAGAATTCATATTTTTTATTGTGTGCATCTACTGCATATTTTGACAATTTATCAGCATCCTTTCGGAGCATTTTTTAAACTCATGCGTTGTAAATTTTAAAAAAGAAGCTTGTACTGTTTCTTTTCCATTTAATTTATTGGTGCGCCAGATAAGGTGTATGTGATTGGGCATTATTACAAAGGCAAATACATCAATCAATGCTCTTTCACTAAGTGTACGCAAGGAACCAATAATTACTTCTTTATAAAAATCATCTTTTAATAAATGATTCCAGTTGGTGATTGTTGCTGTCCAAAAATAAACCTCGCCAATTTCCAGGTAAGACTTTCTTTTATAGTTTGGATCAATAATAGCCATAACTGAAATTAAGAAATATTAAGAAAACCAAGAAATGGTTCATGGAATAAGAATAACCGAAGAAATGGTTCGTGGGGACACGAACCAAGGCGAAGAGACTCACCTGTGAAGGTTTGTGATGGCGAGACTTGCTCCAAAAGAATCTACCACTCTGGATGTCGTAAAATAAATGCCTTGCTTATCGACTAACTTATATTTTGTAGTCATCGCATTTTTTAATAAACATACAAATTATTTTTTTAGAATGACAGACCTTTGTAAACGGAAGTGTATATGAAGCATGGCAGTAGTAACGATAGGTAACAGATCGGAGACCTGCGCCTATTGGGGTGCACAAAACTATTGCGGCATTGATGGAACAGAATTATGAAATTGCACAATCACCCAGTTGAAGTCACGCTTTTCCAATACTCCTGTCAAGCGTAGATTATGTTGTTGCATAGTTTGTCCACCCATACTTATATCCCAATCCCATATTTCAGAAAACCATGCTGCATTGCCGTCAGCATCAACATTAATTGTCTGATTCCGCACATTGATTTTAATTCCACTTACTGAACTAAGCATTGGTGTAATAGAATCTTTGAACGCTTTAAAACCTACAAATATTTCATTGGCATCAGTCCCATAATTCACCATGTCGGCATCGTTAGCCATAATCTTTGAAAGCAAGTTCATGTCTTTGGTTTCCCAAAAGTTCTTAAAGTTGTCCACAACGGATTTAACCTTTGCTTTTTCAGCATCGGTGTTGACTGTCTGTTTCTGTGAGCAACTGTTTAGTGTCAAGCAAGCTGCAATCACTACGATGAAATGCAAGATTTTTTTTGTCATGATATGATATTTTATTTTAGTTGTTATTTTTTTGTCGGGGCAAAAGTAGAATTCTTTTGGAAATTAGTTTCAATGCTCGTTCTTGTTTGTCGTCCGTTTCTTGCAGTCAGCTTCAAGTTAGCACTGCCGCCAATTGTTTGCGCATGACGGAAAGGGCTTGCCGAAGTACGGGAATAGGTGCTTGTCCGGAACAAATGCTGATTTAAAAACTTTTGATGAAGATAACAACAAAAAGCTAAATTGAAAAACGTCCGATATGAAGTACAATAGCAAACAAAAAGTTGAAGATAACTTACGTCAGCCCGTATTTTGGCAAACCTTTCCTATGTTTACATTTTATTAAATTTACTAGTTAGAAAAAATACAAATTCAGAAGGAACAAAGGGCGGAGTAAGGCCGGCAAACCGTGTTGGGCGTAATGCATTTACTATATTAACTTTTTTCTTTCATTAATTTGTAGCGATTAGATAAACATATATTGAAATCATTACGCTAAAAAATGACATTAAAACAATGAGAGGAATTAGTTTCCATCGTTTGCTTTTATATTGAATTAAATTCAAAATAATTATTAATAGAAAGGAAAATATTCTTACTATCGAAATTTCTTTTAACGTTTCAATATCAATTATGTTTCGCCCAATGACTAATAATAATAAGGCAAAAGCTAAAAACATTGATGCTAATAATCTCCTTGTCTGTGAAAAAGGCAAAAGGTCATTTTCATTAACAGGTTTTGAAAGTCCGGGTTGAGGACTTGGGATTATCAACACTATTATACCAATTAATAAAAAGGCATAGCCGTCAAATTGAATGTAAGCATTAAAAAAGTCTTTCATTCCTACATTGTTTTAATATGATTGCAAGAGATTTTATTTTGAAAATTAGTTTCTGCATTCGGTAAAATATCAAGCATCAGTTTATATTGAGCATTGTCAATACAATTTAGTCTTGAAATTAGCATTGAATTAGTTTCTTCTGTTTCTGAAGTTAAAAAAGCTAATTTCATTTCGTGTTGTTTTTGTAATTGGTCATCTTGAAGCCAAAATCCCCCAAATTGTGTTACCGAAATTCCGCCACCACTGCCTGCTCCTGCGATGCCCGAGGGAAAGTTTTGAAAGTAGGTTTTAGTGTCCCACACATTTCTGGATATAAAAGTCAAGATTTCATTTTTGTGAACTTGATATAAATCAATTGTCTTAACACCTGCATTTTTAAACCCTGATGCGAAAGGTGTCCAACGACTGATAAAGTCTGAAGCATTTAAGTTTGTTTTAAAGCCTACGTACTGAACTATGTAAGGTGAATTCTGTGTCATTCTAATTTAAAAGTTGCGTTAATGTTGGAACCTGCGGTAGCATTACGCCCAACGTTCGAGGCTTTGTGCAGTTGGGGAATTGACCAACTGTCGGCCCGAAACTGAAGCTAAATTAATAAACAAAAGTTGAAGTTAAGAACTAATGCCCAGCAGAATTCCGTCCGCCGAAACCAAAGCTTTGATATGCACTGCTGATGATTGCTGCAACGTCAAGCCCCAATTGCACAAAACCTTTTGTTGAACTAAACCTTCGGTAGCCTTTCGATCACAGTCCTTAAATTTATAGTTCATTTAAAACTACTACAATTATGGTTACTAAAAAAAATCAGC
>JAYTTI010000038.1:0-2288 GCA_043745405.1 Ferruginibacter sp. | reverse complement strand
AAGAAATTGTGTTGGAAAAAGTGTCAGACTTTAAATATCCTGTATGTTTTGATTTCCCTGTTGGGCATCAAAAAAATAATTTTGCATTAAAGTGTGGGGTACGCCATCAACTTACCATAAAGCCTGATATTTGCATACTAAAAGAGCTGTAGTTCAGTCGTTTTATTGGTAGCATATTTTTATTTAAATTTGAGTACAAAATGTAAATTATGGTTGTAGAAAAACTAGATAAAAAAAAAATTACTGTTTCGTTTTCCGGTGCTGTAGGCAGGAAAGGGCTAAACAGTATTAAGAAGTACATTGAGTTTTTGGAAGCTAATGGAATACCCAAAAAAAAAGAGGTATCTGTTAGAATAATAAAAGGACTGTCTGATGAAGTAAATAAAGCAGCATCTGAAAAATTCAAAAAAGCAACAGGCTATTGATGACTATAGTTGTTGATGCTAATATTATTTTAAGTGGAATCATCAACCCATATAGCCTAATAGGCGTATTACTCATTGAAGAAAATCCAAGCGTTGAATATATTACACCAGCATTTGCGTTAACCGAAATTCAATTACATAGACAACGGATTTGTACAAAATCAAAAATTAACCCACGGGTATTTGATATTCTTCTGGAAAAATTCTTAACGAACATAACTGTTTTTGGAAACGAGGATGTAACGGATGAGATTTATAGTAAGGCAGAAAAACTTACTCGATTGATTGACACGAATGACACCTGGTATATTGCTTTTGCAATAGCTTTAAATGGATTTTTGTGGACTGGTGATCTGAAACTTAACAGAGGATTACGAAAGCAGGCTTGCTATTTAACGATTTCTACACAGGAATTTTCCGCATTACTAAAAGGAATTTAATAAATGAAAACCCCTCCATACCTCAAAAAAGGCGACATCATTGCAATCACCTGCCCGGCGGGTTTTATGCAAAAAGAAAAAGCACAAGCCTGTATTGAAACCCTGCAACAATGGGGCTTACAAGTAATGACTGGTAAAACGCTGGGCAGTGATTCTGTCAATTATTTTTCCGGAACGGATGAGGAACGGTTGAATGAGTTACAGGCTATGCTGGATGATAAAAACATCAACGCCATCCTCTGTGGCCGCGGAGGCTATGGCCTGGGAAGAATTATTGACCAGTTGGATTTTAGATTGTTTAAAAAAAATCCCAAATGGATCATTGGCTTTAGCGATATCACCGTATTACATGCACATATTTACAGCAACAGTAAAATTGCAACATTGCATGCACCCATGGCCGCAGCTTTCAATGAAGGTGGTAGCACAAATAAATACATACTGTCTTTGAGGAAAGCCTTATTTGGGAAGAAAGCAAGCTATAAAACAGCAGCGCATCCATTCAATCAAAATGGTGAAGCGCAAGGAGAATTGGTAGGCGGTAACCTTACTTTACTGGCAAACCTGATAGGTACAAAATCTGACATCAACTACAACAATAAAATTCTTTTTATTGAAGATGTTGGAGAATATATTTATGGAATAGACAGGCTGCTTTATCAACTTAAGCGAAGCGGTAAACTAGCGCACTTAGCTGGTTTAATTATTGGTGGATTTACTGACTCAAAAGATACTGACCGACCTTTTGGTAAAACAGTTTATGAAGTGATCAATGATATGGTTAAGGAAAAAGATTATCCTATTTGCTTCAATTTTCCGGTAAGCCATGATAAAGAAAATTATGCTTTAAAAGTGGGAGTTTTACATAAACTAAAAATAACTGCAAGGAGTGTATCACTTTCAGAACTCTAGCAGGGAATCCAGCACCTGGTGATAGAGCGGAAAATCATTCAAATTATTGTGAGAGCCTTTTTCAATCGTTACAAAACGATCCGTTGGTTTTAATACTGCTTTTAATTTTGCAGCACAACAGTACCTGATAATCCCATCCGCAGTACCATGGAAAATTGTGATGGGGCGTTTAATATCCTGCAAATATTCATTCACCGGAAATTTATAGTTCGCCATCCTGCTGTTGGGATATATAGGGGCGTAGCAATCATACAATGCAGGCATACTGTAGTAGGGTGTTTCTAAAATAAGTTGCCTGCAATCCGCTACAGAAGCCAGTTGAGCTGCAATGCCTGTACCCAGCGATTTGCCATAAATTATAATGCTGTCTGCAGCAAATTTTGTATTGGCTAATTTATAAATCTGCCCTGCCTGCTGGTATAAAATTGTTTCATTTATTTTACCAACACTTTTGCCATATCCCGGGTAATCTTCTATCCACACTTCATAACCATGCTTTGTAAAGTTGGAC
>JAYTTI010000037.1:0-2291 GCA_043745405.1 Ferruginibacter sp. | reverse complement strand
TGAGGGGTTGATGGAACAGACGCCGGAGCCCTGTTAATTAACTCATCATTTTTTGAAGAAGCACCTTCGCTTTTTGGAATAAATAACGGCGACAAAACACACAATATACCTACAATACCAGCAAATATCCAGGTTCCTTTTTCCAATACATCTGTTGTTTGCTTTACACCCATTAACTGGTTGCCAACACCACCAAATGTACCAGATAAACCACCACCCTTAGGGTTTTGCACCAATACGATTAAACCCAATATTATTGAGGACAGGATTACTAAAATTCCAAATAACACTAACATATTACTGCTCTTTTAATTGATTAATTTTGGCGGCAAAGTAAGTGATTTTACCGGGATTAAGCAAACTTAATTTTTCAAGTACAGCAATGGCCTTGCCCACCCTCCCCTGCTGTACCAACACGTCAGCCATGGCTTCTGTTACTACTTCTCCTTCTTTATTAGATGCTTCTGCCAATTGCTGAATCTGCTGTTCACTTGACTGTACAGTAGATTGAGGCGCAATGCCGGTTTCGGCAAACTGTTCCGTATGAATCTTTTTCATGGTTTTTAACCATTCAGTAAAACTTTTCATTTGTTGCCCAAGCCTGTCCACTGGCTTAGCCTCCTCTGAAAGCTTAATACCTACACTGGCAAAATAATCTGAAGTATGTAGCGGCTCAAAAGCAATCGTATCTTCTGTAACTGGCTGCTTACTTAAATTGAAAGAAATGGGCTGCAATGGCACTTCGTTTTCAATACTATTTGTTGCCGTTTTTTCAATTATTAAAATATCAGTTTCTTCCGGCAACTGTTGCTCCTCGGCCATTGAAATCTCCGCCTCGGGTGATGCTTTAATTGCAGCGGCTTCCGTTTCGTTTACTGCTGCATCAAAATTTTTAATTAGCTCATTTGCCGGTTCTACTTCTTGCGCAAAAGCTTCATCCAAATTTAAATCTACCACTGGGATACTAACAGCATCTGGCATCGCTACTACAGGTGATAATGTTTCTATTTGTTCCGCATCATCAATGATATTAATTGCAACTGCTATTTCAGCAGTTGTAGACAGCTGCTGAATTACAGCATCGGGAACTATTATTATTTCCTCGTTAATAACAGCCGACTCGGGTAATGCAACCTCTGCCTCCGGCGTATGTCCGGCATCTACAAGTTGAATATTTTCACTATTTTCATCAGTGTAATATTGAACATCAGTGTTTGTTTCGATATTACCCGAAAATTCATGCGAAGCAGGTACTTCTGTATTGTTAGCTTCGGACGACAGCAAATAATTTAGCCAGTAATTATTGTTAAATAATGCTCCTGTTTTTTTTGCCTGCGCTACATAAGCAGGAGATTCTTTATCGGTAAGATATAGTAAGAAAAATTGAGCTGGCGTAAAATACGGGTAAGATGCTGTAGTTTCCTCCACCATTTTTAGGGTATCTGGCGCACCCATTTCTTTTTTAAAGATGGATTGAAAAAGCTGATTGTAATTGTCCATAATTCAAATCTAAACTGAAAAATATAAACCTTACTTTTTTAGGCCCATAATAAATAAAACATCTGTAAAAAAATTACCAGTTAGAAAATATTTTATTGAAGATGGCATCCACAATATTCTTAATAATATCCTCATTCAGTCCGCTTTCAGCTTCTGAAAGTGATTTGTTGGCATTGAAATCAAAGGTGTTGGATACATCGGTTTCAAAATTCTTTTTCTCATCAAGGTTATTTTTAAAAACCAGATGAAATGAAACTGATAAACGGTTGTTGCTGGGTGTATTGCCGGAAATACCGGTGGTGGTTACCGTGTAATCAGAAATATACCCGCTAATGTCATAATGAGCATTATCATCGTTTATTTGCCGAAGCCTGGTATTACCAATAATTTTCGACTTTAGCCTTTCCGTAAGCTGTGGACTAAGCTGTGGATTTATATAACGGGCTTTGTTCTCCAGGTAATTAACCCGGAATGTTTTTATTTCTTCTGGAATAGGAGAAGTATCTTTTAAAGAGTATTTGCAGGTAGCAAATGAAAAAATAAATAACAACAGTATACCACCGATTATCCGAACTACTTCTTTACTACCTTCAAATTTGTTGTTGGAAAATATTGTCATTTGTACAAAGTTTCTTTTTTAATTTTATCAGATACATTTTTGTTTCCCTATCTGCATATTTCAATACCAGCCCTTATTCCTCAATATCATACTCTTTTAGTTTCCTATACAATGTTCTTTCGCTAATACCCAAATCAGCCGATGCATCTTTGCGTTTACCTCTGTGTTTTTT
>JAYTTI010000036.1:0-2314 GCA_043745405.1 Ferruginibacter sp. | reverse complement strand
TAACTATTCAGTGTCCCAAAAAGTCAAAATTGCTTTTTTGTTTTTAGATTCCTCAAGTTATGCACATTGCTTTTGTGTTGCTAACAATTAGTTGATTTTTGGGATTAATTTTTGCCCTTCTACACTAGTATATTTCAAATATAAAATTTTATTTTTCGGGATAATTGATTGTGGAAGGGGCGTTTTTAAAAATCGTCTTTTTACCTGCTTTTTTTGTGAACAAGTATTGGAAATTGTGGACTATATTCCTTTGCTGTAAACGGATGCAGTATATTTAAAGCCCAACTTTGCAGTTCAATATTTCATCGTGGATATTCAGATTCTTATACAAACATTACTGCATAAAATTGAACAATTAGAAGCAAGGATAAAAACCCTTGAAGCAGAAAATGCGCTTTTAAAAAATAAAAAGAATAGCAACAATAGTCATACACCCCCATCGCAGGATCAGAACCGCCCCCGAAAAAACCAAAGTTTACGCAAGGCCCCGGATAGAAAAGCAGGTGGCCAACCAGGACATGAAGGTACTACCCTTGAGTGCAGTAGCACCGTAGATGAAACAATCAAACATAGTCCCGCTGAATGTAGCAGTTGTGGCAATAACCTTAGCAATCATCCAGAACATTTAGTAAGCGCCAGGCAGTTAATAGATATACCCGCTATTGTTTTAAAATGTATAGAACACCAGGTGTATAAAAAGCAATGCAGTTGCGGCCATACAACAGTATGTGATTTTCCAAAGCATGTGGCAAACCCGGTACAATATGGCCCCAATGTAGAATCGTTAGTAGCTTACCTGCATGCCAGGCAATACCTGCCTTATGCCAGAACTAAAGAATTTTTTAACGATGTAATGGGCTTGTCCATAAGTACAGGCGGCATCCATAATATACTGCAACGCATTGCAAAAAAAGCATTGCCTATGTATGATGCAATAGAACAAAAAGTACGACAAGCCACTTGTATAGGCGCAGATGAAACTGGTGTAAATATCAATGGTAAAAACCATTGGGCATGGACATGGCAAAACGATACCCTTACCTATATTGTATGTGCTGCCAGCAGGGGGTTTAAAATAATTGCATCAGTTTTTGAAAACGGCTTACCTAACGCCGCATTGATACACGACAGATGGCCATGTCATTTTCAAATGGATGCAAAAGCACATCAAATATGTACGGCACATTTATTAAGAGACCTTAATTATATCAATGAACTCTATAAAAATAAATGTATATGGACAACAACATTTAAAGCACTATTGCAAGATGCCATCCAATTAAAAAAAGAACTGACCACCGCAGATTATTATTACCCTAATACAAAAAGGGATGCGCTTTTTGAACAACTAAAAAAATGGCTGCTATACCCGATAGACGAACATCACAAGCTATCCAAAAAATTACAGAAAAAACTCTTAGCAAAGCGAGAGTGTATCCTCTATTTTTTACTCCAATCCAATGTAGCTCCTGATAACAATGGCTCAGAAAGGGCTATCAGAAATATCAAGGTAAAGCAAAAAATATCAGGCCAGTTTAAAACACTGCAAACTGCTAATCTATTTGCCGTTCTTAGGTCTGTTATTGATACAACTATCAAAAATGGTAATAACGTTCTGAGCGCTTTACATCTAATCGCTACTTTTGGAACTGAATAGTTACCAATTTTCTTCAAAAGCAACGAATGAAAAGGGAACAATATTCTCAATTATTTTTTCCGCCTTTAATTGCAGAGCATTCAATTTCTTTTTCATTTCTTTCAGGTCTTCATCTCTTAGCTTGACACTGTTCAATCTGGACCATTCATCTTTGGTTAGATGAAATTTTGTTGCATATCGCTTTTTGTGGGGCCTTTGATAAATATTCAATTTAACCAGGCATTTCCCTTCTGCATTTGGACGAGATGCGTCTAAAAAAAAGCTAACAAAAACTGATGGCTGTTCCATTTTATTCAATATTTAATTAGTGAATGTGACCACAAATGTGACCATAAAGATACTAATTAATACTAAATAAAGTAGCATAAAAGGAAGGATATTTTTTATAAATTGCTGAAATATAGTTAGTTAGGTAAGCATAGGCAAGCAAGAAATAAACAAAGGAAGGAGGGTGATTTTGTCTTACAAGCAGAGGGTCGGCGGTTCGACCCCGTCAACTCCCACGCTGATAATCAAGCAGTTAAGATAAATATCTTAGCTGCTTTTTTATTTTGCGACCAATTTGCAAAATAAAAAAGCTATCAAGTGATTTGCCTAAAACGTTGCAAAGCTTTCCGGAAAAGTCAAAGATCTATTACAGTTATTAAGGTATAAAAT
>JAYTTI010000035.1:0-8508 GCA_043745405.1 Ferruginibacter sp. | reverse complement strand
CCAGTTAAATCAAGCCTTCACAAGGATTGAATCATCTAATAAAATAACAGACCCTCTGAAACAGTTGATTTTGTTCGATTCATAGTTGGACAGTAGTGCAGGAATATATAAGTTTAAACCCTGGAAATGGGTATGTTCAAAATGTTTCCATACCGGATTTTTTACATTTTAAAGCTACGTTTAAAGAAGGTAATTTTAAACAATAATAAATTTCACTTCAGCTTATCGAGTTCTTTAAGGTAGTCATACTGCAGATCTTCGTGCAGTGTGGCTATCAGTTTTGCAATTTTTTTTAATTGAAACTGGAAAAGGTTATTTAATACGGCACTGTTTTTAATAGGTATGCAGGACTTTTGCAGGGTTTCGCAAAAGTGCAGCAGCAATTCAACCTCTGCCGTTTTTGATGCAGTGTAACGGATATGCTTAGCCGTAGTACGCAAAATTTTACGAAGACTTTTTTTGGCAAAATATAAATTGCTTTGATTGATCTCTTTAAAAGCTTCCTCAATTTCTGTCTTTACATTGCGGATATATGCCTGCTCATCGTGTGCTTCAAAAAGCAGGTAGTTCAACAACTCCTTGTTATCTTTTTTGTATTTAGCCAAACGTAAACAAAGCTCTAAAAGTTTGGCATGTTCAATATTGTTTAACTCCTGCTTTATATCGCTGATACTTGCTGCTTTCATTCAGCTAAATTAATAAACTTCATTTTGTTGGATGGATGCTTTTTTAATCCGGAGTATTTTACAAATATTAATTTGTTTGCACACCTGCTTTATACAATTCATTCTATATATCGCCAACCTGTTTTTATCCACAGCTGTTTATTAGTATTTTCTTAAAATTTATACCATAGCCTGCATCATGGCGTTTGTTTTTTAATTTTACTAAAACCAGTTCCATGAAAAAAACAATGCTTTCAATTTTTTTTATATCTGTACTACTTTATGGCCATGCCCAGGCTCATAAACCATTTCAGCCTTCTGCAGTTTTTAACGATTCACTTACCAAGGTGGTCGTTGATTTTTCAAATAATTTTTACCAGGTACAGGGTGAAGAACTTGCACCACAGGAGGGCAGAGAAGTGTACAAGTCAATCATTAGTTTACCCGGTGCCACACATTGTGTTATTTATCGTTTTCATTCCATAATAGATACAACTGTAAGCTGGCAGGCCATTCTGTACGAGGGAGAAAGTTATGAAGAGGCTCTTACAATTTACAAGAGTACGTATCATCAGTTAACAAAAAGTAAAATAAAATGGAACGATAACAGGTTGGCCGCTTTTAAAGGCGAAATGGAAGAGCCTGACAAAAACCTACGTTTTACCAATACCCTGTTACAATTAAATGTTCCGGATTTTTTGTTCCGGAATTTTTATGCTGCCATTGAAATAACCAACAGTTATAATGGCTGGGAAGTGCATTTAAATTTACAAGATAAAAAGGATGATAAGGATAAGTATTAGTGAATGGTCAATAGCCAATCGTCAATAATTCACGAATGATCATTCACTTATCCAACCGCCACCTTACAATTAACATAACGCTATTTATCTTTAGCCTTGAAATGGGTTTTATACCTGAATAATTACTAATTTGAAATTAGCAATTGATAAATACTGTGTGCTTTTATCTAGTTTTTTAACATTGTAACAAAATTCTTGTTATTGTTGCACTATGCTGGTAACATTAACGATAATAAGGTACCCAAAAAAAAATATTCCATTTGCCGTTATAGCAATGGCCATACATCGTCTGCCGCTTTGGATCAATAAAAAAATTTCGTTTTATAAATTATTGGGCTGTGGAAAAAATGGCACATTCGATAAACATCCTGATTGGCAGCAATGGGGCATTATGGCTGTGCAACCAACCAGCATTGCAGATGCAGGTTTTACTGAGGCAACGCATATCACCAAATTATATGGAGCTTTTATTAATAAATGGTTAAGGTTTTTTAATTGTGAAATCTGGACTATTTTTTTAGAACCCGTAGAAGGCCATGGCTGCTGGGACGGAAAAGAGCCATTTGGTACCATCGCAAAACAGGCAAACTATGATGGCATTATTGCAACATTAACAAGGGCAACTATACGAATTGGTAAACTACAAGCTTTTTGGCAAAATGTTGCTGGGGCGGCCAATGAAATGGCGGCGGCCAAAGGTTTTATAAGCTCGGTTGGCATTGGTGAAATGCCCTATATAAAGCAGGCTACCTTTAGCATTTGGCAAAGCAGGGAAGACATGAAAGCATTTGCTTACAAAATGCACCACCATACTGCCATTATACAAAAAACAAGAAAAGAGCGTTGGTATAGTGAGGATATGTTTGTGCGTTTTAAACCACTGCAAACGTTCGGCAGTATCAAAGGAAATGATCCTTTGGCAGGAAAGTTATAAATTTGTTGTTCATACAACCGCAGTGGTTTAGTACATTTTAAAATTACCTATGCTTCTTTAGTTCTTAGATAGCAGTTGCCTGCGGTAATAAAAAATTTATGAAGAATATAAAACTAATTGAAGTTCCGAGCGAAATAGGTGCTGGCACACGTGGCGCCAGCCTGGGTATTGATGCCATTAAAATTGCGGCCCTTGATTTTATGAGCAATTTTTTTGTACACTTCCCGAGTGAAAAAATACAGGTAGAAAATAACCTGCTGTTTGAACCAATTCAATCGCCCTATGCCAAAAGAATAAATGGTGTAGTAAACATTTATGAAAGGTTAAGTAAGGCTGTTTGTGATTCTATAAAGGGGCATTTTTTTCCTGTAGTTTTAAGTGGCGATCATAGCAGCTCTGGTGGTACCATTGCCGGAATAAAAATGGCCAAACCAAAAAGCAAACTGGGTGTTATATGGATAGATGCCCATGCAGATATGCATACACCTTATACCACCCCTACTGGCAATATGCATGGTATGCCACTGGCCATTACCATTGGCGAAGACAACGATGATTGTAAAACACATGAGCTGGATGAAAAAACAAAAGCACAGTGGGAAAAGTTAAAAAACCTTGGCGGAATTTTTCCGAAAGTATTACCGGAAGATATAGTGTTTATTGCGTTGCGTGATTTTGAAAAAGAAGAAAAAGCGCTGATTGAAAAATATAGCATCAAAGTAATTACTACAGGCGAAGTAAGGCGCAACGGCGCTGAAAGTGCCAGCCGTAAAGCATTGCGTTACCTTGGTGACTGTACCGATATTTATGTAAGCTTTGATGTGGACAGTCTGGACTCAGTTATCTCCCGTGGTACAGGCACACCTGTTAGCAATGGTTTAAAAGAAAGGGAAGCAGAAGATTTGATCAGCAAGTTTATGCAAAACCGTAAGATCTGCTGTTTTGAAATTACCGAAGTAAATCCTACTTTAGATAAAGAAAACCTGATGGCCGAAATTGCCTTCAACATTTTGCAGCGTAGTGTGAATGTTTTAATGATGAATTAATACCCTTCTTCAATGAGGATTTATTCAAATGTAAATCTAAGAATACAGTCTGGAGGAATTCCCAAGTAAGTTCAGCAACGCACATTAAACCCATTATTTTCTGCAAATCTTTTAATAATAAAATTAAAAAGAAGTATTAATTTTATTAGTCCACTAAAAGTCTGCAACAATGCCACTCTTCATGGATTTTCATAAAATGGAAAATGTGACCATTGAAGACGTAAAGACGGCTCATAAAGCCGACCCTGCGATACAGAAAAAATATGGAGTAAGGTATCACCAGGTTTGGGTGAACAAAGAAGCCAGTGCTGTTTTTTGCCTTGTAGAAAGACCCAATAAGGAAAGTTGTGAAGCTGTACACAGGGAGGCACATGATAATATAGCCTGTGCTATTACCGAGGTGGAAGGAGGGTTCTATAAAACATTGATGGGAGAATCGATGTGGGTTGATCATGGCCTTGTACATATTGAAAACTGCGACATTGATCTTGGCTAAAGGAACATACTTGTTGCTTCAGTATATAGCAATACAAAAGCTACTCATTCAAACGATCTTTCTCTTTTTCAAACTCCACACTGGGCAAGGCAATTGATTTTGGAAAAAATTGCTGCATTCAACGGCCGTGAAATAAAATGGGAAACAGACGACAGCCTTATCGGGGTATTCAATGATTCAACTAAGGCAGTAACCTGCGCCCTCAATATTCAACACCAATTAAACCAGTCTCAACAGAATCAATCTACCGTCATATTCCGAATGGGAATAAGTGCTGCCCAACCGGTAACTGAAAATGGAGATTTTTTTATTGATGCTATCAGGCTGGCACATCGTATCTGCAATGTGGCAAAAGATAACCAGGTACTCGTATCTTCACTGACAAAAAAATTATATAAGGAAAATGACCTTATGGCCGGATTATCTTCTTTCAAATCTTTAGATATTGCAGAAGAAAAATTTATAACCAGCCTGTTGAATATTGCCGAACTAAAACTATCAGACTGCAGTTTTAGTGTTGATGATCTGAGTAATGAAATCTGTATCAGCCGGCCGCAGTTGTATCGTAATATCACAGCCATTTCCGGACGTTCGCCACACGATCTTATCCATGATCTTAGAATGGATAAAGCCCTGACACTATTAAAAAGAAAAACCGGCAATATTGCTGAAATAGCTTTTGAAACTGGTTTTAACAGCCCCTCATATTTTACTAAGTGCTTTACAGATAAATTCGGTTGTACCCCTTCCGCTTTCGAAAAGCAACTGCCTGCATGAAAAAACACTGAACTAAAATTGCTATTTTTTGAACAGAAATTGATAGAAATTAAGCAATCGGAATGGTAATTTTATTTAGTTTTTTACATTCCTGTAAATGCTTTTATCCTCACTAGTAATTGCTCAATATTCAAAACTTCAATTTTATGGAAACAATAATTTCTGCCAATCGCCTGGGTACTATTCCGACAGACAATTCGTTATTACAAAATTTTAAAAAATCAATCAGTGGCCGGATAGTTACCCCATCTGACATAGATTATGACAAGGAACGCAAAGTGTACAATGGTATGATTGATAAACATCCTGGTATGATTGTACAATGCAAAAATGTGGCTGATGTAATTGCTTGTGTAAATTTTGCAAGGGAAAATAATATACTGTTAGCTATAAGAGGCGGCGGCCATAATGCAGGCGGATTGGGCATGTGTGATGAAGGATTGGTGATTGATCTTTCACCGATGAAAGATATTAAGATTGATAGTACTTCTAAAACGGTATTGGTACAGGGTGGATGTTTGCTAAAAGAACTGGATGCCGCCACCCATGAAGTGGGGATGGCTGTACCCGCCGGAATTTTTGGAACTACGGGTGTGGCCGGCCTTACGCTGGGTGGCGGGCTTGGTTATCTTACCCGGCAATACGGACTCTCTATTGATAATCTTTTAGAAACTGAAGTGGTTTTGGCCAATGGCAGTTTTGTAAACGCATCCCATAAAGAAAACCCAGAGCTGTTTTGGGCATTGCGTGGTGGTGGTGGCAATTTTGGTGTAGTGGTTTCCTTTTTATTTAACCTTTACCCTGTGCACACCATTTATGGCAGCCCAATGCTCTGGCACATAAAAGATTCTAAAGAAATATTGCAATGGTATCACGAGTTTATTACCAATGCCCCAGATAATATTTATGGATTTTTTGCCTTCCTAACTGTTCCCCCTGCAGCGCCATTTCCTGAACATTTACACATGAAGGAAATGTGTGGTGTAGTGTGGTGCTATACCGGCGATATGGATAATGCTGCAGAAATATTTAAACCAATCCGCAATGTTAAAACACCGGCGCTTGATTTTGTTGGGCCAATGCCATTGCCTGCATTGCAAACACTCTTCGATGGGCTCTATCCTCCTGGGTACCTGTGGTACTGGAAAACTGATTTTGTAAAAGACCTGGATGAAGCCTCCGTTGACCTGCATGTAAAATATGGCAAAACCATGCCCACTCCATTTTCAAGTATGCACATGTACCCGGTTAATGGTGCGGCCTCCCGTATTGGTAAAAATGAAACAGCCTGGAATTTCCGGGATGCTAATTACTCAGTTGTAATTGTGGGCATAGATCCTGACCCGGCTAACAAAGATGCCATTGTTAACTGGGCAAGAGATTACTGGATTGCACTGCATCCCTATTCCAGCGGTGGTGCTTATGTAAATTTTATGATGGACGAAGGCGAGGAAAGAATAAAAGCAACTTATGCTGATAATTACCACAGGCTTGTAGAAGCAAAAAGAAAATACGACCCACAAAATTTATTTAGGGTAAATCAGAATATTAAACCGGATTAGTTTTAGGTGAAAATTGAAAAATGTTTTATTAAATAATTCCGCTGTTGCCTTAGTGTGGACACCGGCAACTGCGGAAACAATACTTGGAGTTCAAAAAAATACGTACCTACAAAATAAAATACCTGCGAATTTAAAAATCGAATATCAGTAGTAAAATTCTTCCGAAATTATTTTGCCGTCTTTTACTTCATAACTGCACATTTCTACCATATTCATCCTGCCCATACCTTTCATGGTTACATCTATCCCCATTTCCATAAAAATATAGTTGCCAAATACTTTTGGCTCATTGGTGTAAGAGCTGTGCATTTCTTCAATCATTGATTGAAATTTTTCACCTTTTGCTTTAATAGCCTCAACACCTGCAGCAGTATCACGCCCGCCTTGCATATTACTTTCGGTGCTGGTAGCAGTATCAGCAAACAATTCTTTTTGGGCGGTTATAAAATCACCTTTTTGGCTAAGCTCGTACAAACGGCCTGCAATTTCCTGATTTGTCATTTTCGTAATTATTAATTATATGATTAAAACAATCAATAAATTTACTGAAAAATATATTATGAAGGGGTTATAATATTATTATTTCTTTATCAAATTTGGGGTCGGGCGTTCTGTATAAGTTGAGGAGCAGAACACCAATAAAGTTGAAAGCATTATTCCCTTACAGGAATTGCAAAAGGGCAGCCATTGGAAGGAGTAAAAATAAAAATTCCATTCTTAATCGGGATGCCAATACCAGTAAACTTTACCACCCCATAACCGGCTGTTGGAAGTTCTCCTGTTCCGGAGAACAGGAAACCGTTTATCAATTCAGTTGTAATGGAATAGCTTCCTGGCCTTATTACATTTACATCTATAGTTACCATATTCCTCTCTGTTAATAGAACGCCTGGTTGATAAGCTCCATTAACAGAAAGATTGGTGCAGGCCGCAGGGGCACCGTCATAAGTAAATACTGCTGTATTGCTGCCAGACTTGTTTACCACTACAGAAAATGCACAGCTGCCAGTGCCGATTGTATAAATAAAAACACCATCGGTAATCGGCTTGCCCGTGGCTGCTAAAGTGATGGTTTGTTCACCTACGGTAGAAAAAGAACCTTTGCCGGAAAAAGATATTCCATTGATTGTATTGGAAGTAATAGAATAGGAACCTATAGAATCAACCATCACTGTAACCACGATATTATTGGCAGCTGTTAATGGTACAGCTTTTTTGTAATCGCCGTTCACTATTACTTCCGCACAATTTCCAGTGTTATCCAATAAAGAATATTCTGCTACAGTTTGGCTACTACCAAAACTGAGTTCTTTTTGGCAGGAACTAAAAACTACAATAACAAGTATGGCTGCAATAGCAGCAATTATTCTTTGCATCACGTACTCAAAGTTCATCATTTAATTGCTTTTATTAACAACCTTTTTTATAAAGGCCCGAAGGTAAAGAAAACCAATTGCTGATAGAAGCGAGTTTATTGAATTGACAACAAAATGAGTTTAATTTTCTCTTTCAACACAGATGAAATAATGAATGCCCCCGTCTTCTAGTCTCCGGCCAACGGGTAGCCAAAGTTTAGGATAATTTATTTTTATTTAGCTGAGAATAAAAAATCATCACTCAACTTATGCCGTTGGAGACCGGGTGGCGGCGCTCACGAGTTAGCTGTTGTGTTTAGGGTGAGGAGGGTAACACCAACAAGAGCGAAATACTTTTGCTATGAGCATGTTTTACTTTTCCGAGTAATTCCAAACCCAATTGTTTTCAAATTTATCTATGTGCCCTAAGCCGGGAAAATCAAAATGAAATGCATTCACAAGCATATTGTCTTTACGGGCTAATTCGAGAAGTTTGATCCGGGATTGCTTAGCTTTTACATGATCCAGATCATAATTGGTTTGCCAGTCTAATTTCTGTATATGTAGAGGGTGGAGAAAAGCATCTGAAATGTATAATAAATGTTCTTTTTCAGAATGAATGATTAACGCCATTTGTCCGGGTGTATGTCCATAGGCTTTCACTGCTGTTATCCCAGGTAGAATATCCACGAAATCTCCATTAACTAAATTCAAATTAAGGTTTTTCAGGGGCAAAATATTTTTTTCAATGAAATATTTGAACAGCTCTGGCTGTAAGCTCCCCCTTTTTAGTACATATCTAAAGTAGACTTTTTAATTCATTTATGGGTACACGCTGGTGGACGTAATGGAGCGGAGGCGTAGCCGAAG
>JAYTTI010000034.1:0-2334 GCA_043745405.1 Ferruginibacter sp. | reverse complement strand
GCAGCCGATAGCAGTAGTCCATTGAGCCAGTAATTTTTTGTTACAATGGCAAGTTTTTGCTGAATAATGGTATTCTCTTTTTTTTGTAGTTCGTATTTGGTTTGTATTTCTGCTAATGCATTGGCGGTGTTTTTTTCATACACCACGTCCTTTAGTTCTATAATATTTTTCAGCACTGCCGCATATGCAGTTGTGTTGCCCAATGCCTTGTAATTATCTGCCAGGCTATTGTATAAAAAGAAAAGCTTGGTATCAAGATTATACTTTTTTGCTATTGCAATACCCTCTTTACAAATTGCAATGCCTTTTTCTGGTTGGCCGTAATGAGCATAGTAATAGCCCAATTGAGACATGTCGGAGGCAATGTAAAAAGGATCACCAATTAATTTTCTAATTTCAACCACTTCTTTTAAAACAGGTTCGGATAATTTTGCCTCTCCGGATCGTACAAACAGTTCTGATTCTATTGCGAGAGAATTTGAAAGAGCAAATAAGTTTTCGTGCATTCGGGAATAGGCAATCCCCTTTTTAATATAAAAAAAAGCGGAGTCTATTTTATCGAGTCCATTATAATTGATTGCAAGGTTAGCAAATAGTATGGCATACTTCTCCAGGAGCAGTGTATCAGATGTAGTATTCAATGCTTTCAGGTGCCATTTCAATGCTTCTCTTGGCTGACCCATCTCCAGATAAGCCCAGCCAATTAATGTTTTAGCTTTTACCTGCAATAAAATATCATTAATTTTTTCAGCCCGGCTAATGATTTCGTAACCCATTTCAATGGCTTCTTTGTACTGGTTCTTTCTTACATAACACCTGCCTTTTTGATTAAGTAAATTACAAATCAACAGGGGGTCGGTTACTTTTTCCTGTAATGCAGTTAAACTTTTATTGGCAACCGAAAGAGAAGAATCAATCAGTCCTTTATTAGTAAGTGCAGCAGATTTATAATACATAGCTTTTAGTTCAGCTAGCTTATCATTCATTTGCAAGGCTATACTGCCAGCCATTGCAGCATAAGCCATTAAGGTATCAGGGTGCAGTGAATAACCCTGGTCGCACAATAAAAAAACAGCCTGAATTTTTGCTGCCGGATCTTTTGCTGCTGCAATTGCCTGCTTGGAGCGTTCGATAATTTTTGTTTGCGCAGCGGATTTAAACACTGTTAATAAAATCAGGTGTAGTAATAATATTTTTTTTATCCGATTCATGTATTTTTTAATTGCTGCTTGTTGCTAAAATTATACAATATATTTATGGCTCAATAAATTTACTACTACAAATTAGGTATAGTTAAAACAGCCTGTTTGTTTAAACTTTAAAGAATAATTTAAAGACCAATCTGCTATCCTGTTAATATAAAAATCTTTCTCTGTGGTTGTTTTAACGTGATAAATATAAACAGATCAGTTTTTGAAAACAAAAATCAGTTGCAAAAGAAATTGTATGAAAATGTTGGAATACATTGCAAGCAGTTGCAAAAAAAATTATCGACTTTTTTTTATAGCACTGTCATTTATATATACTGGTATTTGCAATGCACAGGCACCGGCAAATGATAACTGTGCCAGTGCCATAAATATTCCGATACCCAATGGTAATTTTGGGTTGGGTAATTTCACTTCTTCTCAAACCAACCTTACCAATGCCACCGTACAATCCGGCGAAACCTTTGCCCCTGCTATTTTTGTGGCAGCGCTGGATAAAAAATCTGTGTGGTACAAATTCAGTATTCCTACCATTAGGGCTGTGAGAGTGACACTTACACAACCAGGCACTATTATCACTGCAGGCGATGCAGGCTTTGCAGTGTATCAAACCAATTCCTGCCTGCCCACCAACGCAAATATCAGTACTAAGCTTACACCTATAGTTACCTTCGGCAATACCTATCATCCTTGTGTGCCAAGCGGCGATTACCTGATACAGGTTTCTGCCAATCTTAATGCCAATGGCCCTATAACTATACAGTTGGAAATCTCAGATCAAACGGGTGCAGCATATGATCATCCCAACCAGGCTTATGCTTTTGGCACAGTTGGGTATTATGCCCATAAAATTGATTTTAATACCGAGTGTCAATCTATAGAAGATGCTACAGAAGTGTGCAGCACATTAGGGAATGCATCAGCATACAACAAAAGTGCCTGGCTTACTTTTAAAACACCTGCTTATTTTGATTATATTGCTATTGTACTATCGGGAACTGGGGCAATTTCATCTTATTTTCCGTCAAATAATAATCAAAGTATTTACAGAACTTTTGGATATAATTTGTACAAAGGCGATGCTGTTGCAACTCCTATTGCCTCATTAGTGCCATTGGGTAGTTGT
>JAYTTI010000033.1:0-2337 GCA_043745405.1 Ferruginibacter sp. | reverse complement strand
GTCGGACTGAATTGACTCTTTTTCATAATAGTTTACATTTTTAAAGTTAACAATTTTGTCTACTTTTAAAACGTACTATTTTTGGGGGAGCTTACAACAACACACAAGTTTAGCAGCGTTTTTTATATCGGCCGGGACAATTGGTAATGGTAAAACAAATTTAACGACTGACCAATATTACATTGGGACATATAACGATTTGAGTAAAACAAAAGATTTCACGTTTCAATATATTGACAGTTTAAGAACTCGCCAAACAAAAAAAGGCATGTAGCAATACGCTTGGTAATAGGCTGGATGACGGACTAACAATCAGCTACAAATCAATATCAGCAATAACTACAGCTCGACATTATAAATTGAGCTTTAATTGTTATCTTCATTTTTAGTAACAATATTCGGCTTTGGTTACAGGCTGACAATTATAAAAATATCGCCATATCGGCCTTGAACGTTAGTATGATTACAGAAGCAGCCATCCTTATTGTAAAAAGGGAGAAGAAAACCGGTTTGAAGAAGACTTTAAAATAGCCGGCCAATACATTAGCATAATTGAAGGTTATATTGAACACAGCTTGCAAAAATGTATTGAGCAAAACAATAAATATTTATTATTGGTTAAATGGAATAAACTGAAAGACCATACGATTGGTTTCAGGCAATCTGCACAATACCAACAATGGAAAAAATTACTCCATCATTACTACGACCCATTTCGTGTAGTGGAACATTTTGAAACACTAATTGACCTAAAAAAGTAATCAAAAGCCTACGATGAACTGGATAGAACTTACGGGCCATTTTGGTTCTTTGTTAAGCAGCATTACTTTTATATTGCAGGTATATCAAACATGGAAAACAAAAAGTGTAGAAGACCTTAATTTATTTATAATGCTGATTGTTTTTTTAGTACAGTAGTATGGCTGGTATATGGTGTGGGTATGAATTTATTGCCCGTTATTATCTGCAATGGAGTTATCTGTGCCTTATCGCTGTTGCTGATTTATTTTAAGCTTCGGTACGCAAAAAAATAATTAAATTATTTAAGGTATACTTACTACAAAAGCCACTAACATAAGTCAATGGCTTTTAAATATAGGTACATACTTTTTACAGTTTCTCTTTAAGGGAGTTCGTAGATGGCATCCTTAATATTCATCTTCATTAAAAAAGAAATCTTCCTGACTTGGGTAATCGGGCCAGATATCTTCCAGTCCTTCATAAATTTCTCCTTCGTCGTCGAGTTCCTGTAAATTTTCAATTACTTCAATAGGAGCACCACTACGGATACCAAAATCTATCAGTTCATCTTTTGTTGCCGGCCATGGGGCATCTTCTAAATGAGAGGCCAATTCTAGTGTCCAAAACATCGTCTAAATGGGTTTATTTTTTTGCAAATGTAAAAGTTTGGTGGAATTAAACAAATGTGTTTTTTAATCCGGGTATTTATTTTTTATTTTAAACGGGCAAATAGTACCATTAATTGCGTTTAAATAATTAATAATTGGTTACTTTAGCCACATGCTTACAGCAACAAATATTATAAAAAATTATGGTAGCCTGCCGGTTTTAAGGGGTGTAGACATACATATTAAAGAAGCAGAGATTGTCAGCATCGTTGGGTCGTCGGGAGCTGGAAAAAGCACGCTGCTACACATTCTTGGCACATTAGATACGGCAGATAAAGGTTCAGTTTCGTTAAAAGGAGAACGGATTGAAGCGCTGAATGGCAAAAAATTAGCCGCTTTCCGTAATAGAAATATTGGCTTTGTATTTCAGTTTCACCACTTATTGCCCGAGTTTACCGCCCTGGAAAATGTATGTATTCCCGGCTGGATTGCAGGCAGAAAAAAAAAGGAAATAACCGAAAAAGCTATCAATTTGTTAACAACTTTAGGCTTATCTGGCCGGTTAGAGAACAAACCACCGCAACTTTCGGGGGGCGAACAGCAAAGGGTGGCGGTGGCTAGAGCGCTTATTAACGACCCATCAATCATTATGGCCGATGAACCTACCGGCAACCTCGACAGTGCCAATGCCAAAGAACTGCACCAGCTTTTTATTGATTTGCGTGACCAGTTTAAACAAACCTTTTTAATTGTAACGCACAATGAAGAACTGGCTCAAATGAGCGACCGGATATTACACATGAAGGACGGGGTTATAATTAATAATTGATAATTTTTTAATTGATAATGAAGCAGGGTTTTCAAATTAAAAACATTATCAATTATCTATTATTGTAAGCTCCCCCTTTTTAGTACATATCTAAAGTAGACTTTTTAATTCATTTATGGGTACACGCTGGTGGACGTAATGGAGCGGAGGCGTAGCCGA
>JAYTTI010000032.1:0-31114 GCA_043745405.1 Ferruginibacter sp. | reverse complement strand
CTGGGAAATAATATTTATAAAAGTATTTGACAATAAAAATGCTGCTATGATTTTTGAGAAATGGTTAAAATCAGGGGTAGGAAGAGATTTTGTAAAAGGGATTGCTCACTGAGCATTAGCTTCATATCTGCCGCGGCGGACGGCAGTTCAAGTCTGCTTCCCGATACACTACATGACGACACTGGATTTTCTCTGGTGTCGTTTTTGTTTTCATCCCTTGGAAACTTTGTTAATTCAGCACTTTGATCAAAAATGGCATTCACTTTTTTTGTATCCACGACAATATCATAATTTGAGTCTGGGATTGGGTTAAAGTGTTTTTCATAATAATAAATACCCAATGAAATTAAAAACCACTATTTGATAAAAACCAAATCATCAATAATCTGAAGTATTTCTGTTGATGTTGCAGATTTTGGGAGATATGCAGTTAAAATTCCCTCTTTTTTAGATATTTCTAACTCATCAAGTTCGCACATTGTGAGCATTAAGATGGGTGTTTGAATATTGAAACTCTTTTCAAGCCCACGAATCTTTTTTGCAAACACTAATCCATTCTCCCCAAGATGTTTGTAGTCGGTTATTATAAGGTCGATGCTTACATTATTTTTGAAGCATCCGTTAATGTATATCAATGCAAGATGACTATCCCTAAAATCTTTAATAATTGCATTAGGGAATTTTTCTAATACCACCAGGTTTAGTCCATTTACGAAAAGATTTTGGTCGTCTAGCAGAATGATATTCATATTTGGTATAGTTGCGTGTTTTAGGAATAAGAAACCTATGATAGTTAGATTTTAAACTCTGGCAAACTGCCATGTAGAAACATAGCAGCAGCTCAGAGTTCTATTTTATGAAAATATAGGGATATCTTAAATAAATATCTTTTTATAAGGAATAAAAGAACATCTAAGTAATGTATCTTTTAGTATTAAATTGATTCAATATTTAATTGGTCTCATATTATGAACTTGTAAATGGTTAAGTATTTTGTAAATGCAGCAATAAATTAATCGGCTATTTAACTACTCTTTCAAATATTTATTTAACGACATAAATATTTATTTATCGGTATTGCTATTAATAACCAAATTATCAATTACTAAATAAAAGGGTCGTTAAATAAGTAATTAGGGTTTGCATTCAAGTAATTTTAACATTACAATTTAATCATAGCATTGATCAACCATTACCAAATGTCAAGCACTAAGTTGAAAGCATTAATAGTAGACGATGAACATAGCGGAAGGTCTTCGATTAAAATTCTATTAAATAAAAACTGTTATTATTTATTTGAGAAAATAGTGACAGCTTCTTCTTTAAATGAAGCCATAAAAATCGTTGAAAATGAATCATTCAATATTTGTTTTCTTGATATAGAGCTGGGTAGCCAATCAGGATTTGACCTGATTCCATATTTACCCCCTTCAACAAAAATTATCTTTGTTACAGCTTATTCTCAATATGCGATAAAAGCACTTAAAGGCCATGCATTTGATTATCTTCTAAAACCACTCAACCCTATTGAATTTAAGACTTGTATTAGCCGCTACGAAAAAGAAGTATTGAGCAATGACGGCATTAGAAGATATCTGCAGGTAAAAGAACAAGGCTCAAACATTCCGATAAGCTTTGAGGAAATAGAATTTTTACGGGCAGATGGGGCTTACTCAAAAATCCATTTAGTTAAAAAGAAGGAATATACAATAGCTAAAACATTAAAATCAATGATTGACATTTTGGGTGCTGATTTTATCAGGATACATAAGTCTTATATTGTAAACAAAATGATGATCAAGTCATTTAAAAAAAATTCTCTAACCACAACACAGAATACATGTCTGCCAGTATCAAGAGTTGGAGCAAAAGAGTTGTCACGGCATTTTTAATGCTGGCTTTTTGTGTAAACATAAATGCTCAGGAAGAAAAACTACAGCCTGAATTAGACATATCTTCTGGCCTGCAATCCAATGCGGTTAGATGTATAAAGGTAGATACCAAGGGCAGAGTTTGGGTTGGCATGGATAATGGTTTAAATATTCTAAATGCCAATACTGCTGCGCAAAAAATGATAGTAGAAATCATTAGTCATAAGAGTATTTGGGCAATCGATTTTTTAGACAGCTTAGTATTTATTGGAACACGTTATGAAGGACTTTATATATTCAATCAAGCAACAGGTAATCTTCATAAATCATATGCACCTTCTGTAATAAATAAAATCCGAAAAATTAAGATATTTAGTCACCAAATATTTATACTTACCAACGAGGGGCCATATAAATGGGAAAGGGATTCATTACAAAAATTGCCGCTTACTTCTAATTTTAAAGGAGATTTTTTGACAGATATGTTCCAATGGGATAACAATCTTTATGGGCTTGCTTATCCTTCGAAAGAAATTGTGAGGTTTTCAAATAATTCATTTGAAGAAAATTCGAATGATTTTTTTCAAGGCAACAAGAACTTATCATTGAAAGAAAACTATTTTTCGGCATTATGCTATGATGGCAAACTCATTTTAGGGAGCGGAGGACTTACGCAATCGTTATTGATAATTGAGAAGGGCAAGAATCCTTTACCCTATAACTTATTTAAGTCATTTGGTAGCGGATATGTAATCTGGGATATTCAGGTATTTAAGGATAAACTTGTATTAGCAGTAGGTGATACTTATTCAAATAGTAGAGGAATTTTGTTAATACAGGATATTGACTATTTAAATGCCCCAACCAAGGCTACTGATTACATAACTTGCCTTGCATTGGATTCTGTGAATAATACACTATACTATGGTACATTAGAAAAAGGGGTATACTTGCAAAGGGGGTTATCGGGAAGTGGGATGTTAGATAAAACTTTGGAAGCAAAAATAATTGGGAATGAAAAAAACACAGTTGTCTATACAGATAATTTATTACAAAGATATCCCAGTGCTAATTTTAAGGCTTCGTCAAACAGTGATAAAATAAGTGACGCTATCAGCGCAATTAATTTGTGTGGCGACACACTTGTTTATGCAAATGATAACTTCCTTAAATTACTAAACCCTACATCGCTAAAACCCATCAAGGTCATTTCGAGACGTGTTTTTAATATTGATATTAATATTTCAGCAGTTCAGCTTTTAAACCATACCATTTTTTGCTTTAACTCCTATGGCTATGTCTTTAAATATAACCTGACAACAGACAAAGCAGAAACAATAAAAGGCATTGAGTCTTTTAATCCAAACCCACAGAAATTTGGTGATAAAATTATCTTGTTTAATAAAGAAAGGGGATTTAATGTTATCACTGAAAAGGATGGATTCGAACTCTCATCAAAGGATGAAGCAATTCCCTTTACCAATGACTTTACCTTGATAAATGATAAATTGTATGCTCTTTTACCAAACGAATTAAAGGTATTTAAGGTTGATTATGAAACGCATCAATTGGTATTGCTACAATCTTTTTCAATTCAAAATTTAGTTGAAGGATTTATTCCAAAATGGATTTTATCAAAGAATGACCAATTGTATTTATTAAACGACAATGGTATTTTGAGATGCAGCACTGATAAAATTATTCCAACCGGGTACTATTATTTCGGCAACTACTACAAACTAAATAAACCTGTAATGGCAGGAGATTCATTGATAATTGCATCCAATAATGTCCTTACCAAGTTTTCCTTTAATGAAATAAATAAACCAATTGCTGGCATAGACGATAATAACCTGTCAATCATTTACCCGGAATCTGTTAACGAGAATCTTAGTTTTAAGGTAACAGCCAACCTTGCAGATTATCTTTTGCAAAATCACGGGTTGAAAACTTTGGAAATATGGCGAAATCGCAAGATAGTATCAACCAAATATAGCATCAATTCACAATTCACATTCAATGATGGGATGAAATATGGTAATTATGATTTTACTCTCAAAATAGGTAAAAATAAGGTTACAAATAAAATGGGTATTACTTTGCCTTTAAACAGAAACCCATATTTTTTTGGAGCTATCTTATTATGTTTGGTAGTAATTTTTGCAGGGGCAGTAAAATCAATATTCGACAAAAGAAAATTCAGGAAAGAACTGCTACAAAACCGCCTGCAAACCCTAAAGCAGAATCTCAATCCGCATTTTGTATATAATTCCATGAACCTGATTAGCTCCTTGATATTAGAAGAAAATTATGATGAAGCTGTTCAGGTAGTAGCAGATTTTTCAAAGTTGCAAAGAACATATCTGGAAACAAATAACAAAGAACAAATAAGTTTGGCAGAAGAATTACAGTTTTTGGATTCTTATCTGAATTTGCAAAAGAAGCGGTTCCACGCAGATAATGATTTTGAGTATTTCATTAAAGTTCCCTCAGAATTGGACACTAGCAAGATTATGGTTCCGCCACTTATTTTACAGCCAATAGCAGAAAATGCCATTAAATATGGAGTGGTATCCAGCATGGCAGATTGCAGGAAAATTCAAATTGATGTTAGTGGAAAAAATACAATTACAATAGGCATAGAAGACAATGGAAAAGATGTTGAACCTAATATTAATAGTTTGGGTATGGGCATTAAGCTGGTACAGGAGCGAATTGCATTGTTCAATTTAAGCCGCAGCACTAATATTAAGATAGTATTTGGAAAACCACCCATACACAACATTTCAGGATACAGGGTGGAACTGGAAATTCCAGTTTAATTATTCAAAAAATTTAATTTTGACACACAAGAGTGTGTTAGGAAAAAAATGACCTTCTAATTTAAGTAGCATCTATAGATATTACCTTTAAGCATGGATTCATCATATCAATGTTGGGTATTTTATTTTTCTCCAAATATAATTTTTGGTAATAAAAATTATCGGGTAAGATAGATATTGGAACTATACAATCCATAAGGCTGAAGTAACGCGGCTCCAGCTTCAAGCCTATTGACTTTGAACCAAAATTCAAAACTCAGCGGTGAGGAGGGGACACCCATTCCACAATTACCGTATCCCGTTTTTCCGTCGAAAAACAGGGCATTACCAGATTTTCCAGTGGCAAATGATGCGTTTCCATTTATTACTCCTGATGGAGTACCTGTTACTGAATTTTGAAAGCTGCTTCCTCCTGTTTCATTAAAATGCCAAAGGCCAATTGTATTATCATCTAAGTTTTGTGCGGCATTATTATAATATATGCAAGAGGTGTAATAATCCTGGATTTCTCTTTGTGATCTTACTATTTTAGATATCCTAAGTTCATCAAGGGCACCATTAAAAAATCCTGTAAAGGAGGTATAAAAACTTGCGCCCAGGTAAATATTGCTATAACTATATGGGTAATCAACCCTGTAATAATTTACTCTTTCTACACCATCAATATATATAATAGTTTGCCTGCTGGCATCAATTGTAACTGCAACATAATGCCATTTAGTGGTATCATAAACAGTGGCTGAAGCAGAAAGTGAATCAAAGCCAGTATAAAGCATATTGACATTAAATTTAAAAGGGCCGGTTCCGCAAATGTAATTGAACTTAGCAAGCAAATCATCAAACTTTTGATTAAGCAGGATAATATCAGATAGCAAAGTGGCTATGCTGGAATTGATGTTAACTATTTGATTTTTTATAGTATTAATATCTGAAGTAATTTTATTGAGTTGCATTTTTATTGAGTCAACACTATTGCCAAGGTTATTAATACTAGAAGTATTAGCCGACAAGGCTTGTGCAAGAGAGTCACACCTGGCTTGTAATGCCTGAACCGAAATCTTTAAGGCAGTAACATCCGAATCATCATCAAGCGGTTTCTGGCAGGAAGCAAAAACAAATCCAATGGCAATAAGGATTAATATTAAAATGGGCAGCTGCTTTTTCATAATTTTTTTTATAAAACTATGCTTCAATTTTCTCTCATTTACTAATCTTTTGTGAATGGCACTTTTATTTATTTAACAGTAAATAATACTGTATTCTTTTAAGAGGGAGAGAATTTTAATTTAATCTCTTTCTTTATTTTATTCAGTTTAATAAGAGGGTATAAACCCATTATTATAAGCGTTGAAGACAATGGTGAGAATGTTAAAGGAAAAATGATGGATTTGGGTTTGGCTACAAGCCCATTACCCAAAGGGCTAACCTATTTAAATGTAGTGGTAACAATACCATAAAAATTTATTTTGATAACCCGGCACTACACAGCCTTTATGGTTATAGGGTTGAACTGCATATTTGTATTTAAATCTTCATTATGTCTATTTAATAAATAAAAGTGTCGTTTAATAAGTAATCACTTTTCATATTTAATCTGGCTTTAATTTAGTGATGAACAAAAATTAGTTATCAATTAATAAAAAATTTTATTTCCTGCAACGCTTCTCCACGGCTTGTACAGTAGCGGGTACGTTGCGTGTGCAGGATTACTCTTTGAATTTTATTGAAACCCCACTTCTTCCATTTCCATAAAATTGCAAACAGGGTAAATGCCCTACCGGTTACCTGCAAAGCCAAAAAGACCACACAACAAGAATGAACGACAGAATAAAACATAAACAAGTGACGGGACAAACGAACCATCAGACAGTTGATCCAAAAACCAGGGCTTCTGTATTTTTATTTTTTTCATCCCATATTTTTTAAAAACAATTTTTGCCAACCGCACAAATGGCACATTTGGTTTTGCCCGACACACAAGCCTATCCTTCGCAAAACCAAAAGAGCAATTTTTTGCCAACGTATTTATTAAAATAACTAAGATAGCAATATGAAAGAAATATTTAGACCTGAATGGAATTGTGGTAGATACCATCAAGAAGATTCAAAAAGCCACGCTTTGCTTTATAATCTTATTGAAGGAATGGCTTATTTTTTTGAAGAGGAGTCCGCTGATATAGTCGGAGCAATTTTAAGTTTCCCAAAAAATGGACAAATTCCATTAAAAGCTCTAATTGAGTCTACCAACAACCAATTTACAGAAGAGGAAATCATAGAATTTTGTAATGAACTTATTTCTGTTGGTCTACTTACAGAAGGTCTATTGTCTGAATCTGTTATTAAAGAAAATCGAAAAATTGTTGGTGAACTGAGAAAGAAACAATCAATCGAAATCCAAAAAACAGTTCAAGAGCGATTGCCTTTTCAGCAGAATGATGCTGAAGATTCATATATGGACATTATTGAAAAATATAGAATTCCATTTGTTATCATGTTTGAGTTGACATATAGTTGCAATGAAAAATGTGTGCATTGCTTTAACCCGGGTGCAGCGAGAAATGAAAACGAAAAATCAACAAGAACAGAAAGAGAGGAAATAGATATTATTCATTATGAAAAACTTTTGAATGACTTACAACAAATGGGGGTTGTGAAAATTATTTTAACAGGCGGTGACCCATTTGTTAAAAAGGATATTTGGAAATTAATTGAGATGATTTACGATAGAGACTTTGCATTAGATATATATACCAATGGTTTAGCACTACTTGGTAGAGTTGAGAAACTTGCAAAATTTTACCCAAGAAGCGTTGGTTTATCGGTTTATAGTGGTAATGACCAAATACACGATAGCATTACAAGAGTTAAGGGTTCATTAAAAAAGACATTATCGGTTGCAAAAGATTTTGCCGAACATGGAATTCCAATTTATTTCAAATGCCCGATAATGAACCACAATGCTACAAGTTATTATACAGTTTCTGAATTAGCAAAGCAATACGGAGCAACTCCACAAATTGATATCACTTTAACGGACTCTGTTGACGGTGATACAGCAATTACAGAACAACTACAAGTCGATGGTGAATTATTGGAAATTATTTTTAGAGACCCGAATATTCCATTATATGTTGGAAAGGAAGCGCCTAATTTTGGTAGTCAAGAAAGAGATAAAAGCCAAGCCTTTTGCGGGGCGGGAACAGTTTTAATGAATATAACACCAGAGGGTGATGTGACGCCTTGCAATTCATTTCCGACACAATTTGGCAACTTAAAAGAAAAATCGTTTTTAGAAATTTGGAATAATTCCAAATCTTTGGACGTATGGCAACATACAATAATTGCAGATTATGAAGAATGTGGGACACATGAAAGATGTGGTTTTTGTAATAGATGCCCAGGGCAAAGTTTTATCGAACACGGGACACCATTAAAAGCCAGCACAGCTAATTGTTATAGTGCAAATGCAAGAATGAACTTAGCTAAGAAACTTATTAAAGGGAACGACCCATTGAATGGAAAATCATTAGAAGACAGGCTCGAAAACTTCAAAGCTGTTCCTATTGTTAAAATAGTTTCAAATAAGAATGAAGTCAATCATCGGAATAAAGAGTTGATTTTGAATAAAGATATTGCTAATAGTTAGGCATTGTATAACTAGGGTTAAGCATTTTCACCTAAGACAAGCAAAGTGTATCAAAAAATAATTTTTGGCAATGAAAAAAAACCTAAAAATCAGCCGTGCTTCAAGCACTATTAAAATGAGAGGTTGTTCAAAAAACTCAAGTAACTGGTGTGGTATTCAATATCGTACTGGTTAATCCAAAACAAAAGATGTGTGGTGTAAAAACCACACATCCTTTAAATTCTAATGTTTTGAAATGAAAAATGTTCTTGATGATAATAAATTAATTGAAATAATAATGCCCCTACTGACGCAGGTTGTGCTGTGAATTGAGTACCAATTCTGCGATAGTTTAAATGTCCTTGATTGTATACAAACTCCTATAATTCAATCTCAGGTTAATGTATTTGGTAACACACCGCCAAGTTTTGTTGAGGAATTGAAACCAAGTGTTATGTTACCTCAAGAAAAGGTTAGAGCAGCATGTTACAATAGAGGTACAAAGGTTGGGCACTTATGGGTGGCAGACACAGAAATATTCTTAAAACCTAATTTTATAAACTTTGATTATACTAAGACATACATGAAAATTGCAGATATTGTTAATTTAAAACCAACAAATGTATTATTTGGATTAGGCAAATATTTAACAATTACAGATAAATAAGGTAATGAAATGGAATTACAAGTGTATTCTCGTAGCTCGCTTATTTCTGAAATTGAAAAAAGAAAAAATAATTTAGTTTAATAAAACGAAAAAATATAATGACAAAATCAAACGATGGTTTAATCAACCCAAGCAGTCCAAAAAAATATGATGGATTAATCAATTCGAATAAGAAAAAATCAGATGGCGATATCATTTCACCTGACAAAAAGAAAAGTGACGATAAATCTATTCAACCGAAAAAGAAATTATGAGTTATGTAATTTCAATATGTGATAATGTTGATGAATTAAAGAACTATTATTCATTAATAGATGATTCTTTCAAAAACAATTTGGTGTTTAATCCCCACTGGCGCAGGACTCTGTCCTGCTGCCTATCGTTACTAATGCCCAACCAGTAAACTACTCCAAAATAACTATATCCAACACTCCTTTTTCTGCGGTAAAATAGTCTGGTGCACTGCTAAGTTTCCAATGCCAGGGTTCTGTCACAAATCCTGCTGTTACCGCATTTCAATGCAAATAATTTAATCGTTGATTGTATACAAATACTGAATCCAGTAATATTGGATGATTCTCATGTTCCCAGAATTTATACCTAAAATTACTACTGCTCTTTTTACCTTCGCTCTCAAATACATTCAGCATATTTTCTCTTACCGATCTGATATACTTTCAAACTTTTAACTAACTTAGTTATTACAAACGCTATATCTTTTTTTATAAAATAAGATATAGCTGCCCGATAAGTTTTATTTTCAATAACTAAATAATTGCCATGAAAGTTTTTAATATTATTTTTTGTTTTGTTTTTATTGTATTTGCAGCATTACAGTACAATGACCCCGATCCATATGTGTGGGCGCCCATTTATATGTATACAGCTGTGTTGTGTTGGTTGGCAGCCAGGCAACGTTATTTTACAAAGGCATATTTGTTGGGCATAGCTGTGTATGCTATTTATGCCATTTACAAAATGTTTGATGCAAATGGATTGCTTGACTGGATTAAGCTGCACCATGCAGAAAATATTGCGGAAACTATGAAGGCAGAACAACCCTGGATTGAAGAAACCAGAGAGTTTTTTGGTTTGATAATATTAATTGTTGTTTTGGCAATAAATTACTTTGTAGCAATTAAAAAGCCTAAAACAAGTTGATTGGAAAAATGATTTGAGTAGAGTTGCATTTTTATTTTATCCTTATCTTTCAAGAGGTTTTTTAATAATTTAAAATATTCGTTTATGTGGTGGATGTATGCTTTATTATCAGCCTTATTTGCATCTCTTACTGCAATTTTTGCAAAACTGGGTATTACAAATGTAAATTCCAATTTGGCAACCGCCATACGAACTATTATCATTCTGGTTATAGCATGGGGTATAGTTTTAGCAAGAGGTGAAGCAAAAGGGTTATCAACTTTATCAAGGCAAAATATTATTTTTCTCGTCGTTTCTGGTATTGCAACAGGCTTATCATGGATATTTTATTTTAAAGCATTACAGATCGGAAAAGTTTCGCAGGTAGCACCGGTTGATAAATTAAGTGTTGCCTTAACTGTAATTTTATCTGTTTTGTTTTTGGGAGAAGCATTAACCATTAAAACGGCTATCGGAGCATTGCTTATTATAGCTGGAACAGCAGTGATGATTTTTTAAATTTAATATGAAAAAACGATTGTATTTAATAGCAATGCTTATTTTGCCAGGTTTTGTATTTGCACAAAACGCAATATTAGACAAATTGGCCGCATTTTATAAACCCGCCGGTAATCCTATTTTAAAAGCAGATTCTACCCTCATATTTTATGATTCCCTGAAACAGCAAATGGTTAAATGGCAAAAGGCAGATGTGTTTAATCCTGCAGCCATTGTTAAAGATGGAAAAGTATATATGTTTACCCGTAGTGAAGATAATCCTGCTGCCATTTTGGGAGGAAGAACTTCAAGGATAGGCATTGCCGTTAGTGAAGATGGAGTTAGTTTTAAAAATTTCCCTACCCCTGTTTTATATCCTGAGGAAAGTAAATTTAAGCAATATGATTACCCCGGTGGTTGCGAAGATCCCCGGGTTGTAGAAACTGAAGACGGACAGTATGTGATGGCTTATACAGCCTGGAATTATGACGTGCCGCGTTTATCCATTGCTGTTTCTAAAGATCTTTTTCATTGGGAGAAAAAAGGGCCCGCTTTTGCAACAGCCTCCGACGGTAAGTTTTTAAATATCGCTTCCAAATCCGGCTCAATGATTACTGTTATGAAAAACGGCAAGCCAATACTGGCTAAAATAAATGGAAAGTATTGGATGTATTGGGGCGAGCATTTTGTAAATCTTGCATGGTCCGTTAATCTATCAGACTGGAAGCCTTTGCTGGATGAAAGCGGTGAGTTGAAGAAAGCAATGATTACCCGCCCGGGAAAATTTGACAGCGACCTTACAGAATGCGGCCCTCCCGCAATAATAACTGATAAAGGAATTTTATTGATATATAATGGAAAAAATGCCACTGACGACACAGCAGATCCATTGCTGCCAAAAGGAACCTATTCTGTTGGAGAGGCAGTATTTGATATTAATAATATGGAAAAAATTATTTACAGAACAGATACCTGTTTATTAAAACCTACACTGCCCCACGAAGTAACAGGACAATATAAGGCGGGTACTATTTTTTCTGAAGGGCTTGTTTATTTTAAAGACAAATGGTATTTATATTATGGTACTGCTGATTCTTTTGTTGGAGTGGCTATTGCAAAATAAGTACAATAATATTGCTTTAATAAGGAACTAACGGCTAGCTATAAGTGCAATTCCAGAAACGGAACAACTTTATTTCATACAAAGCGCACAATGAAAATTAAAAAACAAAGCAATACATTGCTAATTAATATACTTTGTAAACTTTGAACCTTAGTAATTTTTTTTCGAAACTCATTAAAAACTTATTATCAGTATCTTCACAAAAATGATATTGTAAGTGAGAAAAGGTTTTAAGTTTTGTACTATCATATTTTTTTTGATGGTAGTTTATCACACAACAATTGCCCAGCTTTGCCAGGGCAGTTTAGGTGACCCAATAATTAATATAACTTTTGGTAATGGCAGTAACCCTGGCCCACAATTGTTGGCTGCAACTACAGCTTACCAATATGTACCATTTGATTGCCCGGTGGATGGGTCTTATTCAGTTAGAAATAGTACTGCCAGTTGTTTTGGAAATTCCTGGTTAACCCTTAATACTGATCACACCCAGGATGGTGATGGTTATTTTATGCTGGTAAATGCATCGCTTGCGCCCAGTGCCTTTTATTTAGACACTGTAAAGGGTTTATGTGGAAATACAACCTACGAGTTTGCCGCATGGGTTGTAAATGTATTAAAGCAGTCTGCCTGTAATGGCACTGGCATACAACCTAATCTTACTTTTACTATTGCAAAAACAGATGGTACTATATTGCAGGAATATAATAGTGGCAGTATTCCTACACAGTTAAACCCCGTATGGCAGCAGCTTGGTTTTTTCTTTACTACCCCGGTTAGTGTATCGGATATAGTTTTAAGAATTTTTAATAATGCTCCCGGCGGTTGTGGTAACGACCTTGCATTAGATGATATTACGTTTAGCCCCTGTGGCCCAAAATTGACAACGCAAATAGTTGGAGTTAGTTCAGATACAGCCTTTCTTTGCGAAGGGCTATCTAAAATCTTTACTTTTACCTGTACTGTTTCTCCGGGGTTTAACAGCCCCGTTTATCAATGGCAAAGAAATATTAACGGGGTATGGACAGATATACCAGGGGCCAATACTACTTCTTATACTCAAAATTTTCCGGCAGCAACATCTCTTGGTAATTATTTTTTCCGTTTTGCTGTTGTTGAGTTAGCTAATGTAAATTCAATAAAATGCAGGGTCGTTTCGCTTCCACTTGATGTACAGGTTGCTGCCAACCCCACTACAACCGCTGGTAGCAATGGCCCTGCCTGCGAAGGGGGAAAATTAGAATTAAGCGCTACCGGCGGAACACAATACGCATGGACCGGTATTAATAATTTTTCGGCTTCAGGTTCATTTGTTACAATTAATGGCATACAGCAAACCCAGGCGGGTAAATATTATGTGCTGGTAACAGACAATCATGGCTGCATCAATAACGATTCTACGGTTGTAAAAGTTAATCCTTCGCCTGTGGCAACAACAACATTTGCAGCGGCATCTATTTGTTCGGGTGATAGTGTTCAATTGCAAAGCAGTGGCGGTAGTACATATGCCTGGTTACCTTCAGCTTCATTGTCTTCTGCTATTATTGCCAATCCCTTTGCATCGCCCAAAAGTTCTATAACGTATGTTGTAACTTTAACTAACCAGTTTGCCTGTTCAGATACTGCTGCTATTGTGATAACAGTTGATGAAAAACCCACTGCCAATGCAGGGCCGGATAAAACCATTGTTGGGAACAATTCAGTTATATTATCCGGCAGCGCTACCGGGCAATCCATCACGTACTCCTGGTCGCCGGTACTGTATATTGATAATCCCCAGGTTTTACAACCGGTTGTAAATCCTCCTTCTGATATTGATTATGTTTTAAAAGTTGTATCTACTCATGGTTGTGGATACGATACCGATACCATGCATATATTCTGGTATAAAGATATTTTTATTCCTTCTGCTTTTAGCCCCAATGGAGATGGCTTAAATGATACCTGGAAAATACCCGCATTGAATGCTTTTTCAAGTTTTGAATTATCAGTATTTAACAGGTATGGAGAAATAGTTTTTCAAAGCAAGAGTACCGGCCTTGCCTGGGATGGTACTTATAAAGGAGAGAAAGCACCATTAGGCTCTTATGTTTACCAGATAACATTAAGTGAATTTCCGAAATTGCTGAAGGGTACGGTTACAATAATAAGGTAGGACTGAGACAAATAAAAAGTGTGCAGCAATTTTTAAATCGCTGCACACTTTTTTGTAATGACTATTCTCTAAAAATTAAAAGCAAGTTTTGTAAACAATCTTCTTCCGTTAAAACCCATTTGTACAGATTCCCATGCACCACCAGTTTCATTGTCGAACGATTCACGTCTTGATTGCGATACTGCCGCAAAATTGGGATGTACGTTAAATAAATTATCTGCACCTATAAACAGGCTTACAGATTTACAAAACTTATAAGATACAAATAAATCTGTTGTTATTTTAGCACTGTATTTAAACGTTTCGGGCAAAATATTTACACCATTTCCGGTAAAATTTGCATCCAGGTATTTATCTTCATCTACATAAGGGTCTATACCTGCAAAACTGCCTGAAATAGCAGGATCGCCTGGCCCGCCAGTTCCTGCTAAATTGGAAAACCCAGTCCATCCAAAACCTTTTGATTGTGCATAGCCATAATAAGTAAAGTTGGCACCGACACCTAATTTGTTGATAGTATAATCAAGGTTTAAATTAAATTTTGCTTTTGGTGCCGATGCTAACAAAAATGCTTCTTCACGGTCACTAAAAAAAGTTTTCTGCAGGCGGTAGCTGGTATTTAAAGTTGCAGGTACGTTCACCTGGTTTACAGTCATGTGCTGCATGTTACCTGCCAGCAGGGCTTTAAGGCTACTGTTATTACTGAATTTTTTTGTGTAGTCAATAACAATATCAACACCAAAATTGGTGGTATTTACCGCATTGTCAAAAAATTGTGCCGTTGAAACATTTGCAGCTTTTAAATTTTCCAGCAATGCAGCCGGTAAGGTAGTGTCTGATGCTGAGAACAAACCAGATAATACAATTCTGTTGGTTACCTTTATCGCATAACCGTCAACAGTAATGGTTAAATTTCTCATTGGTTTCCATGCAAATCCAATACTTGCATTATCAGATGTTTCTTCTGTTAATTTGGGAATACCTGCTGCATCAGCAGTAGGGCTGCCATTTCTTGCAATAAGTGATTGAACCAACTGGCCACCGCTGAATGAGGTTAGGGTATTGTTGAAATTGATTTGCTGTAATGAGGGTGCCCTAAAGCCGGTACTAACAGAACCCCTGATATTAAATTTATCAGAAATTTTATATCGGGTGGCAATTTTGGATGTATTTACAAAACCAAAATCAGAGTAGTATTCAAAGCGAAGTGCCATATCCAACAACCATTTTTTGGTAACATTTAATTCTGCATCAGCATACATACTTTCTGTAGAACGGTTAGCTGCTATAACATCCGAAGGGCTAAAACCCGGAAAGCCCTGTGAACCTGGTGCCTGTCCAAAACTATTGGGATATGATTTGTAAGATGCTTCTTCTCCCTTGTAAATTGAATAACGTTCATACCTATACTCTCCTCCAAGACCTAAGTTAAGACCTTCAGCAACTGAGCCGAAAGATTTACTAAAATCAATATTAAATGTGTTTTGAAGAAAATTAAAACCACCATCATCAAAATGTGTTTTGGTGGTATTTCCAATAAGGGATGCATTAAAAGTTTTATCACCAAAATAATGAAAATTATTTCTGCCCAATGTATTACTCAAATCCCAATTCCAGTCGCCACTTAATTTGCCTTTTAATCCTAAAGCTATTGAGGCATCGCTGATATGTGTTTGGATATGTGGGTTGAAGTATTTCTCTGAACTATTAGTTGTTGTATGCATAATAGACGGAACATATATAGGAGTGCCACTTGCATCAACTGGAAAACGATCGGGCCTCGCACTTAAATTTCTGGAATAAGCAAATGCATCTGAAGCTTTGTAATTATAACCGCCAAAGGAATAAAAAGTTGTATTTCCACTAGTTCCAACCGGGAGCTCCATATTGTACATGGTGCCTGCCGTTGAAACAGAACCATCACCAAAAGCCCTGCGGCCAGAATTGACCGGTAAAGCATTTGCTGTTGCAGCCAGGTTGGTGTCTGCTACCTGCCTGTAGGTTTTTGCCTGTGTTAAAAGATCCAGTGAAAAATTTATAAAACCTCCTTTTTTACCAAGTGCTAAACCGTTATTGGCAGATATAGCAAATGTGCTACCATCAATAGGGTGGCTACTTATATAATCATTGGTTGCCCTGGCATCGTAGGCGTTATACTTAGTATCGTAATAACCCGACCAGCCCGTGTTGATGGTCCAATGGTTAATATCTTTTTTCAACACTATATTTATTACACCAGCAATGGCATCTGAGCCATATTGTGCAGAAGCGCCATCCCTTAATATTTCAATTCTATCAACTTCAGACTGTGGAAAGCCATTTAAATCTACACCCGAATTACCTCTGCCCCTTGTGCCAAATAAGGCTACAAAAGCAGTCTGGTGGCGGCGTTTGCCATTTATTAGTACAAGAGTTTGGTCAGGGCCAAGGCCTCTTAATGTACCCAGGTCTATATGATCTGCTCCATCTGCACCACTTTGTTTGTTATAGTTAAAAGATGGGGCAGCTATATTTAATACAGAAGTAAGGTCCATTTTGGCAGTAGGTAAACCAACCTGGTTTATTTTAATAACATCTACTGGTACAGCAGTTGCCGTTTTTGCCCTTCCAGCACCACGGGTACCCAATACTACAATATCCCCCAGGTCAACTGAAGCCGCTTTCATAACTACTAAAACTTCTGACTGGTTTGTAAGTGTTACATTTTGAATTTCATAACCGATGCTGCTAATTTCTACAACATCATTTATTTTGGCTTCTATTTTTAAAATTCCATCACTATTTGCAGTAGCACCTTTTTTGGTAGATTTAATTTTGGCAGATGCACTGGAGATGCCGTTACCTGTTTTTGCATCTGTTACTTTTACGGTAAATACCTGTTGTGCAAAAAGCAAACACGTGCATATAAGAAGACCTGCAGTTAAGAAAATTTTTTTCATAATTTATTGTTTTGGTTAATCAAAGTTCTTTATAAAATAATAAAAAGATTAAAATATTATTGAAAACTATTGAAAATTAAAATTTTTAATAGAAAAACCCCTTAATTACTTATATTAATAATAATGACAATTTCGATATGCAAATAGCTGTTTTTAAAAACAAAAATTTTAAATTGCTATTCAACAAAAGGCCTACTGGGTACTGTTTTGTATGATTATAATTACAAAGATTTCCCCGGGTATATTGCTAATGCCTTTTCTAAACAATCCATTGCTGCTTCAATGGCAGTTGTATTGAGCACATAGGCCAACCTAACTTCCTGTTTACCTAAACCGGGTGTGCCATAAAAACCACTGGCGGGTGCCAGCATTACTGTTTGGCCTTTATAATTAAAAGATTCCAACAGCCATTGGCAAAATGTATCAGCATCATCAACAGGTAATTTTGCCATGGCATAAAAAGCCCCACCCGGGTTTGGGCAAAATACACCAGGTATATTATTTAATCGTTTTACAATGGTATCCCTGCGTTTTTTATATTCTGCTTTGGTTGTATCAAAATAATTATCGGGTAAATCTACTGCAGCCTCTCCCAAAATTTGTGCAAAACCAGGTGGGCTTAATCTTGCCTGTGCAAATTTCATTACAGCATTTAACAGGTCAGTATTTTTTGTAATCAATGCACCTATTCTTCCGCCACAGGCACTATATCTTTTGCTGATAGTATCCATTAAAACAACATTGTCCTCTGCACCTGTTAAATGCATGGCGCTTGTATGTGTGCCTTCATAACAAAACTCACGGTATGCTTCATCTGAAAATAAAAACAGGTTATATTTCAATACAATCTTTTTCAATACTTCCATCTCTTCTTTACTGTATAAATAGCCTGTAGGGTTATTCGGGTTACAAATAATGATGGCCTTTGTTTTTGGCGTGATAGCTTTTTCAAAATCTTCAATGGAGGGTAATGCAAAACCTGTTTCAATGGAGGAAGTAATTGGTTTTACAATAACGCCTGCTTCTACTGCAAAGCCGTTGTAATTGGCATAAAAAGGCTCAGGAATAATTACTTCATCACCTGCATCCGTACAAGCCATAAAGCCAAACAAAATAGCCTCGCTTCCTCCGGTGGTAATGATAATTTCTTCGGCGGTTACATTAATGCCAACCTTAGCATAATACTTCACTAGTTTTTTTCTGTAACTCTCATTACCCGCACTATGACTGTATTCCAGCACTTTAAAATCACTGTTTCGTACCGCATCTAAAATTTGTGACGGTGTTTCAATATCGGGTTGGCCAATATTAAGATGATACACTTTGGTGCCTCTTTTTTTAGCAGCTTCTGCAAAAGGCACTAATTTGCGAATAGGTGAAGGTGGCATTTGCTGGCCACGATGGCTAATAGTTAACATGGTACAAAGATAAAGGTGATATTGAGATATCCCAATACTGCAGTATCATTCTTGTTTTAAGCCCATCGATACCCTCTTAAAAAATCTTCAATCAACATTTTCTTTTTGCCTTCTAATTGTAATTCCCTGATGGAGATATAACCATTTGCACTTGCAAATTGCAGGAATGATTTTTTATCTGTTTCAAATGTGCCAGGTAAAACAGAAGGTACTTTATTTACCTTATCTGCTTTATATACTTTCAACTTCTTACCTTCTAAAAAAGTAAATGCTGCTGGATATGGAGATAAACCACGAATGAGGTTATATACTTCATCGATTGATTTATCCCAGTTTATTTTACAGGTTTCTGTAAATATTTTTGGCGCATGTTTTAAAGTGTCAGTCTGCTTTACTGACCATTCACCATTCACCATTGACGATTGAACTTGCTCCTCAACATTTGCTTTTGCCAATGCTGCTATGGTTTTTAAAAGCAGGTCAGCGCCTATTACTTTCATACGGTCATGAACTTCTCCGGCCGTTTCTTCATCACCAATTGCAAAGCTTTGCTGTAATAAAATATTGCCTGTATCAATTTCGTGCTGCAATTTAAAAGTTGTAACGCCTATTTCTTTTTCTCCATTAATAATGGCCCAGTTAATGGGTGCAGCACCACGGTATTGCGGTAATAAAGATCCATGTAAATTGATAGTTCCCATCGGTGGCATATTCCATACCAGCTCCGGCAACATTCTAAAAGCTACTACAATTTGTATATCCGCATGTAAAGCTTTTAGTTGCAGCAGAAAATCAGGGTTCTTTAATTTTTCAGGTTGCAGTATGTTTAACCCTTTTTCTACTGCGTATTTTTTTACGTCACTTTGTTGCAGCTCCATGCCACGTCCACCGGGCTTATCTGGTGCAGTTATTACCCCAACAATATTGCAGCCTGCTGCTACAAGTTTATCTAAAGATGCTACTGCAAATTCAGGAGTACCCATAAATACAATCCTTAATGCTATATTTTCTTTTATAGGAAAGAACGCTGTTTTTTCTTTATTAACTTCCTTCAGTTTTTGTTCAATCATTATAAATAATTCATTTTTAAATTACCCGCTGTTAGATTACTAGGCATCTTAAGAATTTTCGTTTCCCATTTCGGGGTTGGTTGGGACACCAACCCCGGCAGTCCGCCGTGGCCGATGTCCCAACCGGCTACTTTTAAATTATAAGTCGCTCTTGAAAATCATTTTTAAACTGCTTCTAGATATTAAGATATGTTTTTAAAGAACAGCAGTAGTGAAATCTTTATACAACAAATACTTCTTTCGTATTTTTTTAAAATTACCTAAAGCCGGTTCCCAGCTTTTTCTTATTTCTGCTTCACTTTTACCATCTTTTACCTGCTGCATTAAAGCATCGCTGCCTGCCAGTTTATTAATAAAATTATTTTTTAAAAAGAAACTGTCTTTGCCGGGAAATAGTTTATAAGCTTCCAGGAAATATTTTAACTGAATTTTTTTAGCTGATTTTTTTAAAATGGCTTCATTGGTGCCGCTTAAATTCCATCCATAACATTGCTGGTAAAAACATTTGCTGCTTTTGGCACCGGCATTAGGTTTTGGCGTAAAAGTATACAGTTTTTTGGGTAATGCAGGGTGGCCGAAAATTTGAAAAGGTTTATCAGTCCCCCTTCCTTCGCTTAGTACAGTGCCTTCAAAAAAACAGGTAGAAGGGTAGAGGTAAATACTTTGCATCTCTCTTAAATTAGGCGAAGGTGCTACGGGTAAAATATATTTACCTTCATGGTCGTAATTATTACATTTAATAACCTGTACATGAAAAGGAGTATCAGCTGTTGGCTGGGTAGTAACATTGTAGGCATTTATCTTATTGGCCTCAGGCGATAACCATTTTTCTCCTGCTAACATCAACGCATATTCGCCAACCGTCATTCCGTAAACAATGGGTATCGGCTGCATGCCTACAAAACTTTTAAATGCAGGGTCAAGTACTGGCCCATCTACATAAAAGCCATTGGGGTTTGGCCTGTCTAAAATCAATAAAGGTGTATGATTTTCCAATGCTGCTTCCATATAATATTGCAGCGACGAAATAAAAGTATAAAAACGGACACCAACATCCTGAATGTCGAATATTAAAACATCTATTCCTTCAAGATCTGCTTTGGTAGGTTTTTTATGATCGCCGTACAGGCTTATAACCGGAATACCTGTTTTTTTATCCACAGCATTATTTACTTCCTCGCCTGCATCGGCTGTGCCCCTAAAACCATGTTCGGGCCCAAATATCTTTACTATTTTAATACCTTTTTTTATAAGTGTATCTACAAGTTGTGTGTTGTTCACCAAACTGGTTTGATTGGCAAAAACAGCTACTGCTTTTTCTTTCAACATAGGAAGGTATACTTCCATTCTTTCTGCACCGGTAATAATATGCGAACTTTTTATTGATCTTATTGTTGACTGGCAATAAGTACTGCTGTATAAAGCAACCGTAATAACAAAAGCAAAACGTTTATAGTAATTCATTTTTCAAAGGTCTTTAAAGTTTTTTAATTGGGAGGTGTAGATTTTAATTAATAAATTGCCAAAAATTAACATGTCCATCTTTCTACCTTTTTTTTATTGTTAAATATAACTGAAAAAGTATAAGAGTGCGACGCCAATGAAGCCAGATAATGCTAAATTGCAGGGCTAAAAAATTAATAATAAACAAACATAAAAAAGTACAAAAATGGCACAAGTAAAGCATGGTGATGTGGTAAAAGTTACACTACACGGGTAAATTAACCAATGGCGAACAATTTGATTCTTCAATAGGCAAAGAACCTTTGGAATTTACAGTAGGTGCAGGGCAAATGATCAGTGGCTTTGATGCTGCGATGCCCGGTATGAATGTAGGAGATAAAAAAACGATCAATATTGCTCCGGAGCATGGCTACGGCGAAAAAAGCGAAGATGCAATTATTGAGTTTCCAAAAGAAAATATTCCGGCGGATATGAAGCTGGAACCCGGTATGCCATTAACATTAAGCAATCAGCAGGGGCAACCTGTTCCGGTAATTGTTGTGGAAGTAAAAGATGAGGTCATTGTGTTGGACGCCAATCATTTTTTAGCAGGGCAGGAATTGGTATTTGATATTGAACTTGTAGAGATAGTGTAGTCTAGTGAATGGCCAATGGTCAATAGTCAATAAGAATGCAACACAACATTTTCAAGATAGTGAGCGGTTTGCTAAGGTAAACCGCTTTTTTATTGTTCAATAAAATAACTGATTGCGTAATATTGCATCCATAAAAAAGAGCCATATTTGACATTTCACCATTGGCCATTCACTACTCACCATTCACTACCATGATAAATATCAGCCCCGATAATGTAGCCGAACGCCTGATGCGCTATGTACAAATAGATACGCAAAGCGACCCAACGAGTAATACACACCCTACAACAGAAAAACAAAAAGACCTTAGTAAATTATTGTATAAAGAATTAAGGGGAATGGGTTTAACAGATGTGGAAACCGATGCTTACGGCTACGTATATGCGACCATACCATCTAATACCGATAAAAAAAATATCCCGGCCATTTGTTTTTGTGCGCATGTAGATACTGCGCCTGATTGCAGCGGTAACAACGTAAAGCCGATCCACCACCGGTATTATGATGGTGCAGATATTGTATTACCAGATGATGTTACACAAGTGTTAACAATGGTCGGATCGCCTTATTTAAAAGAGCATATCAATCACGGTGTAATTACCGCCAGCGGATTGACCTTGCTGGGAGCCGATGATAAAAGTGGTGTTGCAGTGATAATGGAAGCCGCATTGTATTTTATGCAAAACCCGGTTATTAAACACGGCCCAATAAAAATTTTATTTACACCCGATGAGGAAGTAGGGCAGGGTACTGCAAAAGTTGATATGCAAAAATTAGGTGCTCAATTTGGCTATACGCTGGATGGCGGAGATGCAGGTAGCCTTGAAGATGAAACCTTTAGTGCAGATGCAGCCACTATTACTATTAATGGTGTTATTGTTCATCCAGGCTATGCAAAAGATAAGCTGGTAAACGCTTTAAAAATTGCAGGGGCTGTACTAGATGCCTTACCCAAAAACGAATGGAACCCAGAAACAACTTCTGCAAAAGAAGGCTTTGTACATCCCGTGGCAGTAAATGGTATTGCCGAAAAAGCGACTATTCAGTTTATTGTAAGAGATTTTACCTTAACAGGTTTACAACAGCACCATGAAAGATTGAAAAAAATTGTAGAAGAAATAGTTGCAGGCTTTACAGGCGCAGCAATGGAATATACAGCTACGGAACAATATCGAAATATGAAAGAAATATTGGATCAATATCCGCAGGTAGTGGCTTATGCGGAAGAGGCCATACAACGTTCAGGCTTAAAGGTAATTAAGGAAAGCATTCGTGGGGGCACAGATGGTAGCCGGTTTAGTTATATTGGCATGCCTTGCGCAAATATATTTACGGGTATGCAAAACATACATAGCAAATTAGAATGGATTGGTACAAAGGATATGGCAAAAGCTGCCGAAACGGTTGTGCATTTGAGTATGATATGGGAAGAAAAGGGTTAGGGGCTATCAGAAATACATCCTAAAGATTTTCTGTTGCACATTTAAAACATTCCTATCTTCAATAAAATTTTATAACAATGGATATAATAAAAGATTTTTGGTGGCTGATACCAATCTTCCTGATAATTGCTGGAGGATTATTTACCATCAACCAGGGTACCATCGGTGTGGTAACACGACTGGGAAAATACCACAGTATTAAAAAACCGGGTTTAAATTTTAAAGTTCCTTTTTTAGACCAACTCTATAAAAGAGTAAGTATTCAAAACCGTTCGGTTGAGCTGGAGTTTCAGGCCGTAACAGTTGACCAGGCGAATGTTTATTTTAAATCGATGTTGCTGTATTCGGTATTGAATATTGATGAAGATACCATCAAAAACGTAGCGTTTAAATTCATTAGTGAAAAGGATTTGATGCAGGCATTGATACGCACTGTTGAAGGAAGTATCCGTGCATTTGTATCAACAAAAAAACAAGCCGAAGTTTTAAATGTGCGCAGGGATATTGTTGAGAATGTAAAGGAACAAGTAGATGTTCAGCTTGAAAGCTGGGGCTATCATTTACAGGATCTTCAGATAAATGATATAACCTTTGACGAAGCCATTATAACCAGTATGAGCAAGGTAGTGGCAAGTAATAATTTAAAGGCTGCTGCTGAAAATGAAGGGCAGGCTTTATTGATTACCAAAACCAAAGCGGCAGAAGCAGAAGGTAATGCCATTAAAATTGCTGCAGAAGCTGAAAGACAGGCGGCACAATTACGGGGACAGGGTGTTGCATTGTTTAGAGAAGAAGTGGCCAAAGGTATGAGCCAGGCTGCAGAACAGATGAAACAGGCAAATTTAGATACCAATGTAATTTTATTTAGTATGTGGACAGAGGCCATCAAAAATTTTGCTGAGTATGGAAAAGGCAATGTTATCTTTTTGGATGGCAGCAGTGAAGGGATGGAAAAAACAATGCGCCAGATTATGGCCATGCAGCAAATGGATGGAAAGAAGTGATTTGTATTAAAAAAATATATTTTGTAAGAGCCGGATTTATCCGGCTCTTATTGTAAAATTTACTTTAACATTTTTTTGTAATGCAATTGCTGTTTGTTTGCGTTTGCAAATAGTCAATATAAAGTATTGGCATAATTATCGTAAAATAAAAAACAGAAACAATTACATTTGTCCTAAATCAATTAAATATGTTTGATATTCTATTGCAGATAGACAGCACAAAAGTAGCCACAGAATTGTTATCTCAAAAATCAGAATCAGTGTGGGGTGTACTTGCTAAAGGGGGTTTATTGATGATTCCTTTATTATCCTTACTGGTTATAGCTATTTTCTTTTTTATTGAACGCTACATAACCATTAGCAAGGCTGCTAAAATTGAAGAAAATTTTATGAGCATTATCCGTGATAATATTATTACGGGTAATGTAACTGCCGCCAGGAGTCTTGCAAAAAATACCAATAACCCCGTCGCAAAAGTTATCGATAAAGGTATACAGCGTATTGGTAAACCCATTGATGCTATTGAAAAAAGTATGGATAATGTAGGGGTATTGGAAATGTATAAACTGGAAAAAAACTTATCAATCATTTCTATCATTGCACGTATTGCACCATTGTTCGGCTTTTTGGGAACCATCATTGGTATGTTAGCACTCTTTAAAGGCATTGCTGCTACGTCAGAATATACACCCAATACTATAGCTGATGGTATCTATATAAAAATGATCACTTCTGCTACAGGGTTAATTATAGGAATACTGGCTTACCTGGGACATAGTTTTTTACAGGCACAAATTGCCCGTATTGAAAATAAAATTGATGCTGCAAGTGCTGAGTTTGTTGATATATTACAGGAACCAACACGATAGTTGTCAATGGTGAATGGTCAATGGTGAAAAGTTCGAAGCATACATTTAACGGCTTATAATTCACCATTAAGCTTTCACCATTGCTCATTGACCATTCACAATAAAATTATGAGTTTAAGAAAAAAATTTAAAGCAGAAGGTGCAGAAGTAGATACAGGGCCATTAAATGATATCCTGTTTATTTTGATGTTCTTCTTTTTGATCATTTCTACACTGGCCAATCCCAATGTAATAAAGTTGAGTAACCCAAAAGCAAAAAGCGATACCAAGGCAAAGCAAAGCGTAATTGTAAGTATTGATAAAAACAGGGTTGTTCATGTAGGGCAACAAAAAATACTATTTGATTCACTGGAATCTTCTTTAAGAACACATATTCATGTAGGTGACAGTATAAAACCTGCGGTAGTTATCAATGCAGATTCGCTGGTGGCATGGAAGGATATTGTAAAAATAATGAGTGTAGCAAAGAAATTGGGAGCTACAACTTCTGCCTCTGTGAGCAACCAGTAACTCCTGTCCCTATTGGGGAATTTGAGCTTTTATTATTAAGGAACATTCGTTTAAGCATTTAGTGGTCTTAATTTAAAAGAAACAAAAAAACGTCTTAACGTCTTAACGGCTAATACAAGCCATCACCATTCTTTCTTTACCGAAAATGTCTTTCTGTATTCTTACCTCTTTGAATTGTTGTAAAAACAATCCTGCAGTTTGGTTAGCAAAATCTTCATGGGTTTCCATAAAAACTTTCCCGTTAGGGTTTAGATGCGTACTTGCAAATTCAGCTATTTTTTCATAAAATAATAAGGGGAAATTATCAGGCACAAAAAGAGCCTGGTGTGGTTCAAACGCAGTTACATTAATATCAAGTTTTTCTTTTTCATTAACAGGTATATAAGGAGGGTTGCTGATAATAATGTCAAACTTTGGTAAGTGGTACCATTGTGTTTCATCTAAAAAATCAATTTGTAAAAATTCAATGGAGCATTGTTGGGCGACGGCATTTTCTTTTGCCATCATCAATGCCTCGCTGCTAATATCAATGGCTGTTACAATTGCCTGGGGCATATCTTTTTTTACCACAATGGCAATGCACCCGCTTCCGGTGCCGATATCCAATACCGTTGGTGTTTTAATATGCTTTCCTTCATTTAAAACCAATTGAACCAGTTCTTCTGTTTCTGGTCTTGGTATCAGCACATGTTCATTCACTTTTAATTTCATGTTATAAAACCATGCTTCACCTACCACATATTGTATGGGCTTATGTTGCAACAGTTCGCCTAATGCAATTTCAATTTGCTTGTTTTTTATATTAACTAATTGTTGGTTGGGTTCTTTAATAATATCAAAACGTTTGATACCGGCAAGGCTTTCAAATACCCAATCGGTTATTACCGTGGCTTCATTTAAATTGTAAATGGTTTGTATTTGTTGCAGAAAAGAATGGTATTGTTGTTTAATTGTCATTTTAGCAAATATACTTTATTTTTCTATTCATAATTTTGCAGCCTGTCTACACATGAAACATATATGCATCGTTGCCTTCAACTGGCAAAATTGGGGGCTGGCCACGTGACGCCAAATCCCATGGTTGGAGCAGTGTTGGTATATCAAAACACAATTATCGGCGAAGGGTATCATCAGCAATATGGACAGGCGCATGCAGAGGTAAATTGTATCAACAGTGTGAGTGAAGCAAATAAATCTTTAATAGAAAAAAGTACACTCTATGTTTCATTGGAACCTTGCGCCCATTATGGTAAAACCCCGCCTTGTGCCGACCTGATTATAAAAAACAATATACCTAATACAATAATTGCATGCAGGGATATTTACACCGAAGTTGATGGTAAAGGAATTCAGAAATTGCAGCAGGCCGGCGTTAATGTAATTACCGGGGTATTGGAAAAAGAAGCACTAGAATTGAATAAGCGTTTTTTTACTTTTCATACAAAAAAACGGCCTTACATTATATTAAAGTGGGCGCAAAGCAATGATGCTAAAATTGCTGAACTCAATTTTTCAGCTGTAAAGATTACCAATGATACCACCAACAGGCTGGTACATCAATGGCGCAGCCGGGAAGCAGCTATAATGGTAGGTGCTAATACAGCACTGCATGATAATCCAAAACTTACTACAAGATTTTGGAAAGGCAAAAACCCTGTAAGGGTAGTGATAGACCGGCAACTACAACTACCGGCATCTTTGTATCTTTTTGATGGGTCAGTTAAAACTATTGTATTTAATCAAATAAAAAATGGTGAGGAAAACGGGATAGTATTTTATAAGCTGGATGATAGTGGAAATATAATTTCCGGTTTATTAAATGCCTTGTATCAGTTAAATATACAAAGTGTGCTTGTTGAAGGAGGAGCGATATTACTGCAATCTTTTATCGATCAGCATTGCTGGGATGAAGCCAGGGTAATTATCAATGAAGAACTGAATATTGGGGAAGGAATAAAAGCACCGCTTCTTAAAAACAACCGGCTTATTGATACCCAAAAAATAGGCGTCGATCTTATATCAACTTATCAACCTGAATAAAAATAATATAACAACATTGATTACAACAAGCGATAAAATATTTTACTATACCATTGAAAAACCTTCGGTTGAAGAATTCAAAGATAGGGGCAGTAAATTTATTGCTTATGCCTACCCGATAGAAACAACCGATGATTTTAAAAAACTGTTACAAAATTTAAAAAAAGAACATCCCAAAGCAGTCCATCATTGTTTTGCTTACCGGATAGGTACAGACGGCAATAATTTTAGGGTAAGTGATGATGGTGAACCATCAGGAACAGCCGGCCGCCCAATATTAGGACAAATAGATAGTAAAGAAATAACAAACACAGCCATCATTGTAGTCCGGTATTTTGGAGGTACATTATTGGGTGTTCCGGGTTTAATAAATGCATATAAAACAGCTGCTGCATTGGCTTTACAGGTAGTGCCCATCATTCAAAAGCAGGTTGAAGTTAATTTTGATATACAATTCGATTATACGCAGATGAACGAGGTGATGATGGTAATGAAACAATACAATTGTACTATCATCAGTAAGGAAATGCAATTGTTCTGCCATATCAATGCAGGTATTGCCAAAAACCGTTTACCTGAAGTACTTTACCGGCTGAAAGAATTACAGCAGGTGGAAGTTAAAAAAACAGAATAATAATTTGTACTTTTCTGAAAACATTTTTATGGCAACAGAAAAAAAATATAAAAGTTTTTGGAGTTTTTACCCTTACTATCTTACAGAGCATGGAGATGCCAAAAACAGGGTATTGCATTTTGCTGGAACACTCGGTTTACTGGTTATTTTAATTGTGGCAATTGTATTACAAAAATGGTGGATGCTTTGGCTGATACCTGTTTGCGGTTATGGTTTTGCCTGGGCAGGCCATTACTTTATAGAAAAAAATAGACCGGCAACTTTTACTTACCCACTGTATAGTCTGGCCAGCGATTTTGTAATGTTCTGGCATATATTAACCGGGCAAATCAATAAAAAGCTGGAAGAAGCGAAAAGAACAATCAATTAAATGTATGAACATTGAAATATTGCGGGAATATGTTTTGCAAAAACCGTCGGTTACAGAAGGTTTTCCATTTGGAGAAACTACCATTGTATTTTAAGTAAAAAACAAAATGTTTTTACTGGTAGCTTTAGATACGGGTGATTTGCAGTTTAATGTAAAGTGCGACCCTGATAAAGCAATAGAACTAAGAGATGAATATCCTGACAATATATTGCCGGGATACCACATGAATAAAAAACATTGGAATACAGTTATTGTCAACGGCAGTTTAACCAATAAATTATTGTTGCAGATGGTGGATGATTCCTATGACCTGGTCAGCAAAAAAAAGTAGCATTATTTCTTTGCGTATTTCCAATTTCTGCTTTTACCTTCTTTTATCATTTCAATGGCCATCATCATTCGTTTATTTCTTGTATCTTCTGTCTTTGCTTCAGTTACCCATTCCAGGTATTCTTTTTTATGCGAGTAAGAAAATGCTTCAAATGTTTGCAATGCTTTTTTATTTTTGCCCAGCACTTTCAAAAAATATTCCGGAATAATCAATTCGTTTTTATCAGTTGATTTTGCTTTTGCCCGTAATTTAACACCCTTATCATTTAATTGCATTGCTTCTTTGATCCATGCAATAATTTTTTTATCAGCCGGAAGATCTTTAAGCGAAGTTATTCTTCCAAGGTGCCCCATCGAAACTTCTGATTTTGCATTTTCTACAAGGATGGATTAAGCGTTATTATTTTTTGAATAAACTGATTAGTGTCCACGACGTCAGTAGACGTTTCAATAGAACCTGAGATGCCAAGGAGATGTTTATTTAGCCTTATATATCCACTAACTATACTGAAAGAATAAACGAATGTTTCAAAGGTCACTTTTACAGGCACATTATAATAAAACCCGTTATCATTAAAAGACGTTAGGAATGGATCAGAAACCGAAAAATGCGCTTGCGAAACTAATAGTTCTTTGTTTGCTACTATTGAATCATATCTTCCTGGACTGTTCTTATAAAACTGTTTCAAAATTGGCAATATTTTATCCAATGGAAAATCTGAAATGTCAAATTTTCTCAAAGACGGAAGAAATTTGTTTTCAAATTTGTATTTTATTTTTTGAAATTGCTCTTTAGTTATGAAAAATTTCGACATGTTTGAGTCGCTATATATCGTTAACAAGTTTTGCGACAGGTCTGTTATTTTATATAGGGATATAACATTATAAGTACTTTGATTGGGCCTTATGTTTTGCGAAATTTCATCGTCTACCTTCTGCCATGAAATCGGTACTGGAACTTTTATCGTAACTCCCAGTGCATTTCTTGAAATTACATTTTGACTGTCGGCTTTAATAAAAGCTTGAATTAAAAGAAGTATGATTATTGTCTTTTTCATATAGTAGATTTCAAGTTTCTATAGCATAGCATACAACAAAAGCCAAAAACGCAATGTGTTTAAAAGTAGCCATGCTGCACATCATTTCGCCTTTATAATCAAAATGAGGAAAACTCCATTTCATTTTTTCTTCTACTACCGGACAAGTTTTATGAACGAGTTCCCGCAGGTGATTTAAAATAGGTTTTGCAAAACCTGCTGATTTTGCAATGTAGGTATCAATGACTTTTTCTTTATTAGCCATAAATAAATTTTTACAACTAAAAATAGAAAATATAATTTAATTTCAGATAATAATATTCATGAACTTATAGAGCATCCTCGTATAAGGTTTTTAAAAAATCATCAAAATATACCTTATAATCAATTGTCATTTTCGAAAGCCAATCCTGATATTCGGATAATGAGTTCAGTAAATTGAAGAACGGAATACCACAAATAGCTTCATTTAATTTTACTGGACTAAAAGTGTAAGGCTGGACAATTCTTCCTCCAACTTTATTTATTTTATTTGGTGTAAATAAGATGTAATACTTTTCATTTACAATAATCATTGTAGGATATCTATTAAAAGGAATTTCCTTATTTTTATAAAACTCTTCTAAAGTTTTCATTGTATTTTCAAGTGAAGCTCCTTTAAAAGCAAAAATGAATAAAGTAGGATGATACTTAATAAAATCATCAACAATATTCTCTTTTATAAATTTAAATTTTATGACTTTATTGTTAATTTGAGGGATACTAGCTAAATTTTTTAAACAATCAATTAGTTCTTTTTTGTTTAAGCTACTTTTAATACTGAAAGCTGCCGCTACATTTTCAATAGCAGTAAACATTTTTGAATGTTCTTTAAAGTTTAATCCAATATCATTTGCGAGGATTAAATCAATTTGCTTAGATTCATTTTTTTCACCGACTCCGAAGATGTGACCTCCTAAATAAGCTTTTAGCCGATAGGGTATATGATTGATTAGAAATTTTTCAAGTAACATTTCTCTATTATATCCAATGTCACTTGAATTCTTTCCTGTGCCGGTTAATTTATGTTCTAGAGAAAGACGTTTTGCAACGAGATTGAAATATTCAAAGACTCGGTAATTCATTTTGCTGAAAATTATTATAGTGATTACGAATATTATTTGAATCTTTCACTCGTCACCAATTCCTTACCTCCAGGTTGATAAACATAAAACCCTTGACCAGTTTTTACTCCCAATTTACCGGCCGTAACCATGTTTACAAGCAACGGACAAGGAGCATATTTAGGGTTACCAAATCCTTCCTGCAATACTTTTAAAATACTAAGGCAAACATCCAAGCCAATAAAGTCGGCTAATTGCAAAGGTCCTATTGGATGGGCCATACCCAGCTTCATTATAGTATCAATTTCAGTAACGCCGGCAACACCTTCATACAAACTATAAATGGCT
>JAYTTI010000031.1:0-8643 GCA_043745405.1 Ferruginibacter sp. | reverse complement strand
TAAATTTGCTGAATGCCGGAAGCACAGCATACTGTTTGCTAAAATAAAAGCAGGGAAAGCGTAAAGATTGTTTGGCTAAACCTCTTACAGTAATAGATGGGTGAATATGGCCACTAAAAATATAGCCATCATTTGTAATGGTGCAATCATTTATGTCATGAACAAAAACAAAATTATCTATTGCCAATTCGCACTTGTGAATGGTAATTTCTGCAAGCGAATACCAGTTTTCCTGTAAAATATCGTGGTTGCCTTTTACAAGATGAATAGGTAAGGAAGTAAAATCTTTTCGCCATTTTAAAAAGAAATCATGTTCTTTATTGCTTTCGCTGTGAAACATATCGCCGATAATAATTAACTGTTGCGGTTTAAAAGTTTGAAGCTGGGTAACCAGGCGCTGCATGTCTTCTTTAAAAACCGCCTGCGGTATGGCAATGCCTGATTTTCTAAAATGCCCGGTCTTTCCCAAATGCAGATCTGAAACAATTAATGTTTTTTTTTCTTCCCAAAAAATACAACGTTCTGCAGATAATAAAAAAGTATTATTTAATATGTTGTGAGGAATTAATGCAGGCATGGCTACAAATGTAAATCGGATATATTATAAACAATTAGACAATTGGTTTTGAAATAAAAAAATAAGTAGCTACTTTACAAAAAAAATTAAATTATGACTGACACCAACTCAACATCAAACGTTTTAGATTTTGCAGAAGGCGAAAGGCCGACTCTGCCGTCAGGGTTAAAGACTTTGACTATATTGACCTTTATTGGATGCGGTCTGGGTTTATTATACACGTTGGCTGCACCAATGCTTAATAAGTTTTTTCTGAGTATGATGGATAAGGCGGCAAGTTCCGGCCAGGAAATGACGACTAAGCAATTGGAAGATATTCAAAAGGGACGTGCTGCAATAGAATTGATACAGAATAATATGGTTCCGATATTAGCGATTAGTCTTGTTGCAATTATTTTATGTTTTATCGGAGCTTTGTGGATGCGTAACTTAAAAAAGGATGGCTTTTGGATTTATACTGCTGGCGAAATTTTGCCAGTGATTGGTAATTTTATTTTATTAGGTTCCGCACAATTTACTGGTGTTATGAGTGTTCTAATCGGCGTAGGAATACCATTACTTTTTATTATTCTATATGCAATGCAGCGAAAGTACCTAGTGTATTAATTTTTTTAAATCAGAGCTAAAATAATATTTCTTAAAAAACGCAGTTCCTGTTTGTAATAAAATTATTACTCAAGTTGGGCCTGCATTTTTTTTATTCTGTCTTCCAGTTTTTCAGAAGATAGGTTTTCTCTCAGGCTATCCACTTTCAGCGGGAAACAAAACGGCGTTAACCTTTCCGGAAATTTTATAACGATGTTGCCGTTTTGTATTCGTTGTAACATATTGCGTAATCGCACTTCTTCCATCTGCTGATCTAATACTTCCTGGTAGGCCTGTCTTAATAAAATATTTTTTGAATCATATTCAGTAAATACATTAAATAACAGGCTGGCACTGTTTTGCAGGTGTTTTGTTTTTACATATTCACTGGGTGTTCCCTGGAAAATTAATCCACCTATAACTGCAACATCCCTGAATTTTCGTTTAGCCATTTCTACACTGTTTACTGATCTTTGAATATCAGCAAACAGGTTTTCCAAACTGAATAAAGCATATACATTTGTATCATCAACCGGTATAGGCTGGTCGCTTAATAATTCAAATCCATAATCATTCATGGCAAAAGAAAAAGTGATAGGCGTGATGAGGCTTATACGATGAGCCAGTATTGCTGCCATGGCTTCATGTACAAGCCTGCCTTCAAACGGATAAACAAATAGATGAAATCCATCTTTGGTTTCAATATGTTCAATCAATAATTCATTCTCTTTTGGGATGTGCGATAATGATTCCTGCAAATCAAACAGTGGTTTTAATACCGATAACTCAGGTTGATCCAGGTTTTCTTTTTTGGTGAGTACACGGCTGTTCATTTCAAAAGCTTTATCGAATGTTTTACGAAGCATTATCCCAAGGTTGGCACTCAAAGGCATACGGCCACCCATCCAGCTGGGTACTATTGATTTTTTCGAATTGGATTTTTTTACCAATACAGTCATATCTTTTATCATCACATATTCAAGGTTTCTTCCTGCAAGTGTAAATACGTCGCCGGGTTGTAATCTTGATATAAACCATTCTTCAATAACACCCACATAACCACCGCTCAAAAATTTTACTTTCAGCATGGCATCACTAACGATGGTGCCTATATGCATACGGTGACGCATGGCAATGCGGCGGTTAGTAATATGATATCGCCCATTGATAACTTCTATTTTTTTATATTCATCATATTGTTGTAAGGCTGCGCCACCCTGTGTAAGAAAGAATAGTAATTGCTGCCATTCCTCCTCTGTTATGTTACTAAAACACCAGGTGTTTTTTATTTCGGTAAAAATTTCCGACGGAACAAAACCATCTGATATGGCTATGGTGCATAGGTATTGTATCAATACATCAAAGCACAATAACATGGGTTCCCTGCTTTCGATAAATGTTTGGCTGATAGCATCTTTTAATGCTGCTGCTTCTACCAGTTCTAAAGAATGTGTTGGTAAAAAATATATCTTACTGGTAGCATCCGGCTGATGACCACTTCGGCCTGCCCTTTGTAAAAATCTTGCTACCCCTTTTGGCGAACCAACCTGTATAACAGTATCGACCGGACGAAAATCTACACCAAGGTCGAGGCTTGCAGTGCATACCACCGCTTTTAATTTACCTGTGTGTAAATTATCTTCTACCCATAACCTTAAATCCTGTTCAACACTGCCGTGGTGCAAGGCGATGGCACCTGATAGTTCCGGGGCAACGTTTAAAAGTGCCTGGTACCATCTTTCCGTCATGCCACGGGTATTGATAAAAATAAGGGTGGTTTTACTATTGTTGATGATGGGAATCACTTTTTCTACAAGCTTTAACCCGAGGTGCCCAGCCCATGGATATTTTTCTATTTCATCGGGGATAATGGATTCTATTTCAATATTTTTATTGATGATAGCTTTTATTATTTTTCCTTTTGGTTCATTATTGTTGATAGAAGCCAACAGTACATCTTTTGCCTGTTCCAGGTTGCCAATAGTGGCCGAGATACCCCAAATGCTGATTGTTTGATTTTTGTTATTTGGATTATTGACTTTACTTACACCAATTATTCTGGAAATAGCGAGCTCTACCTGTACACCTCTTTTACTGCCCAATAATTCGTGCCATTCATCTACAGCAAGGATTTTTAAATACGCAAAAACTTCCGCGTAATTTTTTTGTGCCAATAATAAGTGTAAACTTTCAGGAGTAATAATAAGCACTTCGGGCATTTGTCTTTTTTGTTTCTGGCGGTCACTTATTGTAGTATCACCATTACGAATGCCAATTTTCCAGTTCATACCTAATTCCATAATAACTTCTTCCATTGCCCGGCCGATATCTTTTGCAAGCGCACGTAAAGGTGTAATCCAGATAAGCTGTAAACCATTTTTTGTTTTCGTTTTATATTCGTCAGGATGTTGATTGATAAAACTGATAACGGCACCTAAAAAAACCGAGAATGTTTTACCACAACCCGTGGGTGCATTTACCAAACCACTTTTGCAATAAATTATTTCCTGCCATGTTTGTTGCTGAAACAGAAATGGCTGATGGCCCTTTAAAGCCAGCCAGTGGTTGATTATAAAATAACCTTTTGTAGATTGTAGTTTCAATTGTATAAACTATAAGTTAGTAGTTAATGTATACCTTAATTTTGCTGCAATTAAAGCTTAATTGAAATACAAATTTTGAATGGAGCGACGCCACCGAAGTTAAATCAGGGTTATTAGATGGTAACAAAATATTTTACAAAGTTTTTAAATACTCAATTACGGAGCGGCGCTCTGCATCAGATAATTTATCGCCGAAATAATGGCCTTCATTACTAAACCCTTTTAGCGTAGTGTTGTACACTTCACTATTGCCCGGGGCATTTTTTGTTTCATAATTATAACCCGGCATATCATAATTATAACTTGGTACAGTAAAATTTCTTTGCCAGTATTTAGGACGTTTTTTACTGTTTAGTAATGTTTCCAAATCAGGTACAGAGCCATTGTGCAGGTATGGGGCCGTTATCCAAATGCCATCCAGCGGCGGTGCAATATAACCCCTGTAGGGTACCAGCTTTGCGGGATGATTGCCGCTGGTGAACCAGCTTTTGTTAAACCAATTTACAAACTGCGGATTGCTGTAATTGGAAGTATATAAAGCAGAATCTGTTTTAATAATATTTTCGGGTATCAACAGGTTGGGATAGATGGCTCCTTCACCATAAGTGCCATGGCATTTTTTACAGGTAACGGAAAATATATTTTTGCCTTCAGCCGCCATCGGTTCATTAACAGGTTTCGGAAATTTAGGCACCTGTATAGAATTGATATATGCCAGTACATCATTAAAATGACTGTCTACCTCTTTTGCTTCAGCAGTATCGGTTACTGTTAGTAAATTGGACGCCATTAAAAAACGGCCAAAATCACCCCTGCCAAAACCATTGTAAAACATAGCATTCTTCTTTTTTAAAAGCCACCAGGCAGGCACGTCAGTAGGTATTATTTCTGATGGCAGGGTAAGTAAATTTGCCTCGCTCCACTCCAAGGTTTGTGGGTTTCTGTGTGATACCAGTAATGCTGCCAATGCATCTGCAAGATTTACGCCTTTTGTACCGGTCATCAGCAATGGTGAAATGGCTTTTATAGACCGGATGAAATTTTTTGCGGCCTCATATTTTTTTGCATTTTCGCCAGTTAGGTTTTTTAAAAATTTTTCTGCAAATAATGCAGTGCCTTCCCGGTTAATGGTATAATCTGATAAAGAATTTCCTAAGCCAACAATTAACTTGCCATCGAAAACCTGTGCATGACATTGCAGGCAATTGGGCGCTACCACCACTTCGCCGTTGGGCGCTTTTACTGCTGTAAAAGCATAAGGAATATTTTTATTATTGCCGGAACGTTGTAAAAAATTAATAGTGTCTTTTGGTAACCCCATAAAAAACAAACTGTAGGGTATGCCACTCTTTAAATAATCGCCGGTAATTAAATAGTCAAAACCTTTTACTGCATCCCCAGTGCGCTGTTTACTGGGCTCAATAAACTCAGGCTTGTCACCTTCTTTAAATTTATCTGTAACCATTATAAATGCAGTACAGCTAATTACTATTAGTATTAAAGCGCTTAACTTTTTCATCTTTCAATTTACGAAATTTTTCTGGAGAGAAAAGCAGGAATAAATCAATACCCTTAATTACAATTAATTGATGTGAATGTTTTGTGATGAAGTGGAGAAGACATAAAAAAAGCCCGTTGTCACAGGCTGGTTACCTAATTATTATTTCTTTTAAAAATTACCAGGCTTTTGAAAACGCCCCGTTCGTGATGCGGATAAAATACAAATGTTTATTTTCATAATAATCCGGAACTGCAGACTCCTTTTTAAGCAGTATCGGCCTGAAATTATAATCTGAAAAAACTTTTAAACTTTTATCATTTAAATGGCTCATCACGTTGCCGGGGTATTTTGTAAGTAGTTTGGTGAAAAGGTAAGTACATTCAAACCCTTTAAAAACGATATCGCCAGCCCTACCCTTATATTTTTTTGAATAAGCTGTATTTACCATTTTGCTGTACACATCCCACTTGCTGTTAAAATAAGGAGTAGTTACATACACGGGAAAATCCGGGTAAGCATCTTTTTTCAACAATGCTTTAAAATTATCCCAGTTGGGCATGCCCAATAATGTGATAGGGTAAGTTTGATGCAATTCGTAACAGGCCGTAATTAATTTATTGGCAAAAATTTCGTCCAGCGACCCACCGATGATTACTGTTTGACGGTTGCTGTCTAATTTTTCTTTTAAAACATCAGGGGAAATAGTACTGTCGAAATTTAAAGTTTGGATATCCAATAAAGGCTTGCCATCCTGTTCATTAATCATTTTAAAATAGGATGCTATCTTATCATCCTGGCTGCCTCTTCGGCGGCAAATAAAAATGATATCAGAGCCATGATTTTGGAGAAGGTAACTGTAAATAGCTTCGCAGTGTGCTTTTAAGGTACTGCTAACTACTACTAAAAATGGGTTGGCCACCGTGCCGCCATCATTAGGGTTGGTGGCGGAAATAAAAGGAATTTTTTTAGCAAGGGCAAAATCAGCAAGTTGTTTAAATTCGATATCTTTTACTGAGCCAATAATAACATCAAGACTATCCAGCTTTTTATTGTTGATTAATTGCCCGATAGACTGTGTGTAGGATTTTGTATCATAAATAAAAGCTTCTATATTTTCCTTTCCCACCTGCATTGAGTCTAATGCAATCTGGGCACCATGAACAAAATCAAGTCCCTGGGTAATAAATTTAGGAAGTACTTCAGTAAAACGAATTGTTCCGGTATTGGTAAAAATAGAATCCAAATACAAAGGGGCAAAAATGCCTACATGGTATGTTTTTAATACAGGTACAGAATCTTTTTGAGCATTTGCAGATAAAATAAAGCAACTAAAAATTACACAGAATAGAAGCCTTCTCCCAATGCCAGTTTCAGCTTTCTTTACCCCCGATTTTTTCATATTATTCACATTCATTTCCAATATTCTTTTTGCATAATTTCTTTTAAATCATTTGAAGTTAAAGAAATCCGGCATCATAAATCCAATATTCAATATAGTATTACTCCCATTCGATAGTAGCAGGTGGTTTACTGCTTATATCATATACCACTCTATTTATTCCACTTACATTATTAATAATTTCATTGGAAATATCTGCTAAAAATTCGTAAGGCAAATGGGCCCAGTCGGCCGTCATACCATCTACAGAAGTTACAGCTCTTAGTGCTATGGTAAATTCGTAGGTTCTTTCATCGCCCATTACACCTACACTTTTTACGGGTAATAAAATGGTACCTGCCTGCCATACGCTGGCATACAGGTTTGCTTTTTTTAAGCCATTGGTATAAATAGCATCTGCATCTTGCAATAACCGTACCTTTTCTTCAGTAATTTCTCCTAAAATACGGATGCCTAAGCCTGGTCCTGGAAAAGGGTGACGGAAAAGCATGTCATAGGGAAGGCCCAATTCCACACCTACTTTTCTTACCTCATCTTTAAACAACGACCTCAAAGGTTCTACCAGCGAGAGCTTCATTGTTGCCGGTAAGCCACCTACATTGTGGTGCGATTTAATGGTAACTGACGGGCCGTGTACAGAAGCTGATTCTATAACATCCGGGTAAATAGTTCCCTGGCCCAAAAAATCAATATTTTCAATCCGTTTTGCTTCCTGGTCAAATATTTCAATAAAGCCTCCTCCTATTATTCTTCTTTTTTCTTCAGGGTCTGTTTTTCCTGCCAGCCGGGTGTAAAAAAGTTCTTTTGCATTTACCCCTTTTACATTTAACCCAAGCTGATGGTACATGGCCAGTACTTCTTCAAATTCATTTTTACGCAATACACCGTTATCTACAAAAATGCCAAATAAATTTTTACCAATGGCTTGGTGAATAAGGGTAGCAGCTACTGTGCTGTCAACGCCGCCACTCATGGCCATAATTACCCTTTTATCGCCTATCTTTTCTTTTAATGCGGCCACTGTATCACTGATAAAATGAGCAGGTGTCCAATCCTGAGAACAGCCACAAATATCTACCAAAAAATTTTTGAGAATGGTTTTACCTTCGGTGCTATGGTACACTTCCGGGTGAAACTGCAGGCCATATAAAGGGCATCCCTCACTGGTACGTACAAACGCCGCTACAGGAATACTTTCTGTAGTACCCAATATTTCAAATCCTTGGGGCAGTGCTTTCACGGTATCACTATGGCTCATCCATACCTGGCTTTGGGGCAATACATTTTTTAATAGAATATTGTCTTTAATTATTTCCAATCTTGCACGGCCATATTCCCTTATATCGCTTTTTTCCACCTTACCTCCAAATAGTTTGGCGGTAAGTTGTGCTCCATAGCAAACTCCCAATACAGGCAATTTGGCTGCTATGCCAGCAATATCTACAGTCGGTGCGTTATCTTCATTTACCGAAAAAGGCGACCCTGAAAGGATAACGCCTTTAAATTCGGGGCTAAATGCTATCTCTTTGTTATAAGGGGTTATTTCGCAATAAACATTGGCCTCCCTAACAGCCCTTGCAATTAACTGTGTGTATTGAGAACCAAAATCAAGTATTAAAATTTTTTCTGTCATGTGGCTGCGAAGGTAAATAATTAGTTTATCCGCTCAATAATATTAGCCACAAGGTTCAATAAAATAATTAGGACCCGGTTTGCCGTAGTAACAGGCCGCTTCCTGTTCCTACGGCAAACCTTATCTTTGCGCCTCATGAAAAAAGCCTTTATTCAATTACATATTGCTGTTTTTTTAGCAGGGTTTACCGCTATCTTAGGCAAACTTATTGGGTTAAATGAAGGGTTGTTGGTTTGGTATCGCCTTTTAATTACAGTGCTTACGTTGGCACTAATTTTATTTTTTAAAAAGCAATTGCAACTCATTTCTTTAAAAGATGCTTTAAAAATTGGCGGGGTAGGTTTT
>JAYTTI010000030.1:0-2394 GCA_043745405.1 Ferruginibacter sp. | reverse complement strand
TTGAGTCGTTAAGACGCTTAACTGAGCAATAAATAAAAAACGCCTCAACGCCTTACCGGCAATAATAAATAACCGCCTGATGCTGCAACACAGATAGTAAATTGCCGTTGTGTCGTTAAGACGTTGAACTGTAAGAAAAATAAAACGTCTCAACGTATTAACGGCAATAAAAGACGCCTAAACACCTTAACGGCAATAATAAGTAACTTGCGCCATGTTTAAAAAATACCTCCCATACTTTGTTTTATTAGCTGCGGGGTTTTTGCTTTGGTTTATAAAAAAGCATCAGGCTTCCAGTTATCCAAAGCATCAAAATACCAATGTTGACATACCAATAATTATACCTTCTGAAAAAAATGAAGCAGCACTTAACCGTAATGTGCACACGATAATTTACAGCAAACATGCCCGTTGCCGGATGGCTTGCAGAAATATTGATGAAAGTGAAGTAAAAGAAATACTGGCAGCAGGACAACTAAATACCAGTAAAATACAGGAAGATGAAAGGGGAAAAACCTATCCGCTGGAAGGTGAAACGCACGATAAGCAGCATGTGCGCATTGTTTTTGCGCCAAAAGGAAATGATACAATAGAAGTGGTTACCTGTATAGACCTGGATACGGAATGGCCCTGCGATTGTAAATAAAATTTCACATTTGAGAAATATAAAAAACTGTAAGTTTGTTGTAGCGATTGAGTAATAATAAAGCATGAAAATAAAATCCTTTCTGGCAAAACCTTTTGCCGGCTATATATACAAACAAATAAAAAAAGGAATAGAAACTGCTGTGGAAGACCAGCAATCTATTTTTAATGACCTCATTAAAACTGCCGGTAAAACTGACTTTGGTAAGGCACATGGTTTTGATACCATTAAAACCATGGAAGATTTTGCCAAACAGTTGCCCATTAGGGATTACGAGCAGTTTAAGCCTTACATCGAAAAAATAAGAGAAGGAAAACACAATGTATTGTGGAAAGGGCAACCTATTTATTTTGCCAAAACAAGCGGTACTACAAGCGGTGTAAAATATATTCCCATTACAAAAGACTCTATTCCTAACCATATTAATACGGCACGCAATGCACTGTTGTGTTATATGGCAGAAACTGGCAACACAAAATTTGCAGATGGCAAGATGATTTTTTTAAGCGGCTCGCCCGACCTGGAAAGAATTGCCGGCATACCTACCGGAAGGCTAAGCGGTATTGTAAATCACCATGTACCCAAATATTTACGGGCCAACCAGTTGCCCAATTATGAAACAAATTGTATAGAAGAATGGGAAGAAAAACTGGATAAAATTGTTGAAGAAACCATTGCTCAAAACATGACGCTTATCAGCGGCATGCCGCCGTGGATGCAAATGTATTTTGACCGGCTTGCAGAAAAAAGCGGTAAAAAAATGGGGGACCTTTTTCCAAATTTTAGTGTAATGGTTCAGGGCGGTGTAAATTTTGAACCTTATAAAGCAAAGCTAAATGACAGCATTGGCCGCAAGGTAGATTGCATAGAACTCTATCCTGCCAGTGAAGGTTTTTTTGCCTTCCAGGATTCGCAGGAAGCCGAAGGTCTGTTATTAAATACCGACAGTGGAATATTTTTTGAATTTGTACCTGCTGTAGAAATTTTTTCAGAGAACCCTACCAGGTTAACTTTGAAAGATGTAAAAGTAGGAGAGAACTATGCGCTTATTATCAGCAGCAATGCCGGTTTATGGGCCTATAACATGGGTGATACTGTTAAATTTATTTCAACCAGCCCATATCGTATAGTCGTTACTGGTAGAACCAAACATTTTATCAGCGCCTTTGGAGAACATGTTATTGGTGAGGAAGTGGAAGCTGCATTAATGAAGGCTGCCAATGAAGAACATGTACATATAACAGAATTTACCGTGGCACCAATGATTGCAGGTGATGACGGTAAAAGTTTTCATGAATGGTTTGTTGAATTTGAAAATACACCCGAAGACCTTGCAGCCTTTGCAAAAAAAGTAGATGATAACCTACGGGCAAAAAATGTTTATTACGACGACCTGGTAGGTGGAAGCATTTTACAGCAACTTAAAATAGCACCTGTGAAAAAAAATGGTTTTATTGATTACATGAAAAGTGTAGGCAAATTAGGTGGACAAAATAAAGTACCCCGGTTAAGCAACGACAGAAAGATTGCTGAAGAATTGAAAACTTTTATTAACTGATAAAATCCTTTCTGTATTACATCCCATTATAAAAGGTGAAGAGGCTTATTTGCCTAAGAAATAATTCCATACTTTCTGAACTTACACCATCTTATACCAGTTAGACATTAAAAGTACGCCTTATTGTTTGTTTGTAAAACTGGTTACCGCAAATTGATTTTATTATTTCCGGGTGTGATCAGGTTTGTTA
>JAYTTI010000029.1:0-2416 GCA_043745405.1 Ferruginibacter sp. | reverse complement strand
TATTAAATGACTCAACAAAAAAGATTGCAGATATTTTAGATGGTTTCTGTATAAGCCTTAAAATGACCGACACAAAAGAGGATGCAGTGGCAAAGTTTAAAGAATATGATAGGGTTGTTTTACCAGTTACCAATAACGATAATATTTTGTTAGGTGTTTTAACGGTTGATGATGTATTGGATGCAGCAGAACAAAGAGATACCAAGGAAATACAAAACTTTGGTGGTGTTGAAGGGCTTGATTATCCCTATGTAAAAACAGGTTTTTTTGCTTTGATTAAAAAAAGGGCTACTTGGCTTATTGTTCTTTTTGTTGGCGAAATGCTAACCGCCACAGCAATGGGTTATTTTGATGCAGAAATTTCAAAAGCCGTTGTATTAGCTTTATTTGTACCTCTTATTATTTCCAGTGGTGGTAATAGTGGCTCACAGGCAGCAACACTAATAATACGTGCAATGGCATTGAAAGAACTAACTATTAAAGATTGGTGGTTTGTAATGCGAAGGGAAATTTTATCAGGGCTTACATTAGGTTTTATTTTAGGCACTATTGGTTTTATAAGGATTGCAGTTTGGCAAAACCTTCATTTGTACAGTTACGGCGAACATTGGTTTTTATTGGCTTTAACTATTTTCTTTTCACTTATTGGTATCGTTATGTGGGGAACATTAAGTGGTTCCATGATTCCAATTATTTTAAAGAAATTTATGGTAGATCCTGCCACTTCATCTGCACCCCTTGTAGCCACATTGGTGGATGTTACTGGATTGGTTATTTATTTCTCTATAGCTGCCATTATTTTAAAAGGAACTTATTTATAAAGCATCCAACAGCTGCATTTCAGACCATGAAAAAGATAATTGCACTTATTTCCGCAACGGCATTTTCAATAACAGTTTTTGCCCAATCTAAATCCAACATCATTAATAATTGGACAAATCATTTTCAGCTAACGTTTATATCCCAAAAACATTCAGGCTTTAAAGCTGCTTACAGTGGCGATAAAAGTTTGGCAGATAGTGTAGAACCAGCGGCATCAAGCATAACCGCAACTTTGTTTTTAGGAAGGAAGTTGTGGAAAGGGGCTGCATTTTATTTTAATCCAGAAATTTCAGGTGGCAAAGGTTTAAGTTTTGCAAGTGGCGTAGCAGGTGCATTAAATGGCGAAACCTATCGTGTTGGAGCAGTAGAACCGGCTATATTTATTGCAAGGGCATATTTGCAACAAATCATTCCGCTTGGCAATACTACTTACGAAGATGTTCCTGCCGATGTAAACCAAGTAAAAGATAAATTACCTGCAAGTAGAATCACCATTAGTGCTGGCAAATTTTCTATTGCTGATTTTTATGATGATAACGCATATAGCAAAGACCCGCGTTCACAATTTTTTAATTGGTCGTTATGGGCAAATGGTGCTTGGGATTATCCAGCTAATACGAGAGGTTATACTCAAGGTTTAGTTATTGAATTAATCAAACCGAAGTGGGCTATTCGTTTGTCAAGCGTTGCAGAGCCGAGCATCGCCAACTTCCATACCATGGAATACAATACCCACGCACATGCCGAAACATTTGAGTACCAACATAAAATATCTATTAATAAAAGGCAAGGTAATATCCATTTTTTGGCAAGTAGCAATCACAATAGAGCACCTTCCTATGCCGACGGTTTTAAAGCCATTGCGATTAATGACACTTTTACGCTTGATGTAATTAGAGGTAATATAAAAAACGATAAATATTGTGGCAGTAAATATGCATTTGGCTTAAATATAGAACAAGAACTGACTAATGAGATTGGATTGTTCGGGCGGGTTGGGTGGAACGATGGTAAATACGCCTCTTGGGCATTTACAGAGATAGACAGAACTCTTAGCCTTGGCTTATCTATAAAAGGCAATAAGTGGAAAAGACCCGATGATGTTTGCAGTGTTGCAACAGTTATCAATGGTATATCGGCAGAACATCGAGCTTTTTTAAAAGCTGGTGGCTATGGCTTTATAATTGGAGACGGCAACCTAAATTATTGTAACGAATATATTATTGAAGCTTACTATAATGCTAAGTTATCAAAATTCTTTTGGCTTACGTTTGATTATCAATTTATAAAAAATCCTGCATACAATAAAGACCGTGGACCGGTTCATGTATTTGGAATCAGAGGGCATGTAGAACTCTAAATTATATAAAAAGGTACATGAACAGTAAACCCCATTGTATTCACCACATTTAAAATAGTTATACCAGAAAAAAGTATTTTTTGGGTAAGTGAAAATATGTTCTATAATGTATCAAAACGTACAATAATATGCAACATTACATTTAATGAACAGAGCAGTAAATCCTACTAATACACCTACAAAAGTGGTGTCGCTGAACAACGTATAGCTAAATATTTCTGATAATTAATTTTA
>JAYTTI010000028.1:0-2428 GCA_043745405.1 Ferruginibacter sp. | reverse complement strand
AGTACATTTTATTCCCTATGCTGGGGGCATTGATCCGATGGGGTTTCAATGGTTTTACTTAGCAATTGTAGACTTGGTTACTTCTTTATTTATCATTTTCCGAATCCATCATTATTCTTCAGCAACAAAAAGTGTTTTTACTACTACTCTTTCCAAACTGTATCTTTCTTTATTTCTATTAGCGGGATTATCCATTTTTATTGCGTTAAATCCTACCGAAGCGCTGGTTTGTTTTAGCAGATTTGTAATTACCATTATTGGATTCTATAATTTGTCGATTCTTTTGTATGGGCGTAATAACCTGTTTACATTATTTGCTCAAATCATTACGGGTATCGTTTTTATTGAATCATTACAAACCTTATATATCTTTTTTGCAGGGATAGATAGCATGCCCCTGGATAAACTTATTTTATCATTGCAAGGTAATACAGGGTTGAAAAATATTTTTGCTGCAAGTATCGTTGTTAAAATGCCATTTGTAATGTACTGCATTTACCGGTCAAAGTTGATAGAAAAAACAATCTGTATCACTATCTTTATATTAGCTGTTCTATCCATTTTTATTATCAATGCAAGATCATCCTATCTAGGTTTATTTATCATTTTGATTTTATATTTGTTTTTTTGTACACTTACCTATACGAAAGAAAAAAAATCGGTTCCTTTCTTGTTTTCAATTGCCGCTGTATTACTGCCGCTAATTATGGCTTTTCTACTATCACAAATAGTATTAACAAACGCCCAAAGCAAACAACTTTCTCAAGGCACTTATGGTACGGTTACAGAAAGGTTAGGCACTATTAGTTATGAAGGAGATGGAAGGGCACAGCATTGGGAAAATACAATTGACTTCCTAAAAGCACATCCATTAAAAGGCTGTGGATATGGCAACTGGAAAATTGCTTCTATACCACTTGCCAAAACATGGGCTAATGATTTTACGGTTCCCATTCATGCACATAACGATTTTCTGGAGATTTCTGCTGAATTGGGTATGCCGGGTGGACTTCTGTACCTCTTCCTTTTTATTACTTTACTTATTTATGCAATAAAAATCTGGCAGTCTACAACTGCTGATGAAAATAAACTGGTTGCTATATTTTCATTAATGGCATTGGGCGGTTATTTTGTTGATGCCTGTTTAAACTTTCCTTTGGAACGCCCCATCATGCAGGTATTTTTTATTTTTATACTAGCATTCATCACAAATACGTATACTGAACATTTTCAAAAATTTGAAAAACAACACGCCATTCCCCAAGTAAAAAAAATAGCTTTTTCATTAACAACTATATTGTTTTTATTACCGGCTGCCTACTTAAGTTTTCTCAGTTATCAATCAATGGTTGGTCAATTCCGTGTTTTACCCGATTTGAAAAGTAATACCCATCAGTTAACAGTAGAGGATGTAACCGGTGCTTTACCCAACATACCTAACCTAACTACCAAGGGACAACCCATTGATGCCATTAAAGGAAGTTATTATTATTATGCCAAACAATATGACACTGCTATTCTTTTGTTGAATGAAGGGATAAAAGCAAACCCATATACCCTGTATAGTGAGTTTATGAAAGCGAATATTTTTTATGAAAAAAACCAACTCGATAGCGCCTGTTATTACGCCGAACTCGCATTTTATGCCAGACCAAGAGCGAAAGCTTATTTTCAAAATTACCTTGTTTTTCTTGAACAGAATAATGATACCACTAAAATTAGAAAAGCATTTCAGGAATATATTTTTTATCGAAATGAGCCGGATGCCTGGCACTTATATTTGACTGCTTTGTACAATACAAAAAACAGTGATCGAAAAAAAATATTGACCATTGCAGATACGGCCATAAAATTGTTTCCTACAGATGCTACCCTTATAGAGAGCAGACAAGAGATATTGAATAGCTTATCTTTAAATACCAAAGAATCAAAATCGATTTCTGTTGATCCGGCAATGGCCTCACAATATCTTTCTAACGCATTAACCGCTTTTAATAAAGGAGATTATAAAGTAGCAGCGATTAATTTTACAAATCTTTCAACCCTTAACCCAACTGATTACTTAATTGCTGAGAATACAGGTATCTGTTATTTTAATTTGAAAGAATACGGTAAAGCAATTAGCTGGTTTAACAAAGTCCTTCAGCTTACCACGGCAAAAGATGGCAAATCTGAATTTTTCAAAGCCAAATGTCTACTGAATCTTGGAAGAAAAGAAGAAGGATGTCAGTTACTGGAAGCAGCCAGGTTAAAAAAATATGGCGAGGCGGAGGGGTTAATTAAACAGTATTGTAGTACACCTTAATTGGGTGTTGGTGATTACAATAACAATGGCTAAATATTGTCTTACATCCTAATGGCTAGTGGTGAAAACACCAACAAGGGCGAACCACAAACCACAAACCACAAACCACAAACCACAAACCAC
>JAYTTI010000027.1:0-32314 GCA_043745405.1 Ferruginibacter sp. | reverse complement strand
AGGGGTCGAACCTACATGGATTGCTCCGCCAGATCCTAAGTCTGGTGCGTCTGCCAATTTCGCCACATCCGGTTAAGGGGTGCAAAAGTAAGGGATTTATACAAAAAAGTAAAACAGAAATCTTTTTTCGTAAATTCGTTTTACTACATGGAAACAGCAGCCCCAATTTTAAAATATACACTCAACGAAGAAGAAGAGAAGAAAGAAATACTCCGGCAATATCGTGGTTTATTAAAAGAACTTAAACCTAAATTAAAACCGGGTGATAAGGAATTATTGCGCACAGCATTTGAAATGGCTGCAGATGCACATAAAACCATGCGCCGTAAAAGCGGGGAACCTTATATCTTACATCCCTTGGCTGTAGCAAGAATTTGTGTAGAAGAAATAGGGCTGGGCGTACGTAGTACCATTTGCGCCTTATTGCATGATACGGTAGAAGATACAGACATTTCCTTAGAAGATATTCAACGTGAATTTGGCAGCGAAATAGCTAAAATTGTTGACGGACTTACCAAGATAAGTACGGTGATGGATACTAATACAAGTCAACAAGCTGAAAATTTTAAAAAAATACTGCTTACCCTTACAGATGACCCCCGGGTAATTTTAATAAAACTTTCGGACCGCCTCCACAACATGCGCACCTTGGACAGCATGAAGCGGGAAAAACAATTAAAGATATCCAGCGAAACGGTTTATGTATATGCACCGCTGGCGCACAGGATGGGTTTATATGCCATTAAAACAGAGATGGAAGACCTGGCCATGAAATACCTGGAGCCGGATACCTATAAATATATTGCTCAAAAATTAACCGATACCAAAAGGGAACGTACACGTTTTATCAATGATTTTATCCGTCCCTTAAAAGATAAATTAGAAAAGGCTGATTTTACATTTGAAATTCATGGCCGCCCAAAAAGCATTCACTCCATTTGGAATAAAATGAAAAAGAAAGGTGTAAGCTTTGAGGAAGTGTATGACCTTTTTGCCATCCGTATAATTGTAGATTCCCCTTCTGAAAAAGAGAAAGAAGATTGCTGGAAAGTGTATAGTATGATCACAGATGAATACAACCCCTCACCGGAAAGATTACGGGATTGGCTGAGCAATCCAAAAAGCAATGGTTACGAAGCCTTGCACACTACCGTGATGGGGCCATCAGGCAAATGGGTAGAAGTACAGATACGTACCAAACGCATGAATGAAATTGCAGAGAAAGGTCTGGCCGCCCATTGGAAATATAAAGAAGGAGCCAGTGTTGAAAGCCGCTTTGACCAATGGTTTAGCCAGATAAGGGAAGCACTTACCGGCCCGGATGTTAATTCGCTCGATTTTTTACACGATTTTAAAACCTCTTTTTTAGCGGAAGAAATTTATGTGTACACACCCAAGGGAGATATAAAAATGTTACCGGTTGGTGCCACCGCATTAGACTTTGCTTTTGGGGTACATACTGCTGTTGGAAGCAGGTGTATTGGTGCAAAAGTGAACCATAAATTAGTACCTATCGGCCATAAATTACGCAGCGGCGACCAGATAGAAATTATTACCAGCGCCAAACAAAAGCCCAGCCAGGAATGGCTAAACCAAGTTGTTACGAGCAAAGCAAAACAAAAAATAAAAGATACCCTCAAAGAAGAAAAAAGAAAGGTGGCTGAAGATGGTAAATATATTTTGCAAAAGAAGCTGGATGCTATCGGCGGCATGATGACCCAGCATAATATTGAAGAGCTGGCTTCATTTTATAAAGTGAATTCTTCGCTTGACCTGTTGTATGAAATTGCCACTAAAAAAATTGACTTAAAAGAATTAAAAGAATTTTCAGCATCCGGCGACCGTTTGTTTCCGCCGAAACCTGTAAAAGTTGAAGCAGAAGTAAAACCAAATACCGACACCACTGCAAGACATTATGACAAAAAAGATGCTGAGCTGATAATTTTTGGCGAAAGCAGCGATAAGATAATGTATACGCTGGCTAACTGCTGCAAGCCAATACCCGGCGACGATGTGTTTGGTTTTGTAACCACAGGCGAAGGTTTAAAAATACACCGCACCAACTGCCCCAATGCAGCGAGGTTAATGTCGAATTTTGGGCACAGGGTAGTAAAAACAAAATGGGCAAAAAATAAAGAAATCTCTTTTCTTACAGGCTTAAAAATTGTGGGGTTAGATGATGTGGGAGTTATCCATAAAATAACCAACCTTATAAGTGGCGAAATGAAATTCAATATTTCGGCCATGACCATTGAAGCAAAGGATGGGATTTTTATGGGTAATTTAAAAATATTTGTACACGACAAGGAAGAACTGGACGAATTGTGCAACCGGCTGTTGGCTTTGCCCGGTATTGAAAAAGTTGAACGATACGATACAGAATAAAAGCTGATTCAGGAATGCACGCTATTTAACATTATGATTAAAAAGCAAATGCTTTTATCCTTTAAAAAAATACCATATTTGTATATCAAACTTTAAAACTATAATCATGAACGAATTAATCACACGCCTTACTGAAAAAGCAGGCATCAGCGCAGACCAGGCAAGCAAAGCAATTGATGCAATTAAAGATTTTGTAAAAGAAAAATTTCCGATGATGGCCGGAGCTGTTGACAATTTATTTGCCGCTGAACCAGCTGCTGCTGCAACTTCTACAGATGCAGTAATAGATTCAGCTGCACCAAAAACATCAGCATCAATCATGGACAAAATAAGTGATGTAATACCAGGAGAGACAGGCCAAAAAGTAGAGGATTTTGCAAAAGACGCTGCACATAAAGCTGAAGAAGTTTTTGATAGCGTAAAAGAAAAAATAGGGGGTTTTTTTGATGCAAAGAAAAATTAAAAAGCGGTTGCCTTAAAAGCCAGGTTTCACACAAAGAACACTAAGGGTACAAAGTACACAAAGAATATTATTGAATAGTATTTTGCTTTGTGGACTTTGTTTTCATTGTTCGCTTTGTGTGAAATTTTAACCGATGACGGCTTCCGGTTTTTTCAGGCATGCCTTATCTATTCCTGCGCCTATACCAGGAGTATCATCGATTTCAATTACGCCATTGGTAAGGTATTTCATTCCACCAATTACAGGGTCTATTGCAATCATCAATGGCGTATCAAAATCAAAATGAACAATGGCATCACTGGCATAAGCAAAATGCACAAAGGCCGTAGTAGCCAACCGTGATTCCATAAAACCTCCTATCTGTAATTTAATACCGGCATTTTCCGCCACACTAATTATTTTTAACGCTTCGAATATCCCTCCGCTTTTACCCATTTTGATATTAAAATAATCACAGGCTTTTAACTGCGCCAATCGGGCTGCATCATGGCTGTCGCAGCAGCTTTCATCTGCCATTATTTTGATACTGGTTGCATTGCGTACGGCAGGCAATTCCGTATAATTCCACCGGGCAATGGGTTCTTCACAATGTTCAATATTAAATTGTTCCAACGCTATTAGTGTGTTAATGGCTGTGGGCATATCCCATCCCTGGTTGGCATCAATGCGTAAGGGAATAGCATCGCCAATTTTTTCCCGTATAGCTTTTATTCTTGCCACGTCTTTTTCTGTTGTTTGCCCGAGCTTAACTTTTATAAATTGAAAACCGGCAGCCTTAAATTTTGCAGCATCCAACGCCATTTTATGCGGTTCATTAAGCCCCACCGTCATATCTGTAACAATCACCTTATTTTTATTTCCTCCTAAAAATTTATACAAAGGCATGCCGCTATGTTGTGCAGCAATATCGTACAACGCCATATCAAATGCACTTTTAATACTGTTATTGCCATAAATAACTTTATTCATTACGGCAATACATTCTTCAATAGCAAGGGCATTTATTTGCAATAAGGCTTTGGCAAGATACTGCGCCACAATGCAGCAGGTATCAATAGTTTCGCCGTTTATACTCATGTAAGGGCTGCATTCGCCATAACCAGTTATGCCTTCTTTTGTATGTATAACAATAAGTAAATTATCTGCATTATTCTGTGGCCCCAGTGAAATTATAAAAGGTTCATATAATGGCAGCTGCATTTTATAAATGCTTACCTGCGTAATATGTAAATACTGCATAGTTTGTTATATAAGTGTTGATATAATTAAAGGTAAGATGGCTGATTCAATGACTGTATTCAATACATACAATTTTCTCCTTCTCTCATGAATTTTTATTTCAATAATGGTTAAATTTTAGCATAAATATTTGGAGGGCTGAGGACTGTCTGTTTAAGATAACTTCAATTGATTGTACCTATTTTAAATACCTGTCAATATGGTTTAATGGTTAAAAAGTGTATTGACTTAACTGTAGTATCATCTTAATATTTCCCTGCCAATCACCAGTTTTTGTACTTCGCTTGTTCCTTCACCGATGGTACAAAGTTTACTATCCCTGTAAAATTTCTCTACCGGAAAATCTTTGCTGTAGCCATTGCCGCCAAATATCTGCACAGCCTCGGTACTTGCTTTTACGGCTGTTTCACTGGCATAATATTTTGCCATTGCAGACTCTTTTGTCATGGGCAACCTTTTTATTTTCAGGTAACATGCCTGGTTTATCAACAATTCGCTGGCGGCAATATCTATGGCCATATCGGCCAGTTTAAAACTAATTGCCTGAAAATTTGCAATTGGCTGATCAAACTGGTGGCGCTCTTTGGCGTATTTTACTGCTGCATCGTAGGCACCTTTAGCAATGCCAATGCTAAGTGCCGCTATGGATATCCTTCCTCCATCCAATACTTTCATCGATTGTTTAAATCCTGTACCCACTTCGCCAATCCTGTTGGCATCAGGTATCACACAATTATCAAAAATCATTTCGGCCGTTTCACTTGCACGCATGCCTAATTTATTTTCTTTTTTTCCGGCGCTAAAACCAGGTGTACCACGGTCAACTATAAACGCAGTTGAATTATCTTTTGCACGGGGCTCGCCGGTACGGCATATCACTACCGCTACATCACCGCTTTTACCATGTGTTATCCAGCATTTGGTACCATTTAGTATCCAGTTATCACCCTTTTTTACCGCTGTTGTTTTCATGTTACCTGCATCACTGCCGGTATTTGGTTCTGTTAAACCCCATGCGCCCAGCCATTCGCAGCTGGCTAAATTGGGCAAATATTTTTTCTTTTGTGCTTCGTTACCAAATGCTAAAATATGCCCGGTACAAAGTGAATTATGCGCTGCTACTGATAAGCCAATTGAACCACATACCCGGGCAATTTCCTGAATGATAACACTGTATTCAAAATAGCTGAGGCCGGCACCTCCGTAGGCTTCCGGTACCAGTACACCCATCATGCCCAGCTTACCCAATTCTTTAAAAATATGCAAGGGAAATTCCTGGGCCTCATCCCATTCCATTACATGAGGCCTAATAAATTTATCGGCAAAATCTTTGGCTGTTTGTGCCACCTGTTGTGTAAGTTCATCCGATTGAAAATTCATACGTAAAAAATGATTGTACTGCAAATTAACCCTTTTTAAAATACTAACAGGTGTTAGCAAAAAGCTTTAATCAACTTTTAAATAAGGAGCTGCTTTGTTAAAAATATCATCTGTAACCACCATGATTTTTTTAATATCATCCACTACAATATAATTACCATGTTGTAAACGGTATTGTACAATGGCGTTGGCAACAGTGTAACGCAGGTAGGGATGGGTTTTCATTTCATCAATAGTTGCTGTATTAATATTTATCTGGTGTAGTGTTGCAGTGCTGACAGAAAGCCTTGACTTTATTTTTTGAAAAACAGAATCAGGCAATCCATAAGTTTCGCTTACCTGTTCTATTTTATAAAAGCCTCCCAGCTTATCCCTGAAGCTGATGATTCGTTGCGATAACTTACTACCAATACCAGGCAGCGCAATAAATAAATTGGTATCTGCAGTATTAACATCAATAACGGTAGCTACATATTTCGACTTCTCAAAAGCTTTGGATTCAGGCAATTTTTTTTCAGAATAATTATCTCGATTAGTATTTTGAATTTGTACAAAAGGCAACAACCGCTCTGCATCTTCAGCATGCAAGCCCCAAATTTTTCTAATGTCTTCGGATTTGTAAAACCTTCCTCCCTTTGCAACATAATTTTGAATGGTGGCAATCGTTTGGTTACGTATTCCTAGGCGCTTCCAGCCTGCTTCATTTAACATATTGGGATCAAAATAAAAAAGTTCGCCTTTGCCCTGCCTGGGAGAATAATCTTTATCATTGGGTTGCCGGTAATTTTGATAATCTTCATCATCGATTTTTTTTGCAGAAAATTTATCCATGCTGTCTTTCTGTTTAACACTAAGCATGTCAATTTCTTTTTTAAACAATGAAGCATCTGTTGTTTTCTGGTGAATAAAGAATGGAAATAAAAAAGGAAGAAGGAGTAAAAAAATAATCAGGAAAAGCAATACCAGTATACCTGTTCGCTCCCTTTTTGTAAAATTAAGATAGTCAGAAACAAAACGTTTCCACATGGTGATTACTGATTAGGTCTTAAAAATAACATTCAGCAACCAGTAATGCAATAGCCTGGTGAATAAATTAAGTAAAATTTAAAACCAGCCCATCATAAGCAAGGTGCATCCCCGTTGGTAATTCTTTTTCAACATCTTCGTGCTTACCTAACTGGTGGCTGATATGGGTAAAATACGCCTGTGGTACTTTTAGTTCCTGTGCCAGCAAAATACTTTCTTCAATGGTAAAGTGAGAAATATGTGGCTGGCGGCGTAATGCATTTACCACCATTATTTCGCTGCCAATAACTTTTTCCTGTTCTGCCGCATCAATACGATTGGCATCGGTTATATAAGTAAATTTTCCAAAACGAAACCCAAAGACAGGCATTTTTAAGTGCCATACCATAATTGGTATCACCGGTATATCGCCAATAAAAAAAGGTTCCAGCGTAATGGTATTTAAATTTACCTGTGGAATACCGGGATATTTTTTATCAGAAAAAATATAATAAAATTCTCTTTTTATTGCTTCTTCAGTTAAAATATTGGCATATACTTCCATTGCCTTTCCTGAAAAAAAATTAAACGCTTTTATATCATCGAAACCCGCAACATGGTCTTTATGCGGATGTGTAAACAATACTGCATCCAACTGTTTCAATTGCAGCCTCAACATTTGATAACGAAAATCGGGTGTGGTATCTACTACAAAAGTTGTGGTGGCACTTTGCACTAAAATGCTGCTCCGTAAACGTTTGTCTTTTTTATCTAAAGAAGTACATACTTCACAGCCACAGGCTATCATCGGAACACCTGTACTTGTTCCGGTACCAAGAAAAGTTATTTTTAAGGGAGGGCATTGCACGCAGCAAAAATAGGGAATAAGTGCAAGCGGATAGCCTTTTGCATTGCGAAGTTTAGTTGATTTGTTACTCTTCCTACCTGAAGCAAAAAGTTAAAAATGAAAGCTTTAGCAGGACTGTTGTTGACAGTCATGTCCTCCCCCGTCACTAGTTATGTGTTGCACGAGTAAAATGGTTAAAAATTGTAATCGTCCTGGTCTTAACCAAGTCTAAATATTCTGATGATTCTGTAAGTTGTTGCATTGTTCCGCCACCTGCATATTCATCTTTGCTAATAGTCTCTACAAGATTTGTTTCACTATCTCTAAATGCAAGCCAGGATTTTTGAGCTTGAATTAAGTTCTTTTTGTCGTCAGCTTTTAAAACTGCTAATAATTTTTTGTAGTATTTGTTTAGTAAGCTATCATAAATTCTTGCTCCTTCATATCCGGCATCACGCATACCAAAATCTCCATAATCAAGTTCAATCCATTTACTCATAAACTGTTCAACACGAAAAGTATCCAACGTAAATTCTATTTCAACAGCATTTTCTTTTTCTTTTTCAAGCTGCTGTTTAAGTTTAGGGATATCTTTTTCTATCTTTTGTTTAATTTTTTCTTGCAATTGTGGAGTCAATTCAACAGGAGCTTTTTGGAATTGTGAAAAGCTTGTCGTCTGAAAGAATAATCCGAAAACAAGAAGTAAAAATTTCATCGAGAATGTCGTTTTAGGTTTAAGCATAGCAGCATCTTATTTTACATTTGCAACAGACATAATTTCGTCGTACAACTTTTGACTCTCATGTGTCAATGCATCAAAATTAATTTCCAGTTGTGGCAACAGATCCACAAGGGTATTTATTTTTCCTTCGGTTTGAAAAAATTTATTTAATACCACTACTTTTTTGGCCTGTAAAATACAATAACCGCTTTGAAAATTCCCCCTTTCATAACGGATTACATAGCCGCTTTCGGCTATTATTTTTTCTATTTTATCCAGCGTATGCTGCGTGTATTTCATCGACATAATATAAGACGCCGGGCGCCTGAATTGATTAGGCAAATTTACTATTGCGGGTTAGTTCGAACTTTTCTACTTATCCACAAAAGTTTATAACTAATTGCACGTTTCTTGTTTACTTATTTGTCATCCTTATTACCGGCACTATCATTTCTTCCAAACTTACACCGCCATGCTGAAAGGTATTGCGGTAATAATTTACAAAGTGATTGTAATTATTGGGGTAACAAAGAAATATATCGCCCTTTGCAAAAATAAAAGAACTGTTAACATTTGGCACCGGTAACCCCGCCTCCCGGGGATCCCTGAACACCAATACATCCTTTGCCTCATAATTTAAATTACGGCCATGTTTATAACGCAGGTTGGCTGTTGTTTGTTTATCGCCAATTACTTTTGCAGGCGTTTTTACCCTAACCGTGCCATGATCGGTACCGACAATTACCGTAATATTTTTATCGGCAATTTTTTTTAATGCCTGGTGCAAAGGCGAATGTTCGAACCAGCTTGCGGTGATACTTCTATAACTGGTTTCATCGCCTGCCAACTCTTTTAGCACTTCCATTTCTGTACGGGCATGGCTCATCATATCAATAAAATTATACACAATAATATTGATGTCGTTTTGCATCATATTGTGTATGTTCTCTACCAATTTTTGTCCGTCGTGATTATTAGTAATTTTTGTGTAAGTGTATTTTATATCTGTTTTACCCAACCGCTTTAACTGTGCCTTAAAAAAATCTTCTTCAAACATATTTTTTCCACCCTCTTCATCATCGTTTTTCCATTGGGCATTAAATTGCTTTTCAATATCAACAGGCAGCATACCTGCAAAAATTGCATTGCGGGCATATTGGGTTGCAGTAGGAAGTATAGAATAAAATGTCTCTTCTTCCTGTATGCGAAAACTGTCTGCAAAAATTGGCTGAATGGTTTTCCATTGGTCAAAACGCAGATTATCAATCAAGATAAAAAATAAAGGTTTGCCTTTTTCAAGATGGGGCAGTACTTTAAATTTCATCAAATTATGGCTCATGATGGGGGCATCATCCGTTTTAGGCTTGACCCAGGATGCATAGTTTCGTGAAATAAATTTAAAAAATTCAGTATTGGCTTCTGCTTTTTGTGATTGAAAAACTTCCTGCATTTCGGGACTATCGCTTTTTTTCATCTCCAGTTCCCAATACACCAGTTTTTTATAAATTTCCATCCATCCGTTATAATCAGGATTATTATTGAGGGCCATAAATAAGCTGCGGAATTCCTGTTGGTAAGCCGAGGTGGTTTTTTCTGCTACCAACCTTTTATTGTCTATCAATTTTTTTAAGCTAAGCCATACCTGATTTGGGTTTACAGGTTTTATAAGGTAATCGCTTATCTGGCTGCCAATGGCTTCATCCATTAAATTTTCTGCTTCGTTTTTGGTAATAAGCACCACAGGTAAATTACTGTTGATTTCTTTAATTTGCTGAAGGGTCTGCAGGCCCGTGATACCAGGCATCGACTCGTCAAGCAACACCACATCCACGATATTTTCTTTTACATATTCCACCGCATCAAACCCATTGGTTTTGGTGTTTACATTGTACCCTTTATTTTCTAAAAACATTATTTGCGAGGTAAGGCTTTCAATTTCGTCATCTACCCAAAGTATTTTTGCTACGCTCATAATTAATTTTTGTTTGTTGTTTACCGGTAAAATAAATATATGTTAAGGAAATGCTATCAATTATTAAACCCGGTAAAATCTGTAATGTATAAATTATCTATATGCAGCAACAATAATTAAACAAATAAGGTGTGAAGGCAAATATAATGGTTTCAAATTTCAGATTTGTAGCTTTGCACTGCACTAAAATAAGTTTAACAAAATACTATTAACCAGTAAATGAATGCAGCTTAAAAAAATAATCAACGATCCGGTATATGGCTTTATCAATATTGATGATGAACTCATTTTTACTATTATTGCCCATCCCTGGTACCAGCGTCTTCGACGCATCAATCAAATGGCAATGGCAAACCTGGTATATCCCGGGGCCGTTCATACAAGGCTGCATCATTCTTTGGGCGCTTACCATTTAATGTGTAATGCATTGGCAGAATTAAAAAATAAAGGTATCGGCCTTAGCAAGGAAGAAGAGCAAGGCGCAAAAGTGGCCATATTGCTACATGATATTGGGCATGGACCGTTTAGCCATGCGTTGGAAAATGTGTTGATAGAAGACATGCACCATGAAGCAATTTCTTTGTTGCTGATGGAAGGGCTGAATAAACAATTTAATGGCAAACTTCAGCTGGCATTGGATATTTTCACTGATGTTTATCCAAAAAAATTTTTACACCAGCTAATCAGCGGGCAACTGGATGTAGACAGGATGGATTATTTAACAAGAGATTGTTATTTCAGCGGGGTAAGCGAGGGAGTTATAGGTTACGACCGCATTATAAAAATGCTTACTGTACACGAAGGCGAATTAATGGTAGAGGAAAAAGCCATTTATTCTATTGAAAAATTTTTACTGGCCCGCCGCTTAATGTACTGGCAGGTGTACCTGCACAAAACAGTATTGTGTGCAGAACAAATGCTGGTGAGCATTATTAAAAGAGCCAAATACATTAATGCCTTTACAAAAACACCTTTAAATAAACTCATTAATAACCCTGATGATAAAATTACCATAGAAGAGTTTTGTCAGCTAGATGATTTTGATGTAGTAGCTGCAATAAAAGAATGGTGTACCCATCCGGATAAAGTTTTGAATATATTATCTAATGGAATTATAAACCGGAGGCTATTAAAAATAAAATATTTTGGCGAGCCTGTAGATGTAAAGTTGGTGGCTCAAAAAAAGGCAGCTGTAATGCAGCAACTTAATATTAATGAAGCCGACGCAGACTGGCTTGTATTTACCGGTGAAGCCGTTAGCAATACGTATAATTTTGAAGATGAACATATTCATATTTTGTTTAAAGATGGCTCAGTAAAAGATATTTCAGAGGTAGATAATGCGCTCATAAATCAAAACATGAAGAGCAAGGTTAAAAAATATTACATTTGTTACTCAGGATAGCCCCTGCTTTTAGTATTACCTCATGCAATACTAAAAGTTAGCTATTAAGCTTAAAGCCGATAAAATATGCAATTTTCAGCTGCACAGATAGCCATGATGATTAATGGCAAAATAGAAGGAAATGCTGACATGACAGTAGCTTCATTTGGCAAAATAGAAGAAGCTGTTGCAGGCCAACTGGCTTTTTTAGCCAATCCTAAATACGAGGAATATTTATATAATACACAGGCTTCTATCATTATCATTAACGATACACAGGAATTAAAACAACCCATTTCGGCAACACTCATTCGTGTACCGGATGCTTATACTGCTTTTGCAACCTTACTAGATAAATACCAGCAAATACAGAACCAGCAGCTTTCTGGCATACAGCAACCTGCATATATTGATGCAACAGCCAAAATTGGCGAGCAGGTATTTATTGGTGCCTTTGCCTACATTGCCGAAAATTCCATCATTGCCAACGGAGCAAAAATTTTTTCTGGTGCCTATATTGGCAATGATGTGATTGTAGGAGAAAATACTATTATTTATCCCGGAGTAAAAATTTATCATCATTGTAATATTGGTAAAAATGTAGTAATTCATGCAGGCACTGTTATTGGTGGCGATGGCTTTGGTTTTGCACCACAGGCAGATGGGTCTTTTAAAAAAGTACCACAGATAGGTAATGTAATTATTGAAGACAATGTAGAGATTGGCTGTAACACAACAATTGACAGGGCCACTATGGGCAGTACTTTAATTAAAGAAGGGGCCAAACTTGATAACCTTTTACAAATTGCGCATAATGTTGAAATAGGAAATAATTCTGTAATTGCTGCACAGGCAGGCATTAGCGGCAGCACAAAAATTGGCAACAATGTGTTGATTGGCGGACAGGTAGGTATCGTAGGCCACCTACAGATTGCCGATGGCAGTAAAATAAATGCACAAAGCGGAGTAAGCAAATCCATTAAAAAACCTAACACAGTAGTAACCGGATCGCCTGCTTTCGATTATACAGCAACCTTACGAAGCCAGGCAATGGTAAGAAGTTTGCCAGAGATGGAAAAAAGAATACAGGAGCTGGAAAAATTAGTAAAAACCTTGTTAATATTAAAGGAGTAAGCTATTTGCCTGAAACACTATTATAATACTGCATTCCTGATTTTTATAATATTAATAGTACCCGTTTATACACCACATACTGTTGCCAAAAAATAAAATATCTTTGCCCGCTATTATAAAACAATAAGTATGGATGCAAATTTTAACCCCGATAAACAACATACTCTTTTATCTGCTGTAAGTATTTCGGGTACAGGTTTACACACAGGTGTAACAGTTGATATGACACTTAAACCCGCTAATGCAGGTTTTGGTTTTCAGTTTCAACGTATTGATCTTCCGGGTATGCCGATTATAAAGGCAGACTGCGATTTGGTTACAGACACTTCAAGAGGTACCACACTTGAAACAGGTAATGCCAAAGTAAGTACTGTAGAACATATATTGGCGGCCCTTGTAGGCATGGGTGTAGACAATTGCCTTATTGAAATAAACGGCCCCGAAATACCTATCATTGATGGCAGCAGTGAACCATTTGTAGAAATAATAAACGACGCTGGTATTACGGAACAGGAAGCTGCAAAGGCTTGGTATACTATTGACACCAATATTTCTTATTACGATGAAATTAAAAGGGTAGAAATTACTGCGCTTCCTGCTACTGATTACAAAATAACCACCTTAATAGATTTTAATTCGCCGGTGTTGGGCACACAGTATGCCAGTTTAAAAACAATGCAGGAATTTAAATCTCAAATCGCACCCTGCCGCACTTTTTGCTTTTTACACGAACTGGAAGCCTTGCTGAATAATAATCTTATAAAGGGTGGCGACATTAACAATGCTATTGTAGTGGTAGATAGACCGGTAACCAAGGAAGAAATGAACCGTTTGGCAAAAGCATTTGGAAGAGATAAAGTAGAAGTAAAAAGTGAAGGCTATTTGAATAACCTGGAGCTTCGTTTTCCTAATGAACCTGCGAGGCATAAGTTATTGGATGTGGTAGGCGACCTGGCGTTAATTGGCTATCCTATAAAAGGGCATATCATTGCCAACAGGCCCGGGCATAGCAGTAATGTGGAATTTGCAAAAATCATAAAAAAGTATATCAAAAAAAATAAGCACACCAAGGATATCCCTATTTATGATCCCAACCAGCCACCTGTTTATTCGCTGCAGCAAATAGAGAAAACCTTACCACACCGTTTTCCTTTTTTATTTGTTGATAAAATAATTGAACTGACGGACAAACAAATTGTAGGCATTAAAAATGTTACTTTCAATGAGTTTTTCTTTCAGGGGCATTTTCCCGGAAACCCTGTAATGCCTGGTGTTTTACAGGTAGAAGCACTGGCACAAACAGGAGGTATACTTTGTATCAATTCAATGCCCGAAGGAGAGTATGATACCTATTTTATAAAAATAGAAAACTGTAAATTCAAACATAAAGTTATTCCCGGCGATACAATGATTTTAAAAATGGAACTGATAGAACCCATACGCCGTGGCATTTGCACCATGAGGGGCAGTGTTTTTGTTGGCAGTAAACTTTGTACAGAAGGTGATTTTACGGCCCAGCTGGTTAAAAGAACTTAGAAGCTGTTCAAAAATGATTTCCCGGATTTTGTATTCGAGATTTTAGCCGGCAGATTTGGGGGATATACGCAGATTGGCAAGCAAAACAATGTATTTAATCGACACTTATTTGCGCAATCTGCGGTAGCATTAATTAAATAATAACTGTAAACAGTTGCTTAGTAATATGCTAATTATATATTAAGCTCATTTATTAAAATATTTGAAGTTATAGTAATCTTTATTTTTAACGAACTGGCATAGTATCACATCAACAAATTAGTAAATAAAAAATGATTCATCCGCACACATACATACATCCCAATGCAAAATTGGCTACCAATGTCAAGATTGACCCATTCAGTGTAATTCATCCTAATGTAGAAATTGGAGAAGGCACCTGGATAGGAAGCAATGTAACCATTATGGAAGGGGCAAGGATTGGAAAAAATTGCCGTATTTTTCCCGGTGCCGTTATTGCTGCCATTCCACAGGATCTTAAATTTGAAGGGGAAATGACCACAGTTGAAATTGGCGACAATACTACCATCCGTGAGTTTGTAACTGTTAACCGTGGCAGTAAAGACCGCTGGACAACCAAGGTGGGCAACAATTGTCTTATAATGGCTTATAGCCATATTGCGCATGATTGCATTGTTGGCAATAATTGCATAATGAGCAACAGCACCCAAATGGCAGGCCATGTAACCATGGGCGATAATTCTATTTTAGCAGGTATGTGTGCCATTCACCAGTTTGTACAAATCGGGCAACATGCATTCATCAGTGGTGGATCATTGGTTAGTAAAGATGTACCTCCTTATATTAAAGCAGGCCGTACGCCACTTAGTTATGCCGGGGTTAATTCTGTAGGTTTAAAACGTAAAGGATTTTCTATAGACCGCATCAATAAGATTCTAGATATTTACCGTATTATCTACAACAAATCTATGAACACTTCCCAGGCGCTTAATTTTATTGAGGAAGAACTACCTGCTACAGATGAAAGAGATGAAATTGTAACTTTTATAAGAGAAAGCGGAAGAGGAATAATTAAACGCTTTACAAAAGGCAGCCAGGATGATGAGTAAAAATAAATTGAGCAGCCAACAATAAATATTTATTACTCTATACATTTGATTCGTCTATAACTAAAAGCAGTCCATATCTTTTTAATATTTCAGCAAGTTAGCTCAGCCTTTATATTATGCAGATAACCTTAGACAATGTTGGTAAAAGATTTAACCGTGAGTGGATATTCAGGCATTTTAATTATACGTTTCTTGCTGATAAAAAATATGCTATTACTGGTGTAAATGGTTCTGGCAAATCTACTTTACTGCAAACAGTAGCGGGGTCAATTTCTCATAATGAAGGAAAGATTGGTTTTGCTGTACAACAAAAGGCCATAGAAGAGGAAAATCATTTTAAATATATTTCAATGGCAGCTCCATATTTAGAATTGATAGAAGAAATGACCGCAATTGAATTTTTGAATTTTCATAAACAGTTTAAATTGCTCACATTAGGCAATGATGAAATACTGCAAATTGCAGGATTGAAAAAAGCTGCTGATAAACAAATAAGGTATTACAGCAGCGGTATGAAACAACGGTTAAAACTGGCGCAGGCTTTTTTTTGCAGTGCCCCTGTTTTGTTATTAGATGAGCCCACTACCAATTTAGATGCAGAAGGCATTGCCTTATATCGCAATCTAATTGATAATTATACCAAAGAAAAACTGGTAATTATCAGCAGCAATGATAAGCAGGAGTATGAGTTTTGTGAAACAATAATTGCTATTGGGGATTATAAATAATTCGCCTCACCATTTACCGCCTGCTGGCTATCAGCAAATTTAAATCTGTATATTTTAAATCGAATCTTTCGCTTAAGTAAAAATTAGTAAGGCTGCCTTTAAACATGTAAATACCGCTGCGGATATTTATTTTATACCACACTACATTTTCAATACCGCCATCTTCTGCTGTTTCCAATAACAGGGGCATTAATACATTACTGATGGCCTGTGATGCTGTACGGGCGAAGCCACTAGGGATGTTTGGAACGCAATAATGTATCACATCATATTTTCTAAATACCGGCTTTTCAAGTGTAGTAACTTCGCTGGTTTCAAAACAACCACCCCTGTCAATACTTACATCAACGATTACCGTACCCGGCCGCATATTAGTTACCATTTCTTCAGTTACTATAATAGGTGTTCTGCCCCCTGTACTGCTTAAGGCACCTACTGCCACATCGCATGTTTTTAATTGCTTGGCCAAAATCTGTGGCTCAATAACGGAGGTCCATAAACGCCCCCCGATATTATTCTGCAACCGCTTTAACCTGTAAATACTATTATCAAAAATTTTTACGCTGGCACCCATTGCAAGTGCTGTTCTTGCTGCATATTCGCCTACAATGCCTGCACCAATAATCACCACTTTTGTTGGTGGAATACCACTGATGCCTCCTACCAACACGCCCTTGCCATCGTTGGCATTATTTAAATATTGCCCGGCAATCAGCATTACTGCGCTACCTGCAATTTCACTCATACTGCGTACAATCGGGTTGTGCCCACTGTCATCTTTTAAATTTTCAAAACTTAGTGCAGTAATTTTTTTATCCATCATCTTCTGCAATATTTCCCGCTTCATTACTGCTAAATGTATGGGAGAAATGATGTATTGTTTGTATTTTAAAAGCTCACATTCGCTCTCACTTACGGGTGCACTTTTCACCAATATATCACATTCAAACACTTCTTTTTTGCTATGTGCAATTTTGGCACCTGCATCACTATAATCTTTATCGCTGTAACTGGCACCCTCACCAGCCTTTGTTTCTATTACCACCCTATGCCCGTTAGCTACCATTACCCCTACCGCTTCTGGAGTTAAGGCTATACGGTTTTCGCTAAAAGAAGTTTCTTTGGGTATCCCAATAAATAATTCTTTGCCCTTTGGTTTTATATCCAGCGTTTCTTCCAATGTTTCATAACTAAAAGAAGGAGATACAAATGGTTTTGATGTTGCCATAATTATTACGGGTTGAAGCGTACAAATTACAAATTAATTTTCAGCTTTCTGGTATTCATATCAATTACAGTAATTGAAACCTGTACTGTATTATCCGGAAAAATACCTGGTGCTTTTTGGGGCCATTCTACAAAACACCAATCGCCCGAGTATAAGCAATCTTCTACACCGGCCTGTATAACTTCTTCCGCATCTTTTAAACGGTATAGATCTATATGATAAATTATTTGCCCTTTTGAGGTTGAATAATGATTAATAATAGAAAATGTAGGGCTGGCAATATTATCTTTTACCCCTGCTGCTTCACAAACGGCGTGAACAAAAGTTGTTTTGCCTGCTCCCATATCTCCCTGTATAGCAAATACATTGTAACCAGCAGTGACTTCCATAAATTTTTTAGCCGTTTCTTCTATTTTATCCAGCGTAAAATTTAACTCCATGTTGCAAAGATATTTTCCTTCATTAGTAATTATGTACAAATAGCAAAGAATAATTTTGCATTATGGAAAAAGTAGAATGGAAAGTAGATGGAATGGACTGTACCAATTGCGCCCTCACAATCTCAAAGTACCTGGATAAACAAGGATTAAAAAATATCAAAGTAAATTTTATTGGAGGGGATGTAAGTTTTGATTTAAACGAAAACAAAAATAAAGAACAGTTAGCCAAAGGAATCGCCAGCCTTGGATATACCGTTGTTAACGAATCGCAGGTGGCCAATAGCAAACCGCGGTTTACATTTTTTACCAATCATTTACAAAGATTTATTTTTTGTTTACCTTTTACAGCAATATTAATGTTACACATGTTGCCATGGCATATTCATTTTTTAATGAACCCATGGATACAACTGGTTATTTGTTTACCCGTATACATTGTTGGCATGAGCTATTTTGGCGTAAGTGCTGTTAAAAGTTTACGAAGTGGCATCCCCAATATGAATGTATTAATTGCCATTGGTGCAACTGCTGCATTTGTGTATAGCCTTATTGGTACGATCGGAAATTTTGGAATGGATTATGTATTTTATGAAACCGCTGCAACCATCATCACACTTGTCTTTTTGGGCGAATGGGTGGAACACAAATCTGTACAGACAACCCAAAAAGAATTAAATAAACTGGCTGCTCAGCAAAAGGTAATGGCCAATATGATTGCTTTTGATGATGAACATAAAGAAAATATTTTTCCGGTAGAAAATGCACAACTGCGTGTAGGCGACCTTATTTTAATAAAAACCGGCGAACAGGTTCCGATGGATTGCAAAATTTTATGGGGTAATGTATATGTAAATGAAGCATTATTAACCGGTGAAAGCAGCCCGGTACAAAAACAAAAAAAAGATACACTTATTGGCGGAAGCCTTATAACGGATGGTACTGTTAAGGCTCAGGTAACAGCTGTAGGAAGGGATACGGTGTTAAGTAATATATTAAATCTGGTTAAGCAGGCACAGGGTGAAAAACCACCTATCCAACAATTGGCAGATAAAATAAGTGCAGTGTTTGTACCGGTAGTACTGGGTATATCTGTAGTAACTTTTTTAATAAATTATTTTACTTTGAATATTGATGCAACCAGCGCTTTAATGAGAAGTATTGCTGTGTTGGTAATAAGCTGCCCTTGTGCCATGGGGCTTGCAACACCCGCTGCTATTGCAGTTGGGCTTGGACGAGCCGCAAAAAATGGCATTCTTTTTCGCAATGCAAAAAGTCTTGAATTATTTAAAGACATTAAAACTGTTGTTTTTGACAAAACCGGCACTCTTACAAAAGGGCAATTTACCATCAATGGTTTTCAATCAAACAGTTTAGCGGAAGAAGAATTTAAACAAATTGTTTTTTCATTAGAAAAATATTCCAATCATCCTATTGCAAAAGTTATTACCAATGATTGGAAAATAAATAATGCCATTGCCTGGAAAAAAATTGAAGAAATTAAAGGTGTTGGAATGAGAGGTGAAGATGGAGAAGGAAATATATACCAGCTAGGTATCAATAATCCTAATGCGGCAAATAACAATCAAAATACGCACACCGCTTACCTGGTAAAAAACGATATCGAAATTGGCTGGATAGATATGGATGATGAGATAAGGGAAGAATCAAAAAAGGTAATCAGCTACCTGCACTCAAAAAATATTAAAACAATTTTGTTAAGTGGCGATAGTTGGGAAAGATGTAAAAAAGTTGCCGATGAGACAGGTATAAAAGAAGTAATAGCCCAAAAAAAGCCAGCCGAAAAATTAAAGGTTATTGAACAATTAACCAACATAAATGCTACTGCAATGGTTGGCGATGGTATTAATGATGCACCTGCATTGGCCAAAGCCACTATCGGTATATCAATGAGTGATGCATCACAATTAGCCATGCAAACTGCACAGGTTGTATTGATGAATAAAGGTATTCAACACCTGCCGCTGGCACTTGGTTTAGGGAAACATACTTTTTTGACTATCAAACAAAATCTTTTTTGGGCCTTTGTTTATAATATTATGGCTATCCCCATTGCCGCAATGGGTTTATTGCACCCCGGAGTAGCCGCATTGGCAATGGGTTTTAGCGATGTGGTACTGGCTATTAATTCCATTAAGCTTAATTACAAGAAAGTGGTTTAATTTCAAGCAATAATTATTTTCTTTGACAGTACACGAAATATTAAAACAATACTGGGGTTACGATAGTTTTCGTCCGTTGCAGGAAGAAATTATTGATGCCGTATTGCAGGGAAAAGATGTATTGGCATTATTACCAACCGGTGGTGGTAAATCAATCTGTTTCCAGGTGCCTGCTTTGGCAAAAGAAGGTATATGCCTGGTAGTAAGCCCACTGATTGCACTGATGAAGGACCAGATACAAAATTTAAAAAAAAAAGGCATACCTGCATTATCAATTTATACCGGCATGAGTTTTTTGGAAGTAAAAAAAACTTTGCAAAATGCCGCACATGGCAATTATAAGTTTTTATATGTTTCACCCGAAAGGCTGGAAACAAATTTATTTTTAGAGTACCTGCCTATAATAAATATGAGCCTCATCGCTGTGGATGAAGCACATTGCATTTCTCAATGGGGATACGATTTCAGGCCACCTTATCTGCGCATTGCCCAACTGCGTGAGCAATTGTCCAATACCCCCATATTGGCTTTAACCGCTTCTGCTACTTCAAAAGTGCAAAACGATATTTGTGAAAAATTAGCTTTTTCAAAAACACATCAGCGCTTTCAGCAATCCTTCGAAAGGGCCAATCTTTCATACAGTATTTTTAATGTGGCCAGCAAACAAAATAAATTATTGGAAATATTAAATAATGTAAAAGGAAGTGCTATTATTTATTGTAAAAGCCGCAGGCATACAAAAGATATTGCCGATATGTTGCTGCTCAATAATATCAATGCCAGTTACTACCATGCAGGCCTAAGCAATGATGAAAGAAACAAGCGGCAGGAAAGCTGGATAAATAACAGTACTCGTGTAATTGCCTGTACCAATGCTTTTGGTATGGGTATAGATAAACCAAATGTAAGGGTAGTGGTACATTATGATGTACCCGATAGCCTGGAAAATTATTACCAGGAAGCTGGCCGTGCAGGTCGTGATGGTAATAGAGCATACGCTGTTTTATTGTATAACAGCAGGGAACTGACTGACCTTTTATTACAACCTGGTATTCGCTTTCCGGATAAAGATGAAATAAAAAAAGTATATAGTGCAGTAATGAATTATCTGCAAATTGCTGCAGGCAGTGGCGAAGGCAGCAATTTTGATTTTGATTTATCTGCCTTTGCTGCTGCTTTTAAAATAAATATTTTAACGGCTACCTATGTAATTAAAACATTGGAACAGGAGGATGTGCTAAGCTTTAATGAAGTTTTTTTTAAACCTTCTACCCTTGTATTTACCTGCGATAAAAATCAATTGTGCGCTTTTGAACAACAGTATCCGCAGTTGGAACCAATGATAAAAGGTTTGCTTCGTTCTTATGAAGGCATTTTTGATTTTCCGGCAACTATTAATGAAAGTGAACTGGCAAAATTTATACAAAAAAAATTGCCTGATATACAAAAAGAATTAACCCAGCTTCATCGGTTAGGGTTAATTGATTATTCGCCACGAAAAGATAAACCACAAATAACATTATTACAAAACAGGATGTATGCGGATAGTTTTGCTATAAACTTAACTGATTATTTAAAGCGAAAAGAAAATTTTAAGAACCGTATTGAATTAATTATCAGTTATGTTAAAGAACCAGTCATATGCAGAAGCCGAATGATTGCTGAATATTTTAATGATGCTGGTTTAAAAGCATGTGGTATTTGCGATAACTGCATTAACCAGGCTAATTTAGTTATAAGTACGCAAGAATTTGAAATGATTGCGGGCAAAATTTTTGACCAGATTGATAAGCAATCAGTAATGCCTAAAGAACTAATGAAAAAATTAACAAGTATAAATAAAGATAAATTCTGGAAAGTAACAGATTACCTGCTTGCAGAAAAAAAGATAATCATTACAAAAGAAGGGCAAATAGAAAAAAAATAATAAGTGCTTGCAATCAGGACTTTTAATTGAGGATTTTAAAAATAAAAAAGGGACCAAGATAGAAATCTAGTCCCGCTTTAAAATCCAATATCCTATGAAAAACCGTAGCGAAGATAAGAGGTAATACATTACCATACAAGCTTTTTTAAAACTATTTTATTAATATTTATAGAAAAAATAAGTGTATAAATAACATTTAATGTGCATATAAGTATCTTATAACCAGTTATTTAATACATTTTTTCATTAACCGAGTCTTGCAGATTCATCAGAAAAAATAAATTAAATCAGTATACTTAATAAAAGGTATTTTTTGAGAAAAATAAGGATTTTATTTACCGTATTGATGCAATATAAAAATTGAATCCTTTACGAGGAGGCATAATTCTTTAATTGCAAATTGCAAAAGAGTAAAGTGGTTTTAAGGAAACCCTGCTAAAGCAGGTTCAAAAAGTTAGTTATTATATTTAGGATATTAGTAGTTAAAACCAGTTTTTAGTTTTTTTGGTAGTTCTTCCACCCATGCCCAATGCCCCTAACAGGGATCGAACAATTGTATTGCCTGCAGTTCGTGCCATACTTTTTACAACCGAACTATTAACTACTTTTTCAAGAGTAGATTCTTCTTCTTTTACCGCTTTGCCTTTTGTTTCTTGTGGTGTTTTTTCTGCAGCTTCCTGCAATTTGGTCGTTAAAATTTCATAGGCACTTTCGCTATCAATTGACTGGTTATATTTAGCGGCCAGTTTTGATTTGCCGACAATATTATCAATTTCAGCATCAGTCAATATATCCATTCTGCTCCTTGGGGAGCACAGCATTACATGGGCCAATGGCGTAGGTATACCTTTTTCATTTAACATAGTAACCAGTGCTTCACCAATACCTAACTGTGTAATAAGGTCATCGGTTTTATAAAAATTTGTTTCCGGATAGTTCTCTGCAGTCTGTTTAATCACTTTTCTATCAGCCGCGGTAAATGCCCTTAATGCATGTTGCACTTTTAAGCCCAATTGAGCCAATACACTCGCAGGCACATCCATGGGGTTTTGTGTGCAAAAGAAAATACCGATGCCTTTTGAACGTATTAACTTAACAATGGTTTCAATTTGCTGTAACAAGGCATCGCTGGCTTCCTGAAAAATAAGGTGCGCTTCATCTATAAACAATACCAGTTTTGGTTTTTCTAAATCTCCTTCTTCAGGGCATGTAGCATATAGCTCAGCCAGCATTTGCAGCATAAATGTAGAAAATAATTTTGGCCTGTCCTGCAAATCGGTTACCCTTAAAACATTAATTATACCACGGCCTTTATCATCTATCCGCATCAGGTCATCTACCTCAAAACTTTTTTCTCCAAAAAAAACATCCGCACCCTGTTGCTGAAGTTCAATCACTTTACGTAAAATGGTACCTGTACTTGTTGTAGAAATTTTGCCATATGTTTTTTCAATTTCAGCCTTGCCTTCATCACCTATATATTGTAATACTTTAATAAAATCTTTAAGGTCCAATAAAGGCAGTTTTGTATCGTCGCAGTATTTAAATATCATAGCAACTACCCCGCCTTGTGTATCATTTAAGCCTAAGATCTTGGTCAATAAAACCGGACCAAACTCACTAACAGTGGCCTTTAACCTAACTCCTTTTTGATTACTCAGTGTCATTAATTCTGCCGTAAACTGTTCGGGTTTATATTCCATATTTATTTTCTGGTAACGATCGGTTACTTTGTCGTTTACAGATCCTATGGCTGCAATACCACTCAAGTCGCCTTTTATATCCATCAGCAAAACTGGTACACTGGCATCGCTTAAAAACTCACTGATCATTTGCAGGGTTTTTGTTTTGCCTGTGCCAGTGGCGCCCGCAATAAGCCCATGGCGGTTCATTGTTTTTAAGGGAAGATAAATACCTGCATCCGCCACCACTTCTCCATCCAAAACAGCAGCGCCTATTTTTACAGATTCGCCTTTAAAAGTATAGCCGTCTTTTATTGCCTGTATAAATTCATCTTTTTTTGCCATGGTTAATTTTTCAGGAAAGGTACAAATGCAGCTGCAAAAATTGATACTTTTTTTAGGAGGTGCTCATCTATTAAATATTTTTACTGCTAAATAAATAATAATGCGCTTTTACCGTTTATCAATTATTTATAAACTCATACAGACTATCTCAATATCATCATACATTTGGCGTTTAATAAAGTAATATGAAAAAAACAATATTTTATCTTTTTCTGGCAGCAACCAGCTTTTCTGCAACAGCTCAAAAAGTAGCCTATACCGAATATAATTTAAAGAATGGGCTGCATGTTATTTTACACCAGGATAAAACGGCCCCTGTAGTAGCTGTAACAGTAATGTATCATGTAGGCAGTAAAGACGACCCGGCAAACAGAACAGGCTTTGCTCATTTTTTTGAACACCTGCTTTTTGAAGGCAGTGATAATATAAAGCATGGCGAGTATGATAAAATTGTAAGTGGCAGTGGCGGGCAAAACAATGCAAGTACTACCCAGGACCGGACTTTTTATTATGTAATATTCCCCAGCAATCAATTGGCTACAGGTATATGGTTACAAAGTGAACAAATGCTGCACCCGGTTATAAATGAAGCAGGTGTAAAAACACAGAATGAAGTTGTTAAGGAAGAAAAAAGAATGCGGGTAGATAACCGGCCTTATGGAAATTTGGTAAGTAATGTAATGAAAGATTTATTTACTAACCATCCTTATCGCTATGCTCCCATTGGAAGTATGGCCGATCTTGATGCAGCCACCCTGGACGAATTTAAAGCTTTTAATAAAAAATATTATACCCCGGGTAATGCCGTATTAACTATTGCAGGTGATATTGATATTGCAAAAACAAAAACACTGGTAGAAGATTATTTTGCAGACATTCCGGCGGGTTTGGACATTAAAAAGACTTTTGCAAAAGAAGAACCAATTACAAAAGAAATCATCGATACTGCTTACGACAGTAATATCCAGATACCCGCTATCGTAGAAGCATACAGGGTCCCGGGCAAAACAGGCAAAGAATCAAAAGTTTTGGAAATGGTCAATGCAGTATTAAGCCAGGGAAACAGCAGCCGTTTATATAAAAAAATGGTGGACGATAAAAAGAATTCTCTATTTGCAGGCTCTTTCAATTATTCATTGGAAGATTATGGGGCTTATATTATTTATGCAGTTCCCAATAACGATACCCCACTGGATACACTGTTAAAAGATATGGATGAAGAAGTGGAAAAACTACAAACAACCCTGATAACAGAAATTGAATTTACCAAATTGCAAAACCAGTTTGAAAATGACTTTATAGGTACAAACAGTAAAATGCTGGGCATTGCAGAAAATCTTGCAGATGGATATACTTTTTATCAAAATACCAATTATATTAATACTGAACTGGATGAAATAAGAAAAATAACCAAGGAAGATATACAGAACGTAGCCAAAAAATACCTTAACAAAAATCAACGCCTGGTTTTATATTATTTACCAAAAAAATAAATGTATTAACTGTTTAATTTCTATCAATATACTTATAGCATAAAATTTATTAAATGAAAAAAGTAATCATAGTTGCATTGAGTGTTGTTTTTTTACAACAGGGTTTTGCACAAATAAAAGTTGACAGGTCGAAAAAACCTGCAGCGGGGCCGGCGCCTGTAATTTCAATAAAAGACCCTGTGATATTTTTATTGCCCAATGGGATGACGGTATTGGTGGTAGAAGATCATAAATTACCAAAAATAAGCGCATCATTATCTATTGATGCAGGGCCAATATTTGAAGGCAAAAAAGCGGGCCTGCTTGATTTAATGGGCCAGATGTTAGGCGAGGGAACTACCACCATGACAAAAGATAAGTTTGATGCAGCAGTAGATATAATGGGTGCTGAAGTAAGCCTGTATGCAAGTGGCGGCTCAGTAAGTGCTTTAACAAGGTATTTTGAAAAAGCATTTAATTTAATGGCTGATGGTTTAAAAAACCCTTCTTTTCCATTAGCTTCTTTTGATAAACTAAAATCACAAACTATTACCGGCTTAAAAGCTGGCGAAAAAGATGCACCAGCTATAGCAGAAAGGGTTAACCAGGCATTAAGCTATGGTAAAAAAACAGCTCAGGGTGAATTTACAACAGAAGAAACTGTAAAGGCCCTGACCCTTGAAGATGTAAAAGAAGCTTACAAAAGCTTCATTACACCATCCCGCTCTTATTTAACTTTTATAGGTGATATTACACCCACCGCAGCAAAAATGCTCGCAGAATCAGCATTTGCAAAATGGGCAGGAAAAAAATTAACCCTGCAGGTAATTCCTCTTGTGGCAAATCCTGCAAAAACAGAAATTGATTTTGTAAATGTTCCTACGGCTGCGCAGGGCGAAATAAATATTGGCAACCTGGTAAATAATCCAATGAATGGGAAAGATTATCATGCTGTATTAATAGCAAACCAGGTATTGGGTGGTGGAGCAGATGGTAAATTGTTACTTAACCTTAGAGAAAAACATGGTTTTACATATGATAGCAGGTCAAGTATTGGCAGTGGCCGCTTTCAAAGCAAGTTTAATGCAACCGCTGCAGTAAGAAATGATAAAGTTGATAGTGCCACAGCAGAAATATTTAGAGAGATATTAAACATGAGAGATGGAAAAATTACCGCTGAAGAACTAAATATTGCTAAAGCAAAATACAATGGATATTTTGCCCTGGGTATGGAAGACCCTTCACGTACCGCAAGATTTGCTACCAATATTTTAATTAATAATTTGCCCAAGGATTTTTACAAAACCTTTTTGCAAAAAATAAACAGTGTTACTTTAACGGATATAAAAAATGTGTCTGAAAAATATTTTAGTGAAAACAATTCAAGGATTGTAATTGTGGGTAATGGCGAAAAAATTGTACCTAAACTAATGCGGCTTGGTTACCCTATAAAGAAGTATGACCGTTACGCAGATCCAATAATAGAGAAAGCTGCTGATACCAAAGTTGGGCAAACGGCTAAAACAACCAATAATATTTCGGTGTATGCAATTGTAGAAGCTTATCTTAAAGCCATTGGCGGAAAAGAAGAGATTGCAAAAATCAATAGCATATCATCTGTTATTAGTCTTGATATGATGGGCCGCACATTTGAAGGTATTAATAAAAAAATGAACCCCAATAAAGAAATAACAGAAATTAAAATGGGCAAAACAACAGTTATGAAAAGTGTATTTGATGGTGGCAAAGGTTTTATGGAGCAAATGGGGCAAAAGAAAGAAATGACAGAACAGGAAATAAAAACAAGCCAGGATGAAAAAGGGGTTATCCCGCAATTATATTACATTAGTGATGCCACCTACAAAACAGAATATTTAGGTACAGGCAAAATCAACGATGAAGAAACATACCGCATGAAAGTAATTATGCCGAGTGGCAAATTATCAGTACAGGAATATTCCATTAAAACAGGCTTGCTGTTGAAAGAAGAAACAACTACAAAACAAGGAGACACGGATGTGGTAGAATCTGCAGAGTATAAAGATTATAAAAAAACCGGGAACATTCTGCTGCCCTACGAAATAACAAGAAATACCGGAGGACAGGAACTTCCTATTAAATATATAAGCATCAAGCTAAACGAGGATGTAACTGAGGCAGATTTTAAATAATGAATTTATAAGGTTAAAAAACTGAATAGCTATCCAATAAAAGGATGGCTATTTTTATCGCTGATAAAAATTATTGCGACTAGGCAGATTTCCGTGTATATTATAAAACATCTTTAACAAAAAATTAGTCAGTATATTCGTTATTTAAAATATGAATTAGTTTTATTTGCCATTAAACTTATTAAACATGGAAACTATTAAACCCAAAATATTATTATGTGAGGATGATACCAACCTGGGTATGGTATTAAAAAATTACTTAGAGCTAAACGATTACGAAGTGATTTTAGAAAGAGATGGCCGTCTTGGTCTTGCAGCTTTTCAACGTGAAAAATTTGATATCTGCCTGTTAGACGTGATGATGCCCAATATGGATGGTTTTACACTGGCAGAAGAAATCCGTGATATCAATCCCGATGTTCCCTTATTCTTTTTATCTGCCAAAACAATGAAGGATGATATTATTGAAGGATACAAACTAGGTGCAGATGATTATATTACCAAACCTTTCGACAGTGAAGTATTGCTCTTGAAAATAAAGGCCATATTAAAACGAAATGAAGAAATGCACCGCGATGAAGTGAATGCAGAATTTGATATGGGAAAATATCATTTCAACCCACGTTTAAGGGAACTTAGTTTTGAAGGAAAAGTACAAACCTTATCGCCTAAAGAAAACGAATTATTAAAAATGCTATGCGAATATAAAAACGATCTGTTGCAAAGAGAAATTGCCTTAAAGAAAATCTGGGGCAGTGATACTTATTTTAATGGCCGTAGCATGGATGTGTACATTGCCAAACTGCGTAAGTATTTAAAAGAGGACAATACCATTGAAATTGTAAACATCCATGGAAATGGATTCAGGCTGGTAGCTTCATAAAAAATATTTTAAAAGTATAAACAAAAAGCCATCTTATTTAAGGTGGCTTTTGTAATATTAGTAAGTACGCAGGATTGAAATTTAAGAAAATAAATTTCCCGTAACCTCTTTTCCGGGAGCAGTTTTTCCTAAATGCTGATACGCTTTTAAAGTAGCTTCCCTGCCTCTTGCAGTACGTTGCAAAAAACCTTCCTGTATTAAAAAAGGTTCATACACTTCTTCGAGTGTACCCGGTTCTTCACCAACAGCAGTAGCAATGGTGGTAATGCCCACAGGCCCGCCTTTAAATTTATCAATGATAGTATTTAAAATCCGGTTATCCATTTCATCCAACCCATGTTCATCTACATTTAAAGCCTGTAAAGAATGTTGAGTAATGCCTATATCAATGGCCCCATCATTTAGTACCTGTGCAAAATCCCTCACCCTTCTTAATAAGCCATTAGCAATACGTGGCGTGCCACGGCTGCGCCGGGCAATTTCATCTGCGGCTTCGCTTGTAATAGTGGTATTTAAAATACCTGCAGAACGAAGAATTATTTTTTGAAGCGTTGCGGCATTGTAATATTCCAACCTCGATTTAATACCAAAACGTGACAATAAGGGAGCCGTTAATAAACCGCTTCTTGTAGTTGCACCAATTAGTGTAAATGGATTTAGGTTTATCTGTACACTTCTTGCATTGGGGCCGCTATCAATCATAATATCAATGCGGTAATCTTCCATGGCTGCATACAGGTATTCTTCTACTACATTACTGAGCCTGTGTATCTCATCAATAAATAATACATCATTAGGTTCTAAATTGGTAAGCAGGCCGGCAAGGTCGCCTGGTTTTTCAATAACAGGCCCGCTGGTTTCTTTTATGTTTACACCCAGCTCGTTGGCTACTATCCTGCTTAAAGTTGTTTTACCTAATCCGGGTGGGCCATGAAATAAAATATGATCCAAAGCTTCACCTCTTATTTTGGCGGCCTTTATAAATATCCTTAGGTTTTCAATAGTTTGTGGCTGGCCCGAGAAATCAGCCATCTCACTGGGACGAATATTATTCTCAAACTCCTTTTCCGCAGGGCTCAATAATTCGCCATCTTTATTTAAATTAGGATTTGCCATGCTGTAAAAATAATCAATTAAGCGATGAACAGGCAAGCAATCATCTATTTACTGATATTTAAAAAATAAAAATACCCTTCCTGAAATGATGGAAGGGTACTTTACAAAATGTTACGCAACTTTATTTAGACTTTACATTAATAGCTACCCTCCTGTTCATTGCTTTACCAAGGTCAGTACTATTGTCACCAATAGGAAATTGCGGTCCATAACCTTTAGCGCCAGTTACGGCTTTTGCACTGATACCTGATTTTTTTAATGCTGACAGCACAGCTTCTGCTCTTTTCTGAGAAAGTCCCACATTGGCAACAGAATCACCAGTATTATCTGTATATCCACCCAATTTAAAACTGGCAGCAGGAAAACCTTTACTCAATAAAACAATATTTGTCAACTGTAATGCAGAAGCAGAGTCAATCTTTGTTCCCCCTGTTACAAACCGCACATTTGTAAATTCGAACCAGTTACCCTTAACAGTATCAATTTTTGAACTTTGGTCTGATAAAAATTTATATAACCTGCTTTCTGTAGAATTTTCACCCACTTTTAAAACACCTGCTCCGTTTGGCAATTCAATCGTAATAATTTTTCCAAGGTCATATATATAATTGCCGCTTGTATCAACTGTACCTATTGCCGTAGTTACCGGTGCAGGAGTTTCAACTTTTACCCTTTTTTCTGCAACTTCTGTAGAGGGCTCTTTTTCGGATTGATATACACTTGTACCCATAAAATAAAAAGCTACTGCAGCTATTAATACCAGCAGCAATACCATTAATAACCATTTTAAGCCGTTGCCTGTTTTTTCATCGGTTTCTACTATTTCTGCATGTGATGACATACTAATTTAATTTTAAGATTTTGTAAAATATCAGACCGTGATAAACATAGAACTTAATTGTTATACAATTTTAGAATTTTATATCCAAAAAACAAGCACAGGGCTCAAATATAATATTTATTTGTTGGCAACCTCTTACAACAGCATTTAGCCATTAATAAAAAAAGGGTACAGCTGCGGTACAGGAATTTGTATGTTTGCAGTCTTATGTTAAACAAAATATCTAAATATTGGATTTGCCAGTTTATTGGCTGGGGAACAAGCCTGGCCATCTCCACTTTTTTTTATTTAACCTTGTCAGTTCGTAAAGTTGATAATTTTCTTTTATTGATTGCCATTAGTGTTTTGCTGGGTATTATAATTACACATCTTATGCGAATGGTTATAAGGGAATATAAAGTTTTAGAAAAATCCTTACAAACACAAATTATCTCTTTTATTATACTTACACTGGTATTTGCTGTTGTATACGCTTGTGCTGATGTTGCAGTTGAAAAGGCGCTTAATTTAAGGGATACCGGTGGTCCTAAAATTTCATTGGCAAATGAAATAGCCCGTACTGCCATCAACAACTTCTTTCTGCTATTTATATGGAACCTTATTTATTACATTTATCATTATGTAGAACGTAACAGGCGCCAGGAGGTAGATACTTTAAAATTACAGTCTGTTGTAAAAGAGCTTGAGCTTAAAACAATTAAATCACATATTAACCCTCATTTTATTTTTAATGCTTTAAACAGCATCAGGGCAATGGTAGATGAAAATCCTTCGAGGGCCAGAACTGCTATTACAGAACTAAGTAATATTTTGCGCAGCAGTATGCAAACCGAAAAATTAGAAACAGTTCCATTGGAAAGAGAACTTGATATTGTAAAAGATTACCTGGCATTGGAAAAAATGCGTTTTGAAGAAAGGCTGATTATTGAAATGGAAATTGATGAAGATACTCTGGGGCAGCCAGTTCCGCCCATGATGTTGCAGACATTGGTAGAAAATGCCATTAAACATGGTATCAGTAAAAGAATAAACGGGGGCAAAATAAAAGTTATTTCTGATTTTGTAAAAGATCACCACGAACTGGTGGTACAAAATTCGGGGCAGCTAAGCAACCATGTAAACGAAGAAGGCTTTGGAGTAAAAAGCGCCCAATACAGGCTTAATTTATTATATCAGGGTAAAGCAACTTTTGAAATTAAAAACGTAGATTCAGATATGGTAGAATCAAGGATAACGATGCCTGTGGCTACCATTGCTTCTATTGTTAGTATTTAAAAAAATAGATTGATTATGCCAAGAGCAATTATTATTGATGACGAAAGGTTAGCAAGAAATGAACTAAAAAAATTATTGCTCGAATTTCCGGATGTGGAAGTAATTGACGAAGCCGCCAATGCTGATGAAGGCATTGAAAAAATAGATGCGCTTAGCCCCGACCTTATTTTTTTAGATATACAAATGCCGGGTAAAACAGGTTTTGATATGTTGACAGAACTGGACAAAGCACCGCATGTAATTTTTACAACAGCTTATGATGAATATGCATTGAAAGCCTTTGAAGTAAATGCATTGGATTACTTAATGAAACCAATTGAGCCAAAAAGATTGGCAGACGCCATACAAAAATTACAACAGGCCGAAGAAAAAGAATTGGCGGCACAACAGACATTTAACCGTGGGCTACTTACAGAAAACGACCAGGTATTTGTGAAAGATGGTGAACGTTGCTGGTTTGTTAAGTTATCGGATGTACGTTTATTCGAAAGTGTTGGCAACTACGCCAAAGTATTTTTTGCAGGAAATAAACCGCTGATATTAAAATCTTTAAATGCACTGGAAGAACGCCTGGATGAAAAAATATTTTTCAGGGCAAACAGAAAACATATTGTCAATATGCGGATGATTGAAAAAATTGAACCTTATTTTAATGGTGGTTTATTACTTGAATTAAGGGGAGGCGAAAAAGTAGAAGTAAGCAGAAGACAGGCAGTAAAGTTTAAAGAAATGATGAGTTTATAAATAACAACATTCTAAAACTTTATACAACTTTCACCCCTACGCTATGCACTGCTGCTGCCATTTCCTTAATGAGCGACGCATCTTTTTCAATGGCATTGCCTACCACAATTAAATCGGCTCCTGCCTTGCAATTAAGATAGGCTTTT
>JAYTTI010000026.1:0-83416 GCA_043745405.1 Ferruginibacter sp. | reverse complement strand
ACAGTGCTTACGTTGGCACTAATTTTATTTTTTAAAAAGCAATTGCAACTCATTTCTTTAAAAGATGCTTTAAAAATTGGCGGGGTAGGTTTTGTAGTGGCTATGCATTGGGTAACATTTTATGGCAGCGTAAAATATGCTAATGTTTCAGTAGCCCTGGTCTGTTTTTCAGCATCAGGTTTTTTTAGCGCTTTTTTTGAACCACTTTTTTTTAAAAGGAGTATTAATATTGCAGAAGTGTTGTTAGGAATGCTGGCAATTGCAGGCATATATATCATCTTCGACTTTCATCCACAATTTAAGGTGGGGATTATTTTTGGCATTTTATCCGCTGTTGGCAGTGCGATGTTCCCCATTTTTAATAAAAAACTATTGGCCAGGTTTACACCCACTACATTAACTTTATACGAGTTGGGCGGTGGCTTTTTAATTTTAAGCCTGCTGGTTCCTTTTTATTTGATGAAATTTCCGGCAAATTATTACCTGCCCACAAATTGGGATTGGATTTGGTTAGTGGTTTTAGCCTGGTTTTGTACAGTATTAAGTTTTGACCTTCAATTAAATGCATTGAAAAAAATTTCTCCCTTCACTGCCAATTTAACCTATAACCTGGAACCGGTTTATGGAATCATACTTGCTTTTATTTTTTTTAGTGAAAATAAATCGCTCAATGGCCATTTTTATATTGGGGTGGGGCTAATTTTACTGGCTGTTATTTTGCAAATGGCAAGGTTGTGGTACACAAAAACACAGATTCGCATTCTGCCAAAATAAATTTTTTATATGCCCACAGTATAATTGTCTGGTAAAATTGCAAAAAATCAATAATCATCCTTTCAAAATCAAAAATCTTCCTTACCTTCGCCGTCCAAAAATTTAGTACAATGGCTAGAGTATGTCAGGTTACAGGTAAGAAGCCTATTACAGGTAATAAAGTGTCTCATTCAAACATAAAAACAAAACGTAGGTTTTTGCCGAATTTGCAAACCAAGCGTTACTTTTTAGCTGAAGAGGATAAGTGGGTAATTTTGAAAGTTTCTTCAGAAGCAATCAGGACTATCAATAAAAACGGTTTGTTTTCAGTTGTAAAGCAACTAAGGGCAGCAGGCGAAAAAATTTAAATCCCACCCATTCTCTTTGTGAAAGGGAAGGGTACAATAAACTAAATAACAATGGCAAAGAAAGGTAACAGGGTTCAGGTTATTTTGGAATGCACTGAGCATAAAGCCAGTGGTAAACCGGGTACCAGCCGCTACATTACAAAAAAGAACAAGAAAAATACGCCTGAGCGTTTAGAGTTGAAAAAGTTCAACTTTATCTTAAAAAAAGTAACTGTACATAAAGAAATTAAATAATTAGCTGATTAGCTAATATGATAATGCGGTATTAATCGCAATCAACATAGTAGCATATTGGTACATTAGCACATTATAAAATTAAATAGTCATGGCAAAAGCAGCTAAAACAGCGATTAAAACCAAGGACCAGAAAGCAGCATCAGATGCTAAAAACTGGACAAAAGTAATACGTGCCTTACGTAGTCCTAAAACCGGTGCGTATACTTTTAAAGAGTCTATCGTTCATAAAGACAAGATTAAGGAACATTTAGCTCAATAATTAAAGGCATTACAATTAATATATTAAATTAAAGCTGTTCTGATTAATATCGGAACAGCTTTCTTAATTTTAATCCTACACATTTTTACAGATTTGAGTATTTCACTTTTTGTAATAATCAATAAACAAAAAATCCTCCCTTAAGAGGTTAATGGCATGGGACTTTTTGATAAATTCTTTGGCAAAAAACAACAGCAGGAAACACTTGAACAGGGTTTACAAAAAACCCGTGAAGGATTTTTTAGCAAAATAACCAAGGCCATTGCAGGTAAAAGCACTGTTGATGAAGAAGTGCTGGATAACCTGGAAGAAGCATTGGTAAGTGCAGATGTAGGTATTGAAACAACGGTTGAAATTATTAACCGGATTGAAGGCAGGGTTGCCAAAGACAAATATCTTAACACGAGCGAATTAAACAGTATCCTCAAACAGGAGATTCAAAATATACTTGTATCTGCGCCACAGGATACCAGTTACGAAAACTATGAATTGCCCGTAGGCCATAAGCCACATATTATTTTAGTAGTAGGCGTAAATGGTGTAGGCAAAACCACCACCATTGGTAAGCTGGCCCACAATTTTTCAAAGGCAGGCAAATCAGTTTTATTGGGTGCTGCCGATACTTTTAGGGCTGCTGCGGTAGATCAGTTAACCATTTGGAGCGAACGTACCAATGTGCCGATTGTAAAAAAAGAAATGGGCAGCGATCCGGCTTCTGTAGCATACGATACAGTTATAAGTGGCGTGGCAAAAAATGTAGATGTTATCATCATCGATACGGCTGGGCGACTGCACAATAAAGTTTATCTTATGGATGAGCTTACAAAAATAAAAAGGGTAATTCAAAAAGTAATACCAGATGCTCCGCATGAAGTAATGCTGGTGTTAGACGGAAGTACCGGACAGAATGCTTTGGAACAGGCAAAGCATTTTACCGCCGCCACAGATGTTACTGCTATAACAATCACTAAATTGGATGGAACAGCAAAAGGCGGCGTAGTGCTGGCTATTGCCCATCAATTTAAAATACCCGTTAAGTTTATTGGCGTGGGAGAAAAAGCAGAAGATTTGTTGGTGTTTGATAAATACGAATTTGTAGAGGGACTGTTTACACAAGTATCCTAAATTAATTTTTAATTCCTTTCTAATGGTTGAAGTTGGTAAATACAATCTCTTAAAAGTAATACGGGCCGTTGATTTTGGTGTGTACCTTGATGATGGTGCTGATGGTATTTTGCTGCCCAAAAGATTTGTGCCAACAGCCACTTCCATTGGCGATGAACTAAAAGTTTTTTTATACCATGATGGGGAAGACAGAATAATTGCCACTACACAGGAACCAAAAGGTGTATTGGGAGATATTGTAAAAATGAGGGCCGTGACCGTTACGCCACATGGCACTTTTTTAGACATGGGATTGATGAAAGATATTTTTGTTCCTAAATCGAAACAAATATTTGATATGCGGGTAAATGGTGATTACCTGGTTAAAATTTATCTGGATGAACAAACAGGCAGGATTGCAGCCACAGAAAAACTGGAACCTTTTTTAAGCAATGAAACATTAACAGTTAAAGAGTTTGAAATTGTTGACCTGATTGTTTATCGACGCACTGATATTGGCTATGTATGTATTATCAATAACCAGCACACAGGTGTACTACACTTTAATGAAATTTACAGGAACATTGGCGTAGGAGATAAATTTAAAGGATTTATAAAAAAAATATATCCTCAAAGCAATGATAAGGAAGACCTGTTCAGGATTGACGTTGCAGCAGGAAAGCCCGGTTACAACAGGGTAGAGGATGAGGCCGGCAAAGTGATTCGTTTACTAAAAGAAAACAATGGCTATTTGCCTTATAATGATAAAAGCAAACCAGAAGATATTTATGATTTTTTTGGAATGAGCAAGAAGACTTTTAAAATGACCACCGGTAATTTGTATAAAGAAAGAAAAATTTCTTTTGAAAAAACTGGTATTAAATTGTTGGAGGAATAGCCGAATAAAATGCATATCAATGGCAAAAATAAAAGTTAACCTTCACCCAATATATAATAACAGTAGCGCAATAGACAAGGCATTATTACAGGCATTTGAAGAAGCTATTGAAAAACGTATTACCGAAGTAGAGATTATCCCGGGCAAAGGCAGCGGACAGTTAAAGAAAAAAGTACAAAGGTTTTTACAAACGCGTCATATAAAACCTCTTTACCATCGTATAGAAAATGACAGTAAAAATTTTGGCCGGCTGTTTGTTTATTTTAAGTTTAAATAAATGTTATTGCAAAAAGTCTCTCCACCAGTAACCTGAGTTTTTAATAGTGCGTAATTGTGTTTTAAAATCTACCTGCACCAAACCAAATCGTGGATGATACCCTTCACTCTATTCAAAATTGTCCATCAGCGTCCAGGCAAAATAACCCTTTATATTTACCCCTTCTTTTTTTGCTTTAAGCATGGCTTGAAGATGCTGGTCAAAATATTCAATTCTTGCAGCATCATTGATTACACCATTTTTTAATTCATCTTTAAATGCAGCACCATTCTCCGTTATAATAATTTCTTTGACCCCTCCATGCAACCATTTTTTTTATTGTTTTATAAAAACTATCTGCATTAATTTCCCATCCCATAGCGGTAACCGGTACTTTTCTGCTTGCAGGTTTTACTTCAGACGCCTGCACAATAGATATGTAACTATTATGTCTCACAGTTACCGGAAAATAATATTGCAGGCCAATAAAATCAAAATGAAGCCTTTCTGTATACTTCCAGGTTTTATTTTGCAGTTGTAATTTTTCTAAAAATTTAAAAGAGTCATCTACAGGATAACCTTTACCAAGTGCCGGTTCAATAAACAAGCGGTTCATTAAAATATCAATCCGGTTGGCAGCTGCTACATCTTCTTTTTTATCAGAATAAGGAATAATTTGTGAGCAGGAAAATATGGTGCCAATGTGTGCCTGTGCAACCAGCTTTCGTATAATTCTGCCACCTTCTGCCTGGGCCATTGCAGCGTGATGAATGGCCGGTAAAAAATTACTCAACCCTTTTTTGCCAGGTGCATGTTTACCTAACATATAACTCAAAGTAGTAAATTCAAAAGGCTCATTTAAAATAATCCAATGCTTTACTTTATCGCCGTATGCCTCTGCGTAAACAGTTACAAACCGGCTGAACCATTTGGTGATAAGGTAATTTGTCCAACCGCCTTTTTTCTCCAACTCTTGCGGAAGGTCCCAATGATAGAGGGTTACATAAGGGGTAAGGCCTAATTTATTACATTCGTCAATTACACGGTGATAAAAATTAATGCCCTCTTTATTTATCTTGCCGGTGCCATCGGGTAGTATCCTTGCCCATGAAATAGAAAACCTGAAAACTGAAAATACCAATGCTTTAACAGCAATAAATCGTCTTTGTAGCGGTGATAAAAATCACAGGCAATAGTAAGTTTACCACCTCCTTTTATATTGCTGCTGCTACGTGCAAAGCTATCCCAAATGCTGGCCCCCTTTCCATCTATATGCGCAGCGCCTTCATTTTATGCCGCTGCTATCGCAACACCCCATGAAAAATTTTGTCCAAAATCTTTTGCAGTAATAGTAGACTGAAGCTTATTCAAAATATGTAAATTGGTAAGATGTAAAATTGATGTTTAATGCAAAAATTTAGTATTAACCTCGTGTTAATTAATTTCTATAAACTGGGGCTAAAAATAACAGAAATTATCTTTTGCTACCTTCTCCAAAATGGGAATGTATTTAGCAATCAGGCTTCATAATTAACTATACTTTAAGCATTGGCTATTTGTGTATCACTTCTATGTGTAAATGGTACACGGTAAACTGCTTACCTTTGCCAACATTTAATATGAAAACAAAGTCATTACACAAGGATAAGGTAAATATAATTACACTGGGCTGTAGTAAAAATATGGTGGATAGTGAAGTGCTTAGTGGCCAGTTAATTGCCAATGAAATTGATGTGGTGCATGAAAGTGCAAGGAAAGACCACAATATTGTAATTGTAAATACCTGTGGTTTTATTGAAAAAGCAAAAGAGGAAAGTGTTAATACAATTTTGCAACAGGTAGAATTAAAGCGCAGGGGCAAAATTGATAAAGTATATGTTACCGGATGCCTGAGCGAACGCTATAAAAATAATCTGGAGACAGAAATACCGGAAGTAGATGCTTATTTTGGAACGATGGAGCTTCCGATGATATTAAAACAATTTGAAGCCGATTATAAAACAGATTTAATAGGCGAGCGTTTATTAATTACCCCTCAGCATTACGCCTATATGAAAATAAGTGAAGGTTGCAACAGGACCTGTTCTTTCTGCGCCATTCCATTAATGCGTGGCCAGCACATCAGTCGCCCCATTGAATCGTTGGTTGATGAAGCAAAACGTTTGGTAGACCGTGGTGTAAAAGAAATAATGCTGATTGCACAGGAATTAACTTATTACGGTCTTGATATTTATAAAAAAAGAGAATTACCTAAATTACTGCATGCCCTTGCAGATGTAAAAGGATTAAAATGGATAAGGTTGCACTACGCATATCCATCAAAATTTCCGATTGAAATAATAGATGTTATAAAAGAGAGAGACAATATTTGCAACTATCTTGATATGCCTTTGCAACATGCTGCCAATAATATGTTGAAATTGATGAAGCGGCAAATAACAAGGGAAGAAATGGAAGACCTTGTGGGCGAAATTCGCAACCGCATTCCGGATATATGTTTGCGTACAACGCTTATAGCGGGCTTTCCAGGCGAAACAAGGGATGATGTGGAAGAACTAAAAACCTTTATTGCAAAAATGCGTTTTGACAGGGTGGGTATATTTACTTACAGCCATGAAGAAGGTACCAGTGCACACGATTTTGAAGATAATATACCGGCCGAAGAAAAAGAACAACGTGCCCAGGAAATAATGGAAGTACAGCAGGAAATAAGCCTGGAAAAAAACCAGGAAAAACTGGGTAAAACTTTTAAAGTGTTGGTTGATAAAAAAGAAGCAGGACGTTATCTTGGACGTACAGAATTTGATAGTGTTGAAGTGGACAACGAAGTAATCATTCAAAGTAAAAAAAGGCTTGCTATTGGTGAATTTGTAAACGTAAAAATCACCAAAGCATTTGATTATGATTTGGAAGGCGAGGTAGTGTAATGGATAATTTTTTTAATTGATAATTGATAATTTTCTATGTCGTGAAGTTTTTTGTAAATTGAAAAATATTTGAATTTTAAAACTATCAATCATCTTGGCGAACACTCTCCTAAAACAATTAGAGTATTAAATTTAAAATATTATCAACTATCAATTAATAAACCTTGTTATTTTAAATGAACGTTTTCTCAAATTTTTTGTCATACGAACAGACTGGTTTTTTTAACAAAACGGTTATTGATTATATAAATAGTGCGGCTGAATTGAAGCCTTTTTATAAGCACACTGTTTCCATTGAAGGAATAAAAGCATCCATCATTGAAAGGAAAAACTTTAATACAGACAGAAAATTACTGGTGAGTGTTTTGCAAAAACAATACGCGTCTGTAGAAGCAAGTATTGAAGTTGCAAAGAATATTGATTTGTTGAAACAGGAAAATACTTTTACTATTTGCACGGCGCATCAGCCAAATATTTTTACAGGCCCCTTATATTTTATTTATAAAATTTTGCATGTTGTAAAATTGGCAGAGCAATTAAAAACGGAATTGCCCGAAAATAACTTTGTGCCTGTTTATTACATGGGTAGCGAAGATGCAGATCTGGAAGAATTAGGGCATATCTACATTGGTGGCGAAAAACACCAATGGGCAACCAACCAAACAGGTGCTGTGGGAAGAATGAAGGTGGATAAGGCTTTGATAAAAATACTGGATACAGTGAGCGGACAATTACTGGTTCATCCTTTTGGAGCCGAAATTGTTTCATTGATGAAAGAATGTTATAAAGAAGGAGTGACCACTGAGGAGGCTACATTTAAATTGGTAAATAAATTGTTTGAAGAGTATGGGTTAATAATACTATTGCCTGATAATGCTAATTTAAAAGCTGCTTTTATACCCATAATACAAAGGGAATTAACTGATGAATTTTCTCATAAAGCAGTTAAAGAAACAATTTCAACTTTAGCATCGGATTATAAAGTGCAGGCAAGCGGCAGGGAACTGAATATGTTTTATTTGATAGATGATAAAAGGGAAAGAATTGAAATGTTGAATGGCGGCGGTTGGTCTGTTGTAAACACTGAACTAAAATTTACACAAGAGGAAATGATCGCAGAATTAAAACAATATCCTGAGCGGTTTAGTCCCAATGTAATTCTCCGTCCTGTTTTTCAGGAATTTATTTTACCCAATATTGTGTTTATCGGCGGCGGTGGCGAAATTGCTTACTGGCTGCAGTTGAAAAAAGTATTTGAAGCAACGGGTGTGCCTTATCCGTTAATGGTAGTACGTAATTCGTTCCTCTTTGTAATTAAAGAAATACAGGCGCTTGTTGAAAAATTACAATTCAATCATGCCGAGCTCTTTCAATCAGAGACTGACCTCATCAACCAATTGGTAAAGCGGGATAGTTTGCAGCAGGTTAGCCTTGATAAAGAGCAATTGCAGTTGACTGCTTTTTATCAACAAGTAAAAGCTTTAGTTGAAAAGATAGACACAACATTGGTGGCGCATACAGCAGCACTGCAAACGCAGGCTTTAAAAAAAATATCAGCTCTGGAAAAGAAAATGCTTCGTGCCGAAAAGAAAAAATTTGCAGCGCAGCAAAGACAGTTACAAAAAATAAAAGCACAATTATTCCCCAACAATAATTTGCAGGAAAGAACAGACAACCTGATGCCTTACTATGCAAAATGGGGCAAGGATTTTATCAGGATGATTTACGATAACTCAAAAGGATTAGAGCAGGAATTTGGGATTTTGGTGGAAGCCTAGGCCGGCAGTCAGCTCCAGGTTATTAGCAATACTAAGAAATAGTAATTCGAAAATTTTCTTATTTATCAAATTTATCAAACTCGTTTGTAAAGCCGAGATACTTTACATTCTTTACACTCTCCATAACAATATCATCCTGGTATTCTTTATAAGCTTCTAATTTGCCTGCAATAGAAGTGTCATGCAGCGCCAATATTTGTGCTGCGAGGATACCGGCATTTTTTGCGCCATTTAATGCCACAGTTGCTACCGGTACACCATAAGGCATTTGTAAAGTAGATAAGATAGAATCCCATCCATCAAGCGAATTGGATGATTTTACGGGTACACCAATAACAGGTAAAATGGTTTGCGCTGCCACCATGCCCGCTAAGTGGGCTGCACCACCAGCTCCTGCAATAATTACTTTTAATCCTCTTGCCTTAGCCTTGCTGGCATACTGCCGTAAACGCTCAGGTGTACGATGCGCAGATACAATGGTCAATTCAGGCTCTACGTCAAACTGGCGAAGCATTTCAGCAGCACCTTTCATAATTTCAAGGTCGCTTTCGCTACCCATTATAATACCAACAAGAGGGTTCATGCTTTTTAATTTTTAGCAAAGAAAGGTAAAAAATTATAAAACCCCATTCGTTATATTTTTAAATTATTTTACAATACCGCCTGCTTTTGTCAAAAAAGGCTTCTAATAAAATAATGCGTTAAAATATTTACTTCAATGTTTATGTTATATTGTATGGCTGGTGCATCTACCAAAACTCACTATATTTGACCTTATTAATGTGAATTTTTTATGCACAATTTTTCTGTAAAGCCTGCTTATATTCTCTGCACAATAATCCTGCTTTTTATTTTCGCCAATTGTAAAAATAAAGTAAAAGAGCCAGCCAATTCTCCGAAGGAAAGCCCCTCGGTTGTGGTAGATATAATAATTGCACAAAAAGAATCAATAAGTAATATTATTGAAGCCAATGGTACTGTAATAGCCAGCGAACAGGTAGAGCTTCGCCCAGAAGTAAGTGGAAGGCTTATTTATTTAAATATACCCGAGGGCAAATTAATAACAAAAGGAACTGTTGTGGCAAGGATAAATGATGCAGAACTGCAGGCACAGGTTTCAAAAAGCAAAGTACAGCTGGACCTTGCAGAGAAAACCTTAGAAAGATTAAAGCAATTACTGGATGTAAACGGAGTTAACCAGGCCGATTATGATGCCGCATTAAACCAGGCGAATTCTTTAAAAGCAGATATTGTTTATACACAGGCGCTTATTGATAAAACTGTTGTGCGGACGCCCTTTAGCGGAGTGGCAGGTTTAAGGCTGGTAAGTCCGGGTGCGTATGTTACGCCTGCTACAGTAATTGCCAGCTTGCAACAAACAAACGAGCTAAAAATAGATTTTACTTTACCTGAAATGTATAGCAGTGCCATAAAAACGGGTGCTATTGTAGATGTTGAAATAGATGCAATGACCAAAGAAAAAGGCAGGGCAATTATTTTGGCAATAGAGCCTGGTGCAAATACAGACACCCGTAACTTAAAAGTGAGGGCATTATTAAAAGGGGCAAATGTTAACCCCGGCTCGTTTGTAAAAATTTATATAGATGCAGGAAAAGAAAGATTTTCTGTACAAGTGCCAACCAATTGTATTATTCCTGATGATAAAAATAACCAGGTAATATTGGTTAAAAACGGAAAGGCTAGTTTTGTAAATATACAGACCGGGGTAAGAGAAGCCAATATAGTTGAAGTAACAAAAGGTATCGATGTTGGCGATTCAATTGTGGTTACCGGTGTTTTATTTGCAAGACCCGATGCAACCCTGAAAGTACGTGAGGTAAAGAAAATATCTATGATTATGTCACCATCCTTAAAATAGTTAATGAAAATTAATTTTGGTAAACAAGTCATTTTGAAGCGCTGGCGGATAAGTAAATTTTTTAAATAATAACATTAACCCATACACGAAATTTAGAGTTTTGTACTAAACAGAATGGTAGTCGTAAAATTGAAAAACTAACTGTTGCAAATAATTAATATTTTTTTTGATTCATGAATATTTCAGAATTTTCTATAAAGCGGCCGGTTTTTGCCACTGTATTAAATCTTATGATTATACTGTTTGGTGTAGTGGGCTATACATTCCTGGCTGTTAGAGATTACCCTGCAATTGATCCTGCCATTATCAATATCAGTACTTCTTATACGGGTGCCAACCCCGATATTATTGAAAGCCAGGTAACAGAGCCTTTAGAAAAACAAATTAACGGTATACCGGGTATCAGAACAATTACCTCCTCCAGCACTTTAGGTAACAGCAATATCACAGTTGAATTTGAGTTAAGTGTAAATCTGGAAGCTGCCGCAAGCGATGTCAGGGATAAGGTTGGGCAGGCAAGCAGAAGTCTTCCGCAGGATATTGATGCACCACCCGTTGTAACAAAAGCAGATGCCAGCAGTGATTTTATTTTGATACTTGCTGTGCAAAGTAGAACAAAAGGGTTGCTTGAATTAAGTGACTATGCAGAGAACGTTTTGCAGCAACAATTTCAAACAATTAAACAGGTAAGTTCGGTAATTATATTTGGACAAAAGCGATATGCTATGCGTATCTGGATTGATCCGGATAAAATGGTTTCACAGGGTATAGCTTTCTCAGATATACGCACTGCATTAAACACTGAAAATATTGACTTGCCACCCGGTAAAATTTATGGCAACAACACAGAGCTTACCATAAAAACTTTGGGAAGGCTTACTTCTGAAAAAGATTTCCGCGACCTGATCCTGCGTTCTGATAATGCAGGTATTTTGAGGCTGAGTGATGTGGCAAGGGTGGAGATAGGGCCGGAAAACCTTGAGCAGGGCTGGAAATACAATGGTGTAAATGCAGTAGGCATCGTATTGATACCACAACCCGGTGCCAATAATATTCAAATTGCCGATGACTTTTATAAAAGACTGGAGGCAATAAAGGGTGCTAACAAGTCTGATATAGAAATGAATGTAATATTGGATAACACAAGCAATATCAGAAAATCAATTAATGAAGTAAAGGATACTTTAATAATATCTTTTACACTGGTGGTGTTGGTTATATTTTTCTTTTTTAGAGATTGGTTAATTGCTATCCGCCCTTTGATAGATATTCCAATTTCTTTAGTGGCTACTTTTTTCATCATGTACATTTCGGGTTTTTCAATTAACATATTAACCTTACTTGGCATTGTGCTGGCAACCGGTTTGGTGGTAGATGACGGCATTGTAGTAACAGAAAATATCTTCAGCAAATTTGAAAAAGGGATACCCATTCGCCAGGCGGCAATAGAAGGCAGTAAAGAAATATTTTTTGCAGTAATATCTACCTCCATCACACTGGCGGTGGTTTTTTTACCGGTTATATTTTTAGAAGGTTTTATAGGACGATTGTTTAGAGAGTTTGGTGTAACATTGGCTGCTGCAGTATTAATATCAGCATTGGTTTCGCTTACCATAACACCTGTTTTAAATGTGGTATTAAACAGAAAAAAGGCAGGGCATGGTAAATTTTACAGAAAGACAGAACCATTTTTTGAAGCCATGGAAAATGGATACCTGCGCTGGTTAAAAGGCTTTATAAAAATTAGGTGGGTTGCATGGGTTGTAGTAGCTGCATGTATTATTATAATAGGATTTATTATAACAAATTTACAAAGTGAAATTGCCCCTTTGGAAGACAGAAGCAGCGTACGCTTTTCTGTAACAGCCGCCGAGGGTACAAGCTACAGCAGTATGCAAAAAATATCTGATGAAATCACTGGTTATTTGTATGATTCTGTACCTGAAAGAGATTTTGTATTTGCAAGAACACCCTCATTTGGCGGTGCTTTAAATAATTCGCAGCCGAGGTTGGCGCTGACTGACCCTTCTTTGCGCAACAGGTCACAAGCTGAAATAGCAAGTGATTTACAAAAAAAATTACAAAGATTTAATGATGCCAGGATATTTGCTATTCAGGAACAAACAATTGCCGTAGGTGCCGGTTCAAGAGGAAGTTTACCCGTGCAATTTGTTTTACAAAACCAGAATCTCAATAAATTAAAGGAAGTAATCCCTAAATTTTTGGAGGAGGCCAGGAAGGATAAAACATTTGCAAATGTTGATGTAAACTTAAAATTTAATAAGCCTGAAATACAACTGACGCTGGACAGGATAAAACTAAAGGATCTGGGTTTATCATCACAGGATGTAGTTTCAGCATTGCAGTCTGCTTTCAGCGGTGGAAGGCTGGCTTATTTTATAATGAACGGTTACCAGTATTCAGTAATAGCACAGGTTGACAGAAGGGACCGCACTGAACCTAACGATATTTCAAAACTATATGTACGCAATAAAAGAGGAGAAAATATTCCGATAAGTTCGGTAGTAAAACTGGAGGAAAGCAGCAGCCCATCTACACTTTTTCATTATAACCGTTATAAGGCAGCAACAATTTCTGCATCATTGGCAGATGGTAGAACCATTGGTGACGGGGTAAAAGCCATGGATGCAATTGGTAAAAAATTGCTGGATGAAACTTATCAAACTTCTTTAACCGGCCCATCAAGGGATTTTGCTGAAAGCTCATCAAATATTGCTTTCGCATTTGGTTTAGCATTGATATTAATATACCTCATTCTTGCAGCCCAGTTTGAAAGTTTTGTAGATCCTTTCATCATCATGCTTACGGTACCCCTGGCAATGGCGGGTGCTTTGTTAAGCTTGTTTATATTTGGTCAAACACTCAATATTTTTTCTGAAATTGGGATGATCATGCTGATAGGTTTGGTAACAAAGAATGGGATTTTGATTGTTGAATTTGCGAATAAAAAAAGAGAACATGGGCTTGATAAAGTACAGGCAGTTTTGCAGGCTTCGCAACAGCGTTTACGGCCAATTTTAATGACCAGCCTTGCAACCTCATTGGGGGCATTGCCAATTGCATTAGGGCTTGGAGCATCGGCCACCAGTCGTGTGCCACTTGGGATAGTTGTAGTAGGCGGCATCTTATTTTCCTTGATTTTAACTCTGTTTATTATACCGGCCATATATACTTTTTTATCAGGTATACACAAAGAGGAGAAGCCAACAGAAGAGGAGAAGAAAACCCCCGAAGAAGTCTCCTCAAGTTAAAATACAAATAAAGCAGGATGAGAAAATCGATTCTATATTTTTTGTTATTAATCTCCTTTGCAGGTAAGGCGCAAAATATTATGCATTTGCCGCAAGCATTGAATATTGCTTTAAAAAACAGCCTTGATATTCAATTGGCAAAAAATAATGTGGAGACAAATACCATTTTAAATAATATTGGTATTGCAGGGGGATTGCCGCTTATTACAAGTTCTATAACAGATAATGAGCAGGTATACAATATCAATCAAAAATTGAATACTGGTGTAATTATTGACAGAAAAGGAGCCGTAGTAAATAATTTAAATTCAAATGTTGGTGTAAGTATATTGTTGTATAATGGCAACAGGGTGGTGGCTACCAAAAACAGGCTGGGTCAATTACAAAAGCAAAGTGAGGAGCTGCTTAATTCGCAGGTACAGGATATTATTGGTTCGGTAATGACTGCCTATTATAATATAGTGCGTCATCAAAGTTTTTTAAAAACCATCTTAAGATCTATTGATGCTTCACAGCAACAGTTGCAAATTGTGCAAACCAGGCAAAAGGCAGGCATGGCTAATAATGCTGATCTTTTTCAGGCGCAACTTAATTTGAATGCGTTGCTGCAGACAAAATTATTACAGGAACTAGTAATACAACAGTCAAAAACAGAACTGCTTCGCCTGCTGACATTAAAACCAGATTCCGTTATAACTATCCAGGATACTATTTTGATTGATAAAACAATCACGCTTGAAGCAATGTTGAATAACCTTCACCAGAATCCGGATATAATTGCATCACAAGACCAGGTAAAGATCAATGAGCTGATTGTAAAAGAAACAACTGCACAGATGTACCCCTCTATAAAAGGTTTAACAGGCTATAATTTCAACCGCAACCAGGCAGATGGAGGGCAATTACTTTTAAACCAAAGTTACGGCCCCTATGTTGGCATTTCGCTTGGGATACCTATTTACAATGGTTCTGTTTACAGGCGACAGCAAAAAGTTGCAGAAATAAATGTACGTAATGCAGAATTGTACAATAAAATTTTGATCAGGGATTATAATTCGCAGGTTGTAAAATCATACCAAACCTATGCTACCACATTAGTACAATTGGAAACCGAACAACAGAATTATAAATTATCTGCCCAATTGCTTGAACTGGTAATAAAACGTTTTCAATTAAGAGAGGCAACTATTTTAGATGTTAAAAATGCACAGGACAGTTTTGAACAATCCGGATTTAGATTGGTTAATTTAAATTATGCAGCCAAAACTGCGGAAATAGAATTAAAAAGGCTTTCCAGCCAGTTAGCTTTGTAAGAAATAATTTATTTAGTCGAAATTTATTTCAGCTGATAATCGAATGAATTAACACGAAAATTTTGGGATATCCTGCACTAGCTCAGAGTTTATTAAGAAAGGTTGGCATTTGCAACAACTTTTACGGTATGTTTTATACGGTTTGCCTGGTGTATCAACTCCTGCTTTTCCTTACTTAGAATGGTAATATGCCCCATTTTTCTGCCGGGCCTTGTTTCTTTTTTTCCATAAATATGTACAAAAACATTTTCAATTTTTAAAATTTCATTCAGGCCTTCATATTGCACAGTACCGGAAAATCCATCAGCGCCCACTAAATTTACAATAGCTGCAGGTAATATATGTTCGGTGCTTCCCAAGGGATACCCTAGCATAATTCTCCATAACATATCAAACTGCGATGAGAAGTTTGCTTCAATTGTATGATGTCCGCTGTTATGTACCCTTGGGGCAGTTTCATTTACAAAAACATTGTCATCGATATCTACAAAAAGCTCAACTGCAAAAATGCCTGCACTGTTTAAATCCTTTACCACTTTCATTGCAATGGCTTCAACTTTCCACAAAACTTTTTCGGGCAATTCAGCAGGGCTTACCTGGTATTCCAATAAATTTAATCTTTGATCAAAAAGCATATCTACTGCAGGGTATACGGCAGTTTCCCCTTTATCGTTTACTGCTACAATAACTGAAATTTCCTTTTTAATGTTCACCATTTTTTCCAATACAGAAGGCGCATTAAACCCCTTTTCAATATCCCCTTTTGTTTTAAGAATTTCAACACCCCTTCCATCATACCCGCCCACAGCCAGCTTGTGTACTGCAGGTAAAAATTTTTCTTGTTTTTTTAGTGCAGTTAAATTTTCTGTTATAACAAAATCACTGGTAGGTATTTCATGATCTTTATAAAATTGTTTTTGTAAAATTTTATTTTTTATAATTTTTAAAGCTGCAGGATTTGGATAAATTTTTACTCCCTCACTTTGGAGTTTTTCAAGCGCATCGGCATTCACAATTTCTATTTCAATGGTAAGCGCATCTAATCCTTTGCCGAAATTATAAACGTCATCAAAATTGGTAATATCACCTTTAATAAAATGATTGCACAAGTGTGCAGACGGACATTCGCTGTCATTTTCCATAACAAAAGTTTCTACGGGGTAATTGGCCCCTGCCTGTAATAACATTCTTCCAAGTTGTCCTCCGCCTAATATTCCTGCTTTTTTCATTTGGCAAATATAGAATCAACTGATGTATGTGGCTCCAACTTAATTATCTTTGTTATAAGATATGCTTCCCGATTATCCTCATAAAAGATTTTTTGACAAGCGCAATTGCTATACTTTGCTTTTGCTTGCCCTTGCTATGGGTTCGTGATATTGTTGAATGATTTTTATAAACAATAATACAATTACGAATTTAATAATTACAAAATGGCAACTTTCACAAGTCAACCCAATGTATCAATTAATACAACAAACGATTTTCTTCCATTACTAGGCACTGACTATATAGAATTTTATGTAGGTAATGCAAAGCAGGCAGCACATTTTTATAAAACAGCTTTTGGATTTCAATCCCTGGCTTATGCCGGTCCGGAAACTGGTATGAAAGATAAAGTGAGTTATGTTATCAGGCAGAATAAATTAACTTTTGTATTAACCACACCCTTACATACTGATAACCCTATTGCTGATCATATTAACAAGCATGGTGATGGCGTAAAATTTTTAGCACTAAAAGTTTTTGACGCTACAGCAGCATGGAAAGAAACAACACAACGTGGCGGTAAAAGTTTTATGGAACCAACCATATTAAAAGACGATGCCGGCGAAGTAACAATTAGCGGCATACATACTTATGGGGAAACCGTGCATCTGTTTATTGAAAGAGAAAATTACAAAGGGCTGTTTCTGCCTGGTTTTATTGAATGGAAAACATTGTACAATCCACCATCTACCGGGTTGTTATATGTAGATCATTGTGTAGGTAATGTGGGCTGGAACCAGATGAACCAATGGGTAAAATTTTATGAAGCCGTAATGGGCTTTAAAAATATACTTACGTTTGATGATACTGATATATCTACAGAATATTCGGCTTTAATGAGTAAGGTAATGAGCAACGGAAATGGGTTTGTAAAATTTCCTATTAACGAGCCGGCAGAGGGAAAAAAGAAAAGCCAGGTAGAAGAATACCTTGATTTTTATAATGGCGAAGGGGTACAGCATGTTGCAATAGCTACAGCCGATATTATAAAAACAGTTAAAGATTTAAAAAGCCGGGGAATAGAATTTTTAAATATCCCTGCCAGCTATTACGAAAATATATTGGATAGGGTTGGTAAAATAGATGAAGACCTGCAGCCACTAAGCGAATTGGGCATATTGATAGATAAAGACGAGGAAGGCTACCTGTTACAGATATTCAGCAAACCTTTGCAAGACAGGCCCACTTTATTTTTTGAAATCATTCAGCGCAAAGGGGCAAAAAGTTTTGGCAAAGGAAATTTCAAGGCCTTATTTGAAGCCCTAGAAAGGGAGCAGGAGGCAAGGGGGAATTTATAACTATCATTTTATTCACTTTATTTTACATATTATCCACAAAAAAATAAATTTTAAACAGGCATATTTTAATTATTCTTGTAAAAGAGTAAAAAATAAAATACACTAAATCCTTTGCAGGTAAAGCTTTCAGTAAACCTAATTGTAAAAGAAAGCAACAACCTTTTATCAATTAGCCCACTATAAAAAAAATAAATACAAGCCTTAGATAAAAAAGTATCAATTTTTTTTATTTTTTTTATGGTTTGTTAAATATTTAATTTTAACTTCGTTCCATCATTAATTAAACCAAGCTGCTATATGTTAAAAAAACTCCTCTCAGGAATATGCGCATTAATATGCTGCCTACTCCTATCTTCCCAAATTTATGCACAGCAAAAAACAGTTACGGGTATTGTTACCAATTCAAAAGACAATACACCAGTTCCTTTAGCAACAGTAGGTGTTAAAGGAACAAAAGTTGCGGCTGTTACTGGTGCTAATGGAGAATTCTCCATTACTGTTCCAGCCGGCAAAAGCCAACTGGTTGTTTCTTCGGTGGGTTACGACGAAGAAGAAATCAGCGTGTCTGGTGTAACAACAACAAAAGTATCTTTAACAGAAAGACCAAGTTCATTAAATGAAGTGGTTGTTACTGGTTACACTGCACAAAAAAGAAAAGAAATTACTGGTGCCGTATCAGTAGTAAATGTAAAAGACATGAAGACGATCCCTTCAGGCACTGTTCAGCAGATGCTGCAAGGCCAGGCTTCTGGTGTTCAGGTAATTGGTTCTGGAGCACCCGGTGAAAATAGCAACGTATTTATCAGGGGTATAACTTCTTTTGGTAACGTTGCTCCATTGGTTGTAATCGACGGAGTTCAATCTGCTCCTGGCGATTTAAGCACTTTGCAGGATTTAAATGCAACAAATATTGAATCCGTTCAGGTGCTGAAGGATGCACAGGCGGCTATTTATGGTGCACGCGGATCTGCAGGTGTAATTTTGGTAACAACTAAAAGAGGCAGAGGCGCAGCCACATTTACCTATGATGGTTATTATGGTAGCCAGCAAACATATAAAAGTGACCCTTGGGGAAAAGCAAATCCACAACAAATGGCGGATATGCTATTCTTAGCTGCAAGAAATTCTCAACAAATAGACACATCGGCAAGTTGCCTTGGTTGTGTGGTTTCTCAGCAGTATGGAACAGGTCAAACTCCTGTATTACCCGATTATATTAAGGCGGGTTCTATATCTGGGGCATCGGCTTCAAACCCGGCTGTTAACTTAAGTAAGTATAATGACAATTATGCCAAGGGTGATATTTACCTGATAGTGCCTGCCAATAAGAAGGGTACAGACTGGTGGGATGCAGTATTTAATAATGCACCTATTCAAAGCCATACAATTACGGCAAGCGGTGGTAATAATAAATCTGCTTTTCTTGCTGCTTTTAACTATTTTGATCAACAGGGTACACTGTTAAATACCGGACTGAAGCGTTACTCTGGCAGGGTTAATACAGTATTTAGTATTAGTAATAGTGGCAATGTTCGTGTGGGCGAAAACCTGTATATGTACTATAAAACCCGTAATAACATTGGTAATAACCAGGAAGGAAACCCTGTAAATACTACAGCATGGGAACAGCCAATTATACCATTATATAATGCCGGTGGTGGTTTTGGCGGAACAGCAGGGTCTGAACTGGGGAACTCTTCAAGCCCCTTCGCTGCTCAAAAAAGGGCTGCCGATAACAATAATAATGATTATGCGGTGCAGGGGGATGCCTTTATTGAAGTGGATTTCTTAAAACATTTTACAGCTAAATCTTTATTTGGCGGTAACCAGGATAATAATTATGGTTATTACCATAATTACAGAAGTTATGAAAATGCAGAAAATGGGGCTTCCAATGGTTATGGTGAATACGCTTCTTATAACACTAACTGGAATTTTACTAATACATTAGCTTACAATAATACATTTGCAACTGACCATAATGTGAAGGTATTAGTTGGTTACGAAGCATTACAGTATACTGGTAGAAATGTGGGAGGTCAAAGAATTAATTATTTTTCTGATGACCCAAATTACCTAAGCCTTAGTACAGGTGCAAATAGTGGCCAGTCCAATTATAGTGGTAGTTATAAAATTCATGGTACTGCATTTTTGGGAAAATTAGATTATGCCTATAAAGAAAAATATCTTATCGGTGGAAATTACCGTCGTGATGGAAATTCTGTATTTGGCCCAAAGTCAACTTATGGTGATTTTTATTCTGTGTCTGCCGGATGGGTGGTAACACAGGAAAGCTTTATGAAGAGTGCTACCTGGTTAAACAGTCTTAAATTACGCGGTAGTTATGGTATATTGGGTTCTATTTCCAACGTACCGGCTAGTAATCAATTTACTTCTTATGCAAGCAATGGCGGTGGTTCTTATTATGATGTAGGTGGTGCTGGTAGTCCATCTTCAGGTTTTTATGCTGCATCTTATGGTAACCTGAACACTTCATGGGAACAGAACGAAATTTTAGACTTTGGTTTAGATGCAACTTTTTTAAAAAACTGGGATTTCACATTTGACTGGTATCGGAAAAAAATAAATGGCTTGTTATTTACAGACCAGGCTGCAGGTACTGCTGGTGTTGGTGCTGTTTTGCCGCTTGTGAATATTGGTGATATGCAGAATATAGGTTATGATTTGTCACTTGGTTATCATGGTAAAATAAATGCAGATATGAATTTCTCTGCGAGCGCAAACTTTAGCCATTATAAAAATACTGTAGTTAGTATTCCGGGATCTGCTGGTTTCTTTGAAACCGCTTATACCCACAATACCGGTCCACAGGTTAGAAACCAGGCAGGTCACCCTGTAGGAGCTTTTTACGGTTATCATATAGTGGGTATTTATAAAGATGCTGCTGATGTGTCAAAATCACCTACTGAAACTGATGCCGCACCTGGCCGTTTTAAATACGAGGATAACAACGGGGTTGACGCTATGGGACATCTTACCGGAAAACCTGATGGTAAAATTACTGATGCCGATAGGACTTTTTATGGCAACCCTAATCCAGATTTTACTTTGGGTATAAATATCAATTTCACTTACAAGCAATTTGATTTTTCTACTGTGTTGTATGGTGTTTTTGGTAATGACATATTAAATTATACTCGATATTTCCAGGATTTCTGGCCTCAGTTCCAGAATGCCAAGAGTGCAAAATTATTAACAGAATCATGGATTCCTGCTGACAGAAGTTTACCAAGAGCTCAATGGACAGCTGCTAGTGCAGGTGCATACCCCATTGTAGAAAACAACTCTTACTTTAGCACTAATGCAGTCTTAAATGATTTTTATAATGAAAACGGTACTTATTTTAGATGTAAACAAATGTCGATCGGTTATACTATTGCACCGGAAGTATTAAAGCATGCAGGTATTTCCAGAGCAAGGGTTTATATACAGGCTGCAAATCTTTTCACCATTACAAATTACAGTGGCCTTGACCCTGAGGTTTCAGGTTCTGCAGCAACTTTTGGTGTTGATTATGGTAATTACCCTACTGGTAAAACATACTTGGTGGGAGCAAGCTTTACATTTTAATTTATAAATAAAAACAGTTCATTTATGAAAAATAATAATTTAAAATACTTTTTACCAATAGCGATTTCTTCGCTGGTATTATTCAATGCCTGTTCAAAGGATTATCTTAAGATTCCGCAAACAGCTTCCTTAAGCCCGTCTTTACTTGCTAATAAAATAGGTGTAGGTCAGGTTTTAGTAGGAGCCTACTCTTTGCTGGATGGCGAAGGAAGCAGGGCAGGTACAAACAATGGGCCATGGGCTACATCCTCCAGTAACTGGGTGTATGGAAGTGTTGCCGGTGGCGATGCGCACAAAGGATCAGATCCTGGTGATCAGAACCTGATTACGCCAATTGAAACATGGACTTGTTCTCCATCCAACAGTTATATTGACCAGTTATGGCAGCAACGATATGATGGTGCACAGCGTGCAAATGATGTATTGCGTCTGTCTGCTTTGGCAACAGATATGACTCCTGCAGAAATTACGGAAGCTGCTGCTGAGGCAAGATTTTTACGTGCTCATTATCATTTTGAGTTGGGCCGTGCTTTTGGTAAAGTTCCATGGGTAAGTGAAGATCAGACATATACTGCAGGTAATTTCCTTACGCCAAATATAAACGTATTTCCTAAGTGCGAAGAAGATCTTGCTTATGCATATGCAAACTTACCGGAAACACAAAGCCAGTATGGCCGTGCCAATAAGTGGGCCGCAGCCTGTTATCTTGCCAAGGTATATATGTATGAGAAAAAATTCAATGAAGCAAAAGCTCTATATACAACTATTATAGCCAATGGCAAAACAGCCAAGGGAGATAAATATGCTTTGCTACCAAAATTTGGGGATAATTTTAACCCTGCTTTAAAGAACAACTCTGAAAGTGTATTTGCGGTTCAAATGTTTGTAAATGACGGAACTGGCGGAGCAAATGCCAATCAGGGAGATGCCTTAAACTTTCCTTATGGTGGCGGTGCCCAAACATCTTGCTGTGGTTTCTTTCAGCCTTCTTTTAGTGCGGCTAATTCTTATAAAGTAGATGCCGCTGGTTTACCATTTTTGGACGGAAGTTATAATAATACAGATTTAAAGAACGACCAGGGTAAATCTTCTGCTACACCATATACACCTGACGTAGTCACTCCTGTTGACCCTCGTATTGATTGGACAATGGGCCGTCGTGGTATACCTTTTCTTGATTGGGGTGTAATGCCTGGCCAAGACTGGATACGTAACCAGGCTGCTGCTGGTCCTTATGTAACTATGAAGCATTTATTTTATAAATCTCAAATAGGTACCTACACTGATGCTTCTGCATGGTCAAACGGTTTTACTGCTAATAACTATGGGTTAATTAGATATGCTGATGTATTACTGATGGCAGCTGAAGCTGAGGCTGAAGTTGGATCACTGGCACTGGCAACTACTTATGTAAACTTAGTTCGTACACGTGCATCAAATCCAGCAGGTTTTGTTAAACTATCACCTGCCAATTATCAAATAGGAACCTATCCAACTTTTGCAAGTCAGGACGCTGCAAGAACTGCTATCCGTTTTGAACGTAAGCTGGAATTGTCAACAGAAGGTCATCGCTTTTTTGACCTCACCCGTTGGGGAATTGGTAAGGCAGAATTGACTCCCTATGCAGCCCGTGAATTGGCAAGTGGTTATGGAACAATGGTGGGTGTTTCTTACACAGTAGGAAAAAGCGAGTACTTGCCTATTCCGCAAAATCAAATAGATCTTAGTCAGGTAGCTGGTGTTTCTGTTTTAACACAGAATCCTGGTTATTAATAATTTTTAGATTTTTTAAAGTGTAAAAGAGGCAGGTGTTATAACCTGCCTCTTTTTATTTTTGGTTAATGTGGTATAGCAAATATTATTTCTCCTCTATTTTTGTTTATTTTGCCTTTTAAAATTTAAAAATTTGTTGAGATGCGTTCAGTATATGGCTTTTTATTTCTTTGGATATGTATATTTTCATCCTGTAAAAAGAAGGAACCACTATTTCAATTGGTAGATGCTGGTGAGTCAGGCATTGATTTTAATAACCAGATTATTGAATCTGATTCGGTTAATATCCTGGATGTGTCTAACATTTATAATGGAGGTGGTGTTGGCATTGGTGATTTCAATAAGGATGGGCTAGAGGATGTTTACTTTACAGGTAACAAAGTATCTAACAAATTATATTTAAACAAGGGTAATTTTAAGTTTCAGGATATCACCAACGAAGCCGCTGTTACAGGGAACGGCAAGTGGTGCAGGGGTGTTTCAGTAATTGATATCAATAACGATGGATGGTTAGATATGTATGTTTCCGTTACCCTGAGTATTGATAGCAATCAAAGAAGGAATTTATTATACATTAATCAGGGGGCTGATAAAAATGGCGTTCCTCATTTTAAAGAAATGGCTGCTGAATATGGACTGGCAGATACTTCTTATTCTACCATGGCCTCCTTTTTTGATTATGATAATGATGGAGACCTTGACATGTATCTTGTAGTAAATGAAATTTCTGATCCACGAACACCTAATATTTTTCACCCGCTCAATAAAGATAGTTCGTTTCAGAATAGCAGTCGTCTATATCGTAATGACTGGAACAGTTCTCTTAAACACGGAGTATTTACTGATGTGTCTAAACAGGCTGGTATTGGAGCCGATGGATACGGCCATACTGCGACAATAACCGATATTAACAGGGATGGCTGGAAGGATATTTATGTAACCAACGACTATTTGCCCAATGATCTTCTTTGGATTAATAATCATGATGGAACTTTTACCGAACGCTTGTCTGAATATTTTAAACATACCTCCTTTAACGCAATGGGGAACGATATTGGCGATATTAATAATGACGGCCTAATGGATGTTGTTACATTGGATATGAATCCAAGAGATAACTATCGTAAAAAAGAAATGATGAAAGCAAATAGTTATCAAACTTATCAAAACAGCGATCAGTTCGGTTATAACTATCAGTATGTGCGTAATACCCTGCAATTGAACCAGGGCCCCAGGATGAAACAAAGCGATTCTATCGGAGCGCCCATTTTTAGTGAAATAGCTTTTTATTCAGGTATGGCAGAAACAGACTGGAGCTGGACACCTTTACTGGCTGATTTTGATAATGATGGTAATCGTGATTTGATGGTTACCAATGGATTTCCAAGAGATGTTACAGATAATGAATTTATTATGTTTAGGAATACAGCATATGCTGTTGCTTCCAAAGATCAGTTACTGGGCCAGATTCCTGAGGTAAAAATTCACAATTATGCTTTTAAAAATAACGCTAATTTAACCTTTAGTGATGTATCAGAAAATTGGGGTATTACTATGCCTACTTTTTCCAATGGTGCGGCTTATGTCGATTTGGATAATGATGGGGACCTTGATTTTATTGTAAATAATATTAATGATAAAGCCTCTGTTTACCGCAACAACGAAAGAGATGAAAATAAGGATAGCAGCCATTACCTGCAGATAAAACTAACCGGAGACAGCCTTAATAAAGCAGGATTGGGCGCATGGGTTGAACTACACTATGACCATGGTAAACAACAGATTTGGGAAAACACACCTTATAAGGGTTATCTTTCAACTGTGCAGGATATTGGGCATTTTGGTTTGAAGAATATAAAGAGTATAGATTCAATAATTGTAAAATGGCCAAATGGCAAAACACAATTACTACAGCATGTCAATGCTGACCAGTTATTACAAGTAAATATTTCATCAGCAGTACAAGATACCCCGGGTAGCAAAGAAGTATTTGCAATGCATACCTTATTTAAAGAAGTTACCGATTCGGTGGGCATCCACTATGTCCATCAGCAATATGATTTTGTAGATTTCAATATTCAAAAACTCCTTCCACATAAACTCTCCGAATATGGCCCTGCCCTGGCAGTAGGTGATATAGATGGTAACGGGCTCGATGATATTATCACAGGTGGCGCAGCTGGCTACAGTGCACAGTTATTTTTACAGCAGGCCGGAGGTAATCAGTTTACTCAAAAATCCTTATTACCTGCAGCTATAGGCAAACGTGGCGATGATATGGGGCTGCTGCTTTTTGATGCAGATGGTGATGGCGATCAGGATTTGTACATTGCCGGCGGAGGCTATGGCAACCAGCCAGGTTCACAAAGCTACCAGGATAAATTTTATGTAAACGACGGAAAAGGAAACTACAGAAACGATTCATTGGCATTGCCAAATAACCTTACCAGTAAGTTTTGTGTAAGGGCCATTGATTATGATAAAGATGGCGATCTCGACCTGTTTATAGCAGGCAGGGTAGATCCGTGGAGTTATCCTAAACCAGTTTCAAGTTTTATTTACAGAAACGACTCTAAAGATGGGCATATTAAATTTACAGATGTAACTAATGAGACAGCAAAAGATTTAAAAAATATAGGATTGGTTTGTGATGCACTGTTTACAGATTTTGACAATGATGGTTGGCCCGACCTTGTATTGGCAGGAGAATGGATGCCGGTAACTTTTTTAAAAAATGATAAAGGCGTATTTAAGAATATTACCACAACTACGGGTATCAGTAACCAATTGGGATGGTGGAACACGATTGTAGCGGGAGATTTTGACAATGACGGTGACATAGATTACGCAGTGGGAAATGCAGGGCAAAACACCTTTTACAAAGCATCAGATCAATATCCAATATCTATTTATGCAAAGGATTTTGATAATAATGGAAGTTATGACGCATTTCCTACTTTATGGCTGCCTACCAGCCAACTCGATCAAACAAAGAAAGAATATCCTGCACAGACAAGAGATGATATTATAAAGCAAATGATAGGTATGCGTACTAAGTTTCAGAATTATAAATCATATGCCACTGCCACCATTGACCAACTGTTTACTCAAGATCAATTATTTGGTGCCTTAAGACTCAAAGCAAATAATTTACAAAGCAGCTATCTGCGAAATGATGGACAGGGAAAATTTACAATGACGGCACTACCAGTTGAGGCTCAGTTATCGGTTTTAAACGGTATGGTTGCAGATGATTTTGATGGAGATGGTAATCTCGACATACTGATAAATGGTAACGATTACGGTACAGAAGTAAGTGTAGGTCGTTATGATGCGTTAAATGGACTGATGCTGAAAGGAAAGGGTGATGGCAGTTTTGAAGCCCAAAGTATCTTGCAAAGTGGCATTTACATACCGGGCAACGGTAAGGCGTTGGCAAAATTAAGAAGCAGTAATGGCCAGTACCTGGTAGCCGCAACCCAAAACCGTGGTGCAATGAAAATGTATGCATTAAAAGCCACTAATAAATTATATGCCTTGCAGCCGGATGATTTTTCGGCTGAAATAAAATTAAAGAATGGCAAAATACAACGGCAGGAATTTTATTATGGATCATCTTTCCTGTCGCAGTCAGCAAGGTTTTTAAACATCAGCAACAACATAGCAGCAGTTACCATTTTTACCATAAAAGGAGTCTCACGAAAAATTGATTTTTAAAATATTGTGGCCATCTTTTTTTGCTGACTGTTGCACGCATGACGGAATAAAGTTTTTTGCATCTTGAAAATAGGGGTAATTTTGATTTTGAACCTTATGCATTACCAGCACAGGATGTAGCAAATAGTTAACGGTTCATCAGGTGTTGGAAATTAGTATGGATCTGGTAGAACAGTAATAATGTTAGGTGAATTTTCAACCGTCCAGTCATTAATCTCATCTGCAACTAAATGGAAAGAAGAACCATCGGTTATTGTATAAAAAATATTTTTAAAAAATAAAAAAACACTCATTAGCGTATTGTGTTAAATTGAAGCCATTCATGAAAGAATTATTGAAAACAACCCTTTTTTTATTTGCTGGTTTTATTTTATTAAATGGTTGCCAGCAAAAGAAATCACCTAAATTAAATGATGCCGAAATATTGCATCAGAACCAGGACCTGCTTACACAGATTATTATTTATGACGTATTTACTCCTCCGGTTGCGTCAAGAATTTATGCTTATTCTTCTTTGGCATCTTATGAAGCCATAAAATTTAGCAATAAAGGAACTGCTTCAATTGCAGAGAAGCTAAATGGATTTGGAAAAATGCCGCAACCAGAAAAAAATAAAAAATACGATTTTACACTTGCAGCCACTAAAGCTTTTTTTACGGTAGTCAGAAACGTAAAAGTTTTTTCAGTTGATTCTCTAAAAAATTACGAGGAATCGGTTTACAATAACTTTAAAGAAAACCTTGATGACTCAACTTACGAGCGTTCTGTGGCGTTTGGCGATACTATTGGCAAAACAATTCTGGCAAGAGCTAAAACAGATGGGTATTTAAGTTCAAGGGGGAAGCCTAAATATCTTGGGAGTAATGACCCGGGAAAATGGCGGCCGACACCGCCTGATTACTCAGATGGTGTAGAATGGTGCTGGAATACCATGAAGCCAATGGTGCTTGATTCCTGTGCTCAATTTGCGCCACCGCCACCACCACAATTTAGTAAAGATACAAATAGTGTATTTTACAAAAACACAAAGGAGGTTTATACCATTGCAAAAAATTTGACAGAAGAGCAAAAGACAATTGCCCGTTACTGGGATGATAATCCTTTTGTAATAGAACATGCAGGCCACATGATGTTTGGCAATAAAAAAATTACTCCGGGCGGGCATTGGATGGGCATTGCAGCCATTGCAGCCAGGAAAACAAATGCAGATGTTGTAAAAATTGCACAGGGTTATGCAATGACTTCAATAGCTTTATTTGATGCGTTTATTGCATGCTGGGATGAAAAATACAGGTCTGCTGTTATAAGGCCGGTAACTGTTATAGATGACTGGATGGACAAAACCTGGTTGCCTTTTTTACAAACGCCACCATTTCCCGAATATACGAGTGGGCACAGTACTATTACCGCATCCGCGTCTTCTGTATTGGCTTATCTGTATGGCGATAATTTTTCTTTTCAGGATACCAGCGATCTTAGATATATTGGTATGCAACGCCATTTTAATTCATTCCAGGAGGCTGCAGCCGAAGCATCCATCAGCCGCGTTTATGGAGGTATTCATTACCGATCCGGTGTTGAGGCTGGTGCAGCACAAGGCAAAAAATTAGGAGCATTTATTATTGAAAAAATATTGAAAAAATAAATGTGAAACATGCAATTTTTTTTATTTGTTTAAGCTTATTTGCAAGTATATGAAGTACTTGTAATTGATTAGTTGCCGGAAATACACAGTATGTGATTAATTATTTTTCAATTAACTAATTTTTGTAATGTACTTTGTAAGGTAAAAATGTCCTGTCTGGTGGTACTGTAATAACTCATCCATCAAAAAAATCTTAATTTCGCAATTGTTTACACCAATACCACTAATTTGTTAAATAAATGAACGGCAATTTGATAAAAATTATTATTGTTTTTTTGTTTGCTTTTACAGCAATTAATCATTCAATTGCCCAGGTTAATTTTATTAATTTACAAACAGCTTCAGGAAATTCATCTGATGTTTATAGTGCTGTAGAAGACAGTTTAAAAAAGCAATTTGAAGAAAAAAAATTGCAATGGCCACCCAGTGATGTGTATATACGCAGTTTTAAATACGACCGCCTGTTGGAAGTTTGGGTAAAAACCGATGATAAGGAAACATTCAAATTATTTAAAACCTATAAAGTTTGTATGCAAAGTGGCTCCATGGGCCCCAAACGTTTTGAAGGTGATTACCAGGTTCCCGAGGGGTTTTATTATATCAATGAATTTAAAACAAATACCAATTACCATTTGGCGCTTGGTTTAAATTATCCCAATGCATCAGATAGGATATTAAGCGATTCGTTGCACCCAGGTAACAATATTTATATACATGGTGATTGCGTTTCTACAGGTTGTATTGCCATCAGTGATGCACCAATTGAAGAATTATATGTATTGGCAAGTCAGGCCAAATTAAATGGACAGGATTTTATCCCGGTGCATTTATTTCCGGTAAAATATAATATTAGAAGATCTTTAGATTACCTGGCAAGGACCACCAAAGGAAATCAATCGCTGCAAGAGTTTGCTATTTCTTTAAAAGATGCCTATGATTATTTTGAAGTAAATAAAAAACTGCCTGTAATAACCATTAATAAAAATGGCCAGTATATCATCGAAAGGTAATATTTTTATGTTTTGATATAATCTCTTTCATTTCTTTTGTTGGAAGCTGTTAAAAAATGATTTTCAAGAACGCCTAACAATTTAAAAAGTTTTCGGTGAGGACCGCGGCCATGGCGGTCTATCGAGGTTGCGCCCCACCAACCTCGAAATGGGAAACTAAAATTCTATTTTTAAACAGCTCCTTAGATTTTGTCGAATTAAAAAAATCAATTAGTTTTCATTAATACCTGTATTGTCTCTTTTGTTTTTTGATTTAATAATTCAATTTTACCTGCCTTTAATTTTTCAACAATAGCTTCATTATAGTGCCTTACTGTAAGCAATACAATATCTTTTTCTACCTGCACATCAAATAACTGGCTTGCAGCTAATGCCAGCTTTTCTATCTTGTCCGGCTTATCATCCAGGCAGCAATACAAACTGATAGCGCCATTCTGTGAAAGATTAGGCCTTATTTTTATATCTACAAACAACTGGTGCAATTTATTTACAAGGGTATCTTCTACAAAGGAAAAATCTTTTGAATTTAACTGCATCAGCACCTGGTTATTTTTTAGAACAATAATAGGCGGCAAGTTGTGTACAGGTTTGCCACTTATTATTGTTCCCGGCAAAGCTGGTTTTAAAAAACAGCGTACATATAATGGAATGCCTTTGTTTTGTAATGGTTTGATAGTTTTTGGATGAATAACCTGTGCGCCATAATAAGCCATCTCAATTATTTCAGTATAGCTTAATGCCGCAATAAATTGTGCATCCGGAAATAATTTCGGGTCAGCATTCATCACTCCTTCCACATCTTTCCAAATGGTTTGATTTTCTGCATTCAGCATATTGGCAAAAATAGCTGCGGTGTAATCACTGCCCTCTCTGCCCAACGTGGTGCTTTCATTTTCATCAGTGGCGCCAATAAAGCCCTGCGTTAAAATAATATTGGTTGTTGTAAAAAGCGGTACTATATTTTCCTCAATTTTTTGTTGTGTAAAATCCCAGTCCAAAGCGGCATCTCTAAAATTATCATCCGTTCTAAAAATATCCCTTACATCTGCCCATGTATTTTTTACATCAATACTATTTAAATAATTGCTTACGATGGCTGTGCTTAGTAATTCGCCACAACATACAATCTGGTCGTAGTAGTAGTCATAATCCCTTACAGGTTTATCGTGCAGTAACCACTCTACCTCTGTAAACAAATCGTTTAGTATTTTTAATGGTTCTGGGTTAAGTTCAAATAAGACCTGTACATGTTCTTCTTTAATTTGTTGAAACAATTGTAAAGCTTCTTCTTTATTACCGGCAAAAAATGCTTCTGCTACTTTCTCCAGGGCATTGGTAGTTTTACCCATGGCCGATATAATAACCAGCAACTTTTCGCCAGGAAAAGATTGTATAATTTTTGCAACATTTTGTATTCTTTCTATACTATTGATACTGGCACCACCAAATTTAAAAACCTTCATTTGTATTTGTATTTAGGTTGATAATTAATTTAAAATTTAAAGAGATGTGCAAAAGTCGCATTTCCTGCTCATTTAAAGCAAAAATCCATATTTGTTTAAGCATAGCAATACTCATATAAAAGTTAAAGCAAACGCTAATTCTTTTAACCAAAGCCAATAATTGGCTTACAACACATCAAATTCACTTAATTTGCAAAATAATTTTATAGTTAATATACACCAATGCAAAAGACTATTATTTCGGTAAAAAACTTAAAAAAAAACTACGGTAGTTTTGAAGCTGTAAAGGGAATTTCTTTTGACGTGTACGAAGGGGAAATATTTGGGTTGCTTGGGCCCAATGGTGCAGGTAAATCTACTACCCTTGAAATTATAGAAACCCTTCGTCAAAAAACCAGCGGCCAGGTAATTGTAGATGGAATGAACCTTGATGAAGAGCCGGATAATATTAAAAAAATAATTGGGGTGCAATTGCAGTCTTCTGGTTTTTATCCCGGGTTAAGACTGGTAGAATTAATTGATTTATTTGCGGGCTTGTATAACCGGCAGGTGCAGCCAATGGAATTATTGCGATTGGTAAATTTAGAAGATAAAGCAAAGAATAAATACAAAGAATTAAGTGGGGGGCAAAAACAACGTTTTTCAATTGCCACAACATTAATTAACAAACCAAAAATTGTTTTTTTAGACGAGCCCACAACCGGCCTTGACCCGCAGGCACGCCGTAATTTATGGCAGTTGATTAAAAATATTCAATCAAAAGGAGCTACTGTTATTATTACAACGCATTATATGGATGAAGCGGAGCAATTGTGCGATAGGATAGCTATATTGGATGAAGGGAAAATTATTGCCTTAGCTTCGCCGGATAAAATGATAGATGACCTTGTGGCTAATGGTTTTGAAAGGCCCAAACAGGTAAAGGCAGCCAACCTTGAAGATGTGTTTCTACAACTTACCGGTAAAGAAATAAGAGATGAATAAAGAAGCAGGAAATAATAATAATAAATAAATACTAATATAAATATCAACATAAAATAAAAACTAAAACAAAACAATGAAGCAATTTTTTCTAATCGCAGGAGCGGTAACAATCGTAGGAATACAGGTAAATGCGCAAACAAAAACTACAAAAACTGTTGCGGCAAAGCCTGCTGCAACTGCTACTAAACCAGTAGTAAATCCACTTAAAAATTCAACCGATTCTTTTAGTTATGCGCTGGGTATGAATGTAGCTAATAATTTAAAGCAACAAGGTATAGAGCAAATAACTTATGTTTCCATGCAGAAAGCAATGGAAGATGTTTTTAAAAAGAAGGCTGTTTCCCTAACAGATCAGCAGGCCAATACCTGTATACAGCAAAAGTTACAGGCAAATGCTGCGGTTAAAAGCAATAATGAAAAAGCAAAATCTGCTGCCTTTTTAGAGGCTAATAAAAAACGTTCGGGCGTAGTTGTTTTACCAAGCGGTTTACAATACGAAATAATTAAGAAAGGCGATGCTGCTTCTGCTACACCAAAAGTAACAGATACGGTAGTTGTAAATTATATCGGCGCTTTAACTGATGGAAAAGAATTTGACAATTCATACAAAAGAGGCGAACCATTAAATATAGCTGTAGGTGGTGTAATAAGGGGCTGGACGGAAATATTGCAGTTAATGCATATTGGCGATAAACTAAAAGCCTTTATCCCAAGCGAACTTGGTTATGGCGATAGGGGTGCCGGTGCTGAAATTCCAGGCGGAGCTGCACTGGTTTTTGAAATTGAATTGTTAAGTATAAAACCTGCTGCAGTTGCCTTACCAACCACACCTCCCGAAATAAAACCAGAGCCATCAACCCCCAATAAATAATCATGGAAGATTTACGTTATCCCATTGGTAAATATATACCTCAACCCTATTCTTCCAGGCAATTGGAAGAATGGATAATTGATATAAAATATTTGCCCAATCATTTAGAAAATGCTGTATTGAATCTTGACGAACATCAGCTAGATACTCCTTACCGGCCAGAAGGCTGGATGGTAAAACAATTGGTGCACCATGTAGCCGATAGCCACATGAATGCATATATACGTTTTAAGCTTGGGCTAACAGAAGATACGCCGGTTATTAAACCTTACGATGAAGCTGCATGGGCTGTTTTAAGCGACACAAAAAACTTGCCCATCAATATATCCATCACACTTTTATTTGCCCTGCATAAAAGATGGGTAGAGGTTTTAATGAATATTAAAGAAGAAGAGTGGAACAGGGCCGTATTTCATCCTGAACAAAAAAAGGAAATAACGTTATGGTATTTACTGGGCATGTATGCATGGCATAGCTGCCATCATACAGCACATATAACTGCATTGAGGCAGAGAATGAATTGGTAACTTTATCCGCTTAAAAATTGATTATCCGCTTGTTTATTGAAGCGGATAGAATCTATTTTTAAGCGGATTTATTTTAAATAGAATCATCATGAACTGGAAAACGCTTTCTTCTGAATACATCACCCGGCACCAGTATTTTACTTCTCGTAAAGATGTATGCGAAATGCCTGATGGCAGGATTGTACCATCTTATTATGTAGTGGAACTTCCTGTAACCGTTTGTGCTATGGCCATAACACAAGAAGGAAAAGTAATTCTTGTAAAACAATACCGGCACCCAGTTAGCGAAGTGCTGACAGAGATACCAGGCGGTTTTGTGGATAAAGGGGAGGATGTAAAAAAAGCCATTGCGAGGGAATTGCTGGAAGAAACAGGGTATAAATTCAGCGTGATTGATGAAGTGGGAAAAGTCGCTGGCAACCCAGGTGTATTATCCGGATACACACATTTATTTTTAGCAAGGGGCGGAAAAAAAATAAGTACTCAAAGCCTCGATGACCATGAGCAAATAGACATACAGCTTGTGCCTTTGGAAGAAGTAAGAACCATGTTGCACCGCAATGAGTTTACCCAGGCATTGCATGTCAGTTGTTTGATGTATGCATTTCAAAAGTTAGATGCTGTTGATTGAAATTTCATTTACTTCCCCCACTAAAAAAATACTTCCACAAACAATTACCAGGTCCTTTTGATTGGCACTTTTTCTGGCAACTTTTACAGCTTCATTTACATCATCAAAACAATCACCGGTTAAATTATATTCGGCGGCTTTTATTTTTAATTCGCCGGCAGGCAAGGCTCTTGGTATATGTGCATTGGTAAAATAATAAGTGGCATCTTTTGGCAACAACGATAAAACACCCGCAACTTCTTTATCTTTTACCATCCCAATAATAAAATGTACAGCAGGTTTTGTCCCTTCAGTTTTTTCGGTAAGCCAGGCTACCTGTTGTACTACCTGTTTTATTCCATCTTCATTGTGGGCTACATCCAATATTACAGAAGGGTTTTCTGCAATTGTATCCCACCGCCCATACAAGCCGGTTAATTTTTTTGTATTAGCCAATGCAAATTTTTCTGCTGCTTCAGTAATTACAAATCCATTTTGCAGTAAAATTCCTTCAGCAAGTAAAACAGTGAGTAGGTTTTTTGCCTGGTACATACCATTCAGGTCAAGTGCAAAGTTTTCTTTTATTTTATTTTTTTTGTCTGTAACAGAACAATTCAATATTTGTGTTGATATAACTATATCGTCAACAGTATATTCTTCTTCGGCAAAATAAATAGCACTGTTGCATTCATTGGCTTTATTAATAAAAATGGCTTTAGTTGTTGCAAGATATTCCCCAATCACAACCGGAATACTTTGTTTTATTATACCCGCTTTTTCTGCTGCAATTTTCTCAAGGGTGTCGCCCAAAATATTCATATGGTCGTAACCAATATTGGTAATGATGGAAAGTATGGGTGTAATAATATTGGTACTATCTAACCTGCCGCCTAAACCTGTTTCAATGATGGCAATATCAACCTGCTGTTGCGCAAAATAATCAAAGGCCATCGTCATGGTCAATTCAAAAAAGGAAGGCTCAATTTGCCGGGATAATTCTTGTGTACGTTGCACAAAATCAATTACAAAATCTTCGGCAATCATCTCGCCATTTATCTTTATACGTTCCCTGAAATCTTTTAAATGCGGGGATGTATATAACCCTGTTTTATAACCTGCCTGTTGAAGTATAGCAGCCAGCATATGACTGGTACTGCCTTTGCCATTAGTACCTGCAATATGGATACTTGTAAATTTTGTTTGTGGATTATCCAGCCCATTGCACAAAGCAATACTATTGTGAAGGTCTTCTTTGTAGGCAGCTGCACCTATCCGGCTATACATGGGCAGTTGCGCGTATAAATAATCAATCGTTTGCTTATAGGTCATTCAATGTTAAATATAACCGTATTGTAAGAAGATAAATGTATCTATTTTAGTTTATAAAAATTATTGCTCCGTAAAATTAAATTGCACTGTAACTATAGATTCCTGTGAAGATTTATCAAATTGAATTTTACCAAGGTATTGGCGGATTGAATTTGCATAATTGGCATTTGTAGAAGATGAGTTTTTTGCAAATCCTGTAAATGTGCCAATACCTTCCGGCGATACTTTTACGGTTGCATAAATAGTTGCCTTTGGCAAATCCCCGGTGAAAGAATAATATTTTATAATTTTTCTGTTGCCAATTACTCTTGGCCCTCCGCCGGTTTTACCGCCGGGACTATTACCATAACTATCTGGCTTACCTGAAGGGTCACCTGCATCTCCTTTACCTCCGGGCTTATTACCCTGGTACGTATAACCATTATCTTGAGTAGCGCCATTACTATTACCGGCGCCTGAACCGTTGTAAGTTGCTTTTGGTTTTTTTGGTTTTGGTGTGGGCATAACTACAGGCGCAGGAGTAGTAGTTTTAACAGGAGTTGTAACCGGCTCTTTGGCAATTTTATTTGTTTTTGGAACTATCTTTTCAGGCTTTGTAACAGGTGCAGCGTCTTTATCTTCATTTTCATCGGGCTTAATATTTTCAGCGGCTTCTACTTTAGCTGGTGCCGCCTTTTGTGTTTGCGGAAATGGTTCCTGTGCCGGAGCCATTTCACCTTTTATCAGGGGCTGCACTTCTCCAAAACCTTCTTCATTATTACCAAGGTTTATTTCGATGAGGTCTTGTACTAGCGGAAGAGGGGGTTGCATCAGCGGCCAGGTGATAAAAATAGCCAGCAATAATAGTATCGCTACTATAATGGCAGTATAAGTAAATGCCTTTCTATTTTTTTCTGTTTCAAATGTTGACTGCATAGGTTGACTGTAATACATCTCAAAGTTATTTTATTAAATGTAAATGATGCAATTTGATGCCAAAATTCATTTTTGATGTTAAAGCTTTAACAAAAAGTTGTAGATGGATTTTATATCAACCATTTTAACCGCCGTGGCCGGTGTCCTCACCGGCCACTTTTTTAATTCTAAAGCATTCCTGAAAATCATTTTAAACAGCTTCTAAATTACCCCATTTTTTTATAAATAAATATGGGAATAACCTTAATCAGTTTTGCAATTAGCCACCAGCGTTTTGTAATGTAGGCCTTTCTCTTTTTATTTGTGATGGCGCCGTAAATCTGCTGTGCTGCTTTTCTGCTGACGAAACCCAGAATTGCCCTGGGCTCTTCGCCATTGCAGTATCTACAAATCCGGGTTGTATATCTGTAATATAAACAGGTAGCATTAATTTAGCAGCTTTTATGTAAAGCCCTTCCATATAAGTACTCATGTAAGCCTTGCTGGCACTGTACGCCGGGGCAAAGCTAATGCCCCTGATGGCTGCAATAGAGGATGTGGCTGCAATTTGTCCTTTACCTTCTGCTACAAAATAATTGAATGCAAAATGTACAATTTCCACAAATCCATTCACATTTATTTGAGTAGTTGCTTTATCAATTTCCCATTCCAGTGTTTCGGAAGGTTTACCATAACCGCTGTTGTAAATTAACAAATCGAGACCGCCGAGTTGCTGAATTAAATTTTTAATGCTTTCTATATTTTCGGTTCCGGTTACATCAAAGCATTCTGTTAGTATATTATCAGGAAACTCTTTTTGTAAACTTTGCAGTAATTCCTTTCTTCTTCCCGTTGCGCCAACTAGCCAATTGCCGGTAGCATATAATTTAGCCAACTCTCTGCCGATACCCGATGTGGCACCAATAATGATTACTTTTTTCATCTACTTATTTTTTAATAAATATATCATACCCAAAGCGTATGATTGTTGCTGCTATTACAATTAAAAAAAATAGCCGTATAAATTTATTGCCTTTTAAAATGGCCAGCTTCGCACCCATAATGGAACCTGCAAAATTACAAATAGCCATGGGTATTGCATATTGATATAAAATATGCCCGCTACGGGAGAAAAAAAGTATCGACCCTAAATTGGTGGATACGTTTACCAATTTTGCATGAGCACTGGCTTTTAAAAAATCAAAACCAAGCATACTGATAAAAAAGAGTATTAAAAAACTTCCTGTGCCCGGCCCGATGAAACCATCATAAAAACCAATAAGCATTGTTATAATACTGCACAAGAGGTATTCTTTTTTTTCGGAAATCGATTTTTCAATTACCAGCCCAAAATCTTTTTTGGTATAGGTATAAACAAATACTGCAATCAATATGATAAAAAATACAGGTTTCATAAAAGTATTGCTAACCAGGGTTACGGTTGCAGACCCTGCATAAGCGGCCACAAAAGCAATACTGCACATGGTTGCCAGTAATTTCCACCGGATGTTGACTTTAAGCGCATATTGAAAAGCAGCAATTGAAGTACCCAGTAAAGAAGGAATTTTTGTTGTTCCTAATAAAGTGGCTACAGGATATTGTGGAAGGGTTATTAAAGTTGCAGGTGTTTGTACCAGGCCACCGCCACCAACAATAGAATCTATAAAGCCTGCAGCAAAAGCAGCAATGCAAAGAATGATAATTTCCTGGGTCATTACTTTTTGTTATTTAATAGCAGTAACAGTCAGCTGTATGCGAAGGTAAACGGGAATGGTTTATGGCTTACTATAATTTCTTTCGCCGAATAATAAACTGCCAATACGCACCATATTGCTGCCTTCTTCTATTGCAATGGCATAATCGCCGCTCATACCCATCGAAAGAATTGAAAAGGACGGATGTTGCTTATATAAAGACTGGAGTGTTTTAAACTCTGATCTTACCAGGTGTAAGTTATCAGAAAATGAAGCCAAGCCCATTAATCCGGTAATGTGTACATTTTTATAATTATTACTGTCAGCAATTACTGTCTTTAATTCTGCAGCATCCAAACCAAATTTTGTTTCTTCCGATGCTATACGAATTTGAAGCAGGCAATCAATTACACGATTATTTTTTATGGCTTCTTTATTAATTTCTTTTAAAAGATTGATGCTGTCTACTCCATGAATTAGATGAACAAATGAGGCAATAAATTTTACTTTATTGCTTTGCAGGTGGCCAATAAAATGCCAGCAGATATCCTTTGGTAATACCATTTCTTTATCCACCAATTCCTGCACGTAATTCTCGCCAAAATCTCTTTGCCCTAAATTATATAAAGCCTGTATATCCTCAATAGGCTTTGTTTTACTTACTGCAACAAGAGTAGCTTTCCCATTTAATTCAGAAAGTAATGATTGATATTTTTCAGTATTGATGCTCATAAGTTTTTTGTCCATAGACTATAGTCAATAGTCGATAGTAAGAATCTTCAAATTAGTTTGTCCCTAAAACTTGAAATCATTCGTATTAATATTTCGTATTCATCATAATATTTACTAAATAATTCCTCTTCAATATAGTTTTTCTTTTTTGCAATAAATAAACAACTAACTACTTCAATACCCGAGCGTAAAGAATAGTTTAGAAATCTTTTAAATTCAGGATTGGTTTGGCCAGTTGACCCTTCTGCAATATTAAGTACAATTGAATCTGCCGCTTTTCTTATTTGATTACAAAGATTGAATAACTCGTATTTTGGAAACCCCTTTGCCATATCATCAATTTCTACTGATAGGTCTAAAGCTTTATTCCAAATTTTTAACGATTCAAATTTAAAAGCCATTAGGGAAAGTATTTTATTAATTAGAAGTATTTGTCAATATTGCGTTTTGAATATAAATGCAAAACAAAAAATGCAAACTGAATAATCAATAGTAATCCTTGTACGCTGCTATTGACTATGGGCCATCGGCCATGGACTTTCCTCTCACTTCAATATCCCCCGGCTGATAACAATACGCTGCACCTCACTGGTACCTTCATATATCTGTGTTATCTTGGCATCCCTCATCATTCTTTCTACATGGTATTCTTTTACAAAGCCATAGCCACCGTGTATTTGTACTGCTTCCGTGGCGGTCCACATGGCAGTTTCGCTGGCAAAAACTTTTGCCATGCTACTGCTAACGGTATAGTCTAATTGCTGGTCTTTTTCCCATGCAGCTTTTAAGCAAAGTAACCTGGCACACTCAATTTTAGTAGCCATATCTGCCAGTTTAAATTGTATTATCTGGTGCTGCATTATCTCTTTACCAAAAGCCTTCCGCTCTTTGCTATATGCCAACGACCGTTCGTAGGCGCCACTGGCAATACCCAGTGCCTGCGATGCAATGCCTATGCGCCCACCTGCGAGGGTCTTCATTGCAAACGTAAACCCAAAGCCGTTTTCTCCTATGCGGTTTTCTTTTGGCACTTTTACATCAGTGAACAAAATAGAATGTGTATCACTGCCCCTGATGCCGAGCTTATTTTCTTTGGCGCCTACCATCACACCGGGCCAGCTCTTTTCCACAATAAATACATTAATACCCCTGCTGCCTTTGCTTGCATCTGTTTGGGCAATTACCAGGTATATGCTGGCACTGCTTCCATTCGTTATCCAGTTTTTGGTGCCATTTAATAAATAATAATCGCCCTTATCTTCAGCAGTTGTTTTTTGGGAAGTGGCATCACTGCCTGCTTCCGGTTCACTTAACAAAAATGCACCAATATACAATTGGTCATCTTTTTTTCCCTGCGCCAATGGTACCAGGTATTTCTGCTTTTGTTCTTCAGTACCAAATTCCTGCAGGCCATAGCATACCAGGCTGTTATTGACACTCATGCATACGCTGACACTTGCATCCACTTTGCTGATTTCTTCCATCGCTAAAACATAGCTGATGGTATCCATTCCGCTGCCGCCATATTCAGGCCTTGTCATCATGCCCATAAAACCCAGGCCGGCTAATTTTTCAATTTGTTCTTTTGGAAATTTTTGTAGTTCATCCCTTTCAATTACGTCGGGCAAGCACTCCGTAACGGCAAAATCCCTTGCTGCTTTTTGTATCATCAGGTGCTCTTCACAAAGTTGAAATTGCATAAGGAAACAGTTTAAAATTAAGTGTAAAAATAAGTTATCAAAACTAATGATTGTTAGTTTTATTATTTTTTTGTTAGGCCGCAGAGCAAGTATAATATTCACAGAGACTACTATCTGCTTTGGAGCAAGCATTTTTTTAAATTCGTTGAATAGTAAATTCATATGAATAAATAAAAAATGCCGATAAATATATTACTAAACAGTTTAGTATTGTTATATTTGATGTTCCAATGTATGCAATAGTAGATATAGAAACAACGGGTGGTTATGCGTCAGCAAATGGCATTACCGAAATTGCGGTATATGTTCATGATGGGGAAAGTGTGGTAAAGCATTTTGAAACCCTTATTAATCCCCAACAAAAAATACCTTCCTACATAACAGCACTTACCGGCATTGATAATTTTATGGTAGCTGATGCGCCCTTGTTTGAAGATATTGCAACAGACTTATATGAATTATTAAACGATGTAGTATTTATTGCGCACAACGTAAACTTCGATTATTCATTTATAAAGCATCATCTAAAAGCAGCAGGTTTTGAACTGACTGCAAAAAAATTATGTACTGTCAGGTTAAGCAGAAAAACTTTCCCTGGTTTGCCTTCTTATAGCCTGGGTAACCTTTGCCGCTCACTTGGTTTGCGCATCGATAACAGGCACCGTGCAGGAGGTGATGCAAAAGCCACTGTAAAATTATTTGAACATTGCCTTGTAAACGGCGGCGGTGTGCATGTGCAGCAAATGTTAAAAAAATTATCTGCAGAACAATGGCTGCCACTGCATTTGACCAAGGCGGATATTGTAAAGCTGCCTGCTGGCCCAGGTGTATATTATTTTCATGATGCAAAAGATAAAATTGTTTATGTAGGTAAAGCCATCAACATAAAAAAAAGGGTCAGCAGCCATTTTACACATAATGATGGGGATAGAAAGCGGCAGAATTTTTTACGTACCATTTGTAAAATAACTTATAAAGAATGTGCCACCGAACTGGAAGCAATTGTGCTGGAAAGCGCAGAAATTAAAAGGTTATGGCCAAAATATAATTACAGTCAAAAACAACCGGCACAAAAATTTGCGTTGTACCAGTTTGAAGATAACCGCGGCTACCTGCGACTGGCAATAGATAAAAAGAAAAAGAATATTCCTTCGTTATACTGTTTTAATTTATTGCACGAAGGATTGGTGATGCTAAAAAAAATGGTCAATGAATTTGAGCTGGATGAAAAACTATGTTTTATCGATAAAACCCCTATCAACGAAAAAGATATTTCTTTTTTAGATCCGCCCATAGTGTACAATGGCAAAATAAAAAAAGCCATCGAAGCGCTGGAAGAACAATTACCCACTTTTGCCGTAATGGATAAAGGATTAAAAGCAGGTGACAAGCTTTGCCTTTTAATAGAAAGGGGAAGCTTTTGGGGAATGGGGTATTTGCCCTCCAACACTGCCATTACTACTGCCGATGAATTAAAAATGTATTTAAACCCCTATGCAGATAATGATACCATCCGCAACAGCATTTATTCATTTGTAGAAAAAAATCCGGGTAAGCGAATCAGTTTGCTTTCAACTGCTTTAACGATTCATAATTAAAATTTCAATTTTTTCTTTCCGTACACACAATTACTTTCGCAGCCCAAATATAAAAATGATGTCAACATTCGTACAGCCTATAGCACAAAAGTTAAATATTAAATTGCAGCAGGTAGAAGCTGTATTAAGTTTATTTGAAGAAGGAGCTACCATTCCATTTATTGCCCGCTACCGTAAAGATAAAACGGGAGCATTGGATGAAGTACAGATACAGCAAATACAGGACGAAGCTAAATTTTTAAAGGAATTTAATGAGCGTAAAACCTTTATAGAAAAAACCATCACTGAACAGGAGAAAATGACAGAAGCCTTGCAGGCTAAAATAAATAAAGCAACTACTATTGCCGAACTGGAAGATATTTACCTTCCTTATAAACCAAAACGAAAAACAAAGGCACAAACCGCAAGGGAAAATGGTTTGGAGCCATTGGCCAATATATTGCTGGAACAAAAAGATATTGACCTGGTTGCGAAAGCCGCTACTTTTATCAACGAAAAAATATTGGATGCAGATGCTGCCTTACAAGGTGCGAGAGATATTGTTGCAGAATTAATAAATGAAGATGCACCCGTAAGGGCCAAACTGCGAAGGCTTTTTGAAAACGAAGCAACCTTACAAAGTAAGGTTGTAACTGATAAAGAAACAGAAGCCATCAAATACAAAGATTATTTCGACTTTTCTGAACTCATTTCCAAAACACCTTCGCATAGGATATTAGCCGTATTGCGTGGCTTTTTGGAAGGCTTTTTACGCATTGCCATTTCACCGGATGAAGAAGCAGCTTTGCAAATGATAGAAGCCATGTATATAAAAGGCATGAGCACCTGCAGCGACCAGTTGCGCAAAGCAATTAAAGATGCTTACCGCAGGTTATTGCAGCCAAGCCTTGAAACAGAATTCAGGACCACTTTAAAAACAAAGGCAGATGAAGAAGCCATCAATGTTTTTGCAGAGAACCTTCGCCAGCTTTTACTAAGTTCACCCATTGGCAGTAAAAGAATTTTAGCAATTGACCCTGGTTATAGAACGGGCTGTAAAGTAGTTTGCCTCGATGAGAAAGGAGAACTGCAAAAAACAGACCTGATATTTCCACACGAACATAACAGGGTAGCAGCAGAAGAAATAAAAATAAAAAATTTAGTGCAGCAATATGGTATTGAAGTATTTGCCATTGGCGATGGTACAGCGGGAAGAGAAACAGATAACTTTATTAAAAAATTAAATCTTGGCCTGCCGGTATTTTTAGTAAACGAAGATGGAGCATCTATTTACTCAGCTTCTGAAGTGGCGAGGGAAGAATTTCCGAATGAAGATATAACGGTACGTGGCGCTATAAGTATTGGCAGAAGATTGATGGACCCCTTGGCGGAGCTTGTAAAACTTGACCCAAAAAGTATTGGTGTTGGCCAGTACCAGCATGATGTAAACCAATTTAGGTTAAAGGAAAAATTAGATGCAACCGTTATCAGTTGTGTAAATAATGTGGGTGTAAATTTAAATACCGCCAGTAAACATTTATTAAGCTATGTAAGTGGCATCGGCAGTACACTGGCAGATAATATTGTAAAATACAGAAACGAAACGGGCAAGTTTACAAGCCGTAAACAATTATTAAAAGTGCCAAGGTTGGGTGGCAAAGCATTTGAACAATGCGCAGGTTTTTTGCGCATTAAGGAAGGAGAAGATGTGTTGGATCAAAGCGCTGTACACCCTGAAGCGTATTCATTGGTAGAAGCCATGGCAAAAGACCTTGGGGTAAATGTACAATCGCTGATTGGTAAAGATGAATTATTGAAAACCATTGATGCTAAAAAATATGCTACAGAACAAATTGGCGAACTAACAGTAAAGGATATACTCAATGAATTAAAAAAACCAGGACTTGATCCACGAAGTGAAGCACAGGCTTTTGAGTTTGCAAATATTTACAGTATCGACGATGTTAAACCAGGCATGGAAATACCGGGTGTAGTTACCAATATTACCCGCTTTGGTGCGTTCATTGATATTGGTGTAAAGCAGGATGGATTGGTGCATGTATCAGAAATTTCGCATACCTATATTACTGACCCCAATGAAGCATTAAAATTGAACCAGCATGTAAAAGTAAAAGTGCTGGAAGTGGATGCGGTAAGAAAACGGATAGCACTTTCCATTAAACAAACTGAAAATGCACCTATAAAAAATCAACGGCCAAAGTTTCAAGGGCAGCCTCAAAATAAGCCAGCAAAAAATGTTGCCGAATTGCCAATGAACGATGCACTAGCCCTGCTTAAACAAAAGTTTGGAAGATAATTTTTAAACTAGTGGCCCTTGGTTTTAAGTACATTTTTCATATAATTATTTTTGAATATGAAAGCCTTTAGGCAACCTGATAAAAAAGCCTGAAAACCTGGTGATTAGATTCAATAAAAAAATGCCTGAAAAGCCTGAAATGCACGTGCAGCATGGCTAAGAATAATTTCGTTTTATTGAAAATAATTTCTTTCAATTTTCCAGTTTTTTTTATACCCATTTTGGTAAAAATATGTGTAAAAGAATTGCTCTTTTAACACAATACAATATGCGCAAAGGTTACAGGCGATATTAACAAATTGTGTTATTAACTTTTTGTTAATGAAATTGAAAGCCTTAGTACTATTGCAACAGTTCTTGTAAATATTGTTCAGGTATAAAAAACACCAGTAAAAATTAATAGGGAACCATGTGAAATTCATGGACTGTTGCGCAACTGTAAGTAACGCTATTGATTATAATTCTACACCGGTAAGTGTGCCGGTAAAAGAGTTGTTACAAGTCAGATTACCAGCCTGAACAATCAAGTGCAACATCTTCGCAATAAGGATAATGGCACTTCAGTAGTTTTACCCAAACATTCAACTCCGGGTTTACTGTCGATGGTCGTTTCTGCAATTGCTTTAAAATAAAATAAATAAAAACGATCACCACATGTCTGACAGCAACGAATTACTTCTGAGAGAAAACAAAGACCGCTTTGTAATCCTGCCAATCAATTATCCCAAAGTATGGGAAATGTATAAAAAACACGAAGCCAGTTTTTGGACGGCAGAGGAAATTGATTTAAGCAGTGATCAGAAAGACTGGGATGGTTTGAATGATGGCGAACGTCATTTTATTTCTCACATCCTTGCATTTTTTGCAGCAAGCGATGGTATCGTAAATGAAAACCTTGCGGTTAATTTTATGAGCGAAGTGCAATTACCTGAAGCAAGGTGTTTTTATGGTTTCCAGATAATGATGGAAAATATCCATTCAGAAACCTATGCCTTATTGATAGATAATTATATAAAAGATCCAAAAGAAAAGCAACGTTTGTTTCATGCAATAGATACGGTACCTGCGGTAAAGAAAAAAGCCGAATGGGCCTTGCGCTGGATTGATAAAGGAAATTTTGCAGAACGGCTTGTGGCTTTTGCAGCAGTGGAAGGTATTTTCTTCAGTGGTAGTTTTTGTTCTATTTTCTGGATGAAAAAAAGAGGCCTGATGCCGGGGTTGACTTTCAGTAACGAACTCATCAGCCGTGATGAAGGCCTGCATTGCGAGTTTGCCTGTTTGCTATACAGTATGCTGGATAATAAATTATCAAAAGACGAAGTGTTTACCATAATTGCCGAAGCAGTAACGATTGAAAAGGAATTTATAACAGACGCCTTGCCTGTTGCCCTTATTGGTATGAATGCAAAACTTATGCAGCAATATATTGAATTTGTAGCCGATCGATGGCTTGCAGAGTTGGGCTATCCCAAAATGTTTAACGCCACCAATCCTTTCGATTTTATGGAAATGATTTCCCTGCAGGGTAAAACCAACTTCTTTGAAAAAAGAGTGGGCGACTACCAAAAGTCAGGCGTAATGGGCACAAAGGAGTCTCAGGCGTTCTCTCTGGAAGAAGATTTTTAAAAGTAATTAACACCTGTGGAAATGATTAGAATGTACGATTCCATTTTAATCGTTAGTTTTCTGTCTGAAATATTTTAAGCAAGAAACAATCACCCCTCTATATAAAGTCTGATAGCTATGCATGTAATTAAAAGAAATGGTAAAAAGGAAACCATCAAATTCGACAAGGTAACTGCCCGTATTGAAAAGTTATCTTATAGTTTAAGCCCCCTGGTAAATGCCATCGATGTTGCTAAAAAAGTAATTGAAGGAATTTACGATGGTGTGCCCACAACTGAACTGGATAACCTTGCTGCAGAAACAGCTGCATCACTGGCAACCAAGCATCCCGACTATGCAATTTTAGCGTCGAGGATTGCAGTAAGTAACCTGCATAAAAATACCATCAAATCTTTTTCGGAAACGATGAAAAAATTGTATTTGTATGTAGATAAAAAGAATGATAAAAAATGTCCTTTGCTGGCGGATGATGTATGGCAGGTTATTGAAGACAATGCAGAAGTATTAGACAGTACTATTATATACGATCGTGATTTTGGTTTTGATTACTTCGGTTTTAAAACACTGGAAAAAGCATACCTGCTAAAAGTAGATGGTAAGATTGTTGAACGTCCGCAGCATATGTTTATGAGGGTTGCTATTGGTATTCACAAAACAGATATTGACAGTGTTGTTGAAACTTACAACCTTTTAAGTGAGCGTTGGTTTACACATGCTACGCCAACCTTATTTAATGCGGGTACACCAAAGGCGCAAATGAGCAGTTGCTTTTTGCTTACCATGAAGGAAGACAGCATTGATGGTATTTATGATACCTTAAAACAAACAGCAAAGATATCTCAAAGTGCCGGTGGCATTGGTTTAGCAATACACGATATCAGGGCAACGGGTAGTTATATCGGCGGCACAAATGGTACCAGTAATGGAATTGTGCCCATGCTAAGGGTATTTAATGATACTGCGCGTTATGTAGACCAGGGTGGTGGCAAGCGCAAAGGCGCATTTGCTATTTATTTAGAACCATGGCATGCAGATATTTTTTCTTTCCTGGACCTTAGAAAAAATCATGGTAAGGAAGAAATGCGTGCAAGGGATTTATTTTATGCATTATGGATTTGCGACCTGTTTATGAAAAGGGTAGAGGTAGATGGTGACTGGAGTTTATTTTGCCCAAATGAAGCACCGGGCTTAAGTGATTGCCATGGCGAAGCTTTTGAAGCTTTATATGCAAAATACGAAGCTGAAGGACGTGCAAGAAAAACCATCAAGGCACAGGAACTTTGGTTTGCTATTTTAGATTCGCAAATTGAAACCGGTACGCCATACATGTTGTATAAAGATGCTGCCAACAGCAAGAGCAATCAACAAAACCTGGGCACCATTAAAAGCAGTAACCTGTGTACAGAAATTATTGAATATACCAGCCCTGATGAAGTAGCTGTTTGTAACCTTGCATCTATTGCATTGCCACGTTTTGTTATCAATGGAAGTTTTGATCAGCAAAAATTGTACGAGGTAACTTACCAGGCTACCCTTAACCTTAATAAAATAATTGATAATAATTATTACCCGGTTGAAGAAGCCCGTAACAGTAACCTGCGTCACAGGCCAATCGGTTTGGGGGTACAGGGATTGGCCGATGCATTTATTTTATTGCGCCTGCCATTTGAAAGCGACCTCGCAAAAATTTTAAATAAAAATATTTTTGAAACTATCTACTTCGCAGCCATGACGGCGAGTAAAGACCTTGCAATTAAAGAAGGAGCTTATTCAAGCTTCCAGGGTTCACCGTTATCAAAAGGTATTTTTCAATTTGATATGTGGAACGTACAACCCAGCAGCCGCTGGGATTGGGATAGCTTAAGAAAAGAAGTGGTAGAACACGGAGTAAGAAACAGTTTACTGGTAGCGCCAATGCCTACTGCATCCACTTCGCAGATATTGGGTAACAACGAATGTTTTGAACCATATACATCAAACATATATTCAAGGCGTGTATTAAGCGGTGAATTTATCATTGTAAATAAACATTTGCTGAAAGACCTGGTGAGTCTTGGTTTATGGAACAATGATATGAAGAACAGGATCATTGCAGCTAACGGATCTATTCAAAAAATAACTGAAATACCTGCGGATTTAAAAGAGCTGTATAAAACTGTTTGGGAAATCAAACAACGCAATTTAATTGACATGGCCGCAGACAGGGGAGCATTTATTTGCCAAAGCCAGTCTTTAAATTTATTTGTAGACAGCCCTTCTGCTTCCAAACTAACTTCTATGCATTTTTATGGCTGGAAGAAAGGCTTAAAAACAGGTATGTATTATTTACGTTCACAGGCTGCAACACAGGCCGTTCAATTTACCATTGAAAAACAAGGCAGCGAAGAAATGGCGCCGGTGATACCGCAAATAGCTGCAGCTACTGAAGAAAACAAAAATAATATAGACGATATTAACACCGACTTTACAGGCCCGACCTGTACTATGGAAGACGGTTGTGTAAGTTGTGGTTCTTAACCAACAAAGAAAAAAATAGGGGGTGGTAACGCAGGTAATTTTTTACCTGCGTTTTTTTATTTTGTAATGCCGTTAAAGAGGTAATGCTGAAAATAAAATGAATTAAGGCAAATACAATTCCTTGAAATATTTAAATACAAACCCTGATAAGAAAATTTTTACCGGGCTCATTTTCTCAATAATATTTTTGCTCCGTAAACGCCAATAATCGGTGAGTGATCTATATATAAAGGCGTAAAAGAAAAGAGATATACAAAACCAAACATTACTAATTAGTTTATATTTAGTAAGTACTAAAAGCATAATTAGCGGTAAAAAGATTGCAACATAATACCAGGATATTTTTTTCATAAAATTACTTTTATTACAGGTATAGTTGATTAAACAATTTTTTATAGATTGCTAACAACTCAACAAATTTAAAGAAAACGGAAAGATTGTTTTGTTATTTGAAAGTTATGGCACTATTTGTTATAGCCAGATTTATTTAGAAGTTATTGGTAAAGACTTGAAAGTTTCTGTATTATTTTTTTATGAAAACAGAGATACGTCGCTATTTTATTTTGTTATTTTTTCAATTGCCGCGATGTAAGCACTGCCAATCGGAAGTTCTGTTTCGCCACCACCAGGGTCTTAAAGAGGGCTTTGCCCGATGCTTTCAACGCACCTTCTTAGAAGGTGGTTGTTGAGTATCTGGGCCTATAATGTAGCTGGTATGAGCATATTCATTGTGAAGTGTATTCAACGTCGGGGTTTCGCTGATGGTTGCGTTCGTTAAACTAAGCGTAAACAGGCGAAAACCCCGCCGGGCAATGTCATTAAGTTAAGGAAACTATTCAATTGCACTACCCTTCAGGGTAGTGGTAAAAGAAGATATTATCCTTTCCTGGCTTTAGCCCAAATATTCTTTGGGCTAAAGCCCATGTTTTTTTATTAATTAATTACCCCGACCTAAAGGACGGGGCAATTAACCTCTTAACTTAATGACATTGCCCCCCGGGACAGAAACCATTAGCGGGGATAGCAGTTAAGTAGATTAAAATAAACCGGAACAAAACTATTTCATATATATTGTGAAAAATATTGAAAGCGCATGAGACTGTATGAGCAACTGTTGCAGGCAAAAAGTGAGGAAGATGTAAAGGATGCATATATTAAAGCACTTGGTTTACAAGGGTATTCAAAAAACTTAATAGATATACAGACCAAAGAAATTTGGTTTGAAGCAAAAGATACGCCCAGGCATAGTACCTATGCTATGTTTACACAGTTGATGCATTATGTACAGGATGCGTTAAATAAAGGCGACTATGTGCCGCCATTTTTGGTTGTGATAGATACCAAAAAAGCGGCCATTATGAAGAGCGAAGATGTGCTTCCATTTCTTGCTAAGAACACAATTAGATGGGGCAAATCTGCAAGTGCTTATACGCAGGAAGCGCTGGATGCAATATCTGCACATATAGGAACACACTTTGTAAGTTTTAAAATAGAAACCCACGAAGACGAATTTATAAGTACCATAAAGGCTGCTATAAAAAATGGCGATATTATTCGTACACAAATAACGCCTGATAACCTTAAACAGGTTTTTGATAAATGGGTGGCAATGGTTGGCAGAGAACTAAAAGGCGTTGCAGAAGATAATTATGCTTTGTTGTTTTTTGCAGATATTATGCACGATGGTACAGCCGCTACACACGATAATTTAACGGCTGCACTGATGCACAAAAACGGTTCACCGGTATTTAGTTTAGAAGGTAAGATTTATGAGCTAGGCAATAAGGAAGGCTACCGGCAATTTTGGGCTATTTACCACAAACCACCCAAGGCAGAATACCGGAATTATTTACTGGAAAGGCGGGACAGTTTAATACCGCTGGATGAAAGAAGTTTTAAAGGAGCGTTTTATACACCACTTGCTGTGGTGGACAAAGCGTATGATAAATTAACAGAAACCCTTGGTAATAATTGGCAAAAAGATTACATAGTGTGGGATATGTGCTGCGGTGTAGGCAACCTGGAAGTGAAGCACAGCAACCCCCGCAACATATACATGAGCACGCTTGACCAGGCAGATGTAGATGTAATGCATGCCACCAAAACATGCGTAGCCGCACAGCGTTTTCAATACGATTATTTAAATGATGATATTACTGATGATGGTAAAATAGATTATACACTTACCAATAAATTACCCGAAGGTTTGCGTAAAGCGGTAGCAGATGGTAAGAAGATTTTGGTGTTGATAAATCCGCCTTATGCGGAAGCGGGTGGAGGAATAGATGGAAAGATGAATAAGACAGGTGTTGAGCAATCAAAAATTAATGATTTGATGAAACGAAAAGAAATTGGTTACGCAAGTAAAGAATTATTTGTACAATTTCTAGTTAGAATTTCTCAAGAAATTCCAACAGCTACCATTGCAATATTTAGTAATTTAAAATATGTCAATGCTTCGAATTTTGAAAAATTTAGAAAAAATTGGAATGCAAATTATTTAGATGGATTTTTAGTACATAGCAGAGCATTTGACGGTTTGAAGGGTGAATTTCCAATTGGTTTTTTGATATGGAAAACAAATAATTTATTAAATGCAAAACAATTTATTTTGGATGAAATTAACGTAGAAGTTTTAGATAAGAATACGAATCCAATAGGTGTTAAAAAGTTTTATAATTTACCAAATAATGATTTTCTAAACATTTGGATTGACAAACCAAACACAAATACGGAAATAGCATTGCCTTTGTCTAATGCTATAACAATTTCCAGAAATCCCCGTCAGAAAAAGTCTTGCAATAATATGATAGGATTTCTTTACGCCGGAAATAATGATTTGCAACATGCAGAGCAGGAAACTATAATCACTTCTTCTATATACACAGGCGGTAATAGCGGAGGTTTATATATAATACCTGAAAATCTTTGGCAAGTTGCCATTGTATATTCAATTAGAAGATTGGTAAAGCCTTCTTGGCTTAACGATAGAGACCAATTTTTGAAACCCATTAAACATTTAGGTGAAGAATTTAGAAACGATTGTTTGATGTGGATGTTATTTAATAGGCAAAATAGAACCGCCAGTGCAAACGATCTTGAATGGAATAATAAAAAGTGGAGTATTGTAAATCATTTTATTCCTTACACCGAAGAAGAAGTAAATGCACCCGATAGGTTTGAAAGTGATTTTATGGTGCAGTACATGACAGATAAAATATTTTCAAATGAAGCCAAAAAAGTGTTGGAAGCAGGTAAAAAATTGTGGCAGGCATATTTTGCAAATACAGATGTGCACACCGTTAGAGAGGAACTAAAACTTAACCGGGTAGATGTTGGCTGGTACCAAATACGCAAAGCTTTGCAGGCTCGCAATGCCAGCGGAGATTTTGCACCAGTAAGTTTTAAATCTTTTGAAGAAGCATATAAAGCGCTCAGTGAAAAGTTGCAACCAATGGTATATGAACTTGGGTTTTTGAAGGTGTAAAATTATTGCTACTGTGGATATACAAGATGATCAAGGATAAATATGCATACAACCTGATGTGAACTTATAAATTTTCAAAAAGTAAATCCATAAATTTTTTACGGTCAATCATAGCAGCGCCCAAGCTTTCCAAATGAGCTGTATATACCTGGCAATCTATCAGCACCACTTTTTCTTTTTGTAACTGACGCACATAATTTATAAAAGCAAACTTGCTGGCATTACTTACTGTACTAAACATGCTTTCACCAAAAAATATGTTACCTAACCTTATTCCATACAAGCCGCCGACCAGTTCTCCATTCATCCATGCTTCGGCGCTGTGTGCGTAACCAAGTTGATGTAACGCTGTGTAAGCTTGTTGTACAGCAGGTGTTATCCAGGTGCCTTCCTGCTCTTTTCGGGTTATGGTTTTACAATTTTGTAATACGGCTGTAAAGGCGCGGTTGATGGTAAATCTAAAACTTCCGTTGCTTAAGACCGACTGCATGCTTTTGGTAACTTTCAATTTTTGAGGAAACAATACAAAGCGGGGATCAGGGCTCCACCAAACAATTGGCTCACCTTCACTGTACCAGGGAAAAATACCACTGCGGTAAGCCAGCAACAATCTTTCAATACCAAGGTCGCCACCAATGGCAAGTATACCTTCTTCAGTAGTCATTTCAACTGGTGGAAATATTAAATTATCATTAAGTAAAACCATGCAGTAAAATAAAATTTGTTAGCTAAGCCCCGGATGAGATAAAATTTATTGTGCTATTACTTCGATGGTAGCGCCAATACCCCGTTCTGTAATGGCATCGCACATGGGTTTTAGCAGGTCGTAGCTACCTTCTTCAACGGCGTATTTCCCTTTACTGTCGATAATAATAGCGCATTGTTCTGCCTGTTCGATTGTATGGCCGCACACTTCTACCAGTGTTTCAATAACCCAGTCAAAACTATTTACATCATCGTTCCACACAATAAGGGTACAGTACTCATCCAGCTGGGTGAGTACGTCAAAATCTTCTTTAATTTTTGTATTGCTGTAAGTTGCCATTATTATAATAGCAAAAATAAGCCGAAATTGCGAAGAGACTATCAATTGAATGCAACATAATGAGCATGATTATTGTCATTAATATATAGATTGTTCAATTTTTTGCGTTAAAGATCTATCACCCTTGCTACAACTATGTTCCTTTTGCCAAAAAAAAATAAAGCCGTACCCCCTGGTGAAGAAAAGCACCAGGCTATTGTTTTGCCATTACATTCTGCCAATCGTAGCCTTGATTTTTTAGTAGAGTTGATTGCTACCATACGCCCGGATAATGCAAAAGATATTACCCAGGCAACACTTCGTTTTAAAGCTTTATTATACCAGATGAGCCAGGACAGGAGCTCACTTTTTTCTTTGCGTAAGGCCTTGCTTACCCAATTTTTAAAAACAAATATTATAAATGCATTAACCGAAAGCGGCATTGTCAGCAGCCGTGGTTTTGTGCAGGAGCTTAGGGGTAAAGTATTGCATAAAATATTACCCGAGTTGCAAACACCGGACAATTTTTTATATGTTATCAACAGGATATTTTATAAAAAAAGTGATCATATTTGGGTAGAAGGAATTGACAATGAATTATGGATTCAGTTTTTTGAAGTGTTGGGCATACAGATAAATATGACGGAACCAGCCCTGATAAAGCAATTGCAAAGTGCTTTACAAATACTTAGTTACCGCATTACCACTTTGGGTTTAGAAAAAGAAATTACACAACGGTATGAAAATTTTGGAGACGCCATTTACCCTTTTTTTGAACAAAACCGCCTTACCAACCAATACCTGGAGTTAAATTATACTGCTGCAACTGTAAATACGCAGCGGTTAATACTGGCCAATATTACAGAAGCATTGCATAATTGTAATCAATCTATTCAATGGATAAGGGATCAAAGAATTGCCTATGGTACCAGCCTGGCGCAAACTTTTATTATTACCCGTTTGCAACAACAGATAGACAGGTTATTTATTATACTGGATGTGCTGGATTTGGACAATTCTTTTAATACACAAAGGTTTGTTGCGTATTTTAAAAAAGTGGTGCATAATGAAAACAGGAAAAATTCTATAAAAGAATTTTTTAGTGAAAACACCGGCTATCTTGCTTACCAGATAGCAGAACACGGCGGACGTACAGGCGAAAAATTTATAAGTACTACCCGTAAAGAATTTTACCGGATGCTTAAAAGTGCCATGGGCGGAGGCATCATCATTTCATTTATTGGTATTATAAAAAACCTGTTGGCTAAAGTAGCGATGGCTCCTTTTTGGCATGGGTTTTTATATAGCGTAAATTATTCTTTGGGTTTTATTTTAATACAGGATACAGGATCTACACTGGCTACCAAGCAACCTGCTTACACTGCCAATAATGTGGCCAGTTCTTTCGATATTCAAAAAGTAGGCGATGAACCCGATTTAAGAAACCTTGCTATCACCATTGGTAAAGTTAGCCGTACACAGATTGCTTCATTTGCAGGAAACCTTATTATAGTATTTCCATTAACCTATATTTTAGCCTGGCTTTTTTTTATGGCAACCGGTGTAAAAATTGCTGAAGGCGTAGCGGCCCATCAATTAATAGCAGACCAGCAACCATTCCACAGCCTGGCCTGGCTGTATGCCTGTTTTACCGGTTTCTTTTTATTTGCCAGCGGTATAATTGCAGGTTATGTAGAAAATTATGTGGTGTACGGTAAAATTGCAGAAAGGCTTCGTAACACAACAGCGTTTAAAAAAAGGTTTAGTGAAAAACGGCGCTATAGAATTGTACATTATGTAGAAAATAATCTAGGCGCACTGATTGGAAATATTTCGCTTGGATTTTTTTTGGGGATGGCTGGTTTTTTAGGAAAAACTTTTGGTATCCCTTTCGATATAAGACATATTACTATTTCGGCAGCCAATGTGGCCATTGGGTTTTTTGGTTTAGATAATGTACTAAGCACAAAAGAAATATGGTACACCCTTATTGGTGTTATGGGTATTGGCTTTTTAAATTTTGCAGTAAGTTTCGGACTGGCATTTATTGTAGCAGTAAAAAGCCGCGGTATTCATTTAAGAGATTATCCCCAGTTTTTGGGCATACTATGGCGCTATCTTAAAAAGTACCCTCATGATTTTATTAAGGCACCTTCTACCCGCAATGCAGAACATTTAAATTAAAGCCCGGCTGTTGATTGTTTTGTAAGCAATGCTAATTGTGCATCAATTTTTTTATCCCACATTTCCTGTTGGTTTGTCAGCACACTGTTTTTTGTTTCCGTGTCGTAAGCATTTTGCATGGTTTGTAAATTATCCTGGGCCTGGTAGTATATTTTTTCAATTACCTTGCTATAATCTTCCCTGGTATATTTGGCTGTTTGCAGTTTTTGTATCAACTGCATGGCATGTATATACGCAATATCAAAATGCTGCTGCTCGTGGTTTAAAATGTAAGGGGTTCTTTTGCCATCCTTTACCCAACTATCCGATATATAAAAATTACAGTTTACTGTTATATGCAAAGTAGTAACATTATCCTGGCTATGAAACATCATTTTAAAACCTATGCCGGCATTGGTAATAGCTGCTGCATTGCTGCTTAGTACAGGCTTTCCCTTAAAGTCTGCCCAGGTTAATTTTACCAATGGCGAATAGTATATCAGGGGCTTTTTTTCTGTAGGGTCTTCGGTTACATAGGTTACCTTAACCTGTAGCTTTTGCGCTGATAATGCAGGTGATAAAAATATAGTGATAAGCAAGAAGAAGAAATATTTTTTCATAATTACTGATAAACGAAAATAACTTTAAATAGTATGTTTCATTTATACCCGCAGTGGTAATTATAATAATATTAACAGGGCATTGCCCAATAAATTATTCCTCTGTGTAATTAAGGTCCTTGCCAAAAGTTTCTTCTGTAAAATAAGCAGCAGTAATGGCAATAGCCATAACAATTACGCCCGTTACCCATGCTGCAGTAATATACGGGTTGGGCATAGATGCAAATACTGTCTGCAGCCACTTGAATAATACAAACAAAATGGGTAAAGAACCCCTAACCATGTTGGGTACTGTAGTAGTGGCTGTGGCCCGTAAGTTGGTGCCAAACTGCTCTGCGGCCATGGTAACAAAAATTGCCCAATAGCCGGTGGCAAAGCCCAATGAGGCGCATATTACATACATGCCGGCAGCAGTACCATTTTGCTGGTTAAAAAAGAAAATGATGGAAATAATGGTAAAGCTGTAAAATATATACAAGGCTTTTTTCCGGCTTTTTAACCATTGGCTTACAAACCCTACCAGTAAATCTGCAATGGAAATAAATACATAGGCATACATGGTAGATAATTTTGGCAGTACTTTTTCTATAATACCAAATTCTATGGCAAAATTATTGGAGAAGGCTATTAAAATCCCAATCACATACCAGTTGGGTAAGCCAATCAATATGGCACATATATATTTTTTAAAACGCTTTCTGTTGGTAAAGAACATAAAAAAATTTCCCCTGCTTACACTTAATTTTTTTGTTTCAGTAAACATACCACTCTCAAACACGGATATACGCAGTATCAGCAGGCAAAAACCAAGGCCTCCACCAATAAAATAACAGATGCGCCAGTTAAAATTTTGCGAAACAAAAAATGCAGCTACGGCTCCTAATAAACCAACACCGGCAACCAGTGAAGTACTTAACCCTCTTTTTTCTTTACTGACCAGTTCTGTTACCAGTGTGATACCTGCACCCAGCTCGCCTGCCAGGCCAATGCCGGCAATAAACCTGGTGAATGCATATTGATTGGGTGTTTGTACAAAGCCATTAACAATATTGGCAACAGAATATAAGATGATGGAACCAAACAATACACTTAACCTGCCTTTTTTATCGCCCATCATTCCCCAGATAATACCACCGATTAAAAGGCCAACCATTTGTATGCTGATGATAAATTCGCCCTGAGTTTTTACCTGTGCCGCAGAAAGACCCATCTCAGTTAAACTATCAACCCTTACTATATTGAATAACAGTAAATCGTAAATATCTACAAAATATCCAAGGGCAGCAACAAGAACGGTAATGGTAAAAATAGAAGAAGATTGTTTTGACATGGCGGGCTTATACAGTATCGTTTGAAGGATTTTTTTTCTTATTAAAAAATAATTTAAATAAAATGGGGGCTGTTGTTATAAGAACGATTCCAATTACTATAACTTCCAGGTGTTCTTTTAAATCAAAATTAAACCAGCCTAAAACCAGTTGCTGCAGGTAATGCCCGGCAAACAACATAGAAAATACCCAGGCAACAGAACCCGCAATATTATAAAAAGTAAATTTTTTAGTTTCCATACCCACTATGCCAGCTACAATCGGGGCAAAGGTTCTAACAATAGGGATAAACCTTGCCATAACAATGGCGCCTCCTCCATGTTTTTCATAAAACTCTTTGGCCTGCAACAAATATTTTTTCTTAAAAAGAAATGTATCCTTTCTTTCAAAAAGAAACGGACCGCTTTTTTTGCCAAACCAATAACCAACATAGTTACCGATGATACCGGCCAAAGAAATCACAATGCCCAATATCACCAGGTTTACAAAAGAGCTTGAGACATGTATGCCCAATCCTTCACTTACAAGATCGTTACTAAAAATGCCTGTTACAAAAAGCAACGAATCTCCCGGTAAAAAGAACCCGGCAAATAACCCTGTTTCTGCAAAAACTGCAAATAAGATAAACCACAATCCGCCATTTTCGATATACCATTGCGGCTGCAGTAATTGCATCCAGTTAAAATCTAAAAAAATAAAATCAAGCATAATTTAAATTATCAATTATATAAAAACAGTTAGTTGTTATTTATGTTCCAGTTCGCCTTCCCATTTACTTACCACAGCGGTTGCAATACTATTGCCTACTACGTTGGTAGCACTGCGGCCCATATCCAGCAAGGGATCTATAGCCAGTAACAATGCAATGCCTGCTTCAGGTATATTAAAAGTAGCCAATGTGCCTGCAATAACTACCAGTGATGCCCTTGGTACACCGGCAATGCCTTTACTGGTAAGCATCAGCACAAGCAACATGGTTAACTGCGTACCCAATGGCATGTGCATACCATAGCTCTGCGCAATAAATAATGAAGCAAAAGTCATGTACATCATACTGCCATCAAGGTTAAAGGAATAGCCCAATGGTAATACAAAACTTACAATTTTATCCTTACACCCAAAGCGCTCCAGTTCCAGCATGGTTTTTGGAAAAGCTGCTTCGCTGCTGGAAGTACTAAACGCCACCAGTATGGGCTCCTTCATTCTTTTGATTAAAGTAAATATCCTTTTTTTAAGAAATATTGACCCTATTAAAATCAGGCAAACCCACAGCAGCAATAATCCAAAATAAAATTCACCAATAAAAATAGAATATGTTTCTAAAATGCCGATACCCTGTTTTGCAATGATAGCACTCATGGCACCAAATACAGCAAAAGGTGCAAACCCCATAACGTAACCGGTTACTTTTAAAATAATATGTGCAATAGCATCCAATGCTTTTACAACAGGTTTTGCAGTGTCGCCTAACGCAGCGGCGGCAACACCAAAAAAAAGTGAAAACACTACTATTTGTAAAATTTCATTTTTTGCCATCGCATCAATTACACTGGCCGGAAAAACATGATAAAAAAAATCTTTAATAGTGAGTGCGGCTTTGTCAATGCCGGTATTTAAATGGCTATCCGGCAACGGCAGGTGCATTGCTTTGCCGGGTTCAAATAAGTTTACCAATGCCATCCCCAGCAACAGGCTTAATAAGGAAGCACTGATGAACCATAAAAGTGTTTTTCCACCGATGCGGCCAACAGCTTTTATATCACCCAGTTTGGCTACTCCTACAACAAGGGTAGTAAATACCAAAGGTGCAACAATCATTTTTATCAGCCGTAAAAATATGTCTGCTAAAATAGTAAGCCAGTCTAATTTTAAGTCCCTGGCTTTTATGCTGTTATTCTTTTGTAAGGTGACCAGTTCTCTTTGTTGTGCTAATGATTTATACTCCAGCCTGGAAGTATCTGTAAAACTTGCCAGCGCTGATTGTAACTGTTTAGCGGAATCATTTAATAATTTTATGTTTAACAGAGCTGCTGTTTCATCGGGTGTATTCAGCGAAGCGGCCTCAGCCTCTTTTTTTTGAGTAGTAATTTTCTTTTGTATTAACTGAATGTTATTATAGCCAAGGGTATCTTTTATTGTTTCAAAAGGCCTGATCGCATTATCAATATGTGCCAATTGAATTTCGGCATTGGCAATTTGGTTATTTTCTGAGCCAACATAAATTTTATTGATAATAAACCCGGCAATAATACCTGCAACCAATGCGATACCAATGTATAAAGTAAGTTTACTTTGCTTCGAAGGTTTAATTTCCATACATAAAAATAGTGTTGCAATATAATATTTAATACTTGTTATCAACCTTTAGCTAGTAAAAAAGGTAAAGAACGATACGTAATTAAAAATTTATTGTTATTTTTCCAATCCGATAGGTTTCGGATCATTATTTACTAAACTAACAAGCTATGAGTTTATTTATAAAAAAACCAGTGAGTACCCTGATGGCTGAAGCGGCTGATTCTGAAAAGGGACTAAAACGTACCTTAACTGCAGGCTCTTTGGTTGCCTTGGGTATTGGTGCCATTATTGGTGCAGGTTTGTTTGTTAGAACTGCTGCGGCAGCTGCGCAAAATGCCGGTCCTTCTGTTACCATTGGTTTTATTGTAGCTGCTATTGGTTGTGCATTGGCAGGTTTGTGTTATGCAGAACTTTCTTCTTCTATTCCCATATCAGGAAGTGCTTACACTTATACTTATGCAACAATGGGTGAATTGATGGCCTGGATCATTGGCTGGGACCTTGTATTGGAATATGCGGTTGGCGCCGCTACCGTTGGTATTGCGTGGAGTGAGTACCTAAATAATTTATTAGTGCAGGTACTGCATATGAAACCCATTGCCTACCAATTATGTCATTCACCTTTTGAAATATCTGCAATAACAGGACAGCATGGCCTTATAAATTTGCCCGCTTTGGGTATTGTTTCCTTGCTAAGTTTATTACTGATAAAAGGTACGCAGGAATCTGCTTTTGTAAACAGTATCATTGTTATTACAAAAGTGGCTATAGTTATTCTCATAATTATTTTCGGATGGCATTTTATTAATCCGTCTAACCATATACCATACATTCCTGAACCATCCGTGTTTGAAGATCATCAGGGCATCAGCCATAATTATGGTGGCATTATGGGGATATTAGGTGCTGCCGGAGTAGTATTTTTTGCCTTTATAGGTTTTGATGCAGTAAGCACAGCAGCGCAGGAAACAAAAAACCCTAAAACAGCAATGCCCATTGGTATCCTTGGGTCATTAGCAGTTTGTACAGTTTTGTACATTTTATTTGCGCATGTATTAACAGGGTTGGCACCTGTTGAGTTCTTTAGAACAACTGGTAAAGAAGCAAGTGTTGCAGCTGCAATCAATGCATTTATGCCAGGATATGGATGGCTGGGCAAATTAGTTACTGTAGCTATTCTTGCTGGATTTTCTTCAGTAATATTGGTAATGTTATTGGGCCAGAGCCGTGTATTTTACAGTATGAGTAAAGATGGGCTGTTGCCTAAAGTTTTCAGTGAGGTACATCCTAAATTTAAAACACCTTATAAGGCTAACTTGATTATTTTAGTATTGGTGGGCTTATTTGCGGCTTTTGTTCCTGGCGATATCGTTGGTGATATGACAAGTATTGGAACCTTATTTGCTTTCATATTAGTATGTGCAGCAGTAATTATTTTAAGAAAAACTGAACCGGATTTACCAAGACAGTTTAAAACGCCTTGGGTGCCTGTAGTCCCTATTTTAGGAATTATTGTTTGCTCAGCAATGATATTTGGTTTAGGCTGGACAAACTGGTTACGTTTGTTTGGCTGGTTGGCCATTGGATTTGTAATCTATTTTGGTTATAGCATAAAGCGAAGTAAACTTAGAAATGGTAACGATAAGCTGTAAGCAAATACAAGTTTTTTATAAACGTCCTGCCCGAAATGGCAGGGCGTTTATTTTTTTAAAATTGTTGATGTCTCCATGTTCCAAAATACTTTCTATCACTTTTATTTCTTTTATCAATCCTTGCTTTGGTCATTCTCTCCCTTAATCCTCCATCGTTGATGAAAGCGGTTTATAAACTTTTTAACTTGCGGCTAAGCAGGTAGGTTGTAATCTTGATTAAACAAATCATCACATTGGCGCATATTTCCGGATCAGGGTTTTCAATGGCTTTTTTAAATGTTTCGTAGCTGGCGTTAGGTGTTTTGTTAAGTTCACTTAAGCGTAAAGAAAGCCGGTTATCTTTCTCCCATTTATTTAACTTCTTTGTTCTTAAAAAATCTTCATAGTCAATTAATAATTCTTCTATGCTTGCCCGGGCTACATTGGTAAGTTTTATTTCTGTTTCTTTTGAAGTGGCAGATGCCATACTTGCTTCGGCAATATTTTTTTTACCCTACCTTTCGGTCTGCACTATTTGCTCAATTGTCCTATCATATTTTTAAAAAAAGCCCACAAAAATAAACGGAACGATCATAAATTATTTCTAATTTTTGGTAGGTTATTAAATTGCGGTAACCTCTCTTAATAGACTAAAATCTTCAGAATTATTTCTATTTTTACGGTCTTAGTTTCGCGGGACTTTGGGGACGCTAGCGACTTCGGTTTTTGTTGCCCAAGTCGCAATAGTCCCAAGAATGAAATATTTTAATTTTAAAACCCAGGAATAAAAAAACAACGCAGGTTTTGCGTTGTTCAATAAAATACTATCCTGTCTGTAAAATTAAAAAGGAAGATCATCTGCTGCATCAGATGCAACACTTGCCGCAGTGGAAGCCACCGGGTTATTGGCAGCAGTTGCGTAAGACGGAGCGGCTGCATTGCTGTTGTTGCCGATATTTTGTTGTTGCTGTCCTTCGCCAACTCCGCCAACTAACTGAATGGTTTGCACCCTCATCCTTAAAGTTGCAGCGGCCTGGTTCTCTTTATTCATGTAGGCTTCCGCTTCGGGATATCCTTCAGCATAAATGGTTTTACCTTTTAGCAGGTAGGGAGCCACACCTGTTTTATCTGTCCAATAAGCACATTCAACCCAGGTAGCCCTTTCTTTTTGGTTACCCTGTTTGTCTTTATAACGCTCTGAGTGAACTACGCTGAAATTGATAACGTTTTGTCCGTTTACTTCTTTTACGATGCAATCTTTACCCAGGTTGCCGATGATTTGTAACTTGATCATAATTGTGTGTTTTAAATGTTTAAGTGATGTATCTGAATGTGAAAATTATGAAAATTTGCGTTTAAATTTTTTATTTTTTTGCAGGTATGTAAAAACTTTAGACGGGAATTAATAAACAATCATAAGTCCTGTTAAATAAAAAAAAGCTAACTGCTTTAACAGGTGTTACTTATCTATTTTACTAAATGATCAGTCAGATTCAACCAGTTTTTTTATTTTAACTAAAATAGGTTGCCATCCTTCACCATTATTATACACATCTGTATATCGTTTCTCACCCTCTGCCGCATCTTCAAAACCATCCTGCCAAACAATTAAGTTTGTTTGCCCTTCCTGTTCTGATAATTCGTAGGTAACATTTAAATAGTTTTCCGGAATATCAGGCATGTCAGTATTTGGGTCTATCACGGTATATTTCAATAATTTATTTGGCTGAATATCTGCAATGATACCTTTTACAAAAACTGTTTCTTTTCCTTCATACATGGCCTGCCAAAGTAATGGGCTGCCAATTGTCCAGTTTGATAATGCCTCGCAGCCAAACATATATTTTTTTGTTAGTTCAGGATTTACCAGTGCATCCCAAACCTTAGGTATAGTTGCATTTATTAAAATATTGTTTCGTACAATTAACTTTTCCATCAGGTAATTTAATTGTTTTTAGGCAGGCAATATTTTTTATTTACAAATCAATTGTCGTCCATCTAATTCATTCTTTTTTTAAGTGTACTTACCTGTGATTGCAGGTTGTTGACCATGTTTGCCAAAGAGTTCATATCCCAAAGTTGTTGCTGGCTTACTTTACTGATAACCATTTGTGCCTGCCATAATTCAACCACATCTTCTGTATTTACCTGGTAAGGCTGGTATTGCGGGTTATCGCTCACAAGGGTAAGCTTATTTTTTGTTTTATTGCTCTTTACTATCCTTTTATATACTATCCCTTCATGGCGGCTTACTACAATATAGGCCTGGTCGTTTTTTACTTCATCTGTTGTATTAACTTTTTCGCCTACTATAATACTGCCACTGGGTGTTGGCATCATACTATCACCAATAATTTCAAATGCACGGTAATTGCCTCCTGCAAGCATTGGTAATGTAAAAGTATTTAACTCATCAATAAATTCGCTGTCTGCGTAACCAGCTAAATAACCCGCAGCAGCTTTTACAGGTACAAAATAAATAATGTTCCTCTCGGCTGTCATCATTTTTTGCTGTCGGCGTTTGGCTAAATAATTACTGCCTGTGTCGCTCAGGTCTTTCAATAATAATTCATCTAAACTAAGCTTAAAAATATCACCTACAATTTCTAATACTTCAATACGGGGGTCTGCACGCTCTTCTTCGTAAGCGCCAATAAGCGAGCGCTTAATGCCCAGTTTTATTGCAAATTCTTCCTGTGTCCAACCACGTAATTTGCGCAGGTATTTAAGGTTTTGTCCGGCTTGTGACATGTGTAACTAATTTGGTTAGTACAAATGTACTAATAAATTTAGTTATTCAAAATTTATTTTTTCACTGGTATCAATTTGTAATAAGGTTGAAACGAAGTATAATATTTACCATCAAAAAGTGACTCGAGAAAAGATGATTGTATAAGTTTGTTTTGATTAGCTTGAGTAAAGCTTTGTTAAATTACTATATTATACCAGATGCAGGCAACCTAATTTGGTTAGGATCGTTATAAACGAATAGCTTTTATTTTATTAAAGATGGTCATGCAGAAAATTTACATTTTTTTATTTTTTACTTTACTTTTTACCAATGGGTATTCGCAAAATTTAATACCTGTAGACGAAGGTTCCACCATAAAATTTACCATTAAAAATTTTGGCTTTTCAACTCACGGCAGTTTTTCGGGGGTTAAAGGAAAAATTCAATTTAATGAAGCAAATATTAGTACAGCGAGTTTTATGGTTAGTATAGATGCAGCAAGCATTAATACTGATAATGGTACAAGAGACAAACACCTGCTTAAGGAAGATTATTTTTATGTGGAAAAATACCCGGTCATTAATTTTGCATCGATATCTGTAAAGAAGGATGAAAAGGCTGGCTTTTTTTTAATGACGGGAAAACTCACAATTAAGGGTATTACAAAACAAATATCCTTTCCATTTACAGAAACTGCACAAAAGAGTGGATTTCTTTTTTCCGGCACATTTAATATAAGCCGACGAGACTTTGGCGTTGGCGGAAGCAGCATGGTAATGTCTGATAACCTGCAGGTATCATTGAGTGTTTTTTGCAAAGCGAATAAAAGCCCATAAAGTTATCTGCGTATTGTAAACGAATGAATGCAAAAATTTTGCCGGCGAGTTTAGTAAGTTTTGATTGACAACGCGGCTTAGTAAAAACTAAATTTAAAGTTGGCAATGCCTGTCAAGTTTCCGGCCTCACCGGGACTAAAATTATAAAAAGTGGGTATTTAAAAAAAGGTTCTTGTACCAGAAAAATTTTCCCTAAATTCTTTTGGAGTGCAGCCCTTTTTCTTTTTAAATAAGCGGTTAAAGTTGGAGATGTTATTAAAGCCGCAACTATAAGATACTTCTGATATGGAGTTGGTAGTGTCAATTAAAATGCGGGAAGCATGCCCGAGCCTTATTTCATTTAAACTATCGATAAAGGTAATGCCTGTGCGCTTTTTTATAAAACGGCTGAATGATACTTCCGTCATATTTACGAGTTTGGCAATATCACCTAAAGCCACCGGCTTGTCAAAATTCTTATTCATATAATCGTAAGCCCTTTCAATACGCCTGCTGTTGAAGTTAAGCTGAGAATCGCTGTTGTAGATGGTTTCTGATAAAGTACGCATGTTGCGTGAGGTAGAAAGATCATGCAGGATATTAATGAGCGCCATCACAGAATCGAACCCGCTTTCTTTTTCGAGAGAAACAATACGTGGATAAATATGTTGTATGGTTTCTTTTGAAAAAAGAATTCCTTTTGTAGAAAGGTCAAACATCTTCCGAATAAAACTCAGCTGGTTTCTTTTCAGAAATTTTTCATCCATCAAATCTTTATGCCATTGAATGGTTACTTCTTTTATGTCTTCTGATTTACATTGGCTCGTAAACCAGGCATGCGATTGATTAGGGCCAACCAATACAAGTTCCAGGTCTCCAATCTGGTCTACATGATCACCTACAATTCTTTTTGCCCCTTTTGCATTAATAATAAGATTCAGCTCATATTCATCATGATAATGTAATGGAAAATTAAATTCTTTCTTAACCCTTGAAAACACCGTAAAGCAATCATTTTGTGTTAAGGGTGTTATTTCCCTCGTAATATTTTTATTCATTATAATGGCAGCTTAATCTTGTAAAACTAAAAAATAAGTGTTAAAAATACAATTAAAATTATTGAAATAGTGTCAGTTTTTAATTACTTAAAACGTAAAAAATATATTTTAGATAAACGGCCATAATAGCTACAGCTAAGCTTATTACAAAATAAAATTCAAAAAAATCAATTATAAGATAATATAGTATTACTTAATAGCTAATATATAGCATTAATTTTGTTTACGCTGCAACAGCTAATAACAACTTTAAAAAACATCCATTGAAATTTTTTATTCTTTATTTATATACAGTTGCCTGTTTATTAAATTGTACTACAGGCTTTGCACAAACCGCAGATAAAAATGCAACAAAAGAAACCCAACATCTTTTTGCTAATTTAAAAATGCTTTTAAATAAAGGTGTTATGGTTGGCCACCAGGATGACCTTGCTTACGGTGTGGGATGGAAATATGAAGCCGGAAGAAGTGATATAAAAGATGTTACAGGAGAGTATCCTGCAGTGTATGGATGGGAACTTGGCCGCCTTGAAATTGACTCCCCTGTAAATCTTGATGGCGTGCCCTTTGATAAAATGAAGCAGTTTATTAAAGAAGGATATCAGCGTGGGGGTGTAATAACAATCAGTTGGCATTTGAATAGTCCATTAACTGGTAAATCTGCCTGGGACCCTTCACCCGGCACGGTTGCAGCAATTTTGCCTGGGGGTGAAAAAAATGACTTATATAAAAGCTGGCTCGATAAAGTGGCTGCTTTTATGCTTGATTTAAAAGGAAAGAATGACGAGCTTATCCCGGTTATATTCCGCCCCTTTCACGAATTGAATGGAAGCTGGTTTTGGTGGGGCAAAAACCACTGCACGCCCGAACAGCTAATACAATTATACCGCTTTACTGAAACATATTTAATAGAAATAAAAAATGTACACAATCTTTTGTATGCATATAATACAGACAGGTTTGCTACCAGGGAAGATTATCTTGAAAGGTATCCCGGTGATGATTATACAGATGTAATTGGATTTGATATTTATCAAAAGGGCGATATACTTGCCAATGATAAATTTATCGCCGAATTGGATAAAAGCCTTTCTACGCTTGAAGAAATTGCCGCATCAAAAAATAAAATACCTGCACTTACCGAATTTGGCTACAATACTGTTCCCGATGCAGACTGGTGGACAGCTGTATTTAATAAAGCAATAGAAAAACATGGTATTGCTTATGTGTTGGCGTGGAGAAATGCCGGGCAAAAATCAAAGGATGAAACAGAATATTATGTGCCTTACAAAGGGCAGTTGTCTGCCGAAGATTTTAAAAAATTCAGTAAGCTGCAAAAAATATTTTTTGAAAATAAAACCAGGCAACAAAAATTATATGGCAATCCGTAAGAAGCTGCCTAAAATAAGTAAAAGTGGCGGAAGAATTAATGGCCGTTGAGGCGTTAAGTCGTTAAGTTAGCAAGAAAATAAAAACGTCTTAACGCCTCACCGGCAACAAGTATTGTAAACGTCTTTTTGTTAAAGACTAAAATAATTTTATGACAGAAGTATTTAAAAAAAGACTGGAGTCTTTAAAAGAGCATCATCATGCCTTAAAGATCAAAAAAAATGAAATGTTTCCTGAAAGTAATGGTGTGTACAATCGCTATAAAAATCCCATACTAACTGCTGGCCATGCGCCTTTGCATTGGCGGTACGATTTTAACCCAGCCACAAATCCTTTTTTGATGGAGCGCTTTGGAATAAATGCCACATTAAATGCCGGCGCCATTAAATGGAACGGAAAATATGCAATAATAGCAAGGGTAGAAGGTGCTGACAGAAAAAGTTTTTTTGCTGTTGCAGACAGTTATAATGGCATAGATAATTTTCAGTTTTGGGATAATCCTGTGGTAATGCCTGAAACAGATGTACCCGATACTAATATTTATGATATACGTTTGGTAGCGCATGAAGATGGATGGATATATGGCGTTTTTTGTACGGAAAGAAAAGACCCAAGTGCACCTTTAGGCGATTATTCTTCTGCCATTGCGCAATGCGGTATTGCCCGTACAAAAGGCCTTGCTGTATGGGAGCGTTTGCCCGATTTAAAAACACCTTCTGCCCAACAAAGAAATGTAGTATTACATCCTGAATTTGTTGATGGGCAATATGCTTTTTATACCAGGCCTCAGGATAGTTTTATAGAAGCAGGTAAGGGAGGTGGAATTGGTTTTGGCCTGGCAAAAGATATTACCAATGCAGTAATCGAAAAAGAAACTGTACTTGACAGCCGTGTTTACCACACTATTTATGAATTAAAAAATGGTTTGGGCCCTGCGCCAATAAAAACAAAACATGGATGGCTTCACATGGCACATGGCGTTAGAAATACTGCTGCGGGCCTTAGGTATACACTATATTTATTTATGACCGACCTTGTTGATATTACCAAAATAACACACAAACCCGCTGGCTATTTTTTGGCACCCGAGGGAGATGAAAGGGTAGGAGATGTTTCAAACGTGGCATTTTGTAATGGATGGATTGCTGATGAAGATGGCAAAGTATTTATTTATTATGCATCGTCTGATACAAGGATGCATGTGGCCACCAGCACCATTGAACAGTTAACAGATTATGTTATCAATACACCCGAAGATGGCTTTCGCTCTGCAGCGTCTGTACAAACAATTATGAAAATTATTGAGCAAAATAAAAATTATCTTCAGGCAAAGCCAACTGCAGTTCAGGAAAAATAGCTGTTAAGCAATAATCTTCATTTTTCTTTTTTATTAAAATTGTACTAATCAGGCAATGACTTCAGATACAGCATTTTTAACGGGATATTACAAAGAGGTAGAGGCCGAATTAAGTGAAATACTTTTGTATTGGATGCAGAATACAAATGATCCTGTAAACGGTGGTTTTATCGGTCGTATTGATGAGGATAATACAAGGTTCCCTGATGCGCCAAAAGGGGCAGTATTAAGCGCCAGGATACTTTGGGCATTTTCCGCAGCTTACCAGGTAACTAATAACCCCGAACACTTACATTTTGCAAGGATTGCTTTTAATTATTTTACTGCCAATTTTATTGACAGGCAATATGGTGGTGTGTACTGGACAATCAATGCAAACGGAAAACCTTTAGACACCAAGAAACAGATTTATGCATTGGCTTTTGCCATATACGCATGCAGTGCATATGAAAAAATTACCAATAACGAAGCTGCAAAAAATACTGCTGTTGAATTGTACCGTACCATTGAGGAGCATAGTTTTGATGCAAAAAATACCGGCTACCTTGAAGCGTTTACCCGTGACTGGCAGCCATTGGCTGATCTTCGTTTGAGTGATAAAGATGCCAATGAAAAAAAAACAATGAACACTCATTTGCATGTATTGGAGGCTTACACAACATTATACCAGGTTTGGTCCGACGAAAAACTAAAAGAGCAAATTAAAAATCTTATACAAAACTTTACGGAGCATATTGTAGATGCAAAAAGCGGCCACCTGGTTCTTTTTTTTGATGAACAGTGGAACAGAAAATCGGATACAATTTCTTACGGGCATGATATTGAGGCAGCATGGTTATTACTGGAAGCTACTGAAGCAATCAATGATGAAGCATTAAGTGCAAGCGTTAAAAAGATAGCAATAAAAATAGCAGCAGCTGCAGCCGAAGGTGTGGATACAGATGGAGGACTTTGGTACGAATATGAACCATCCACCAACCACTTTGTAAAACAAAAACATAACTGGGTGCAGGCAGAAGCCATGGTAGGTTTTTTAAATCAATGGCAATTAACAAACGATGATGCCTGGCTACAAAAATCATGGCAGTCGTGGCAATATACCAGCATATTTATTAAAGATAAAATTTACGGCGAATGGTTTTGGGGCAGAAACGGCGATGGTACCGTTATGAAGAGGCAGGATAAAGTAGGAATATGGAAATGCCCTTATCATAATACAAGGGCTTGTGTTGAAGTAATGAAGCGGTTACAACCTCTTTTATAAACAACCACTTGTTGAAATTTATTAAAAAAAGCATTCAATCAATATGCAAAGAGCTTTCACAATACTTTTCTTTTTTATTACCTGTTGTAACAGTGACAGCACAAAATAATTCACCTGCTCGATTGAAATTTTTTGCAGCAAACCATCCTTATATTCAATACACCGGACGTATCAGTTTTAGCAATCCATTACTGCCAAGGTTTTGGCAGCCGGGTGTTTATATACAAACAAAATTTAAGGGAGGTGATTGTAATATTATTGTAAAAGACCAGGAGCTGTGGCAAAAAAATCATAATTATTTAGAAGTTGTTATCGATGGTAAACCGGTAAGGTTGCAAACAAAATCAAAACAGGATACCATTAATGTGGCAAAAGGTTTATCGCAAGGCGAACATACTTTATTAATCTGCAAAAATACCGAAGCCAATATTGGATACCTTGAGTTTGTGGGCCTGCAATGTAAACAATTAGTAAAGCCTGCAGCAAGGCCCTTGCGTAAAATAGAATTTATTGGTAACTCCATTACCTGCGGTACCGGTAGCGACCAGTCTGAAATGCCCTGTGGAAAGGGTGTGTGGCAAGACCAGCACAATGCCTACCTAAGTTATGGCCCTACTACAGCAAGAACATTAAACGCACAGTGGGCGCTAAGTGCGGTTTCCGGCATCGGTCTGATGCACAGTTGCTGCAATATGGATATTATTATGCCGCCGGTTTTTGATAAGATAGATATGCGGGACGATTCACTGCAATGGGATTTTAAAAAATATCAACCCGATGTATTGACTGTTTGTCTTGGTCAAAATGATGGTATACAGGACTCTGCTATTTTCTGCAAAAATTATGTACAATTTATTGCACAGCTAAGAAGTCATTATCCTGCTACACAAATTATTTTATTAACCAGCCCAATGGGTGATGAACAATTGACAGCGGTATTGAAAAACTATTTAAGTGCCATTAAAAAAATGGTAAATGACAATGGTGATAAAAAAGTGCAAACTTATTTTTTTTCAAAACAGTATCATAATGGCTGCGACAGTCACCCTGATCTTGCAGAACATACATTAATAGCCGCTGAATTAACTGCATGCATAAAAAAAATTATGAGGTGGTGATATTTTATTTTTTAGGCGCTTAAAAATATAAATTATGAACAGGGGAAATTTTATAAAAATATCAGGTGTTTCTATTGCCGGGCTTATAATAAATACCTCTTCGGCCTTTGCAAATTTACCCCCTCAATATTTATTGGCTTTGCCCGATGAAATATCGATCAACAGCGGCGGACAGCTTATGGCTCTTTTTTCTACTGATAAATTAAAATGGACAAATAGAGATGTTGAAGTAACCATACAACAGGAAGGAACCGTATTAAAAGTGTATGTTTAATCGCCAACAGTTTCACTGGATAATATACAACTTAAATGGAAGTACAGCAGTGATTTAACTGCAAAATACCTCGGAGATCATTGGGAACGGACGTATGGCGATGTATCATGACAAGTGATGGAAGCTACCCACAAAATGCCCTGGTATTTTATGCAGTATGATGCAAAAAATACCAACTGCTTTGGTGTACAAACCGGTGCTGGCAGTATATGTTTTTGGCAAATAAACAATAATACTATTCAGCTTACGCCGGATACTTCTTCCGGCGGTGTTGGCCTTCAATTGGGCCAGCGAAAATTACATGCAGCCAGTATCATCACAACAAAAAGTATAGAGGGCGAAAGACCCTTTACAACTGGTAAGCGTTTTTGTAAAATGATGTGTACAAACCCAAAGCTCCCCAAACAACCGGTATGTGGAATAAACGATTGGTATTTTGCTCATGGTAATAATTCATCGGAACTTATTTTACAACATACCGCATTGCTGGCTGATTTGGCGACGGATACTAACAACCGCCCTTTTTCGGTGATTGATGCCGGCTGGGCAAAGTACTCACCATTATTGCCTGGCGATTGTTGCTGGCAGGATCATTATTCAAAGCCAAATGATAAATTTAAAGACATGGGCAAACTGGCGACAGACGTAAAAAAATTAGGGATGCGCCCTGCTCTATGGATAAGGCCATTGTGTGTGGCACATGATGATAAAGTAACTTTATTATTACCTCCTATTGAGGGGCGTAACGACCCAAAAAAGCCCGTGCTGGACCCAGGTATCGAAGAAAATATTGAACGGGTAAAAAGAAATATTGCCTTATACAGTCAATGGGGATACGAAATGGTAAAACACGATTTCAGTACTTTTGATATTTTAGGAAAATGGGGTTTTGAAATGAAAGAAACCATAACTCCGGCAGGCTGGCGTTTTTATGATAAGTCAAAAACAACGGCAGAAATTATTTTACACCTGTATACGTCCATTCTTGAAGCCACAGGCAGTATGTATCTTATTGGTTGCAATACCATCAGCCATCTTAGTGCCGGTTTGTTTTAGGTAAACAGGATTGGTGATGATACAAGCGGCAACGAATGGGAACGTACAAGAAAGATAGGGGTGAATTCGCTTGCCTTCAGGGGTATACAACATAATCATTTTTATGCAGTTGATGCAGATTGTGTAGGGCTTACCAATAAAGTTGCATGGGCGAAAAATAAACAATGGATTCAGTTGCTCGCCCAAAGCGGCACGCCTTTGTTAATATCGGCACAACCGGATGCTGTGGGTGCAGAACAAAAAGCATTTATAAAAAAATGCTTTACATCAGCAGCTAAAATACTGCCTGTTGGCAAACCATTGGACTGGATGGAAACACCGGTGCCGGCAAAGTGGAAACTAGATGGAAAAATTGTAGATTTTGATTGGTCGTAGTATAACCAAACAACCGAAGTTTTTAAAACTTCGGTTGTTTTAAGGATACTATTTTTTATTTGCATCAGGTAAGGAGGCTTTTGCCTGCGAATAAAGTAAAAGCATACTAATATATAACTAATAACATTTAACTTGCTACAAAATCCGGAAAGTCTTTGTACGATAGCTTCGCTAAATGAATTATCAAACAGACCAAAAATATACAGGCGATTAAGTAGCGTTGAAAATAAAAAAATTCTTAACCAACCATTCCTGCCTTCTGTACGTATTAAGATGATGAGTTTTAATCTTACAGGTTTTTGAATCCGATCTTTTACAAAAATACGTAAGGTGTCTATCCTGGCTGAGGGTTCAAATAAGAACATTGCCTGTTGGAAGAACTATGTATCCGACCCTACACAATTTAAAGCATTGGGGATCTTCAATTTGCCTCGAAAGAAAATGTCTGATTATTTAAATGATAATTAATATGATAAATTATTATAAAAAAATATTTCTTTTCAAGGTGCGGGAAACATGGTTCGATTATCAATTTCGTATTGCCGATATATTTTCTCTCAACGTTTTTATGCACTTGAAAGATCAGCATAAGAAAAAATTTCACGGAGTAAAAGATATTAGTCATACCGTTGAATTGAATCTTGAACAGGATCAGGAAATAATCTTTGCTAATTTCTCCACCGATGTGCGAAGAAAGATAAAGAAAGCAGCGACTGAAGGAACGATTTGTTATTTTGACGATGATATAGATGGATTTGTGGAGTTTTTTAATGATTTTGCAATAAGAAAAAACACATTCACAGCAAGCAAGGAAAATATGGTGGCGTTAGGCGATTGTGTCGCAATGAGTTTTGCAGAAAATAACGGGCAGGTACTTGCTGCCCACAGTTATCTTATCGATAAAAATATTGGCATAGTGCGGGGGCTTCATTCAGGCACAAGAAGACTGCACGACGATGGAGACAAAAGCCTGGTGGGAAGGGCGCATAAATACCTTGTAGTGAGCGATATCCTGCATTTCAAGAAAATGGGTTTTAAAGTGTTCGACTTTGGCGGCTATGCAAAAGATACACAGGATGCAAGCATGAAAGGTATCAATAGCTTTAAATTATTTTTTGGTGGCAAGGTTGTAACCTGTATAAATTATTATTCTTACGGCTATTGGTTTCTAAAGAAAATATCAAAATTAATCGGGACGACAGGGAAATTGGAGCCCCCTATTTGGCGTATATTTCCGAACACTTATGGTCGGAGGCCTGAGCCTATCAGGGCAAAAAATGAACAAGGGATATAGTTGCTTGCGCAAACTTGAATTATAGAAATATCATTACTTTAAATTAATTTTATAAAAAACTACAATGAAAATAATCGCAATAGTATTACTTTGTTTAAGTACTATTTTTTACTGTAACGCCCAGCCTGTAAAAATACATGGCAGGTTAAGTGTTGATGAAACGAAATTGGTGGACCAATATAACCAGCCTGTTGTACTAAATGGCATGAGCTTTGGCTGGAGCTGTTTTCACCCACGCTTTTACACAGCTTTAGCCGTAAGGTGGCTGCATAGGGACTGGAAATGCAATGTAGTAAGGGCTTCCATGGGTGTAGAGCCTGATAACGGATATATAAAAGATTCAGCAACGTCTAAACATTTGATGAAAGTTGTAATAGAGGGAGCTATTGCCGAAGGTATTTATGTTATCATCGACTGGCATAGCCATAATATTAATTTAAAAGAAGCCAAAGAGTTTTTTAAAGAAATGGCCACTACTTACGGCAGCTACCCGAATATTATTTACGAAATATTTAATGAACCCGATGCCGAAACATGGCCAGAAGTAAAAAAATATTCTACTGAAATAATTTCCACCATCAGGGCCATTGACCCATACAATATTATTTTAGTGGGCAGCCCGCATTGGGACCAAGATGTTAACCTGCCCGCAGAAGACCCTATCAGCGGGTATAAAAATTTAATGTATTCGTTGCATTTTTATGCCGGCACACATAAAAAGAATTTAAGGGACAGGGCCGATGAAGCCCTTGCCAAAGGCTTACCTCTTTTTGTTTCAGAATCAGCAGGCATGCAGGCAACGGGAAATGGCCCGATAGATTATGATGAATGGAACAAATGGATCAAATGGATGGACACAAAACAAATAAGCTGGATCACATGGTCCGTTTCGGATAAAGATGAAACCTGTTCTGTATTAAAAAATTCTGCATCCGATTTCGGCGACTGGAGTAAGGACGACCTTAAAGAATCAGGAATTAAGACAAGAGAAATTTTAAGAGATAAAGCAAGTAAAAACAAGTAGTCGTTTCACACAAAGCCCACAACGAAAGACAAAGGTTACAACGCAAAATACCATTCGTCTATCTCTTTTGTGTACTTTGTATCCTTAGCACTCTTTGTGTGAAATATTAAACGTTTACCACCAACACCGGTATCTTTAATTCATGCCTCACACTGTTCACCGTTTCTCCATAAATAAAATCTTTTAACCCTGTATGACCATGTGCGCCTACTACCAGCATATCTGCTTTTAGCCCTTTTACGATTCGTACAATTTCTTTTGCCCTGTTCCTGAATCCAAGATAACCTTCGGCAGTATGGCCCAGCTGCTGTAAATAGTTTACATAAAAATCCATTCGCTCTTTATCTTTCCTTGTTTCATAATCATCGCTGTCATTACCCAATAATTTTGCTGAAGCGCTTTCAACAATATGTACCAACATATAATGTGTGTTTTGTTTACCCTGCCCCAATGCAAATGCCAGTAATTTCTCATCATTTTCACTAAAGTCAAGTGCAATGGCAATTTTATGAAATTCAGGAATAACCAGTTTTTTTAAACTATGCACATCAGCATGCATTTGTATGGAGGCAGGTATTTTTCTTTTGCCCAATAATGGAAATATAGTAATGTAAACCAGCAATGATAAAAATAATATACCTGCAATGCTTAAAAGAATTTTTGGCCCGATGGCATCCGCTAAAAAAATACCTGAAGCCTCATTGGTAATCATTTTTAAATTTAAAAAAACCAATACAACTGCAATTACCCAGGCAGCAATTTTTGTAATGGTGTTGATGGCGAAAATACCCATCGTTTTTTTATCGCTTACAAAATGGATCAATGGAATAATAGCAAAACCTAATTGAACACTTAATATAACCTGGCTAAAAATAAGTAAGGCATCAACATCTTTTTCTCCATAAATTATAATCACAATCAGTGCAGGTATGATGGCTAAGAGCCTTGTTATTAACCGTCTTACCCATGGGTTTACCCGTAAACTTAAATAACCTTCCATAATTATTTGCCCTGCTAAAGTACCGGTGATAGTACTGCTTTGGCCGGCAGCAATTAATGCAATGGCAAAAACTATTGGGGCAAGGTTTCCTAAAAATCCCGGTAATAACCTGTGTGCTTCCTTTATTTCTGCAACCTGCGAATTACCGGTTTTAAAAAATACCGTAGCCGCTAAAACCAATATGGCGGCATTTACAAAAAATGCCAGGTTTAGTGCGATGGTTGTATCTATCCTGTTAAATTTTATAGCTTGTTTTATGCCGGCATCAGTTCGTTCAATCTTCCTGGTTTGTACCAGGGCGGAATGGAGATATAGATTATGCGGCATTACAGTGGCACCAATAATACCGATCCCAATATAGAGCGCTTCAGCAGATAATGTATGTGGAATAAAACCTAGGGCAACTTCACCCAAATCGGGTTTGGCCAGTATTATTTCAATTAAAAATGAGATAGCTACCACTCCAACTAATGCAATAATAAATGCTTCCATTTTTCTCATGCCCAATGCCTGCAAGTACAATAACAAAAATGTATCCAGTACAGTAATGGAAACACCCCATACCAATGGCAGACCCGTTAGTAATTGTATGCCTATGGCCATACCTAACACTTCTGCAAGGTCGCAGGCGGCAATGGCAATTTCTGCAAAAATGTATAAAATAAAGTTCACATATTTCGGGTAGGCTTCCCTGTTAGCTTGCGCCAGGTCACGCCCTCTTACTATACCCAGTCTTGCAGAAAGGCCCTGTAATAATAATGCCATCAGGTTACTCATTAACAGCACCCATATTAAAGTATACCCAAACTTGCTGCCACCTGCAAGGTCTGTTGCCCAGTTGCCCGGGTCCATATAACCAACGCTGATAAGATAGGCCGGTCCAAAAAAAGACAGTATTTTTCTGAGGCCAGTTTTTTTGCTACCGGTAGTATCAATACTTTGATGTACTTCGCTTAAAGAAGTGTGTGTATGTAAATGATTAGTCATGATGTACAAAAATATTTGCTGCTACCTGTTGGGTGATAATGCAGGCTGTATGTTTTGATACTTTAATTTCTGCAGAGCCATCAAAAGCAAAATGTTTATTTACTTTTAACGTGGTGCCGATGGCAATATGATAATGTTTTAACATCTCCAGCATTTCAGGCGATTGGTTGCTTACAGAGCTAACCACCACATTTTTTTTTGCTGCAACTTCTGTCAGGCATTGTTGTTTAATAATGGCAATCTTTCCATTGGTGTCGGGTATGGGGTCACCATGCGGATCTGTTTGTGGGAAATTTAAAAAGCTGTCTAATCTTTTAATGAGCTCTGCGCTGCTCACATGTTCCAGTTCTTCAGCAATGTCGTGCACTTTATCCCACTCAAAGCCTAATTTATTTACTAAAAAAAATTCCCACAGGCGGTGCCTGCGCACAATATTGATGGCTATTTTATTACCGGTGCCATTTAATTTAAAACCCCGGTATTTTTCATATTCTACTAATTTTTTTATTTGCAGTTTCTTTAGCATGTCTGTAACCGAAGCCGGTTTGGTACGCAATTCGTTGGCCAGCGAATTGGTGGTAACCGTTTCCGTTTGTTGCTGAAGGTGATAAATGCTTTTGATATAGTTTTCTTCTGAAACAGAATAATTCATATAGTCTAAATTAAAATTTAGACAAACCTAAAAAAAAGTACTGATATTTCCAAAATTGAAATATTAACCGGTTGTTGTAATTTGCACATAAAACTGAAGATATGAGGCAGCAAACAGGTTCAGGTTCGCCCTGGGAAGATATTGTTGGTTATTCAAGAGCTGTTAGAGTGGGCAATATTATTGAAGTTGCAGGAACCACTGCAATGGATGACGATACACTTGTCGGCAAGGGTGATTTATATGCCCAGGCAAAATTTATTTTTCAAAAAATTGAAAAAGCGTTACAGCAGTTGGGTGGTTCATTAAATGATGTGGTACGTACAAGAATGTTTGTAGTCAATATTGATGAATGGGAACTGGCGGGTAAAGCACATGGCGAATTTTTTGGAGGCATAAAACCAGTAGCCACCATGGTAGAAGTAAGGCGGCTTATTAACGACGATCTTTTAATTGAAATAGAAGTAACGGCAATAGTTCAGAAATAAAATGAGTATTAAAAGGGTGCATTTCAAATTGCTGCTCTTTATTTAAGAATTAAAGAATCAGTAAATTGCCGTTAAGGCGTTAAGATGTCAAGTTATCAAAGAAATAAAAACGTCTGAACGCCTTAACGGCAAAACCAGGTAACCTGCATATGCAGCGAAAATTTGAAATGCACACATTAAAAATGACTGTTAAAATAAAAATCAAGTGAAGCCGTTATTTACTGCATTCATTGTGTAATATGTACACAACATTTTTTTATTATATCATCATTTTCTGAAAATTCCCATTATATTGCGTTCCTAAAAAAATTTGTCCTTTATGAGTTTTAATAATTTTAAAGTTCCTTACCCTGTCGACGATAATTACAGCAAAAAAATAGCTTACTTTTCAATGGAGTTTGCAGTACACCAGCCTTTAAAAATTTATAGTGGTGGCCTAGGTTTTTTATCTGGCTCACATATGCGTAGTGCTTACGAACTGAAACAAAATTTAGTAGGTATAGGTATTTTGTGGAAATATGGTTACTACGACCAGGCCCGAAATGCTGATCAAACGCTACAGGTGCAATGGAACGAAAAAATATATAATTTTTTAGAAGATACCGGCATAAAATTTCAGATAACCATTCACGACCATCCTGTATGGGTAAAAGTGTGGTATCTTAACCCACAAACATTTAAGAGTGCCCCGATGTTTTTGTTAAGCACCGATTTGCCGGAGAATGATTACGTTAGCCAGACTATTACACATCGTTTATATGATGGAAATGTAGCTACCAAAGTGGCACAGTTTATTTTATTGGGTGTTGGTGGTGCCAAGCTGATGGATGAAATAAATTTTAATCCTGAGCTATATCACTTAAATGAAGCACATGCTATCAGCGCCGCATTTTACCTGTTTAGAAAATTTGGAAATATAGAAGATGTAAGAAAGCGCCTGGTATTTACAACCCATACACCGGAAGAAGCAGGTAATGAAAAACACGATATTTTTCTTTGCCAGAAAATGAGTTATTTCTGCGGTATGCATTTAGATGATGTGCGCAAATTAACAGGTATTAAAGATGACCAGTTTAATCATTCACTCGCTGCTTTACGTTTTGCAAAACTGGCCAATGGCGTATCGCAGTTACATGGTGAAGTAAGCCGAAAAATGTGGGGAAAGTATAAAGGTATTTGTGAAATAAAAGCTATTACCAATGCACAAAACTGGACCTATTGGGCCGATAAACAATTATATAAAGCCAAGGCAAATGCAGATGATGTTTGGTTTGATGACCGCAAAAGATTTTTAAAGAAAAGAGCTTTGGATATTGTAGCCGACCAGACAGGTAAATTAATGGATCCTGATGTTTTAACCATTGTGTGGGCACGTCGGTTTGCCGGTTATAAGAGAGCTGAGTTACTAACCCGTGACCATAAACGCTTTGAAGCACTGTTGAGCAATACCAAATACCCAGTACAAATTATCTGGGCAGGTAAGCCTTATCCTTTAGATTACCCTGCCATTAATGATTTTAATCACCTGGTGCATTTAAGCAAACAATATAAAAATGTCGCAGTATGTATTGGATATGAACTCTCTCTTAGCAAACGCCTTAAACAGGCGGCCGATGTTTGGTTAAATAATCCAAGAGTACCAAGGGAAGCAAGTGGTACAAGTGGCATGACGGCGGCAATGAATGGTGCAGTAAACTTTAGTACCAATGATGGCTGGATATGCGAATTTATCCATAACGGAAATAATGGTTTTGTGGTACCGCCGATTGATTACGAAAATATCCATGTGCAGGAACAGGATGAATATGATATGAATAAACTGTACGAAATATTGGAAAACCAGATTCTTCCTTTGTATTACGATAACAAAGATACATGGCGGGAGATCATGAAAAACGGTATGAATGATGTGCAGGTTAAGTTTGATAGCAACAGGATGGCAGACGAATACTACAAAATTTTATATAAATAATGTTACCAAAACTACTGTATAAAAGCCTCTTTAAAAAGAGGCTTTTTTATGCAAGAACTACTTTAATGGTAATTTCGTTTATTAGCCGATGGGTAAATTAATTGTATTAACAGTTTCAATATTTTGTGCACAGTTATCCTTTTTAAAAGATGATAAGATGAATATGCATACCAATATTACTGGTAAATCTGTTGTTGCCGATACAACTATCCGCAAATCTTTTTTAGCATTGGGTGATTCTTATACCAGTGGCGAATCTGTATCGGCCTCAAAGAGATTTCCTGAGCAAACCGTAAAATATTTACAGGAGCAGGGTTTTAATTTCAGCTCGCCGGAAATAATTGCAAAAACCGGGTGGACAACCGGTAATTTATTAAACGCTCTTGCTAGTGCAGCTCCATTAAAACAAACCTATGATATTGTTACTTTATTAATTGGGGTCAATAACCAATACCAGCATCAATCGCAGCAGCAATATGCTGATGAGTTTTTAACTTTGTTAAATAAGGCAATACAATACGCAGGCAACAATAAAAAAGGAGTGATGGTATTATCTATTCCCGATTACAGTGTTACTCCTTTTGCAAGTAGCAGTGATAAAGCTTTAATAGCAAAAGAAATAGATGTATTTAATGCTATCAATAAAGTAATAGCACAACAGGCTGGTGTAAAATATTTAGATATCACAGGTTATACAAGAATGGCCGCAACTGACGCCAGTTTGATTGCAACAGATGGACTGCATCCATCCGGCCTTGAATACAAAGTATGGGCAGATGCTTTGCTGCCACTTATAAAGACTGCCTTAAAGTAAAAAACTTAGTTTCTTATTAAGATCTAACATTCATTCTAACTCTTACAATTACAGTTTAATTTTTGCCGTAGCTTAATAAAGAATATTTTAAATAAATATCTTTACCATCTTCTTTATGATTAATACCACCATCAATCTTTATAAAAATGCTTACGCAGGCCTTTCTCGTAAGATGTGGCTGTTAGCTGTAGTAATGCTCATTAACAGAAGTGGCACTATAGTACTCGCTTTTATGACATTGTATTGCACCCATATTGGTTATACAATGCAGCAGGGTGGATGGGTGGTAGCCATTTATGGAATGGGCTCATTGGCAGGTGCATTTGCCGGGGGCAAAATAAGTGACCGCTTTGGATTTTATTATACGCAGTTTTTATCATTGTTCTGTGGAGGTATTTTATTTATAGTATTGGGACAGATGCAATCTTATTTGGCCATTTGCATTTGTACTTTTTTTTTAAGTTTTGTAAATGAATCTTTCAGGCCCGCAAATGCCACTGCTATTGCTTTTTACAGCGACCTTAAAAGTAGGACACAGTCTTTTTCACTGGTAAGGCTGGCAATAAATTTGGGCTGGGGGATTGGTAGCGCACTGGGTGGCATACTGGCCTCTATTAATTATAAGTTATTATTTTGGGTAGATGGAACCACCAATATTATTGCTGCATTTTTATTATTGGCTTTATTACCAAAAATTACGTTGGCACAACAAAAGCAAGTAGCCAAACAAAAAGTAAAAATTAATACTGCTGCGTCGCCTTATAAGGATAAAACATTTTTAATTTTTATAGCATTACAAGTTTTATTTGCCACCTGTTTTTTTCAGCTATTTACAACTGTGCCTTTATATTTTAAAAAGGGTTTGCAGCTGAATGAATTTTTGATAGGCATAGTAATGTCACTAAACGGCATATTGATTGCATTGGTTGAAATGGTGATTGTATTTAAGCTGGAAGGCAGAAGGCCATACCTTGTATTGATGAGTTATGGAAGTATCGTGATGGCCATTTCTTTTTTGATATTGGATATCCCCTTTTTTCACGGGTTTTTAATTGCTGCACTTTTTATGCTTTTTATGACCTTTGCAGAAATGATGGCAATGCCGTTTATGAGCAGTTATTACATAGCAAGAAGCACAGATGATAACCGCGGCCAATACGCCGCACTATACACAATGGCTTGGAGTGCGGCACAGGTAATTGGCAGCAGTACCGGTACCCAAATTGTTGAGGCAATTGGCTTTTTTAATTTATGGCTGATAGTTGCCGGTGTAAGTTTTGCTGGTGCAGTGGGTTACCGCTACCTCTACAAACAAAATGTTAATACCATTTTAGCTGCAAACTGATTTATGTTGTCCTCCGTAAGTAAAAATAAACAATATAAAAAATTATTGTCCACCCTTTTATTTTTTACTTTTTTACAATCATAAATTTTTAACAGTAGTTAAGCTGTTTATTGTTGAGGTTATGGGTACAGATTGCCCCATCACATCAATTGTTCCGGAAACATCTGTAACGCTTTTATTTTCTTTTTGTATACTACTGATAATATCTACCAATACTACTGCATTAATTTTACTTGTCATAACAGTATTCAAATCCATTCCCTGGAGTTGCATTTTTTTATTGATATCGACAATACCATTAATAGTAACAATAGCTTCTTTATTGGCAATTGAAGTAAGGGTAAACGTTCTGGTCATTTTTACGCCTTCATTTACAGAACTGTCAACCCATATATCACCTTTTTTTTTGCCCTTGGGTATTACCAAAAATAAGGCACCTGCAATATTATCCTGCCCCCCGCTCATTGCTCCCAGCATTTCTGATAATGCGTTTACCCCATCAGCAGTTTCGGTTTTTGAAGTGTCAGCTGTTGAAATATTTACTCCTTCATTAGTTATAGTGATATCTTTTGGAACGTTAACCTTGTCTTTGTATATGGCCCCTGCCTCACCGTCCATATCTTCTTTTTTATCACTATCAAAAGATTTATCCTGGCCCATACCACTAAACTTTGTTTTTACAGCAGTAAGTGTTTGAGTAATAGTGTAGTTGTTATTTTTAATATCCTTTACTTCAGTACTGATAACAGTACTGTTCTCTAAAGTCATTTCCATACTTTGCCCCATCATTTCCTGTGTTATAATACCATCCGACTTTGATTCAACTAAAAAGTGCTGCCCTTTCTTAAGCACAATTTTGCCAGAAGGTGATTGGGAAAATGCAGCAAAAGAAATTAGGGATAACAGACTTATGAATATTTTTTTCATGTTTATTTATTTTACAATGCAAATTTAATTACAAAATGGGGATACATTTTGTTTAACTGTTTTATTGTGATAAAAATTTAATTAGATAAACGAATGGTTATTTAATAAGAACAAAAAATATTGGGTTATCCTGTTGAGTGAATAACGTAAAAAAAGGGCTGCTAAAAAATTAGCAGCCCAATACCTTTTATTAACAAAGATCAATATGTTCTATTAGATCAATTTAACGTTAACGGCATTTAAACCTTTTTTACCTTCCTGCAGATCAAATTCTACATGGTCGCCTTCTTTAATGTCATTGATTAATCCGCTAACATGTACGAAAGTTTCTTTGTTAGAATCATCATGCTTGATAAAACCGAATCCTTTTTCAGAATTGAAAAACTTAACGGTGCCTAGTGTTTTGTCCATTTTTTAAAATTGTATTGTATTAAATTAAGTTGCAAATATAAGTTTTTCTTTTAAATACGGCACAATAACTGCAATTTGTATTTTTTTAACTGAAATTGAAGCTATTTCACTTTAAAATATTCTACCATTTCATCATAAGCAGCTTCTCCACCGGCAATATCTTTAATAATTTTACCCTTTTCCATTAGCAAAATCCTGCTGCTTACTTCCGAAACATGGTTAATATCATGGCTGCTAACAATAATGCACATACGTTTATCTGCTGCCATTTGTTTTATCATAACAACCAATCTTAGCTGGGTAGTCGGGTCAAGGTTGGCAAATGGCTC